>JAMJFO010000024.1 GCA_023544645.1 Desulfobulbaceae bacterium | reverse complement strand
CACATACATTTGGACCCACGAAGGCTGGCTGTATCTGGCCGTTATCCTGGATCTATTCTCCCGTCAGGTTGTGGGTTGGTCTCTGAGTAACCGGATGTCCAGAGCGCTGATCATCAATGCCTTGCGAATGGCAATCTGGCGTCGTCGCCCAGCTGCGGGCCTGATCTTTCATTCGGATCGAGGAAGCCAGTATTGCAGCAACGATTTTCAGGAAATGCTGAAAACCCATAAAATGCTCAGCAGCATGAGTAGGAAAGGCAATTGTTGGGACAACGCGGTGGCAGAGAGTTTTTTCGGCAGCCTCAAAACCGAGAGAGTCTTTTTCTCAACCTATAAGACCCGTCAGAAAGCCAGAAGAGACATCGTTGATTACATTGAAATGTTTTACAACAGCAATCGGCGTCATTCCTATCTGGGTTATGTCAGCCCAAAAGAATTCGAGGAATTGTGGCTTCTGAAAAAAGCCGCTTAACAAAAGTGTCCATTTTTACTTGACCAGGTCACAAGGTTGTTTTTGTAATATGGCCTGCAGGAAGGTTCGCTTGATCCACCATCCTTCAGCATTGTTGATTGGTTTTTATGCGATGAAATACATTCTTTAATCATGATGTCACCTGTATGGGATCTTTCTAAGAGTTAATCTTTACCGACTCTACAACGTCGCAAATGCCATAGCTGACTGCTTCATTAGCGGACAACCAAGTATCTACATCGCGTAAAAGTTTATCTTCAAGTTCCTGCGGATCTTTTATTGATGTGTATTGCAGATAATGATTAACGATCCTGGTGTGTTCCAGATCTTCCTCTTTTCTTCCCGCAAGCAGTTGGCTATGGTTGCCAGCTGAGATGGAAGAAAAGCGGTGTGAAAGAATAGATGTTCTCGGGGTAATAACTCGTCGACCAGCTTTGCCTGTCATAAAAACCAGCAAACCCATTGAGGCAATCATGCCAAGCCCGGTTGTGAAGATAGGGATTGCGGACCATTCCATAATATCAATAATCGCAAAGCCAGCAGGACAGGATCCTCCTGGTGAGTTGATAATCATCTGTATGTGATCAACCTCACCCTTAATGTTGTACTCAATAATGTCTCTGCAGATGCTCTCCGATGTGCTGGTAGATATTTCTCCTGATAAATAGATAATGCCATAATCACTAAGGGAATTTTTACTGTCACCATTATTTTTAGCCATCATGTCCTCCAATATTTAAGAATTAAGATGTATCTGAGGATTTTATACAGGGAAATCTTGGGGGACTGTATCTGCAGACTATCCAGATTTTATGTGTTAGATGGTTATTGATGTGGGATAGGGAGTAAATTTCGTACTGCTAATATTTGGGAATTTTGAGATATATCTCAAAATTAACGATAAGGATAGGGGTGAGAAACTAACTCCGATCGAATTGCGCCTAAAATTGCGCTTAATGTATGTATCTGTTTGATATAATTGAATTGTTCGAGGATTCCTAATCCTGGTGTCGCAGGTTCGATTCCTGCCGGGGGCACCACTAAAAATCATGCAAGTCGTTGATCCCTTGGTTGTTTCCCCGTGTTTCTTTTTGCTTGATCTCTAGCTGTAATTAGCATGAATTAGCTCCAAGTGGCAGTGTTTTGCTTATAAATTGCGCCCAAAAAAAGGCCGGAAAACTGGGAAGGATATCTACCGCGCAAGAGGAAAGAAATACCTTTTATAAGGCTGAAATATGTCTATAAGGTCATTCTTATTCTCATCTCCTCGATGACCACAAATTGAATACTGTCGGCCGTCTCGACAACCTTGGTCTGTAACTAATCTCTTGTTTCACCGCATCTGTCAGTTTGCCTTCAATCATTCATTTGACGACTTGCAAGCACTTCCTTTTCTAGGAGTCTGTTAGTGGCCGCCCCATTTTGGGGGGGCGAACTCCGACAGAATCCTAGCCATTGGTGTCAAACTTGAGGGGATTAAAGAAGTTCTCGGCATGAGGACTGCCGAGACCGAGGGTGCCAAGTTCTGGCTGCAGGTTGTGACCGAGTTGAAGAACCGTGGTGTTCAGGACATTTTTATCGCCTGCGTTGACGGCCTCAAAGGTTTTCTTGAAGCGCGTGAGACCGTTTTTTCAGATACCCAGGTTCAGCTTTGCCTGGTTCACATGGTACGACATACCCTGAACTATATTTCCTGGAAACAGCGCAAGGAGGTCGCTGCCGACCTGAAGGCCATTTATCAAGCTCCTACGGTTGAAGAAGCTGAGATGAACCTTGAACTGTTCGAGGAAAAATGGAACAAGAACCATCCCTCGATCGGCAAATCCTGGCGGCGAACCGGGAGCGGATTACCCCCTGTTTTCCTATCTGCCAGATATTCGCAAGGCAATTTATACACCCAACGCTATTGAATCCGTAAACATGTCTTTACGGAAGGTAACGAAGAATCGGGGATCGTTCCCAAATGATGATTCTATGCTGAAACTGCTCTATCTGGCTCTGAAGAATATTGAGAAAAAATGGACTATGCCGATAAGAAACTGGAAATCATCCTTGAATCAATTTACTATTATTTTCGAAGACAGAATGCCAACAATATGATCAACGGAGCTGTTTACACAAAATCTTTTACAAGGCCATATCAGGTTCTTATGTTCCTTGTGCGAAGAGAACAAGGCTGGTACTTTACCTTTACCTTTTGCTTAAACCAAATCAATCGTATGGCTACAAATCCTCAAAGTTTTTTCCGTTTTGCAGGTCGACATTATTCTCTGCTGATCGATCTATTCTACTGCAGCACTGGGCTGACAGAAGCGGATCTGCGGGATTTGATTGATGCTTCTCGCACTGAAGGTGATCCCAGCTCCGCAACGGTCATCAATCAACTTATATCCCTCGGCATCATTGAGCCGGTCCCTGATGCCACCGCCACCTTCGAGCTCACCTCCCCAATTCGTGCGCTTCTGTCATTTCTTCTTCGTGAACACCGACTCACTTCCGCCAAAGTTATTCAAGGATATCTGACTGATATGGAGGATCTGCGCAGCGAATTGGATGGTGCATCTCTCCAGAAGTTGAACAACCAGGCCGCACGGGCGCTTACTGACATCTCACAGGTAATAGAACGCATTCGTCAGGATTCTCACGCAAATCGCGAGGCAATCATTGCTGAGGTTCTCAAGCTTAAATCCAATAGGGATCAACGTAGTATTCGGGAGCGCTTTGAGATCATCAATCGACTCTGGAGCCGTCACCTGGAGCCGCTGCGTGACTTGATCGATGTAAAAAAGGCAATGGATGCAAGCCTTGATGACATAGAACGCAGTCTGCTGACGAACAGCAAAACTTTTATCCTCGACGGTGCACTTTACCGTGAATTTTCTCGCTGCCGGGCACGGTTACTGCGATTTCGCCGGGAAGTAGCCGAAAATTTTTATGAATCCATGAGAGAGGTGGAACCCCTCTATGTTTCTCTCAAACGGGATAGTGAGTTGGTGCGTGGGGCATCCCTTGCCCTGGAAAGGATCGACCGTGCAGGACTTGCAGGCCTGCAGCTTGATGCTTTGTTTGCCATCCCGATTTGGAGGATCGAAGGGACTTTTTCGGATACCTCTTTGGAGGCGTTTTTTCATGATGTGCACGGATATGAGCCAACCGCTCCTGAACCTCTCCCTGATGCTGATGAGACATTAGTCCATGAGTTCATTATGTCGTCAGAATTATATTCCCGTTTGGAGTCCTCCTTGCCGATTCCCGACCTTATTGCCTGGTTATTAGAGCAATATCCAGAAGCAACCACTGGAGAACTGGTGAGAGCTTACGGTCGTATTTATCTTGGTGATACGGGGGAAATGCAGTTTGCCGAGGAGGATCGGCGATACGCTCTTTCCGACATTTTCCTGGTCGCTCGGCCTCTTCGAATAGGAAAACGCCTATGAGCCCAAATAGTCCATTTGCGCTGCCGTATCTTAGTGAAATCTTCGATGCCCTACGACGAGGGCGGCACCTATGTGCCGAAGACGGCGGGACATATTTATCACTGCGGGAGAATCTGGATGCCTATCATGATCTTTTCAAGCATCTCGGCTTCCGGCTGGAGCAGCATCCCCGTGATTTTTTTTATTTCCGCGGCAAAGACAGCCTGAGTCCTCAAGCCTCCCGCATGGCGTTGTTCGTTCTTATCCTCATCGAGTCTATCGCCGATAATGGTCAACCGATTGTCGACACACTCATGACACAGACCTTTGCCATTCCCGATCTGCCTCATCTCAAGGCGGCCCGCTTTCGGGCGTATCTCAAGGAATCCGGCATCCTTGATGAGGACGGCTTACGTGTCATTGTGCGCCAACTGGATCGTTTCGGTTTTTGCCAACGCCTCACGGAGAATACATTCCGTTTCCGCGCACCGGCATATCGCTTCTTCGACCTCTGTCTGGAAATGTTGAAACAGCATGAGGTTCCGCAGACCGAGGAGCAAAAGACATGAACATCGTCGGCCCATCAAGACTGATACTCGTGCGTTCCGGCAAATACGACTATGGCGAGATTGAATTAATCAATCCGCTGCATCTGATCGGCCCCAACAACGTTGGTAAAACCTCACTGATTGCCGTTCTCCAGTTTCTTTACATCGACGACCAGCGCAGTATGCACTTTTCCCGGGAGATGTCCGAAACGAGAAAATACTACTTCCCCGATCAGAACAGTTACATTCTGTTTGAATGTTTGACCCAGACCGGTTACCAGGTGGTCGGCGTCCAGGGATTGGGACCCATCCGCGGTTATGAATTTCAACGTTATTCCTATCAGGGAATGTATGATCCCGCCGATTATCTTGATGATGCGCGATGCATTCGCCCTTCGGATGAAATACGATCCCGTCTGGCTGCCAGGGATTTTCGTTTGCTGGAACCGCGCCATTTGCGAGCCGCCCTCACTGGATTAGGTGATAATCGTGGTATAAACCTTGGATTGGTGCCGATCCGACAACGCGATCATTATGAACGATTTCGCGCCGTGTTTGGTAATCTGCTACGCCTTGCCCATCTTCGCCAGAATGAACTGAAAGAATTTCTTCTGGAAATCCACCAGGGTGAATTTCAACAACGTGCCATCGATCTGGAAATAGGGTATTCAAGCCAATATACCAAGGTCTGCCGGGAAGCCAGGGAATTGATGGAACTGACAGCAATTGCCGACGATGTACGGCGTGTTCTTGAACTTGCAGCAGCACGGGACAGTTTGCGTCGCCTGCTTCCAGGACTGTGGCAGGAAATCTCTCACGCCTATTCTCTTCAAGAGGATGGATTCTCCCGGCAGGAAAAGAAAATCAAAGACCGCCTTGATCAGCTCAGAGATGAAAAACAATCCATTTTCAAAAAGATCGAGGAAAGCGACCGGGAACAGCAACAAGTTAATCAGTCCATTGGGAAAATCCTGGGCGCCATTGAAAGACACCAGAAGGGTGCGGAAGAATTTCAAGATTACCTGGTCGATTTTGAAGAATCCAGGCGCAATCTGTTGGAAATGAAGCTGGGACAGCTCGACGCATCTCTCGGGCAGGCATCTGACATTTCCCTTCCTCAAATGCAAGCCAGGATATCCAGAATGCAGGCGGAATTGTCAGGGCTTGAAAAGCAGCGTGACCAGTTTTCCCGTCTTGCCGCCGTCAGGATCCTCCAGATGCTTCCCGAAGAAGATATACAAAATGCTTTCAAGCTGATCAACCCGGATTTATTGGGGTTAACACAAGGTGAAGATGAAATAGAACTCCTGAATGAACAAAAAATTAAGGACACCTTGGAACATGTCCTTGGACACGTCCGGGAAGGCGTTTATCATGACCACCGGATCCGCCTTGTTCTCTCCTCCTTGAATCCGCCTGATATTTCTTCGTATCGTGATGCCGATATACTCGATACACGTATTGAGGAGCAGAAAAAGGCTCTTGCCCGGGAGAAACAGCTTTATGATGCTGCAGAAAATGTTGAGCCGGCAAAAAGAAAAAAACAGGAACTGCAAAAAGAGTGGCAGAAAATTGCCGATCGACTGACCCGTTATAGAAACTACCAGAAAGATCTTCCTGAATTTGAAAAGAATAAGAAAACCTTAGGTGCTCTCAATAATCAATTGGAAGAACTGAATGGAACAATAAAGCAGCTCAAGGACCGGCAATCATCCCTGAGAGATGAAGAGCGCTCCCTTAGCCAAGTTTTCAAAACAATCGAAACAAAGCGCGACACTCTTGTGCAAAGGCTCAGGAAACTGTCCAAACCGGATTCCTCATGGCCTCTTGAATCCTTTGCCCATGAAGACCGGGACATTGAATCGCTTCTTGAGATGTATGAGCAAAAAAGCAGAGAGCAATCCGAAATCTCGCAGCGCTTCAGCGAATATTTCCAAGGTATTAATCAGCGCACGTATGATAAATATCTTGGAGAAGACGAATCCGCCACACTGGCCAATCTTCGCGCCGAAATCGAGGCCATCGCAGAACGGGAAAATGCTGTTCAGGAACTCTGGAAGAGCCTGGTTGCAGGTCTTCAGAGCTCCTTTAAAGGCCTGAAGCGGGACCTGCAAACGCTTATCACCCGGATAGATGAACTCAATCGCCGGCTGGGGCGTATTTCTATTTCAAACCTGGCACGGCTACGGCTCATCTTGCGTGAGCATCCTGAATGGACCAAAAGAATTAAAACCATGGTCGATGCTGAAATCTCCCCCCTGTTTGCAGACAAAGCTGCTGTCAGCGAAGCACACAGCCAGCTGGGTGATCTGCTCAAAAAGCACCAGCGTGTGGAACTTGCCGATCTTTTTGACCTGCATTTCGAGGTAACCAGCGTTGATGGACAAATCCGACGTTACGCCCACCTTGATTCCATTGAATCCAACGGCACGACGATCACCATCAAGGTCCTTATTAATCTGTTGCTCCTTAAAGGCCTGCTGGGAGACAAAGAGGTTACCATACCTTTCTATCTTGATGAAGCCTCCAGCCTTGACCGGGAAAATCTGGCGGCAATTGTTCAAGAAGCGCGGAAAATGGGATTTGTCGCGGTATTGGCAAGCCCTGAAGCAATGGAAGCTGCTGATTCACTCTATTTTCTGCGTGAAAAAAAGGGCCGGATCATGCTCGATCCGAAAACCGCCCTGGTGCGCATCGAAAGGAAAAATGAAGATGGCGGTTGATTCCCTTGCAGAAAAACTTATGCGGCTGCAGGCACAAGGATATCTTGCAGAAAGTCGGTTGAGCGCTCGGGACAGATCCCGCCTGCAGAGTCTGTATGATGCAGAAGTTCTGCTGGCAGAACCCAGTGGAGGGGGAAGGCGGATAGTTCTGCATGATGCAAAAGCTCTTGAATCATTTATTGCCAGAACGTACCCATCCGGGCTGCAGGGAATTAATAAAAAATTATCATCCCGCAGCAGGGCCGTAGCCGAGTTGCGGGATTCAAAAAAAGCACGGAAAGCTCAACCGATTGCGGTTTTGTTGCGTGGATTTCATAACAGTACGCTGCACTTCGGTAATAAGGTCCTGCCGGTTGCCGGCTGGACAGAAACGGCTGGCGTTGCCTCTCTCCGTCTCGATGGGGAAACACAGTGGGGATTTTCGGGAATCATTGCCTTTGTGGAAAATCTTGAAGTTTTTTGGAATTTCGAAAAACTTGACATAGGGGCCGATATAGCCATTTACGCCCAAGGGCGGCTGAGCAGTAAAGTTATTGACTGGCTGGCCTCCCCGGCAATGCAACAAGCCCGGATCATACATTGCGGAGACTATGATCCTGTCGGCCTGGATGAGTTTTTGCGTCTGAAAGCAGCTTGTCCCGGCAGGACAGAAGTTTACATTCCGCCTGACTTGGAGACTTTATTGTTTAGATACGGCAAGAGAGAACTCATCAGCGAAAATACCGCCGTTCTCGCCAGGCTCAGGAAAAACGATGACCCTCAGGTTCGTGTTATCGTTGAATTGATGGACCGTTGGGGGGTTGGTCTGGAACAGGAAGTGTTGCTGCTGAAGTAGACCACAGGCGAATAACGCAGCTTGGCTTGTTGGAAGGAACTGGAATAACTGTCTATAATAATTTGTGAATTTGGGATGAGGTATGACTCAAGTAAATACACACGATAAAGACCCGTATTTTTTTGACGGAGAAGATTTACAGGCAATCGCGGATGCTGAAGCTATTCGCCGGGGACTCAATTATTATAAGGAGAACCGGGTAATTGAGGTAGATCAGGATCATACTTTGCTCTGGGGGCAGGTAGAGGATACTGACTCGGACCTTCCCTGCGATGTTGAAGTTCGGCTGACCGAGGAGGATGACCTTGCTTTCCGGTGCAGCTGTAATGATGATCAGGGGCAGTCTGTTTGCAGACATATTACGGCAGTGCTTTTCGCTTATGCCGACCAATGCGGTGAGGTAAATGAACTTCTTGGCGCAGCCGACAGCGCCATAAAAGAACGGGTCAAGCGGGGTCGTTCGGAGGTGCAGGTCGAGCCAACCAGCGGAGAACCGTGGTTCGGTGTCTGGCGGGCCGCATCCATCAAGTCATCCACCCATTTTCCGAAAAGTTACCGTGTTACTATCCGCAGTCTCCATCGCCGGGCTAATTATTGTAATTGTCCTGACTTTGCTGGCAATCAATTGGGCACCTGCAAGCACATTGAAGCTGTGCTGCATAAGATTCGAAAAGAGAAAAATTATGGCGAATTGCAGGGGCAACCCGCCCCCTTTTCATATGTCTATCTTGCCTGGGATGTTGAAAATGCCCCACAGGTCCGCCTGCATCGGCCTCCGGTTGTTCCGGAAAACGTCCAGTCTATCCTGAATGACTATTTTGATGCATCCGGAAGCTTTACCGGTCGTGTTCCTGATGATTTTTTCCGGTTTACGGAAATCGCCGACGAACGGGGTGATATTCACATCGGCGAAGATGCCGTTGCGCATGCGCGCAAGCTTGCTGCCGATGATGCGCATACAATACGGTCGCAGGAGATTCGCGGCCGGATTCGATCAAGCGGCAGGGTCCCGGGAGTTCGTGCCAGGCTTTATCCCTACCAGGTTGAAGGAACAGCCTTTCTGGCTGGAACCGGCCGGGCCCTGCTGGCTGATGACATGGGGCTCGGTAAAACCCTCCAGGCCATCAGCGCAGCGGCCTGGCTGTGTACATGTGAAAATGTCCGGAAGATTCTCATTATCTGTCCCGCTTCCCTGAAGCAGCAATGGGCGAGAGAAATCGGTAAATTTACTGATTTCTCCTGCCAGATCATCCAGGGGCCGCCGGCAAAACGCGGCGTGCAGTATCGCGGTCAGGACACCTTCCATATTATCAATTATGAGCTTATCCTGCGGGACCTTTCTGTTATTAACGAAAGTCTGCGGCCGGATCTGATTATCCTGGATGAGGCCCAGCGCATAAAAAACTGGCGCACCAAAATCGCCTCGGCGGTCAAGCTTATACCAAGCAGATACGCTTTTGTTCTGTCCGGCACTCCGCTGGAGAATCGGCTGGAAGAGCTGTACAGCCTGATGCAGGTAGTTGACCCCGGTGTCCTTGGGCCTCTGTGGAAGTATATGATCGACTTTCATTTGACCGATGAGCGGGGCAAGGTGCTGGGGTACCGCAACCTTTCCGTGCTCCGGAAGCGCCTGGCGCCGGTCATGCTCCGGCGCGACCGGCGGTTGGTTCACGATCAGCTGCCGGACAGAATAGAGCAGCGCCTTGATATCGAAATGACTGCTAAGCAGATGGAGTTGCACGACTCTGCCATGAGCGCTGCCGGGAATCTCGGGCAGATTGCCCAGCGCCGCCCCTTGACGCCTACCGAACAGAATCGGCTGATGGCTGCCTTGCAACAGGCGCGAATGGCCTGCAATGCAGCCGGTCTGGTTGACAAGGAAACCGAGGGATCTCCCAAAATCGATGAACTTGCCGCAATCCTGGATGAGGCATGTGTACAGTCGGGACTGAAAGCGGTGGTGTTTTCACAGTGGGAGCTGATGACCAGGATGGTGGAAAAACGACTGCGGAGGATGAACATCGGTTATGTCCGTCTGCATGGCGGGGTTCCTACTGCCAAACGAGGCGCCTTAATGGATCGTTTCCGGGAAGACGACAGCGTGCAGGTCTTCCTGTCCACGGATGCCGGCGGGGTAGGTTTGAATCTGCAGAGCGGGTCGGTCCTGGTCAACCTGGATGTGCCCTGGAACCCCGCGGTTCTTGAGCAACGCAACGGCAGGGTCCATCGACTCGGCCAGACCAGAAAAGTGCAGATTATAACCATGGTCGCCAGTGGGTCGTATGAAGAGCGGATCCTCGAGATGGTCAAAAATAAAAAGGATCTCTTTGATAATGTCGTTTCAGAGGATGCCTGTGAAGACGTTGTCGGTGTTTCCAGAAAATTGCTGGATAATTTACTGGAGGATCTCCCTGATTACGCGGGCGGCAACAAGCCGGAACCTGTAATCGAAGATGAGCAGGATTTTGTTGAGGCTGCTGATCCGACTCCGGAACGCTCAGGTGAGGGCCGGGCAGGAGAGAATAAACCTGATAAACGCCTGGAAGAGGCCATTGCTCATAGTGTTGAGGAGTTGCAGGATGCTTTCGGCAGCAGGATTGAACGGATTCTCGGCTCGGGCGGCGGTTTGCTGGCGGTTATTGACCAGGTGGATGCGGATGCGGACCGTATGGCTGCTCAACTCTCATCGGAAACGGTTCCGGTCGCGGTCATCGACCTTCGTACCCTGAATGGTCTTTCCCGTCTGGGTTCCGCTTCTCCTGTGGCGGCCGGGCAGACGTATTATGATGCGGCTCGGGATACGGATGATACAAAGCCGTCCAGGTTAATGAGCGTTGCCATGGAAAAGTTTCAGGCCGCTCAGGTCCTTGCGGGGCAGAAGCTCTCAAGCAGCGCCGTGGAGTTGCTTCTGTCCTCGCTGCTTGCCGCGGCATCCGACCGGGCCGGCCTAAACGATCAGGTGGAGCCGCGAGAGGCCGGTGTCTGGGTGTATGGCGAGGCCCTGCCCAAAGGTCTGTTGACGCAGCCTGAAGCGGATCTCATCACCAAATCATTAAGCGTCAGTCAATGTCCGTCGGTGCCCGAAAGCATGATGGAAGAATTGCTGCGGGACGCCGAAATGTTTTTATATGCAGGGGATTATCAAAATTAACGGCCTATGGAACCGAAAAATCCGGAATTACACTTAGCCGGCGACTTTATCAGGGAGACGGGCTGCCATATTTTTTTGACAGGCAAGGCCGGTACCGGGAAGACAACCTTTCTCCGCTGCGTTAAAGAGATAACGCCGAAGCGGATGATTGTTACCGCTCCAACAGGGGTTGCCGCCATCAACGCGGGCGGCGTCACTATCCACTCCTTTTTTCAGATGCCTTTCGGCCCGTTCATACCCGGACAGGAGAGCGCCGAGCATATTCACCGGAAAAAAATCAAAAAGGAAAAGGTTGAGATCATGCAAAGTCTCGACCTGCTGGTGATTGATGAGATCAGTATGGTGCGCGCGGACCTTCTTGACGGCGTGGACGCGGTTCTGCGCCGGTATCGGCACAGTCATGAGCCTTTTGGCGGCGTGCAACTGCTGATGATCGGTGATCTGCACCAGCTTCCCCCGGTGGTCAAGGAAGAAGACTGGGCCATCCTGCGACAATATTATGATTCCCCTTATTTTTTCAGCAGCAATGCTCTCAAACAGACAGAACTGATCCCCATTGAACTGCAGCATATTTACCGCCAATCAGATCCTGTCTTCATCCAGCTCCTTAATCGGGTACGAAACAATAACCTGGATCATGTTTCCCTGCGGGAGCTCAACAAGCGCCATGTGCCTGATATTGAACTGAAAGATCGGGAAAGGTTTATAACCCTCTGCACCCATAACCGCAGGGCGGATGCCATCAACCAGGACTGGCTTGCGGCATTAGCCGGGAAAAATCGCTGTTTTGAAGCTGAGGTTGAGGGAGAGTTTCCTGAGTACAGTTATCCCGCCCCGGCGTTGCTTGAGCTTAAAGAGAGGGCGCAGGTAATGTTTGTCCGCAATGATTCCTCATCGGATAAGTTGTACTACAACGGCAAGATAGGTGCGGTAACAAAGATTTCAAGCGAGAGTATCCGGGTTAAATGTCCCGGCGATGCGGAAGATATAGTTGTTGAACCGGTCAACTGGGAAAACATTCAATATTCGGTTGACCCTGAATCCGGGAATATTGTTGAAAATAAGATCGGCGTCTTTCGTCAGTTTCCCCTGAAACCGGCCTGGGCCATTACTATTCATAAAAGCCAGGGGCTGACTTTTGAGAAAGCCATCATCGATGCCCGGGCAGCTTTTGCGCACGGACAGGTCTACGTGGCGCTCAGTCGGTGCAAAACATTGGAAGGCATGGTGCTCAGTACACCAATTTCATCCAAAGCTGTTAAAACAGACGCGGCGGTTGCGGATTTTACCAATAACGCGGCCCGCAATCCACCCACCAGAAAGCAATTGGCAGCGGCGAAAATCGCCTATCAGCAGCGTCTGCTGCTGGCATGCTTTGATTGTAAGGATTTACAATCCCTCTTGAACCGTTTTGTCCGGCTGTTGACAAAAAATATTCAGGTTGTCCACCTCCCCGGCGCTGTTGATTTGCCTGCGTTGCAACAAAAGGCAAGTACGGAAATATTTGTGGTCGGCGAGAATTTTAAGCGCCAGCTTCAGGCGCTTCTTGGGCGGGATACCTTGCCGGAATCAGATCCGGTTATCCGGGAAAGAACGACCAGGGCATCCGGATATTTCCAAGAAAAAATTGAAGCAATTCTGATGGCTTTCCTGGAAGGTGTTCATATTGATACCGACAACAAGGAGCTTGGCAGGAATTTACGCAGCGCGCTGAACACCCTGCACAAGGAAACAGTCATAAAACTTGCCGCCGTGCAATCCTGCCGGAATGGTTTTGCTCCTGCCCCTTACCTGCGGGCAATTTCCGCTGCGGAAATCAATTATAAACCCGGCGGTGGGAAGAAGGCGGAGTCAATAATTTACTCTGAAGCGGATGTCGGTCATCCTGAATTATTCCAGGAGTTAAAAAACTGGCGTACCACGAGGGGCCAGGCTGACGGACTTCCCATGTTTCGCATTCTGCACCAGCGTGTTCTCATTCAGATCGCCGTCAACCTGCCTGATACTCTCACGGCTTTGCAAGAGATACATGGAATCGGGGCGCGGACCGCCGAAAAATACGGCGAAGAACTGGTAGCGCTTGTTTCCGCATACCGCAAAAAGCACGGCATAACAGATGTCGCGCTTCCGGAACCCGCAGGGAAGCCGGCGCCGGAAAAGCAAAGGTCGGACAGGAGCGATACCAAACAGATAAGTTTTGCCATGTTCATGTCCGGGTTGTCCGTTGAACGGATTGCCGCCAAGCGGGGCTTGGTCAGGTCTACCATCGAAAGGCATCTGAGGTTTTTCGTCGACCAGGGGAAGCTTGATGTGATCAGGCTTGTTGACGCGGAGAAAAAGCAGATTATCGAGCAAAAAATTGTTGCCATGCAGGACGCGACTCTCGGTGAAATCAAAAAAGCCCTGGGTGACGATTATTCATACGGTGAAATCAAGCTTGTTTTTGCCCATCGGAATTATGTTAACAGCCTGGCGGAAGGGAATTAGCTATAAACAGCGGCAATAGCTGCATATTGAGAACTCATGGTTGAGTCCATTGTGCATAACAATTCGCCGGCGGAGGTCAAGATTGGTCTGTTCCGCGGTCTCTTTCGCGGCCGGGAAGATGTCTACCCCCGCCGGTTTGAGAGCCGGAAAAGCGGTAAGGCTGGGTACCAGCCGGCCTGTGCCAACGAATGGGTTCGGGGCCTGTGCGACAAGAGAAGGGTGAAGTGTGTTCAATGCCCCAATCAGCGGTTTCTGCCGGTGACGGATGAAGTGGTCCGCTGGCATCTTTCCGGGCAGGACGAGGCGGGCCGGGAATTTGTCATGGGGCTCTATCCCATGTTGCTGGATGAGAGCTGTTTCCTGCTTGCCGTCGATTTTGACAAGGAATACTGGCGGAAAGACGTGGGAGCCTTCCTGGAAACATGTCGCCGCCTGCAGGTGCCGGCGGTATTGGAGCGGTCGCGTTCCGGTAACGGCGGCCATGTTTGGTTCTTTTTCCAGCAACCGATGCCGGCGGCGCTGGCCCGGAAACTGGCCTCCTCTCTCCTCACCGAGACCATGGCGAAGCGGCCTGATATCGGCTTTGATTCATACGACCGGTTCATCCCCAACCAGGACACTCTGCCCCAAGGGGGGCTGGGCAATCTTATCGCTCTGCCGTTGCAGAAGGAATCTCGGGCCCGGGGCAACTCCCTTTTTCTCGACGATTCTTTTGTTCCTTACCCGGACCAATGGGCCTTCCTGGCCTCCGTCCAAAAAATCGGTCTGGGGCAGGCGGAGGAAATCGTCCGGCAGGCGGAATCGCAAGGCGGAGTGACCGGTGTCCGTCTTGCACCGACAGACGAGGAAGACGACAAGGCGCCCTGGTCCCTGTCACCCTCGCGCCGGCGAAAAGAGCCGCCCCTTACGAACTTGCCCGAGGGCCTGGAACTCGTGCTGGAAGATCAGATCTACCTGGCCAAGGAGGAACTTCCTCCCGGCCTTCGCAACCGGTTGCTGCGTCTGGCGGCCTTTCAGAATCCGGAATTCTACAAGGCCCAGGCAATGCGTCGGTCGATCTACAACACACCACGGATCATCGCCTGCGCCGAAGACTATCCACATCATATCGGCCTGCCGCGAGGTTGCCTTGAAGAGGTGACGCGCCTGCTGGAGGAGTTGCAGGTGCGGCCGGAAACTCGTGATGCGCGCTGCCCGGGCAAACCGCTCCCGGTCGCCTTTCAAGGGGAGTTGCGGCCCGGGCAGATGGCAGCCGCCAGGGCGATGCTGGCGCATGATACAGGGGTTTTGTCGGCCACAACGGCCTTCGGCAAGACGGTTATCGCGGCCTGGCTTATCGCCCAACGCGGCGTCAATACCCTGGTCCTGGTCCACCGGCGACAGCTGCTGGAGCAGTGGGTTGAACGTTTATCGACCTTCCTGGATTTGCCGATGGAGGATATTGGCCGCATCGGCGGAGGCCGCCGAAAGGTAACGGGCGCGCTGGATGTTGCTGTCATCCAGAGCCTGGTGCGCAAGGGCCGGGTCGATGATTTGGTCGGTGACTACGGACATCTGGTGGTGGATGAATGTCACCATCTGTCGGCGCGTAGCTTCGAGCTTGCCGCCAGGCGGGCCAAAGCCAGGTTCGTCACCGGGCTGTCCGCCACCGTGGTCCGCAAGGATGGGCATCATCCGATTATATTCATGCAATGCGGGCCGGTGCGGTATCGTGTTGAACCCAGGCAGGAGGCGTTGGCGCGGCCCTTTGCCCATACCGTGCTGGTTCGCCCGACCTCGTTTTCCTCCCGGTTGGAGGCGGACACCGATGCCCCTGTCCCGCTCCATCAGTTGTACAGCGAGCTGATTGCGGATGATGAACGGAACCGGATACTTTGTGAGGATATCGTGGAGGCGGTCAGGCAAGGACGCTTTCCGCTGGTGTTGACCGAGCGCAGGGAACATCTCAAATTGCTGGAAGAACGCTTGCAAGGGGAAGTCCGCCAGGTAATCGTCCTGCGGGGCGGCATGGGCAAAAGGCAGTTGCAGGCTGCCAGGGATCGGCTGGCCGCGGTTGCGGAAGACGGGAATCGGGTCCTGCTGGCAACCGGCCGCTTTATCGGGGAAGGATTCGACGAAGCTCGGCTGGATACCCTGTTTCTTGCCCTGCCCGTATCGTGGCGGGGCATTATTGCCCAGTATGCCGGGCGTCTGCACCGTCTGCATGACCGTAAGCGCGAAGTCAGGATCTACGATTACGCCGATCTCGAGGCGCCGATGCTGGCAAGAATGTTTGAACGTCGCTGCCGGGGATATGAAGCGATCGGCTATACTATTCAGCTCCCCGCCAGCGCTGCTCCCGGCTGGCCGGCCGAAGTAGCGCTACCAGCGGATCCGCTTTGGAAACAAAATTATGCCGGCAGCGTTCGGCGGTTGATTCACGACGGGGTGGACAGGCCGCTTGCCACCCTGTTCCTCAATGCGACCTCCCGGATCTCTCCCGGGGCCATAGGAGTTGACCGGGCCCGAAGCGCGAGCGAAGCGTTTTTATACCGGCGGCTGGAATCCCTGCCGCAAACTGCCGGCAGATTTCTTTTGAATGTGGAGTTGCCTATCCCTTTCGACGGACGGGGACGAATGGAGGTCGATCTGCTCGACACCGATTCCCGCCTGGCGATCGAGCTTGACGGTGCCCAGCATCTGGCTGATCCTTCCGCTTATCGCCGTGATCGTCGAAAGGACAGGTTGCTGCAGGAAAACGGGTATTTCGTCCTCCGTTTCCTTGCCGAGGATATCGGCGGTAACCTCGACGAGGTATTGGATACCATCTTGCGGGTTCTGGTCAATCGTCAAAGATCGTTTCTCTGACGGCGTCGCGCAAACTTTCCAACTTATTTTCGACCTTTTTTCCGGGAACCGTATTCGTGCAACAGGTTTACTCCATCCACCACTGGAGGCGGACAACCACCAGTTTCTGTAGGAATTTTCCAGAATCGTATTTTGCATTTCCTGCCACGTTTGGTTTTGTGTTTTTCTGTTCTGTCATGGTATTTCCTTTCTGAGGTTGAAATAATTGAGGTCTACAATAGGGATGAACGGATATAAATATCGACATCCATGTTTTATTTTTCGCCAACAGGTGCTATAATTAACTATAAATAGTTAAGTTGAAGCTTCCAGAAAACTTGACAAGTATTGTTTCTGGTCAGCCGGAATAGATTATATCAGGTTGCCTCCGGTTATATTTCAAAGTTTGTGATTATGGGGGTGATTGCAAATGATGAATAATCCTGACTTTTCTTTCGTTTATTTCTCTTCAGAATCATTTAAGGCGGGTTTACGCAACACCCTTTCGTGCGACCATTTGTCGCATACCAAGTGGGTCTGTTTTCCACTATAGTATTTATATATATCGGCAATTTTGTGAAAATTTATTGGTGCTGGGTAATGCAGATTTTTGTTGAAGATGCAAAGGGGTCGACTTTATCGAATTGCATCCGAATGGGTAATTTTGAGGGGAATTGTCAATCATGAATCCTGGTAAAAAATATTTCTTTTTCAATATTATTTTCTTTCTGGCAACAGGTTTGTTCGCGGCATCAGAGAGCTATTCGGAAGGATATCCCCATTTCGCGGCAGAAAACGTGGGGTGCGATGATTGTCATGGAATGCACGGGGGGTTCAGCGGTGAAGTTCTGCTGCCGGATTGGGTAGGCGATCCGACAACCGGCGATATTGAAGATACCCCCCGTAACAACCTGTGCCGAAACTGCCACAAAGATGATGATGCCGAGTCGGTAAAAACGCATTCCTACCTCAAGGGAAACAAATCTGAGTACGGGGAATGGGCAGTTGAATGCTGGGTTTGTCATGATCCGCACACCCAGGAGCAGGCTTCCGACCCCGCGGCTTTTCTCTACAGCGGCGCCATGGAGCAATTTTATCAGGATCCCGGCAATCCGGACAATTTCGTCATTGAGGTGATTGGTGCCCCTGCCTGGCAGACAAATCAATTCGTAGGCTATATCCTTTTTCCTGACATCAATGACCTCACCGTCAGGTATCGGATTGTCAGCAACACCTCTGATGCAATGGTAATTGCCGGACCGGTTGATCCTGCACATCTCCGGCTTGATAACACCATCGGCATTGTTTACGGCAAGCTGGTCAGAAAAGAAATAAACCTGAAAAATATCATAGGTCTCGATAAAGGCGATATTGTCCGATCGGTCAGGCTTTTCCAGACCGAGGGAGTGAATTCCTATGCTGACGGCGATACCACCTACGACGGCATCTGCGAAGCCTGTCACACCCAGACAACCTATCATCAGAACACAAGTGCCGGTGATCACACCCATGGACCCCAGGGGTCAAGCTGCATACGGTGTCACAGCCATAAAAACGGATTCATCCATGGCGGTCCCGGCGGAGGATGCTCCCAGTGTCATGGCCATGACGCGGGGCATTCCTACGATGATGATATGATGTTCCCCAACGATGAGGCTGACGGAACGAGTGCAGGGGCCGGTTCATCCTGGAGCCATTCCACCCATACGGAAAATGACAGTAACGGCCATTCCGACATGATGGGGCCGATGCAGTATTACAACGAAACGCTCAAGCCGATCTATTGCGATACCTGTCATGATATCTATACGATGCCTCTGTTTAAAAACCAGGATGAAACCGGAGGGCATACCCTGGCCCAAACCGATATCTGCGACAAGTGCCACAGTCCCGGTGGCACATATAATGGGGTAAACACCGTCAATGAATCCATTGGTGCAAAAGATAACTGGCACAGCGGAGTCTATAACAGTGACCGGACCCTGCAGGCCGGGAAGGAGAAATGGTGTGCGGGCTGCCACGACGAGGAAGCGGCCAACAACCTGGTGGATGGTACCGGAACAACAACTGCACCCAATGTCATCGGTGATGAGGACGGTGCATATATTTATGGTATCGGTTGGGGATTCTACAAGACCGGCCACGGCCTCGCCGCCGACGAACCCTATTCCTACAAGGGGGCCATCATGCCTCCGATTCTGGTCAACGGAGCGGCCAAGCCTGTTGAGTGCGGCGCCTGTCATGACTTTTCTTCTACGCATATTGATGCTGCTGCCAGAACCTTTGACTGCAGCGATGGATGCGACTCCACCGAATATTACCAGGGCTACAGGCTGGGTCTTGTTGCCGGAGAGGTGCCCATGGTGGTTCCCTGGCCATGGAGTAGTTCAAGTGACAACGGCGTAGAAAAGTACAGATTATGTGTGAGTTGTCACGATTCCGGTCCTTTCACTAACTCGTCGAATCGCAATACCAATACCATGGACGGAAATACAAACAGGCATTTTTCTCATCTTAATAATAAAAACACGATGTATCCGGCGGATTATAATTACACTTTAGGAAATAACAGCCAGATGACCTGTGTGGTATGCCATAATGTCCATGGGTCCGAACGGCTGGCAATGCTTCGTGACGGCAAGCTTATCGACCGTGAACCGGGGCTGGAAATCTGGTATACGAATACGGATGAGAACATTTCTTCCACCACTTATCCTCCGGAACCCCAGGACCTGCCTCTTGCTGTCAGCGACGGGAAAACCTGGAATGGTAATTCTGCCGGCAACCTCTGTTCGCATTGTCATGGCGGCACCAGATATGGAGACAGGGATCCTTTTCAATACAGCCAGATAGCCCCGGTACTCGATTGGACCGGAGAAACCGGCTACGCCGATGACGGCGCTGATCCGGACAGCGCAGAGACCGGATCCCTTTTTACCTTCCGGGTGCTCTACACCGATCTCAACAACGAAGCGCCAAGTCCCATTGAGCTGTGGATAGATCTCAACGATGACGAGACGTACACCGTCGATGAAAAGCTGACCATGGAAGAGGCGGATGCCGGCGACACCTGGGTTTACGACGGCAAAATCTACACTTTAACCCTGGAGCTGAACAGCGTCGGCGGTGATGATGGTATTGGATATATGTTCCACGCCTCTGATGGAACCGATGTGGCAACGGGTGTGCATGAAATTGAAAAATTCATCACCCTGCTTCCCTTTTCGGCAGATCACCCGCCTATGCTGGATTGGGTGACCTACACCAGCTGTGGAGACAAAGGAGTCAACCCATACACCCAGGTCAGCGGTTCTGATTTTACCTTTTTTGTCAACTATACCGATGTTGACAATGATCCGCCGGGCTTGATCCAGGTATGGGTTGATCTGAATGATGACGGTGATTATTCCGATACTGGAGAAAAACTGGCCATGGATCCTGTAGGCGACGGCGATGGCTTGTACAGCACCGGTGAAAATTTCTCAAAAACTCTCACTCCGGATTATGCCGGTGACGGAACCCTGAACTACCTGTTTGTCGCCTATGATGATCAGGGCAATGTCGCATCCGGCACACCAACAGATGCTCACAGCTTTACCGTTATTGATGCGACGACTGGTCCGCGAATCGTTTATGCCTCTGATCCTGCCGGTACATTACAGTCCTACCTGGATGACACCACTGGCGCTCAAACAATTTTAGTAGACGCCGGGACCTATCCCGCCATTGTCTTTGATCGTTATGATAATAACACGGTGGTCAGATCAGTCTGCGGGCCTGAATTCACCACGGTTCAGGATACAGGCACTGTCGTGAGTTTCGGCTCGGCAACCGGCATGACCGCCGTTCTGGACGGATTTCAGATCACCGGCGGCACCAAGGGGGTCGCAATAAGCATTGCCGCGCCCACCATCATCAATTGCTGGATTCACGACAATGAAAACACCATTGACGGTTCCGGTTGTGGAATATCAATTCACGATCCCGTCCCGGGTTGTCCGACCATTACCGATTCCATGATATACAGAAATCGATGCGTAACCGGTGGAGGTTTTACCGCAACCAGCTGGGACTGTGCGGATTTTTACCGCACGGATATCTATGAAAACGAGGCCACCGGCAGTGGAGGGGGCGCTTCCTTTGATGCGGACGTTACCTTTACCGACACCACCATCAGAGATAATCTTGCCGGGGGAGAGGGTGGCGGCATCTTTTTTACCGGCAACGGGAGCATTGCCCTGAACAGGAGCGCTATAACCGGTAACACTGCCGCCACGAATGGCGGCGGTCTGCGCCGGATGGCTGCCGGCGGGCCGATGACCATGGAAAATTCGATCTTGGCACAGAATAAGGCGCAACAGGGTGGTGGTGCATACTTTAAAGGCTCCTTTGCCGTCAATTTTTCCACCATTGCGCACAACGAAGCCACTGTCGGTAACGGCGGCGCCCTGTTCAGTGATAACGGCAACTTCATCATCGAAAACTCCATCACCTGGTCGAACAATGCTGCATCAGGTTTGGGCCATATTGCCTACTTTGTCAATGGAGGTGGCGCCATCACCGATACGATCGTTTCCAACGATACCGATGCCGAGTTTGATGATTATCCCTATTTTGCCGGCAGCGAAAAACCCACCATGAACGGCCTTATTTCAGGAAGCGACCCGCTTTTCATTGACGCCCTTAACCGTAATTACCATCTCCGGAGCATCTCCCCGGCGGTTGATTATGTTGAAGTTCCGTCAACGCCCTTGGGTGTAGATATTGATGGCGAGTCAAGGCCGCAGATTGACGGATACGATGTTGGCGCCGATGAAGTCCCTGGAATCGCAGGCGAAAATGTACCCCAGCTGAGCTGGACCGGAGGGCCCGATTACAACACTGACGGTGTGCATCCGGACAGCGCTTCCTGCGGCAGTTCCTATGAATTCCGGGTGAAATATACGGAAGCTGATAATGAAGCGCCAACAGTTATCCAGGTCTGGATCGACCTGAATAATGACGGTGACTATGACGATGCCGGCGAAAAGATGGCCATGGACCCTGCCGGAGACGGCGATGGCGATTACAGCAACGGTGAGCATTTCACCAGGACCATGGATCTGGAATACGGGTATGACGGTGACGGCAGCCTCAGCTACCGATTTTATGCCTCTGACGGCACCTACGTTGCGTATGGGGCCCCCACAGATGATTCGACGGTTAACATAACCGCGCCCAGTGTAACCATAACTTCTGTTGTTCCCGGCAACACCATCGATGAAGCAGGGGGCAGCGCTACGATTAACTTCCAGTTGAGCGAAGCTGGTTTTTGCGACGTTACCGTACCTTTTGCCGCCGGTATCGGCAGTACGGCAACAAGCGGAGATGATTTCAGCTTTTCAGCCAACCCGGTTGTCATAGCGGCCGGCTCCATCGACGGCAGTATAACCGTTACCTCGGTTGACGACAGCCTTGATGAAGATGATGAGACCATCATTGTCCAGATGGGCACCCTGACCAATGCCACCCGAGGTGCGGACACGGAAGAGATCATAACCATCACCGATGATGATGACCTGCCAACGGTCAGCTTTGCCAGTGATTCGCAATCAGTGATTGAAAAAGATCCTCCTTTAACCGGTGAGACTGTTCTGGTCACCGTCCAGTTGAATGTTGTCAGCGGCAGAGACGTATCCGTACCCTTTACCGTCAGCGGGACGGCAACAGAGGGTGCTGAGGGCGATTACACGATAACCGGCAGTCCTCTCATTATTCCTGCCGTCGCTATGAGCGCCGATATCCAGGTAACGGTTATCCCGGATGAGCTGGATGAGCCGGATGAAACGGTTGTCCTCACCATGGGGGCCCCGACCAATGCAACCCAGGGTTCGACCACCGTCCATACGGTAACCATCACCGATGACGATGTTGGCGCCGCGGATCTGACAGTCTGTTCGAGCGGCGCTGATTACACAACTATTCAGGCCGCGATCAATGCTTCCGCAAGCGGCCAGGTTATCGAGGTCTGTGACGGCACATACACTGAAAATCTGGTGCTTGATAACAAGGATATCGTTCTGCGCTCGCAAAACGGGGCTTCTGTAACCATCATTGACGGCAACGGCGGAACAACGAATCAATCTACTGTCCTGGTAAGGAATGGCGACAGTTCCACCATAGATGGTTTTACCATTCAGAACGGCGCCGGAACTTATTCTTTTGATCCGTGGAATGGTGACGGCGGCGGGTTGAATATTCTCGGGTCGTCCGCTCCCACCATTTCGGATTGTATTGTAACAGGTAATTCCGCGGTTGATGATGGAGGAGGAATATCAGTTGCAGGCGGTTCTGCGGCAACAATCCTGAATACGGAAATTGATGCCAACACGGCAGGGCAGTCCGGCGGGGGTATTTACAGCGATACCTCATCCTTGACCATTATTGGCGCCACCGTCAGCAACAACACCAGTGTGAACGGTGGTGGCGGAATTTATGCCAGCGCATCATATCTGGATATGTCTGACAGCACTGTAAGCGGCAACAAGACAACAGCCAGCGGTCAGAACGGCGGAGGTATAGCTCTGTATGCCGCTTCCGCTGCATTCACTTCGACCATTGACAACTGCATCATTGAGGCAAACGAAGCGGTTGATAATTCGACAACACCTGCCGCTGGCGGCAAGGGCGGCGGTATATTCCTTACTGCCGGAGCAACCCCGGCAAGTACTACCCTGAATATTTCCAGGAGCTATGTACGTGGCAACAAGTCCTGGTCCCATGGCGGCGGCATAAATCTCTCTTCGACGACATCAACCGCAAATATCACCAACTGTATCCTGAGCGGCAACAAAGTGTATGCCAGCTGGGCTGATGGCGGCGGGGTGGGCAACAGCAATGATGGCCCTGCCCCGGCACTGGGCGGGACAATATATGTCCTTAACAGCACGTTAAGTGGCAATTATGCCTCAGCCGGTGGTGGATTACGGGCCAATGGGGTGGAGACTGTTGTCAACTCCATCATCTGGGGCAACCATTCCTCAGGGGAGATTAACCCTGAAATTGATGGATCGGTTGATTCACAGTCCTATACGGACACAGCCACAGACCCGAACTTCGTCTCCTTTGATTACGAGACAAATCCCGCGCCGACTACGGCTGGAGATTTCCATCTCCAGTCCGGATCGCCCGTTGTTGACCAGGGAACAGCTGCCGGCGCTCCATCGGACGATATTGATGGCGATGCCAGGCCCCTGGGTTCGGGCATTGACCTGGGTGCGGATGAAAAGGAATAGGTCGCGCAAAAGCAATAAAGATAATTGTACGGAACTTCCGAATCAGAATATGCGGAGATCCTTTATGTCAGAGGATATCGGGCAGGCAGCGGTTTGGGAGCAGCAATAGAGACGTGAGGTAAACAGGCAATGAAAACAGCGGCAATAATACGGCAGATTACCAAGGCTGGAAGAAGATGCCAACGACTTGCAGTGATGATCGCCCTGCTCATGCTTTGCCTCGGCGGGTCAGCCATGGGAATGGGGTTGGACCTGGGTGGAGGAGAGGAATCCGCTCCCCCTCCGGACAACATGTCCAACGTGGAGAGGCTGGCCCCGCTCTCCCGATATATAACATCACCCACTGATGTCGCTCTCGATCAAGAAGGTCGAGTATATATTGCTGATTCGTATGCCGGCCGGGTTGTTGTCCTGAGTTCCGGCGGCAGTCTGCTGCGCAGTGTCAGCGGGCTGGCCCAACCTGTCAGTGTGGCCGTGGATGCAGGGGGCAGGATATATGTCGGCAACAATAATAGCGGCAATGTTGCGGTTTTTGATCCAGATGGCAACCTGCTCTTCAAACTTGGCAAAGGAGACGGGGAATTCAGCCAGCCCAACGATATTGCCATTGATCCGGCCGGAAACGTCTATGTGGTGGATAAATGGAAGCATGCCGTCGGGATATACAGTTCGGTCAATGGTGTGCTGATCGGCGCACTGGGAGAGCAGGGGACCGGCGACGGCCAGTTTTACCGGCCTCTCTCCATTGCCATTGATGCCGCGGCCCGGGAAATAGTGGTTCTTGACAGTGCGGGGGGAGCCCGGGTTCAGTTTTTTGACCTGAACCGTAATTATCGCCGCAGCTTCAGTAATTATGGAGAAGAAGCAGGGCAGCTGCTGTGGCCGCAGCGAATAACCACAGACTCGCGCAGCAGAATCTATGTATCGGATTCCCAGCTGAATATGGTCCTTGTCTATGAAAATAACGGCGACTATATAGGTTTTGTCAATGACCTGGTTGACGATCTCTTTATGATACCGATGGGGTTGGCGGCAGGTGCGGCCAATAAACTCTATATCGCCTCGCATACGACCGGCACCGTTGAAGTGTATGGCCTTTATGAGGAGGGAGTCTACGGGTATGTGGGTATGGAGATTGATCCATCCGTCTTGTCTTTTGAAGCCGAGGAAGGTGGAGAAAATCCGGCCAGGCAGGCAATAACTGTAACCAATATCGGCAACATGTCCCTGCACTGGCAGGCCGCCGCAGATGAAAGCTGGATCAGCCTTTCCGGTTTATCCCATTCCAACGGCATTGTTATGCCGGGGAAGGAAAACAGGCTGCATGTCAAAGTAAATAAAACCGGCCTGGAGCCGGGTGTTCATAAAGGAAGCATTCTTTTCATCGGGGATACCGGAATGCAAGAGGTCGTCGACGTTGCGCTGACGATACACCCTTCCTCCATAGTATCTGTCATGCCCGGTTCATTGTCTTTTGTTTCCGAAGTCGGAACCACACCTGTTCCCCAATACTTTACCGTTGCCAATGGGGGCTCGGCGACCCTGAGCTGGAACGCTGCTGCCAGCCATCCCTGGATATCCATGAGCACGGTATCAGGGATTATCGCAGGTTCCGGCTCCGGGGGCGACAAGGTGACAGTGCTGGCGGATGTAACGTCACTGGCCGCCGGCACATATACGGGCGTAATTACCGTGACAGGTCTGGACGCTTTTGCCAGCCCCGCTGCTATAGAGGTTACATTGACCCTCCTCGCTCCTCCCGGCGGAGGAGAAGGGCCGACGCCTGAAGACCGTATGTTTGATGAAATGGCGTGGACTCTGGGGGACAAACTTCCTTCGGCAGACCTGAACGGTGTCTGGACGGATGCCGGCTCGCCACAGGTGTTTGCCGTCGGGCAGGACGGCATGATCCTCCATCATGACGGCACGGACTGGAGTTTTATGGATGCCAACACCGAGGAGGATCTGTTCGGGGTATGGGGAAGCATTGATCCGGACAGTAATGGGGTTGATGTTTTTGCGGTGGGTTCCGGCGGCGTCATTGTGCATTATGACGGCATAGACTGGAACGTCATGGCCTCGCTTGGCACTGATCTGCAGGGCGTATGGGGATTCTCGCCACTTGATGTCTATGCCGTGGGCCAGCATGGGGTCATTTTCCATTACAACGGGGCCAACTGGACCGAGATGGAATCGCCGACCAATAATGATCTCCATGGAATCTGGGGAATTTTTGATGCCGGCACCAATAATATCGCTATCTATGTTGTTGGGGAACGGGGCACCATAGCCAGTTATGACGGCGCCCGGTGGCGCACGGTGAAATCCGCCACCAAAAATGATCTGTATGGTGTGTGGGGAAGCTCACGTTTCGAGGTCTATGCCGTCGGCCGGGATGGGATTGTTCTCAAAAGCGGCGCCAAGAAATGGAATAAGGTGGACTCGCCGACTACCAGGCATCTGAAGGGGATTTGGGGAACCTCTTTTTCCGACATCTATGCTGTGGGTTCAGCCGGCACGATCATCCACCATGACGGTCAAGGCTGGAGTGCAATGAACTCCCCGACGGTAAAAGATCTTAACTGCGTTTGGGGCAGTTGGCAAACAGGAGTTTTCGCTGCAGGTCAGGATCTGACTCTACTTTACCATGACGGTGGGAAGTGGCAGTCACTGGTAGCCGCTCTTGAAGGTTTGAACAGTGTCTGGGGCCGCTCAGCCTCGGATGTTTATGCCGTCGGCATGCTGGGAACGATCCTGCATTATGATGGATATGAATGGGATGCCATGGACTCTCCGGTAACAACCACGCTGAACAGTATCCGGGGTGGGCGGATCACCGATATATTTGCCGTCGGTACGGGAGGAGCTATTCTCCGATATAACGGCCTGGATTGGGACGCCATGGCTTCTCCGACCAGCAGGACGCTGTACGATGTGTGGGGCGCCGCGCAGGCAGAGATGTACGCTGTCGGTCAGCGCGGTACCTTCCTCAACTATGATGGAACCGGCTGGGCCAGTATTAAAAATAAGGTCAAGGAGGATCTGTACAGTGTCTGGGGCCGCTCGGCAGACGATGTGTATCTGGTCGGACAGGGCGGGATAATGCTTCATTATGACGGCATTGCCATGCGCTCCATGGCGTCTCCGACAACCAATGATCTGTACAGTGTTCGAGGCTGTTCCGAGACCAGCGTGTTTGTTGTGGGACAGGGAGGAACGTTCCTGCAGTATAACGGCTTGGGCTGGAGGTTTCTGGAATCGGCAACGGGCAGCAATCTGTATGGCTTGTGGTGCAGTTCGGAAACCGACGTCTTTGCCGTCGGCCAGGATGATACATTTATTTACTATGACGGCAATAGTGTGCAGGTTGTTGATTTTGGCTCTGACAGCTCACTGAAGAGTGTTTGGGGCAGCATGGAAACCACTGATATTTTTACGGTTGGTTCCGATGGTATCATTATCCACGGCACAAATGAGTAGGGCACGGGAATAGGGGTTCCTCCCTGCCTGGATCACTTATGTATGTCCATGATGACAGGTGTTGAAAAGTTTTTTATTCGGCGTTAATGATCCTTGCAAAAAAGCTTTTGTTCCTGCTCCATCCAGGTATTATCTTTTTCCGGTCATTTTTGCCCAGGTGTCGCGCAGGGTGACGATGCGGTTGAAGACCGGCTTGTCCGGCGATGAGTCTCCGGCATCAAGGCAGAAGTAGCCCTGGCGCTCAAACTGGTACCGGTTGTCCGGCGAGGCGTCTTTGAGCGATGGCTCAAGTACGCAGTTGTCAAGTACTTCAAGTGATGTTGGATTAAGAAATTCCTTGAAGTCCCTTTCTTTGTCCATGTCCGGGTGCTCAACGGTGAAAAGGCGGTCGTACAGGCGAACCTCGGCAGGGATCCCGTGCCGGGCCGAGACCCAGTGGATGGTGCCCTTGACCTTGCGTCCGTCCGGCGCTGAACCTCCGCGGGTTTCAGGGTCATAGGTGCAGTGGAGTTCGATTATTTCACCTTTGTCATCCTTGACAACCTCCCGGCAGGTGACGAGATAGGCATAACGCAGCCGTACTTCGCGGCCCGGTCCCAGACGGAAGAATTTTTTGGGCGGGTCTTCCATGAAGTCATCCGCCTCTATGAACAGTTCCCGGCAGAAAGGCACCGTTCTTGTTCCCATGTCCGGGTCCTTGGGATGGTTCTGGGCGATAAATTCCTCTTCCCGGTCCTCCGGGTAGTTGGTGATCACTACCTTCAGCGGCTTGAGCACCCCGAGGACCCGCGGCGCGGTATCGTTCAGGTCTTCCCGGACCGCGTTTTCCAGCACACCCATGTCGATCCATGATTCCTTGCGGCCGACACCGATGGTGTCGCAGAAGCCGCGGATGGACGCCGGCGTGTAGCCGCGGCGGCGGAGCCCGGAGATGGTCAGCATGCGCGGATCGTCCCAGCCGCTGACATGGCCTTCGTTGACCAGCTGCAGCAGTTTGCGTTTGCTCATCACCGTATAGTTGATGTTGAGCCGGGCGAATTCGATCTGCCGGGGGTGACAGGGGGTCTGCAGGGTATAGAGGACCCAGTCGTACAGCGGCCGGTTGTTTTCAAACTCCAGGGTGCAGAGTGAATGGGTTATGCCTTCAATCATGTCGGAAAGGCAGTGGGTGAAGTCATACATCGGGTAGATGCACCACTTGTCGCCGGTCCGGTGATGGCTGGTTTTGAGAATACGGTAGAGCACCGGATCGCGCATGAGGATGTTTGGTGAGGCCATGTCTATTTTTGCCCGCAGGACGCAGGCGCCATCGGCAAAATCACCGTTTCGCATGCGGCTGAAAAGGGTAAGATTTTCTTCAACCGAGCGGTTGCGGTACGGGCTCTGCTTTCCCGGTTCGGTCAGGGTTCCGCGCTGTTCGCGGATCTCGTCTCCGCTCAGATCGCAGACGTAAGCCCTGCCCATGTTGATGAGCTGGACGGCATAGTCATGAAGCCGGTCAAAATAGTCGGAGGCATAGTAAAGGTGCTCTCCCCAGTCGAATCCCAGCCAGTGCACATCGGTCTTGATGGCCTCGACATATTCGGTGGATTCCTTCCCTGGGTTGGTATCGTCAAAGCGCAGGTGGCAGATTGAGTTGTTTTCCCGGGCAATGCCGAAGTTGAGGCAGATCGATTTGGCATGGCCGATGTGGAGGAAGCCATTGGGTTCCGGGGGGAAACGGGTGACTACCTGCCGGTGTTTGCCGGATTTGAGGTCCTCGGCAATGATGGCCCGGATGAAATCCAGTTTCCTGCTTCCTTCATCAAGGGATGGAAGTTCGTTACCAGTGGTTTTTGGCATGATTGTTCCCTGTTATCCTTCTGTGGTCTCAAAGAGGCGGTTGCTGTTGCGCAGTCGTTGCACAACCCGGTCTTTTCCTAAAGTCTCCAGCACGTCAAACATGCTTGGGCCGGCCAACTGGCCGGTCAGCGCGGTCCGCATGCCGTTGATCAGAATACCCGGTTTGATGTCCAGCTCCTCGGCCAGCTGCCTGGTGGCGGCTTCGGCTGTTTCCTTGTCAAAGGCATCCAGCGCAGCAAACCGGTCCGCCAGCATGGGGAACCATTGCCTGAGGTCCGGGTGCTTGAGAATATTTTTTTTCAGCGGTTTTTCGTCAATCCTGTAGTCCTCGGCAAAGTAGGCCCGGCCCAGGGTGACAAAATCCTTCAGGGTGTAGAACCGCTCCCGGATGAGGTCCAGGGTCTTGAGATACCATTGTTCCCGGGAGGAATCATAGGCTTCGTTCCAGATGCTGGCCGCTTCAAGCTCTTTTTTTACCAGAGCGCCCAGTTCGTCGAGGGGCATGGCACGCAGGTAATGAGCGTTGATGTTGAGCAGTTTCGGGTCGGTGATGAATTTCGGGTCATCTTTACGGTAATTGAATATGGCATTGGACTTGTTAATGCGCTCCAGGGTGAAGGCTTCGATGAGCTCCTCCCTGGAGAATATTTCCCGGTCGTCCCCGGGGGACCAGCCGAGCAGGCAGAGAAAGTTGACCACGGCCCAGGGAAGAAAGCCGTTGGCCCGGTACCACTGAACCGCCACAATCTCGCCATGACTGCGTTTGGAAATTTTGGCCTTTTGCGTGTCCAGGGTGAGCGGCATGTGGGCGAAAACCGGGATTGACGCGCCCAGAGCCTCGTACAGCAGGACCTGGCGGATGGTATTGTCTTTATGGTCCTGCCCGCGGATGATATGGGTTATCCGGTCACGGATATCGTCCACCACATTGCAGAGCAGGTAGAGGGGATTTCCATTGGAGCGAACAATGACAAAGTCGGAGATTTCGCTGTAGGACTGTTCGATGCGGCCAAGCACCTTGTCGTCGTAGCCGGCGTTGCCCTGTTTTTCCGGCACCCTGAAGCGGACCACCGAGGGGATCCCTGCTGCTTCCTTGTCCGCAATTTCCTCGGGGCTCAGGTTGCGGCAGGCGCCGTCATAACGAACGTCCTTTTTGGCGGCCATTGCCGCTTCACGCTTTGCGTCCAGGTCTTCCTTGGTGCAGAAGCATTTGTAGGCATGACCGGATTGCATCAGTTCCTGCGCGGCCCGTATATGATCTTCGGCATACTCGGTCTGAAAGTAAGGGCCTTCGTCCCAGTCCAGGCCGAGCCAGCGCAGACCGTCGAGGATGCCCTCTATGGACTCCTGGGTCGAGCGTTCGGCATCGGTATCTTCGATACGCAGGATGAATTTGCCCCCGGTCTTTCTGGCGTACAGCCAGTTGAGCAGGGCGGTGCGGGCGCCGCCGATATGCAGGTAACCGGTGGGGCTGGGTGGAAAGCGGACGCGGACTTCAGTCATGGGTATTCCTCTTTTATCAGGGCATCCGGTGGTAAACCCGGATGGTTCATTTTTTTGCTGATCGTGCAGCCTTCAGTCGAGGCCTTTATATCGTGTCACAGTGGTTTATTCAAGGCAGAAGCTCCTTTCCCCATGGAAAAACACCATGACCTGACGCTGAGGGCCGGACATAATTTCTTGTTGTCGTCTGTACGGATTAACGTTATATTTCCTCTTTCTTGTCTAAAAATCAATGAGTATATATGCAATAACAGGTTCCAAGAGGAGAGTAATGAAGGTACTGATCAGTGACAATCTGGCGCCCGTTGGAGAAAAAATTCTCCGGGACGCCGGCCTTGAAGTAGACGTTAAAACCGGCCTGCCGCCAGAAGAACTGAAGGCAATCATCCCTCAGTACGATGGACTTGTTATCCGCAGTGCGACAAAGGTTCGCGAGGATATTATTGAAGCCGCCACCAGGCTGCAGGTGGTCGGCCGCGCCGGCATCGGCCTGGATAATGTCGATATCCCCGCTGCCAGCCAGAAGGGGATTGTGGTGATGAACGCACCGGATGGCAACGCCACCACGGCGGCTGAACATTCCATTGCCATGTTCATGTCCCTGGCCCGCAACATTCCCCAGGCAACCGCTTCCATGAAGGCCGGCAAGTGGGAAAAGAAAAGCTTCATGGGTCGGGAGGTCTCCGGCAAGACGCTGGGCATCGTCGGTATCGGCCGCATCGGTTCCATTGTCGCCAACCGCGCCCAGGGGCTGAAGATGAAAGTCATCGCTTATGATCCGCATATGCCCCCGGAAATGATGGAGAAGATCGGTGTCGAACTTGTTGACCTGACGGAGCTGGCGAAACGGGCCGATTTTATAACGGTGCACACGCCGTTGACCAAGGAAACGCATCATCTGCTTTCCACCGAGTTCTTTGCCAACATGAAGAATGACGCCATGATCGTTGACTGCGCCCGCGGCGGGGTCGTTGATGAGGAAGCTCTGTATAAAGCGCTGTCCGAGGGACAGATCGCCGGCGCTGCCTTGGATGTGTTTGAGAAGGAGCCTACAAGTCTTGAAACAACTCCGCTCCTTGGCCTGAAGAATTTTATCTGCACACCGCACCTGGGCGCTTCCACCAGTGAAGCCCAGGAGAACGTGGCGTCGGCAATTGCCGAACAGGTGGCCGATTATCTCCTGAAAGGCGTTGTTCGCAATGCAGTCAACGTGCCTTCGGTCAGTGATGATGTTCTGGCTTCGCTGGGACCGTATATCACCCTGGGCGAAATGCTTGGTTCGCTGCATATGCAGATAGCCCGGGGCGGAGTCGAGGAAGTCAATATTGAGTTTAATGGCGATCTGGCTTCCCTGGATACTAACCCGGTGACGGTTTCGTTCCTCAAGGGATTGTTTACCCCGATCCTTCAGGATGCGGTTAACTACGTCAATGCGCCGCTTATCGCCAAGGAGAGAGGCATCCGGGTCGTTGAGTCCAGGAGTGAACAGGCTTCTGATTTCACCAACCTCATGCGGGTAACGGTCAAGACCACCGACGGGACGAACATGATGGCCGGAACAGTTTTCGGCAAGAAAGAGCCCCGCCTGGTGCGGCTTAACTCGTTTCGCCTGGAAGCTCTTCCTTCCGGGCCAATGCTGCTGGTGTATAATAAAGATATACCGGGTGTTATCGGCGCCCTCGGAACGACCCTGGGGGCCGCCAATGTCAATATTTCTCTCATGACCGTCGGCCGTGAGGAGGAATCCAGGCAGAATGTTATTCTGCTGAATACGGATGCCCGGATTTCCAAGGAGCTGCTGGGCCAGGTCCGCGCCCTTGAGCATATTGAAGATGCCATGGTTGTGGAGCTGCCGAAATACGAAAACTAACAGTCCCGGTTGTCCGGGAGCCTGTCGGAATTATGCAAACGGTGATCAGTCATGAGTGAACAGCCGCAAAACAGCAGACCGTGTCCCGAAGGAAAGGTCAGGAATGAAGCCGGCAGATGCGTTATGCCGGAAGTGACCTTTACCAGCCTTGTCCTGTCGCTGAATACCACGGCGCTTTTCCATCTCGGTGAGCTGACCCATCCGGAAAGCGGGGAGAAAACAGTGAATCTGGAACTGGTCAAGCACACCATCGATACCCTGGCCCTGTTGCGCGACAAGACCACGGGGAATCTCGATAAGGACGAGAATCAGCTGCTGGCCAATATCCTGTATGATCTCAAGATGCGGTTTGTGAAGGCAAAAGACAGCGCTGCCCACAGATAGAAGGAAAAGAGTGGGGCTGTCGCAAAACCGGGTCAGCCTGCTGGCCCCGGCCAAGGTCAACCTGTATCTCAGGGTGACGGGGCGCCGGGAGGATGGCTACCATTATCTCGCCACCCTGATGCAGAAGATTTCTTTGTATGACCGGGTCGAGTTGGAAAAAATACCGGCCGGCATTCAGTTGCACTGCCCGGACAGTGATCTGCCCGCGGATGAAACCAATCTCGCTTTTCGGGCAGCGCGGATATTTCAGCAAAAAATGCAGGATCGGTTGCGGGGCGGCAGGACCGGCGTAGCCATCACCCTGTACAAGTCCATCCCGGCAGCTGCCGGCCTTGGAGGTGGATCAAGCGATGCCGCTGCCGTTCTCCTGGGGCTCGACCAGCTGTATGCCACTGCATGCCCGGAAAGTGAACTGCGGGCGATGGGACTGCTTCTCGGGGCGGATGTGCCGTTTTTTATCGCCCGGCAACCTGTTGTTTGGGCAACGGGCATAGGTGAAAAACTTCATCAGGCTGTGCCCCTGTCCGGATTTCGTATTCTTGTTGTAAATCCGGGTTTTTCCGTTTCTACCCAATGGGTTTATGAGAAATTTGCATTGACAGTTGGGCAAAATATTAATAACCTGCGTTATTTTGATAACCCGGATGCGGTTGGTGATGCGCAGCGCAAGTTTGCCGGCAGAGCCATCAGGCCGGGTGAGCTGGTCAACGACCTTGAACAGGTGACATCCAGCCATTACCGGGAAATTGATCAGCTCAAGATGAGGCTGATCCACAGCGGAGCCGCTGCAGCGATGATGTCCGGCAGCGGCCCGACTGTTTTTGGATTGTTTGGGGCGGGCAAGGCGGAAAAGGCTGCTGCCTGCGCGCAGGAGCTGCAAAGGGAATATCGGGGCACATTCCTTGTCGATCCCTTGCAGTCCTGACCGCCCTTTATGTCGGTAATAGGAATGGGGCGTCGTCAAGCGGTAAGACACAAGACTTTGACTCTTGCATTCGCAGGTTCGAATCCTGCCGCCCCAGCCAGACATTGATGACTTTGCAACAGGTCTGTTGGATAATTTGAGCTTGCGGCGCAAGCAACGGCGAAAAACGCCCATTGTCGGAGGTTCAGCGTTTTACGCGGCCGGCAATCATTACTGAAGAGGCAGGGGATATGCCAAATCGAATGAAAATTTTTAGTGGTAATGCCAACAGGGAAATGGCCGAGGAGATATGTAAGTATCTCGGCGAACCCCTTTCAAAAGCTGAAGTAAAAAAATTCAGCGATGGTGAAATTTCCGTGGAAATAGGGGAGAACGTCCGTGGTACGGATGTATTCGTTGTGCAGCCGACATGCCCGCCGGTCAACGATCACCTGATGGAGCTGATTATCATGATTGATGCCTTGCGCAGAGCTTCAGCCCGGCGAATTACCGCGGTTATCCCATACTATGGTTATGCCCGCCAGGACAGGAAGGTACGGCCGAGGGTGCCCATCACTTCCAAGGCGGTGGCCGAAATGCTCATGGCTGTGGGAACGCGAAGAGTGCTGTGTATGGACCTTCATGCCGGACAGATCCAGGGTTTTTTTAACATTCCGGTTGATCACCTGTATGCCGCGCCGGTGATCCTGAAGTATATTCGGGAGAGTTTTAATGATGTCATCATGGTTTCGCCCGATGCCGGCGGGGTGGAACGGACCAGGGCCTTTGCCAAACGGTTGAACGCGGAACTGGCGATTATCGACAAGCGCCGCGAAAGGGCCAACGAATGCGAAGCATTGCATGTCATTGGCGATGTGTCCGGCAAGACCGCCGTCCTGCTCGATGATATGGTCGATACCGCCGGAACATTATGTGGAGCGGCCGCAAAGCTTATGGACAGGGGGGCAAAAGAGGTGCATGCCTGCTGTTCCCATCCGGTGCTGTCCGGTCCGGCTATAACACGGCTGGAGCAATCGTGCATCAAGTCCCTGGTGGTGACCAATTCCATCCCGCTGAGAGAAGATGCACGAAATTGTGATAAAATAAAGGTGCTGTCAGTATCGGAGCTGCTTGGTGAAGCGATCAGTCGTATTCATTCAGAGGATTCTGTCAGTTACCTGTTTGTATAAAAACTGCAATTAACAAGTTATATTGAGAGGTAAGGAGGTTTACCCATGATCCAGGTCAATATGCCGGCGGCATTTCGTTCCGTGTTCGGCAAAGGTGCATCCCGGCAACTACGAATGAAAGACAAAACCCCGGCGGTGCTGTACAGTGGCGGCGCCGATGCCGTGGCGTTGCAGTGCGACGCCATTGAAATGTTTAAGAAACTGTATGCTATCCATGGCCGGAACGCAGTCGTCACCCTGGAGATAGACGGTGATGAAAAGCCCCAGCGTCATGTTCTCGTCCAGGAGATCCAGAAAAATCCGGTGACCGATAGTCTGGTTCATATCGATTTTCTGGAGATTGATCTCGAAAAACCTGCCGTTTTCACCGTGCCTCTGCAATATACCGGCACCCCTAAAGGAGTTGATTTGGGCGGTGAGCTGCAGAAGGTGGCTACTGCCATCAAGTTGAAGGGATGTCCCTTGGATATTCCGGATTATGTCGAAGTTGATATCAAAGGCCTTGGCCGGGGGGAATCCCTGACTTTTGATGATATCGCGCTTCCGGAAAAGGTGGAAATGCTCAGCAAGAGAGCCAAGCCTTTCGTGCTCGTGGTGTAAGGGAAACGACGGCCGGCTTCGGACTCTCTCCTCTGCCGGCCCGGCATATAGGTCAGTTCACATAATTTTTGCCAAAAGCCGGAAAATTTCCGGCTTTTTTTTTATGATTTTTAAACTAGGAGAAATCCGTGTCTGAAGAGAGGGTGCTGATTGTCGGTCTTGGCAATCCGGGTACGCAGTATCAACAAACCCGCCATAATGCCGGGTTTATCGCCCTTGATTATTTTGCGGCAAAAAATGGCCTGGAAATCCGCACTGAGAAAATGCAGGGCCATTTCTGCTCTGCCCGGCTGTCAGGAAAGAAGGTGCTTCTCCTGAAGCCCATGACCTATATGAACCGTTCAGGAGATTGCGTTATTTCGTTTACCAGGTATTTTGACCTGGATCTCGACAATCTGCTGGTGCTGCACGACGACCTTGACCTTGACAGCGGCAGGATCAAAATGGTTAGTGGCGGCGGGGCAGGGGGGCACAATGGTATTCGTTCCCTGGTCAACCAGCTGGGCACCAGTGATTTTGCCCGGTTGAAAATAGGCATCGGGCATCCGCGCAATCAGGAGGAAACAGCTGCCATGCCGGTGGAGCGATTCGTATTGTCCGGTTTTATGGCTGAAGAGTGGGATCTCTTTCAGCGCAATCTGGACCTGATTGCCCAAGGGGTCAGTCTGTTTATTGAGAAAGGAATCAGTTCGGCAATGAACAGTATAAACAGCGGAAAAACCTCTGCGCTGTGAACATGCGTTTGTTTTTTCTTTCATTCCGGTAGGTTACAATACCCTTTGCGAAAAGGGAAAAATATGGTATATTGTTCATTTGTCAAGTTAGCATTCTTGTGTCTTCTCGAGCGGAATGCGCGTCTATTGAACAATTTTCCAGGAGGAATATGTGTTTGTAACCGGTGATATGGCAGTATATCCAGCCCATGGTGTTGGTGTTATCGAGGCCATTGAGACACAGACGATTGGCGGTATCGGCCAGAAATTTTATGTAATGAGGATTTTGGAAAATGATATGACCATCATGATCCCGACCGCGAACAGCGGTAATGTCGGACTTCGGGCCATTATTTCTCGGGAAGAGGTTGAGCAGGTCATTGACATTCTCATGGAGAGGGATATCAAAATCAGTTCGCAGACCTGGAATCGCCGGTACCGTGATTATATGGAAAAAATCAAAACCGGTTCGGTGTTTGAAGTTGCGGCTGTCCTTCGGGATCTCTATCTGCTCAGTGATGATAAGGAGTTGTCTTATGGTGAGCGAAAAATGATGGATACGGCCAAAAGCCTTCTCGTTAAGGAAATTTCTCTTGCGAGGAAAGAAGATGAACAGGATGTTGCCCAAGAGGTTGAAAAGATTTTCAGTTAGCGCCGCCCTGGATTCCTTCCCTCTCTTTTTCCTCAACTCCAATTTTTTCCCCCTTTGATGCAATGCAGAAAAGCCTGCCAAGCTTTTCCTTTACCGTTTCTCCTGATCAGGCCGGTGCGCGGCTTGATATGTATCTGACGCTTCAACTGGCGCAATTTTCGCGATCTTCCCTGGGCAAACTTATCCACGGCGGCCAGGTGCTTGTGGACGGTAGGCCGAATAAGGCCGGGTATCGCGTTCGTTGCGGAGAACGTATCAGGGTTTCGATTCCGCCCCAGGCCTCATCGGAATTAATACCGGAAAAGATTGAGTTTGCCATTCTCCATGAAGACGAGGATATCCTGGTGCTGGTCAAGCCGCCGGGACTGGTCGTGCATCCTGCCGCCGGTCATCGGAGCGGAACTCTTGCTCACGGGTTGCTGTATCATTGCGACGCCCTACCCGGGGTGGAGGAGCAGCGCCCCGGTATTGTGCACCGCCTGGACAAGGATACTTCGGGAATAATGCTGGTTGCCAAGTCTGATGCCGCCCTGCGCCAACTGACGGATGATTTTCGCAACCGGAGCATCAGTAAGACATACCATGCTCTTCTGCTGCGCTGTCCACCGGCTACAACGGGAAGGATTGCGGCTCCCATCGGGCGGCATCCGGTGAAAAGGAAAAAAATGGCTGTGCGGCATACAGGTGGGCGTTACGCGGCAACACGTTACCGGGTTCTTGAACGGTTTGATTCGGGGATGTGTTTTGTTGAGCTGGATCTTGAAACCGGCCGGACCCACCAGATCCGGGTCCATATGGCTTCGCTGGGCTGCCCGGTGGCCGGTGATTTTCTGTATGGAGGTCGTGTCCCAGATTCTATCGGGATTCCTGTATCAAGACAGCTGCTGCATGCTTCCGCTCTTTCTTTTGCTCATCCTGTTACCCGTGAGCCCATGGCCTTTTCTGCCCCCCTGTGGCCTGATATGGAGCTTCTCCTTGACAGGTTGCGTCGCAACATGGTTGCAGAAAAACCATGAGTGGCAGTCATTTAATCGGCATTACCGGAGGCATCGGTTCCGGCAAGAGCTGTGTCAGCCGCTTCTGGGCGGCATATGCCCGTTTGCCGCGGATAGACATTGACCAGGTCTGCCGGGAGCTTCTGGAGGTTGAAATGCCGGGATGGCTTGCTTTGAAGGCCTGTGTGGATGAATCTTTTTTTCGACCGGACGGCAGGCTGCGCCGGAGCGTCTTGCGATCAGCCATTTTTGCAGATGATGGAATGCGTCTGCAGGTGGACAAGCTCATTCATCCGCTAGCGCTGGATTTGCTGCGACGCAGAACAAAAGATATTGAGGGGCCGGTTCTGGTTGATGTGCCCCTTCTTTTCGAGGCGGGTTGGGAGGATGCATTCCTGCGTACAGTTGTGGTGTACGCCGACCGGCTGACCTGCTGCCGGCGGGTGTGCGGTCGAGATAATGTCCCTCCGGATGAGGCGGCCAAGGCTGTTTCCGCTCAGATGGCAATCGGGGAGAAAGCCATGCGCGCCGATCATGTTATTGATAACCGGAACTGCTGGCTGTTGACCCGGATGCAAACGGCGCACCTGGCAGGGTGGCTGGAGTGTCACTTTGCCTGATCAGGCAAAGGTGATGAGGCCATGAACTTATACGGTTACGGGCGGCAAAAGTAAAAAATCGCAAGAAAGTTATTGACAGATATCTGGAAAGACAATATTGAATCCCTATCAAAAGGTGCTCAAATTAAGCGATCCTGCCGATCGGTTTCACTATCCTGAAAAATCATAAAATATTTATTGCATGCTGTAGAGAAGAGTATATCGCAGTATATCTGAAAATACTTGAAGCCTGATAACTGTTCCTGAATTGTACCTGCCATTTTCCAGTTTTATTTGAATAACGAAAAGATTGAATAATAGGCGCAAAAATCGCGCGGCAACAACACCAATGCTTTTGCTATCTGCTGAATTAAAGCCGTGGCAAACGATGATAAAGCGGGGGCTTTATTGTCGGAGTATTATCTGATACTGAGCGGCATCCCGCATATCCCATACCAACACCATTTTTTATTTCTGGAGGAAAAACCAATCAATGAACCCGTCTGAACTGAAAAACAAGAAAATCAACGAGTTGGTCGAAATGGCGGCAGAACTCGAAATTGAAGGGTACAGCTCGCTGCGGAAGCAGGAGCTCATCTTCGCCATACTCAAGGCACAGGGTGATCAGGACGGGAAATTGCGCGGCAGCGGTGTCCTTGAAGTCCTCCAGGATGGATTCGGTTTTTTGCGGGCGCCTGATTACAATTACCTTCCCGGCCCCGATGATATTTACGTTTCCCCGTCCCAGATCCGCAGGCTCAATCTGAGAACCGGCGACACCATTGAAGGCGAAGTTCGCGCGCCCAAGGATAACGAGCGTTATTTCGCCATGCTGAAGGTGGATACGGTTAATTTTGAACCGCCCGAAGCTTCAAGGAACAAAACGCTGTTCGTTAACCTGACGCCTCTGCATCCTGAAGAGCGGATCAAGCTTGAGTACCAGCCGGACAATTTTTCCATGCGGGTGATGGATATCATGGCGCCGCTGGGCAAGGGACAGCGCGGATTGATTGTTGCTCCTCCCCGGACAGGCAAGACGGTTCTGATGCAGAAAATTGCCAATTCCATAGTCCATAATCATAAAGAAATCACTCTCATTGTCCTGCTGATCGATGAACGCCCGGAAGAGGTTACCGATATGAAGCGTAATGTTGCTGCCGAGGTCGTCAGTTCAACTTTTGACGAACCGCCGCAGAGGCATATCCAGGTCGCTGAAATGGTCATCGAAAAGGCAAAACGGCTGGTTGAGCACAAGCGGGATGTGGTAATTCTGCTGGATTCGATCACCCGGCTTGCGCGGGCATATAACACGGTAACTCCCGCTTCCGGAAAGATCCTGTCCGGCGGTGTGGAGGCCAATGCCCTGCACCGTCCCAAACGGTTTTTCGGCTCTGCCCGTAATATCGAGGAGGGGGGCAGCCTGACCATCCTTGCCACCGCCCTCATTGAAACCGGCAGCCGGATGGACGACGTGATCTTTGAGGAGTTCAAGGGCACCGGTAACATGGAGCTGGTTCTGGATCGTAAAATGTCTGATCGCCGTATCTATCCGTCCATTGATATCCAGAAGTCCGGAACACGCAAGGAAGACCTGCTGATCCCCGAGGACGATCTGAACCGGATATGGATATTGCGAAAACTGCTTTCTTCCATGAATCCCGCGGATGCCATGGAATTCCTCATCGACAGGATGCGCCAGACTACAACCAATGACGAATTTTTTGCCTCGATGAACAGTTGATCATTCTTTTCTCTTTAAAAATTAATTCAGACGCTGTAATATGATAAGTTCTCATTGTAGTGTATGAATTAATCAGTAACGAAATATTTCTGGAGGCCGAGTAACCGTGAAACCTGAAATCCATCCTGAATACCACAAAATTAAGGCAAAATGCGCCTGCGGAAGCGAGTTTGAGCTCGGTTCGGTGAATGACGAGATCAGTGTTGAAATCTGTTCCGCATGCCATCCCTTCTTTACCGGCAAGCAGAAGCTGGTTGACACCGCCGGGCGAATTGAGAAGTTCAAGAAAAAGTATGCCAAGCATCTGGCCCAGAAAGACCAGAAAGACCAGAAATAGTCGAATTTTTTCCACATGGTGAGGTCTGGCCTTGCCATGTGGTTTTTTTTGTCTTTTTGACGGGCAATTGACATGTTTGAAAACCTTGCTGACATACAGGAAAAACTGGATGAGCTTGAACAGCTGCTTTCCGATGCGCAGCTCATAAGCGACCAGAAAAAATATCAGCAGGTGGTCCGCGATCATTCCCGGGTTTCGAAGCTGAACACCCTTTATCAGAAATACCGGCGAATAGAAAATGACATTGCCGGTAATAAAGAACTGCTGCATGATGACGCTGCCGATGCGGAACTGCATGAACTGGCCCAGTTGGAACGTGCGGAGCTGAAGGAAAAGAAGAAGGGACTTGAGCAGGATATCCGCCGTTTGCTGCTCCCCAGGGATCCCAACGACGACAAGAATATTTTCCTTGAGATACGGGCCGGCACCGGTGGTGATGAGGCAGCCCTTTTTGCGGCCAATCTTTTCAGGATGTACAGCCGCTACGCGGAAACCAGGAACTGGAAAGTCGAGGTCATGAGCAGCAACCCCATCGGCATAGGCGGGTTCAAGGAGATCATCGCCCTGATCAGCGGCGATTCGGTTTACTCACGGCTCAAGTATGAATCCGGTGTCCACCGGGTGCAGCGGGTTCCGGAAACTGAAACCCAGGGGCGTATTCACACTTCAGCGGTGACTGTTGCCATCATTCCCGAGGCCGACGAGGTCGATCTGCATATCGAGCCCAATGAATTGAAATTCGATGTCTATCGTTCTTCGGGTCCGGGCGGGCAAAGCGTCAATACCACCGATTCGGCGGTCAGGGTAACGCATCTGCCCACCGGTCTGGTCGTTACCTGTCAGGACGAAAAATCACAGCACAAGAACAAGGCCAAGGCCCTGCAGGTCCTGCGGGCCAGGCTGCTGGACAAGATCGAGCAGGAGCATCACGACGCCGTATCGGAAAACCGGAAAAGCCAGGTGGGAACAGGCGACCGCAGTGAAAGGATCCGGACCTATAATTTTCCCCAGGGACGGGTTACCGACCACCGGATCAATTTGACCCTGTACAAGCTTGATCAGGTAATGGCCGGCCTGCTTGACGATATAATCGATCCCCTGGAGACGCATTATCAGACCGAGGCACTCAAAGCCTGCTAGCACATCCATGCCCGGCCATGTTCTCCTTCTGTCGGGTGTGTTCTGAACATGGAATTTGCTCAGCTGTACAAACAGACAGTCGTCAGGCTCCGGCAGGCAGGCATTGAAAATGGCCATGCCGACGCGGCCCAGCTGTTTGAATTCTGCTTCGGCCTGAACAGGAGCCGACTGGTCCTTGATGGCGCCGCGAAGATTCCAGGTCGTGATCTTGTGCGGTTCCATGAAATTCTCGAGCGAAGACTTTCCCGCGAACCCCTTCACTATATTATCGGCTCCAGAGAATTCTGGTCTCTTGATTTTATTGTCTCACCGGCGGTACTGGTTCCGCGTCCTGAAACAGAGTTTGTCATCGATACGGTTCTGGCTGTATTGAAAAAAAACGGTTTTCATCATGGGGCCGTGCTCGACATGTGCACGGGCAGTGGAGTTATCGCGGTTGTTCTTGCCAGGGAGCTGGAAGCCAGTCAAGTGATTGCGGTTGACAGTTCAGCGGATGCCCTGCATATTGCCGCACAGAACTTTCACCGGTTAGCACGGGAACATGCCATTTTCCCGGTATGCTCCGATCTCTTTACCGGCATGAGGCAGGCAGCGCAATTCGAACTCATTGTCGCTAATCCGCCCTACATTGACGAAGCCGATATTGCCGGCCTTGAACCCGAAGTCAGGGAGTGGGAGCCGCGGGCGGCGCTGACCGGAGGAGCGGAAGGGCTGGAGGTGATAAGGCAGCTGGCTGACCAGGCGTACCGGTATCTTCTCCCCGGGGGCTGGTTGTTTATTGAGATCGGTTCTGACCAGGGGGAAAAGGTGCAAAGGCTGTTTGCGGAGCATGTCGCTGATGAGTATGAGCATGTTGCGGTTCTGCCGGACTGGTCCGGGCGGCAACGGCTTTTGCAAGCACGAAGAAAAGGAAAAAAGGAATGGATAAGATAATTCTGGAAGGGGGCGTTCCCCTTAACGGGACGGTTGCCGTAAGCGGATCGAAAAATGCCGCATTGCCTCTTATGGCCGCTTCGCTTATTACTCCCGGCCGGCATGTGCTGCATAATGTTCCGGACCTGCGGGATACCAGGACAATGCTCAAGGTGCTTGAGACCCTCGGCACCCGATGGTCAAGGGAGGGAGGAACCGTTTACCTGGACACCTCGGAACTGACCGGAGCCGAGGCTCCCTACGAACTGGTCAAGACCATGCGGGCCTCGGTGCTAGTCCTGGGACCACTCCTTGCCAGGGTGGGATTGGCCAGGGTGTCGCTGCCGGGTGGTTGTGCCATCGGCGCTCGTCCCATAAATTATCATGTCCGGGGATTTGAGCAGCTCGGGGTGAAAACGGTCCTGGAAAAAGGATACGTTGAGGCTTCCGCGCAGGGAAGGCTGCAGGGCAATGTGGTCTATTTCGATAATCCCACCGTGACCGGCACCGAGAACCTCCTGATGGCCTCGGTTACCGCCAGCGGCACAACCGTGATCAAGAATGCCGCCCGGGAACCAGAGGTCGGCAACCTGATTGATATGCTTGTGAGCATGGGCGCCGAAATAGAGGGACGTGATTCAGACAGGCTTACCGTTCACGGTGTCGAAAGACTTGCCGAGGCTGAAGCCACCATTATTCCAGACCGGATTGAAGCCGGCACCTACCTGATCGCTGCTGCTGCCGCGGGGGGAGAGGTGACCGTTCAGGGATGTATACCGGATCACCTGCCTTCGCTTGTCGAAAAGTTGCGTGGAACCGGTATCCAGATCAAGGAACATGATACGTCGTTTACTGTCACGTCCCCCGGTTGGACGGAGGGTTCAAGAAATCTGCGCAGTGTTGATATCAGGACCATGCCCTATCCGGGTTTTCCAACGGATCTGCAGGCACAATTCATGGCCCTTATGACCACGGCAGAGGGCGTCAGTGTGATTCACGAAACCATTTTTGAAAATCGATTCATGCACGTTGCCGAACTGCAGCGTATGGGAGCCGATATAAAGATTGATGGTTGTACGGCCATTGTCACCGGAAAGAAGCGGGGGGAGCTTTGCGGGGCGCCGGTCATGGCCACCGATCTCCGGGCGTCGGCATCACTGGTGATTGCCGGCCTCGCCGCCGAGGGGATTACCGAGATTTCCAGAATTTATCATCTTGAACGGGGCTATGAAAACATGGCCGAAAAAATGCGCAAACTGGGGGCCAGGATCAAAGTGGTTCGGGAGTAGCTTCCGGAATCGGCAGGGTAACCCGTACGATGCAGCCCTGGTTTTCGTCGCCGTTTATCTCCATTTCACCGCCATGGCTTGCCACGATCTGTTGAACTATGGCCAGGCCGAGTCCCGCAGTGTCTTCTCTGGTTGAGAAGAACGGATCCGTCATTTTTTCTTTAAGTTCCGCGGCAAAGCCTTCACCCCGGTCTTTTACTTCAATGATGATCTGGTTGCCGTCGGCTTCGTCAATTGCGGAGAGAAAAATGGGGGCCTGGGTTTTTCGCGAGGCATAGCAGCTGTTTTTCAGCAGGTGTCCGAGGGCAAGCTGGATGAGTTGTCTGTCCGCGTATATCTCCAGTCTGTCCGGAATCGTAAGCTGAATCCGGCATGATATGTTTTCATTGCGCATTATTTTTGAAATGGCATCGGCTGTTTCCGTGGCCAGCTTGAGCAGGTTAAACCATTCAGGGGCCGGAGCCGCCGGGCGGGCATAGTCAAGGAAATTGGTGATGGTCCTGGCCATCCTGTCCGATTCACGCAGGATAATTTTGGTCAGGCTGTGCTGCGTAGTCGTCTCATTAGGCCGGCCATTGTCCAATTCAATATCCAGTATCTGCGCGGATCCGGAAATGGCTGCCAGGGGATTCCTGAAATCATGGGCGATGGAAGCGCTCAGTTCACCAATGGCGGCCATTTTTTCCGCTTTACGCACCTGTTGTTCCATTTCCTCCACCCGGCTGATGTCCTGGAGGGTGATAACTTTGCAGTTGGTGCATTCAGGCTCTTTGAGCGCTGGGTCGGAAGACATGCGCAGGGTGGAGCAGGAGAAGCCGATTCTGATGTTGATGCCGTTTTTTTTCTCCAGATCGGCTACATGACGTTCACCGCTGTCGGTGCATAACTGGGGAAAGATATCCTTGAGCCGCCTTCCGACCATATCCTTTTGCGGATAGCCGGTGATGTTTTCCGCGGCAGGATTGAACGAGGTGATAACATCGGCGTTATCAACAGTGATTATCCCGGTGATAATATCATCAAAGATCTGCTTATACAGGAGAAGGAGCCGGTCAAATTTCTGTTCAGTCCGGGTGAGGGCGTCTTCGGTTTTCCGGAGGCGTTGGGCAAGCATGCCGCTGAGCAGGGCGATGAGAAAAAAAGTGAGGCCGTAGACGGCAAAAACGTTCATGGCCACCTGGATATCTTCCAGCGGTATATACCTGGCATCATGAAAATAAGCAGGGATATAGTTCAGGTATTCCAGTGTAAGAACAAACCCGTAGAGGATGGTCGCGGCCGAAGCCGGTATCAGGCCGCCGATCCGGTAAAGGATCAGGCCGCCGGCAATGATGGGCAGGATGAAGACCGCGGTGAATATGGACTGGCTGCATCCTGTTGCATAAACCAGCAGGGCCATGAAGATCGTATCGGACAGCAGCTGGACCAATCCGAACCTTCGCAGGTGAATGGTCTGTTTCTGCAGATAAAGGGCTGAAGCGATCGAATAACCGTATAAAACAAGGATGAAGGTCAGGATGACAAAAAAAGGAGGCAGGATGATCGGCCTGTCCTTGGAATGAAAAACATAGGTTATCCCGAGCAGCAGGGTGAAAAGTAGAACCCGGATGAAGATGAACCAGAGGATGTGGCTTCGCAGCTGTTCGTCGGTATCTCTGATCGGAGTGATATTCTTGAAGAAATCAGAAAATGCCATGGTCGGCTCTATGCTGGCAGGTTCTGTTTCGCGGCCGGTTACTTGCGGTCACTGTTTAATCCAGGTCATATTTCTTGGTTTTGTACCTGAGCGACCGGAAACTGACCTTGAGCAGTTCCGCGGCCCGCATCTTTGAGTTGCCGCTCTTTGCCAGGGCATGGGTAATGATCTTTTTTTCCAGACTGGTAAGCACATCCTCCATGCCGCGCTCATACAGTTCATTTTCATTTTCGGCAGCGACGAAAAGAGGCGTTTTGACATGAGCGTGGCTGCCATGGCTGTTGTCCTGCTGCTGCAGTTGACGAAGGGTGGACAGTTCCAGGCTTTCGGGGAGAATAATATTGGATGATTCCAGTGCGACTCCGCGCTCGATGATGTTTTCAAGCTCCCTGACGTTTCCCGGAAAATCATATTCCATGAGTACTTTGAGCCCGTAGGAGGAAATAGTCTGGATGTTCTTGCCCAGCAGGCGGGAGTATTTTTCAAGAAAATGGTTGACCAGCAGCGGGACATCTCCTTTCCGCTCCCTGAGCGGCGGAACCCTGATCGGTACGACGGCAAGTCTGTAGTACAGGTCCTCCCGGAAATTACCGGCCAGAATTTCTTTCTCCAGGCTGCGGTTGGTGGCGGCAATGATCCTGACATTGACTTTTTGGGTCCTGGTGCTGCCCACGGGCATGAATTCCCTTTCCTGTAAAAAGCGCAGGAGTTTTGTCTGAATGATGGGGGTTAATTCACCGATTTCGTCAAGAAAGGCCGTGCCGCGGTCCGCCTGTTGAAACAGGCCGTCCTTGTTGGCGATTGCTCCGGTGAATGATCCCTTGACATGGCCGAAAAGCTCACTCTCCAGCAGGGATTCCGGGATGGCGCTGCAGGTAATGGGCACAAAGGGCGCATCCGCCACCCTGCTGTAGCGATGGATGGCCTGAGCGACGAGCTCTTTTCCGGTTCCCGATTCTCCATAAATGAGGACGTTGGCCGGGGTGGGTGCGATTCTCTTGATCAGGTCAAATATTTTTATCATTTCCGGGCTCTGCCCGATTATGTCATGAAACAGCTCTGTCGCGGGTATTTCTTTTTCCGTTGCTTTCCTGGTTGTGGCCGACTTGATGACCTGCTTGATCTCGTCAACCTTAAAGGGTTTGGTGATGTAATCAAACGCGCCGTTCTTCATGGCGTTGACGGCGTCTTCCGGGCAGGCAAAGGCGGTGATCATAATGACCGGAAGATCGGGCTGGTTCTTTTTTAATTCGGCAAGCATTTCCAGCCCGCTCATCCCGGGCATCCTGATGTCGGAAATGACCAGATCGAAATCGTTATCGGCAGCCAGCTTGAGCGCGGTTGCGGCATCGGCGGCCAGCTCAACGGTGTGGCCGTCTTTTTCCAGCAGGATCTTAAGGAATTCCCGCATGCTGAGTTCATCATCAACGATGAGAATAAAGGACATTGCAGCTTTCGTATTGGAGTTATTATTTCAGTTTGTCTTTCTAGTGTACCGTTATGAACATGATGAAGTCAAACACTATTGGATAACCGGTTTACAATGTAATCAGAACAGGTTATGGTATCGCGCGAAAATGATAAATGCCAGCCACTCCCGTTTTGATGGGTAGTTCGGGATGAAAATGTATTTTTAGCCATGTCCGGCCTTGTGCGGCGAGCCTGATGGGTGCTCGCTCAACTATTCTGGCAAAAATTGCCGGAAATGGCATTAAAAATTCGTCCTTCGGGCAATAGTTGACCAACCGTTCTTCCAGCCTTGTTGCTGAAAGACACCCGTTCTTTGATATTGTGCGGATTGCCCGTCTTGTACTATTCAAGTTGCACCTGATAGTGTTGTTTCCTGAGTCCCTGGCCGATGGCCCGCAAGATGAATTCCATGGACGGGGCGATGAAATTGCGGAAAAAGCTTCTGATATCCTCCCATAAGGCACTCTTGCACCGGCACTTTTCCCGGGCTGCCAGGAACACCGGGCAGCAAAGCTGCTG
>JAMJFO010000023.1 GCA_023544645.1 Desulfobulbaceae bacterium | reverse complement strand
GTTATTCTATGCTTGACGACGCATTGCCCGTAAAGAGAAAAGCTGTTTCATGATGTTATGATTTTTTTCAGGTCGCGAATTGTTGGAATTCTTTTAATCAGTCTTGTCTTCCTGGGGATTACGGTAAATGCCCAGGCAAAAATGTTGAGCATTGCCGGTGACGATATAAACATGCGTTCCGGTCCCGGCACCAATTACAAGGTCATGTGGAAGCTGGGAAAGGGTTTTCCCCTCAGCGTCTTGAAGAAGAAGGGGGATTGGTACAGGGTGCGTGATTTTGAGGGGACCATCGGCTGGGTGCACGACAGCGTGACAAACTCAACCCCGCACATGATCGTCAAGGTCAACAAGAATTCAAACAAAAGGATCAACATCCGCAGTGGACCCGGAACCAAGTACAACATCGTCGCCAAAGCGCATTACGGTGTCGTGTTCAAGACCCTGCAGCAGAAGGATGGCTGGGCCAAAGTTGAGCATGAAAAAGGTGTAACCGGCTGGATCAAGCGCACTCTCTTGTGGGGGTGGTAAATAAAAATCCCCTGGCGGAAAAAAGTGATAAAACAACAGTCCGGCAGGGGAAAACATGGCGGAGAGAGAGGGATTCGAACCCTCGGTGGAGTATAACCCCCACACTCGCTTAGCAGGCGAGCACCATCGGCCAGCTCGGTCATCTCTCCGGGTATGCGCTTGTGCTTGTATATGGCGGAGGGAGTAGGATTCGAACCCACGGAACTTTCGTTCAACGGTTTTCAAGACCGCCGCCTTAAACCACTCGGCCATCCCTCCAATGAGGAGAGTAAATACCATTTCACGGGGAGCCTGTCAATAAACTCCTTGTAGCGGATTATAGATGAAAAAACAGACCGACCACAGGGCAGATCACCAGGAAAAGGAGCTGAAAAACCTGACCTGCCTGTTTGAAATAACCAAACAGCTTTCTTCTTCGCACAACCTCCAGAAATGCCTGGAGCGTATCATGGAAATACTTGCCAGGGATATGGGCATGGGCAGTGGAACCGTTACCATTGTCAACCCCACCACCGGCGAGCTGGAAATCGAGGTGGCCCATGGCATAACCGCCGAGGCCAGGCGCAGGGGGCGATACAAGGTTGGCGAGGGAATCACCGGCAAGGTCGTGGTGACCGGAGAACCCATCCTGGTGCCGCAGATCGGCGATGAGCCGATGTTCCTTAACAGAACGAGAACCAGGGGGGATGAGAAAAAAAAGAAAAGCTCGTTTCTGTGTGTGCCCATTAAAGCGGAAAACCTGTGCATCGGCGCCCTTTCCATCGACCGTGAGTATACGAATAACTTCGGCGCCGAATCGGAAAAGGATCTCCGCTTCCTGACCATTGTCAGCGGCCTTATCGCCCAGGCGGTTCAGCGGGTACGAACCGTTAACGAGGAAAAAGAACTGCTGCGCCAGGAAAACTCGCAACTGCGCCGGGAGCTGGCCTCGAAAAACAGGATAGAAGACATCATCGGCAACTCTTCGCGAATGGAGGAGGTATTTGACATGGTGCACAGGGTTGCCGACTCCAATGCCACAGTATTGCTGCGAGGAGAATCGGGCACCGGCAAAACCCTGGTGGCAAAGGCCCTGCATGCCAATTCCACCCGCAGGAAAGGGCCTTTTGTGGTGGTCAACTGTTCAGCCATCCCGGAAAGCCTGATGGAAAGTGAACTTTTCGGCCATGAAAAGGGCGCTTTTACCGGGGCTGTTTCCCGTAAAAAAGGACGTTTCGAACAGGCTGACAACGGCACCCTGTTTCTGGATGAAATCAGCGAAATCAGCCCGGCGGTTCAGGTAAAACTCCTCAACGTTATTCAGGAGCGCAATTTCCAGCGTCTCGGCGGATCAGAAACCATACAGGTCGATATCCGCCTGGTTGCCGCCACCAACCGGGACCTGGAAAAAGCGGTTCAGGAAAAAGCGTTTCGCGAGGACCTCTATTACCGGCTCAATGTTTTTCCGGTATACCTGCCGCCGCTCCGGGAAAGACGAACCGATATCCTGCTCCTGGCCGAGCACTTTCTCCACAAGTTCAACAAGGATAACCATAAGAATATAGAACGGATATCCACCTCCGCCATTGATCTGCTCATGCAGTATCACTGGCCGGGTAATGTACGGGAGCTTCAAAACTGCATGGAGCGGGCCGTGCTGATCTGTGATGACAACACCATCAAGGCCATCCACCTCCCCCCTACCCTGCAGAGCTCGGAAACGGTGCGCACCGACAGACCCATGTCCCTTGCCGCGGCGGTGGAGAACTTTGAACGGGAACTGATCATCGATGCCCTGAAAAAGAACAAGGGAAACCAGACCAGGGTTGCCGAATACCTCGATACTAGCCTGCGCATCATCAACTACAAGGTCCATAACTACAAGATTGATCCAAAACAGTATAAAGGCGGCTGATGAATATTTTACTGCATGTCTGCTGCGGCCCCTGTACCGTTTATCCCCTGCAGATCCTCCGTGACCAGGGAAACAGCGTGGAAGGATTTTTTTTTAACCCGAACATCCATCCCTACAGGGAGTTCAGGCGCCGAATCAATGCTCTCCGGGAGTTGGCGGAGCTGGAGAAATTTACCGTCACAATCGATGACAACTATGGCCTGCGGCAATACCTCCGCATGGTGGTTTTTCACGAACAGCAGCGGTGCTCCATCTGCTATGACTTGCGCCTGGAGGAAGCGGCACGAAAAGCCGGCGAAATAAAAGCTGACGCCTTTACCACTACGCTCCTGTACTCACGGTACCAGAACCATGAACAGGTACGGGAAAAAGGCGAGGAACTGGCGGAAAAGTTCGGCGTGGCTTTTTATTACCAGGACTTTCGCGCCGGCTGGCAGAATGGAATTGACCGCTCACGGGAAATGGGCCTGTACCGGCAGCCCTACTGCGGCTGCATCTACAGTGAACAGGAACGCTACGATAAAAAGTTCCGTAAAAAAAACAAGGAAAGGAAATGATCAATATTATCGTGCTGGCCACCGGCAACAAAAACAAAATCAGGGAAATGAAAGAGCTCCTCAAGGATGCTCCGATTCAGATAAAAAGCATTGCCGACTACGGCTCCCTCCCGACGGTTGTGGAAGACGGGGATACTTTTGAAGAAAATGCCTATAAAAAAGCACACCATTACGCCCGGGTTCTTGGTTTGCCGTGCCTGGCCGATGATTCAGGCCTGGTTGTCGAAGCTCTTGACGGCAGACCCGGGGTGCACTCTGCCCGTTTTGCCGGGGAAAACGCCACAGACCTGGAAAAATGTGACAAACTGCTGGCGGAAATGGAAGGTAAAAACAACCGCAAGGCCCGGTTTGAATGCGTGATGTCCCTGGCCACGCCTGGAGGGCCTGCGCTCACATGGCTGGGAAACTGTGAGGGAGAGATAACCGCCAGACGGCATGGAGAATCAGGTTTCGGCTATGATCCTGTTTTCTTTTACCCGCCGCTGGGCAAAACCTTTGCCGAAATTCCCCTGGCGGAAAAAAACAAGGTCAGCCACCGTGGCAGAGCGCTGCAGGAATTTGCCGCTGAAATCGATAAAGTGCTTATCTGGCTTGGCCAGCGGTTGGTGGAACAGAAGCCGCCCAAACCTGATCACACCAAGTTCACCGACGACTGGTCGGAAAAAAAAGCAGACTGACCCTTTTGGTTATATTTGCCGGAGCTCTCAGGGGAGAACTATTTCCTCTTTCAGACTGCGCTGAAAGAGCTCCTGCACCGCCAGGCGACAATCCTTGTTTTGATAGAGAATCTGGTAGGTCTGTTCCAGGATAGGCATTTCCACACCATGTTTCTGCGCCAGATTGTAACAGGATTTTGTTGTCCTGACCCCCTCGGCTACCATGGTCATTTCTGCCAGGGCCTGGTCCAGTGTTTTCCCTTCCCCAAGCTTCAAGCCGACGGTACGGTTCCGGCTCAATCCACCGGTGCAGGTCAATACCAGGTCGCCGACTCCGCCAAGCCCTGAAAAAGTAAGAGGTTGCGCGCCAAGCTTTACCCCGAGCCTCGTTATTTCAGCGAGACCGCGGGTTATCAGGGCTGCCCTGCTGTTGAGCCCGTACCCCAGTCCATCACCAATACCGGCGGCAATAGCCACCACGTTTTTTACGGCTGCGCAGAGCTCAAGCCCAATCACGTCATTGCTGGTATAGGCCCGAAAAAAGGGCGTGGCAAAAAGCTCCTGCACGGTGCGGGATGCCGCTTTATCATCAAAGGCCACGGTGACGGCTGTCGGCTGTCCAATGGCCACCTCAGCGGCAAAACTCGGCCCGCTGAGGACCCCGAGATGGATTGTGCGGGTACTGTTCTGCTGTTGAAGGGAATTTTGCATGACCTGGGTCATAGTCTGCAATGTGGTGTTTTCAATGCCCTTGACCGCCGACACAACAAACGCCCCATCCGGCAGCTTTGGCGCGAGCTGCTCAAAAACGCCCCGGTAGCCGTGTGAAGGCACCACCATTACCACACACCGGGCAGACTCGACAGCTTCTGCGATATCAGCAACGGGAAGAACCGTTTCCGGCAGCTTGGCGCCGGGGAGGTATTTTTTGTTTTCCCGGTCCCGGAGCAGGGCGGATACATGATCGGATTTATGAGCCCACAAACGGACCTCTACACCCTTGTCACCCAGGAGTTTGGCAAGGGATGTCCCCCAGCTTCCCGCCCCTATGACCGCGACCCGGTTACTCCTCAACTCCTTCATCACCCGCCTCTTCGCCTTCAACTTCCGCATCACGGGCCAGAATGGAGAGAGCGACAACCTTTTCACCCTTTTCCAGGTTGATCAGGCGAACCCCCTGGGTATTGCGGCCGATGATCCGGACAGTATCCATGGGCATACGGATTACCTTGCCGCTGTTGGCAATGAGCATGACCTGGTCTTCATCCTGCACCTGGAGCGCGCCGACAACCTTGCCGTTGCGTTCGCTGGTACTGATGGCAAATACTCCCATTCCTCCACGCTTCTGCATCCGGTATTCGGACACGGCTGTTCGCTTGCCATAGCCGTTTTCAGTCACTGTGAGAATGGAATCGTCACTGGACCTAACCACCGCCCCCACCACTTCGTCATCCTCTCCAAGGGTGATCCCCTTCACTCCTGCGGCCAGGCGACCCATGGTCCGGACATCCGACTCGTGAAAATGGATAGACTTGCCGTTTCTGGTTACCAGGAAAATATAGTCGTCGCCGGAAGTGATGCACGCGGTAAGTATCTCGTCATCCTCCTTGATGGTTAGGCCGAACTTGCCCTTGCGCAGCGGCCTCTTGTATTCGGCAATACTGGTCTTTTTTACTCTTCCTTGCTTGGTTACGGTCAGGACCGTCTGCGAGTCGTCAGCGCCCGCCAGATCGGCCACCGGCAGGATGGCAGCCAGTTTTTCCCCTTCGCCCAACTCAAGCAGGTTGACCACGGCCTTGCCCCGTGCCGCTCTGCCGGCAAGGGGCAGTTGATACACCTTGCGCCAGAAAACCCGGGCCCGGTTGGTGAAAAAGAGGAACGTATCAAGAGTTGAGGCTGTATAGAGTCTGGTGACAAAATCCTCTTCTATGGTCTTCATCCCCTTCACCCCCTTACCGCCGCGCCGCTGGGCCCGGTAGAGGGTAATAGGGTTTCGTTTTATATACCCGGCATGGGAAACAGTTACCACCATTTCTTCCGGAGAGATCATATCTTCGGGCAGTATTTCATCCGGGGCGTCAATTATTTCAGACCGTCTTTCATCGCCGTATTCTTCCTGGATCTGTTCAAACTCTTCACGTACGATCTGCATGACCAGAGAGTCATCACCCAGCACCTTGTTGTACCAGGTTATTTTTTCCTGGATTTCATTATACTCGCTGATGATTTTTTCCCTTTCCATCCCGGTCAGCCGCTGCAGACGCATATCAAGGACGTGCTGGGCCTGCAGTTCGGAAAGCCCGAAACGCTCTATCAACCCGCTCTTGGCCTCTGCCGGGTTGGAGGATGCCCTGATCAGCTCGACCACCTCATCCAGGTTGGTGATGGCGATCTTGAGACCTTCCAGCAAGTGGGCCCTTTCCTCGGCCTTGCGAAGCTCATAGGCGGTGCGCCGGTAAACTATGGTCTTGCGGTGAACAATGAAATACTCAAGCATCTGCTTGAGGTTCAGCACTTCCGGCTTGTTGTTGACAATGCACAACAGAATAATGCCGAAAGATTTCTGCAGAGGAGTCATTTTATACAGCTGATTGAGGGTGATATCCGGTATCTCATCCTTTTTCAATTCGACAACAATCCGCAACCCATGGCGGTCCGACTCATCCCGGACATCGGATATGGATGTAACCCTTTTCTCTTTGACCAGCAGGGCAATTTTTTCCACCAGGGTCGCCTTGTTCTGCTGATAAGGAATCTCGGTGATTATTATCGATTCAGCCCCGTTCTTTCTCTGCTCGATATGAGTGCGCGAACGCATGATCACCACGCCGCGTCCGGTCTCATACGCCTCGCGGATTCCGGCCCGGCCGCAAATGAAAGCGCCGGTGGGAAAATCCGGTCCGGTTATGATCTCCATAAGGCGATGGACTGATATACTGGGATCCTCTATCAGGGCGATCAACCCGTTGATGACTTCGGTCAGGTTGTGCGGCGGTATATTGGTGGCCATACCAACGGCAATACCGGAGGAACCGTTGACCAGCAGGTTGGGAACCTTGGAGGGCAGAACCGAGGGCTCCAGTATGGAGTTGTCGTAGTTGGGGACAAAATCAACAGTTTCCTTGTCCAGGTCGGCAACGATCTCCTGATCAAGCTTGGTCATCCTCGCTTCGGTATACCGCATGGCTGCGGCGGAATCGCCGTCCATGGAGCCGAAGTTTCCCTGGCCGTCCACCAAGGGGTAGCGCATGGCAAAATCCTGGGCCATCCTGACCAGAGTATCATAGGCGGCGGTATCGCCGTGGGGGTGATATTTACCGATAACATCACCGACAATACGGGCTGATTTCACATAAGGACGGTTGTAGGTATTTCCCAACTCGCGCATGGCAAAAAGCGTCCGCCGGTGCACGGGTTTCAGACCATCCCGGACATCGGGCAGAGCGCGGCCGACAATTACCGACATGGCATAATCAAGATATGATTTACGCAGCTCCTTTTCGATGGATATGGTGGGTAGCGGATCCTGCTGTATGCTATTTTCTGTTGTATCTGTCATTTCTAGATTTCCTGTTCAGCGCCTTTCCCTGTTCCAGGCAGTCATGTAAAACCCTCTGCCTGCCGGCACGGCACACTGTTAAATGTCAATTATATATCAAGTTCGGAGACTTCCAGGGCATGGTTCTGGATGAAATCACGGCGCGGTTCCACCTTATCCCCCATCAAGGTGGTAAACATATCATCGGCGGCTTCCGCATCATCAATACTCACCTGAACCAGGGTCCTGTTCTGCGGGTCCATGGTTGTATTCCAGAGCTGCTCGGGATTCATTTCACCAAGACCTTTATAGCGCTGTAAATGGCTGCCTTTGAATGTTTCTTCACGGACCATCCTCACCAGGTCATGCCAGTTGGCAATAGAAATATCCCGGTCCTGGCCGGTGGCGGAAACCTTGGTCAGGGTAAACTTCTGCCCCAGGTAGGGTTTGATTTCCGGATAAACATCGAGAGCCTGGCGGTATTCAGCAATGAGGGGAATATTGGGCCCCAGTACAATCATAACATGGGTTTGTCCGCGAAACGCCAGATCCACTTCATAGCAGGAGGGGCGCCAGCGGCATGGACGAATATTGCCGACCACTGGTCCCAACGGCTCAATATTGCGGATAAGATTTTTAAGGAAAGATTCTTCCTGGAACTGATCTGCTGATGCCACCTCGTTCTCCAGGAGAAGGATGGTCAGTTTTTCCAGGAGATTGAGCCGTTCGAGATGGTTGCAGATCCGTTCAAAATAGGAGAGTTTTTTTAAGACCCTTACCATTTCCTTATCAGCAACCTCGACCCCGCTCTCGGTTTTGAAGCTCAATATCTGACGGGCCTGATTGTAAAGGTAGTCGTTCAGGGCCTCCTCATCGATAAAATAGGTTTCTTTTTTTCCTTTGCCCAGCCGATAAAGAGGAGGTTGGCCTATAAAAACGTGGCCGTTTTCGACCAGGGGGAGCATCTGCCGGTAAAAAAAAGTGAGCAGCAGGGTACGGATATGTGCTCCGTCAACATCGGCGTCGGTCATGATGATTATTTTATGATAACGGAGTTTTTCCAGATCAAACTCTTCCCTGCCTATTCCCGTTCCCAGTGCGGCTATGAGCTGCTTTATCTCTTCACTGCCGAGAATCTTGTCGAAACGGGCTTTTTCCACATTCATGATCTTGCCGCGTAGAGGCAAAATAGCCTGGATACTGCGGTCCCTGCCCTGTTTAGCGCTGCCGCCGGCTGAATCACCCTCAACGATGAAAATTTCCTTTTCCTTTGGATCCTTGCTTTGGCATTCCGCCAGTTTGCCGGCCATTAATACCGACAGACCATCTTTTTTACGGGACAGTTCCTTGGCACGCCGTGCAGCTTCGCGGGCCCGGGCAGCCTCAACCGCCTTGCTCAATATTCTTTTGGCAATTGCCGGATTCTGCTCGAGATAAATGCCCAGTTTTTCAGTACACAGTGATTCAACAATGGAGCGGACTTCACTGTTGCCCAGCTTGGTTTTTGTCTGACCTTCGAACTGCGGATTAGGCACCCGAACAGAGATAACACAGGTAAGCCCCTCCCGAACGTCATCGCCTCCCATTTTTTCCTTGAGGTTCTTGGGAATAATATCATCACTGGCATAACGATTGATACACCTGGTAAGGGCTGCCTTGAAACCAAAGACATGCGTTCCTCCCTCCCTGGTGTTGATGTTGTTCACATAGGAAAACAATCGCTCGGTATAGCCGTCAAAATACTGGAAGCATATTTCCACCTGAACATCATCCCTTTCACCGGAAAGTAAAATCGGATCCGGATGTATTACCGTGCGATTGCGGTTCAGATATTCAATATAGGATACAACCCCTCCATCGTATTTAAAATCATCCTCTTCTCCGCTTCGTTCATCCTTCAATAAAATACGCACACCTCGATTGAGAAAAGCGAGCTCCCGAATGCGATTTTTTACTATCTCATAATTAAAAACTGTCGTTTCGGTAAAAATTGATGAATCCGGTTTAAAGGTGATGGTGGTGCCGGTTTTTTCACTCGTGCCTATTTCCTCCAGATCACTGGTTCGAGCGCCAAATGCATAGGTCTGGCGGTACACCTTGCCATTTCGTTTTACCAGGGCTGTTGCTTTCTCGCTTAACCCGTTTACCACCGAAACACCCACCCCATGAAGGCCACCGGACACCTTATAGGTTGAATGATCAAATTTACCTCCTGCATGGAGGGTGGTCATTACCAGTTCAAGGGCCGACATGTTTTCCGAAGGATGCATATCAATAGGTATGCCCCGGCCATTGTCCTCAACAGATACCGAGTTGTCCTGATGAATAACAACGCTTATTTTATCGCAGTGCCCGGCAAGAGCTTCGTCTATGGAGTTATCCACAACTTCATAGATAAGATGGTGAAGCCCCTCTCCCGCTGTATTGCCGATATACATGGACGGGCGTTTTCGAACAGCCTCAAGACCATCAAGAACTTTTATCTGTTCTGCTCCGTATGCTGTGTTTTTATCTTCGTTCACTTTGTATCAACGCCTTTCGATTTATTTATTTTTTAACTCTTTAACCTTATGAAATAATTATAATTTCATAGGCATAACTATACTGGTAAATCCTTCATCATCATCGGACATAATGAGACAGGGACTTTCATCGGAACTGATATACGCCTTTACTGTCTTCCCTTCCATAACCTGGAGTGCGTCTATAAAATAGCGGCAGTTAAATCCAAGTGACAGTGGTTCACCGGAATAAATCACATCAAATTCATCCTTGGCGCTTCCGTAATCGGCATTCTGGGAAGTCAGCAGCATATGATCAGTGGTGATTTCAATTTTTACCGCCTTAAACATATCCTCGGTAAAAAGGTTGATCCGTTTAAGCGCCTCAAGAAAGCGCAGTCTGTCTATTTCTACTACATTATCTCTGGATATTACCTTGATAATACTTTCAAAGTCCGGGAATTCTCCCTGCATGAGACGAATAATCAACAGTGATTCCTCGCTTTGCAGAACAGCCTGTTTTTTTTCCACACCAAACCGGAAAGTATTTTTATCTTCGCAGAATTTTCTGATTTCCTGGATACCGCGGCGCGGTATAAGGGTTATGGGATTAAAATCCAGCTTATCTATTTTCTTGTCTACTTCCTTGCTCATGATGGTCAAACGGTGTCCATCGGAAGTAATCATTTTCAGGAACAGCGTATCGCCTTCCTTGTACTTTTGAAAAAGGGCGGATGTCAGGCTGTACATATTCTCCTTGTCCTGGGCTATGGAAAATATTGTTTTATCAATAAGATCTGAAAAAACATCCGCCTCCACCTCTACCATTTTCTTTTCATCGTATTCAGGAAATTTTGGAAATTCATCGCTTTCCATGCCGGCCAGTTTATACTGGCTGGAACCCGCTGTTATATCCACCCAGTTTTTTTCTTTTTCCTGAAAGGTAATTGCCGGAGAATTTGATTCCCTTGCCAATTCGAAGAGTTTTTTGGCCGGCAGGGTCAATACCCCTTTTTCAAAAACTTCTGCCGGAACCGTCTGTTTTAAACCTATTTCCAGATCTGTACCGGTAAGAATGATCCTGTTTTCTTCAACTTCAACAAGGACATTGGATAAAATGGCAAGAGTGCCTTTTTTACTGGTAATGTTCTGCTGGGCGCCGATGGCGCGAAGAAAATCTTCCCTGGCAACGCTAAAATGAAAAGCCATATTAATTATTCCTTTTTTTTAAAAAAAACATATTGTTGTATTTAGGGGTGTTAGTTTGTTAGTTGTTTAAATAACCTCTTAAAATAATTGTTTTTATAAAGTTGAAAAAGGAAGAAATAACTTTATGATATTTTGGGGATAAAAGAATGAAAAAAGTTATACACAATGTTTTCCACCGGTCGTCAACATACTGTGCACATAATTATCCGAAACTGGTTTAAAAATATTATCAATATTTACCCGAAAACGTTTGAAAATACAAAGAAATAATTAATTGTAATTTATGAATAATTCATGTTTTTCCGGGGTGGATAACTGCCTTAAACTCTTATTGAAAAAGGGCGTGGAAACAAAGGTGTTTTCCGGGGCGGCAGCTGGTGTATATAAACATTCGGCAAAAGGGGATGAAAAACTGATAGTACACCATGGAAAAACAGGCAATGTTCCAGGCGCAATCCCGGTAAATGATAATACATTGTTTGATATTGCCTCTCTCACCAAACCTCTTTGTACCGTTCTTTTGCTTCTTCATCTCATGGATAATAAAAAACTATCCTGGGATTCGCCCATAGAAACTCTATTTGGCACAAAAACACCCTTCTTTTTAAAAAAGATAACAATCAGGGAGTTGATGTCGCATTCCTCGGGTCTCAAGTCTTACGAGCCCTATTATATGGATTTTCAACCTGTCCAGACACCGGAGAACAAGGAAAAGCTCCTCGACCGTATTTTCAAGGAAAAGCCTGTCTATCCCATGGGTGAAAAATGCCTTTATAGTGATATAGGGTATATGTTGCTCGGCGAAATAATAGAAAGAATGACCGGTCAAGGACTTAACGATGTTTTTGCATCAACTATAACCAAACCTCTCGGACTGCAAAAACAGATATTGTTCAAAACGGTTAAAACGCCAACGTCAAATTCTAACCGAAATATTGCTGCCACACAATTCTGCCCCTGGCGAAAACGGATATTGCAGGGAGAAGTGGATGATGAACACAGCTGGCTCATGAACGGGGTGGCGGGTCATGCCGGGTTGTTCGGCACCATAAACGGTGTTCTGGACATGACAAAGCACATCCTCAATCAATGGCAGGGAAGGGAGGAGCACCCCTCCTACAGCAATACCCTTTTGCAGCAGGCATTGACCAGGGCGTACAAGAATCAAACATGGTGTATGGGGTTTGATACACCATCATTGTCCGGTTCAAGTGGAGGGAGATATTTATCAAGGAAAAGCGTGGGTCATCTCGGATTTACCGGGACGTCTTTCTGGATTGATCCAGAAAAAGATATGACAGTGGTGCTGTTGACCAATCGTGTTCACCCAGATAGAAGAAATGAACAGATAAAAAAGTTTCGGCCCTTGCTGCACGATACATTGTTCAACGCAATGGAGAACAAATAAAAAAAGCTCCTGCTTTACAACAGGAGCTTTTTTGGTAGATAATTTTTTTAAACTACCACCAGCAGATAGTTTTGTCAGCATCCATAATTTTATCAACAAGTTGATCATAATCTGGATTAGCAGTGGAAAGATCAAAACTGTCTGTTTCTCTGTCCCGACTGACTATTTCAACCAGCTTTTTGGTGGTTTCATCCGGTTCTGAACGATAAACATTTAATACTTTCATATCTATACTCCTGAAATATGGTTATTTTATACCGTAGGGGACAATTACATCCATGTCCCGAAGTTTTTCTCCAATCTCTTCAATGGTTAAGGGCTCAAAACCATTTTTGTCACAGTTAGCCTGGACATTGGAAAAAACCTCTCCTTCCATATCACGGAGCATTTCAAGACGATCTATGTTTTCTTCATCAAGTTTGTCAATTTCCGTGTCGACCAGTACGCTGTAAGAGTACATGTTCTCTACGGCAAGACCCAGGGCGGAACGCATACCATCCAAGGCATAATCTTTATTCCTTATCATGAAACAAGCTTTTTTATATTCCATTTCCAACCCCCTATAAGCTTATGTAACGGTCGTAATCTTCGATGATGATTCCATGCTGGGTCTGGGTAGCCATTTTATCTGCTGTCAGACCTTCCGGCACGTCACTCTGGTCATAACCCATTTTTCGGTAACTATCGAGGCAGATGGATACATCGTCTGCTATATTGCACAACTCTGGGAATTGGGGATCTTTTGCCAGTTTTGTGCCTGTCCAGGTGAAAAATATTTTCACATTGGAACCTTTGGCTTTGGCAGCCTTTGTAATACCCATGACATGCTGCATGTTGTCAGGGTTGGTAACAAAAATACCTAAACTTTTCGCCATGATACCCTCCTTAAAAAAATAACCGGCGCCCTTCCTGTTCAAGGAAAAGCGCCGTCAGAATTACTGCATGCGGGAAAATTATCCTTTTTTAATGAAGAAGCTGGTGTAGCCGTCCTCATCCTTGAGGCCTAAGAATTCGTGACCGGAACGCTCACACCAACCGGGAATGTCGTTCCTGGAACCGGGATCGGTTCCTTCAACACGCAGGACTTCACCCGAGTTGATTTTGCCTATTTCTTTTTTGGTCCGAAGCAGAGGCATGGGGCAGCTTAAGCCCTTTGCGTCCAATACCGCAGCTACATCAATTCCATCCGGTGCTATTTTTGCTTCACTCATTTGATAATCCTCCTACCATGAGATAAATTGGAAAGGTTTGTGAACATCTGGGATGTTTCACAAACTGTCAGGAAAAGTGCAGAACCACAGGGTAACCGCAAATATTTTTCCAGATAAGGATTTTTTATAACGAATAGGTTTTTTTATGTCAAGCCTAAAATGAATGACAATTCAAGGTGATTTAATATATTAACCATTTGTTTTCCTTCTAAAATATAGTTTTTTGAGAACTATTATCTTAAATAAACCCGCTTAACTTTCTTGACAAAAATCAAGAGCGCAGGTAAAAATTTTTTTTATATAGAGTTGTTATCTCTCGCAGGGGGAACGTGGGGTAAAATTTCTCGTTTGCCAGAAACGGGATAGCCTCTGAACTCAACAACAATCAGCTGGAGGAGGGGACCTGTATGGGTGGAAAAATTAAAGAACTGTATAACAAACTGTGTAAAAATGAGTGGGATCCGACCATCACCGGCATCCTCATCGGGCTGTTCACCCTGATGATCATGGCCTGGTGGCGACCCTGGGGCGCTGTCGGCGCGGTACGAAACTGGGGAGACTGGATTCTTTACGGCATCGGTGTTTATTCCAATCCGGACACCTTGGAGACTCTGGGCTTCATGGATTGGGGAGAGCCGGTGCTGAATAAATCGTTCTGGTACAACACCGGTTCGGTCATCGGCATCGGCTTTGTCGGCGGCGCTTTTCTGTCCGCCTGCCTCGGCGGGCAGTTCGCCCTGCGCTTCCCGCCCGTCCGCGAATGGGTCAAGGCGGTTATCGCCGGAATCCTGATGGGAATCGGCGCCACTTTTGCCGGAGGGTGTAATGTCGGCGGCATGTATAATGCCCTGGGCAATTTGAGCGCCCACGGTTTTGCCATGTGGCTGGGCCTGATTTTCGGTGTTCTGTTTGGATTGTGGCTGTTGTACAAGGAAATGGAGCATATTACCTGGGGCAGCGGCGGGGCCAAAACCATTGATATTCCCGTTCCGGTGCAGTTCGTTATCGGCATGGTCACCATTGCCGCTTTTATATGGGGCGCCTACACCTATGCCAACTATGACGGAGATGCGTTCACCAACTACATTAATTCTCTGCCCGGCATCCTTCTCATCTCCGTGGCCCTCGGGTATACCATGCAGCGGGGCCGCTGGTGCATGGTTCAGGGGTTCCGTGAACCGCACATGACCGGGAATGCGACCATGGCCAAGTCCGTGGCCCTGTCCATCTGCATAGTTGCCATCGGCGCGGCTGTTCTTAAATATTCCGTACCGGTAAGGGCGGGGGGAGATGCTGTATTGCACCCGATGAACTACGTCCGTGGCACCTTTGGCTGGGGCGGCGTCTTTGGCGGCTTTATGTTTGGTCTGGGCGCCATGCTCGCCGGCGGCTGCGGTACCGGCACCCTGTGGCGGGTAGGTGAAGGACAGATCAAACTGTGGGTGGTGATGATTGTGTTTGGAATTTCCTGCTCCCTGTGCAGTCTGTGGGTAAAGGTCAACGGCTGGGAAACCAACGAGGTGTTGGGCAAATATGTCTACATGCCCGATACGCTGGGATATGGCGGAAGTCTTGCGCTTATTCTTTTTGCCATGGCAGCCTGGTACGTGGTTGTTACCTGGAACGAGGACAGCAACAAACTGCTGCTTCCCATGTAAGCAATCCCACCTTGTGTTTAAAAAAGCAGTGCCGTTTCCAGGCACTGCTTTTTTTTTGCTCTTTGAGCATATAACCCGGTATAGTAGACACCAGGCACATCATGAACCACGAAGAACGAAGCACCATGCGCCGGCAGACCCTGGCCCGGCGGGACAGCATGCCGCTGCATGAACGCGCGGGAAAAAGTCTGAGCATTTCTTCCCGGGTCATGGCCATTCCGGAGATAACAGACGCCGGAACAATACTGGTATACATGCATTTCCGCAGCGAGGTTCAGACCACGGAGCTGATCAACCGGATCCTGGCAGCCGGTAAATATCTAGCCATACCCCGCACCCTTCCCGCAACGTTACAGCTGGCAGCGGTGGGGATAACAGATCCGGACACTCAGACAGCACCAGGATACCGCGGAATTCCCGAACCGCTGCCCCTGCTGGCCAAACAGGCATCCTGTGATCCGCAAATAATCGATGCGGTGGTGGTACCCGGGTCGGTTTTTGACCGATTCGGCGGGCGATTGGGGTATGGCGGCGGATTTTATGACCGGTTTCTGGCCACAGCCGCACCCGGCGCGGCACGGGTCGGGCTGGCCTTTGAGCTGCAGATGGTGGACAGGGTGCCCGTGGAGCCACATGATCAGCTCATGGATTTTGTGGTGACAGAAGAAAACATTTACCATTGCAGGAGAAATCGCCATGCGCAGAACAGCCGTTTATCGCGATGAACTTTTTCTGGAGCACCAGCCGGGTTTCAATCATGTTGAATCTCCGGAACGGCTCAGGGTTATTTACGATGAACTCGACAGAGAGGAAACCGGGAATAACCTTGTCTACCCGGGATTTGAACCGGCATCCCTGGAGGTGATCGGGTTGAACCATTCTCCAGGATTGATCAGAAAAGTGGCGGATACGGCAGGACGTCAGCACGATTTTCTCGATGCCGACACCCATACCTCGGCCAGGTCTTTTGATGCCGCCTGCCTGGCGGCGGGGGCATTGATAGATGGTGTGCAAAAAATTGCCGACCGGGAGGTGGATAATGCATTCTGCCTGGTCCGCCCCCCGGGGCATCATGCCGAAAGGGACCGGGCTATGGGGTTCTGCCTGTTCAACAATATTGCTGTTGCCGCGCATTGGGCCATGGAGAATCTCGGCACGGAGCGTATATTGATTTTTGACTGGGACCTGCATCACGGCAACGGCACCCAGCGCAGTTTTTATCATACTGATAAGGTATTGTACTGTTCCACCCACCAGTATCCATTTTACCCGGGTACGGGAGCCATGGTCGAGACCGGAGAGGGAGACGGGTCAGGGTTTACCCTCAATGTTCCGCTGCCGGGCGGGCAGGATGACAGTGATTTTGTGCAGATCTGCTCACAGGTGATTGTTCCGGTTGCCAGGCAATACAAACCGGAGTTTGTGTTTGTGTCCTGCGGATTTGATATCTTTGGCGGGGATCCCCTTGGCGCCATGCGGGTGAGCGCATCCGGTTTTGCCCAGATGACCCGGATCATGCAGAATCTTGCCGATGAGGTTTGTGACGGCCGGCTGCTTATCACCCTGGAAGGGGGATATAAGCTTAACGGGATGCGGGACGGCGCCCTGGCTGTGCTCACCGAACTCTGCGGAGAAAAACTGCATCCTGATCACGAGGATTTTTCCGCAGGGTTTGTCAATGAAAGAAGCTTTGAAAAGGGGGAAAGACCATGGTTCGTAGAACAGGCTGTCGCTCTTGCAAAAACCTTTTGGAAAATGTAACATACAAAAGTGTAAGCAGCTATACTGATCTCTGATCTGATATTTTTTCCGGCCCAACATTTATGTTCAGTAACCGCAAAACAACAAAAATACTCATTGCCGATGATGATGATCTTGTCCGCAATGCAGTGGAAAAAATACTGAGCATGTTTGATTACCGCGTTGTCGCGGTCGATAGTGGCAAGGCTGTTCTGAAGACCGTCAGTGATGAATTTGATGTAATTATTCTTGATATCAACATGCCGGATATGGATGGTTTTCAGACGCTTGAGGGGTTGAACCGGATGAAGTGCGATATTCCGGTGCTGTTCCTGACCGGCGCCGGTTCCATGGATTACGCCATCAAGGCCATCAATCTCGGGGCCTATGATTTTATGACCAAGCCCATTGATGATATTGATCTTTTCCATGTCAAGGTCAAGCGGGCCATTGAAAAACGGGGTTTTGTCCTCAAGGAAAAGAATTACCGCAAGAACCTGGAACACGATGTCCGGGAAAAGACCAAGGAGCTCGCAGAGAAAAATGTCCTCCTTGAAGAGTACAGCCATCAGCTTGAAGAGGCAACTGTTCAGGTCATGTCATCCCTGCAGGCCGCCCTTGAGGAAAAAGACATGTATACCGCCGGCCATACCCGCCGGGTTACAGGGTATGCGCTGATCCTTGGGCGCGAGATACAACTTTCCGACGAAGATATTCTCGTTCTGAAGAGGGCCTCTCATTTCCATGATGTCGGCAAGCTGGTCATTGACCTTTCCTGTATCCAGAAACCGGGCAAGCTGACCGCCGATGAGTGGGCTCTGATTAAAAAGCATCCTGAAGTCGGCGCCAACATCATCCAGCCTTTTTCTTTCACCCTCCGTGAGCGCGACATCATCCTCCACCACCATGAACGTCTCGATGGCAACGGCTATCCACATGGCATCGGCGGTGACGACCTGGACATCCTGACCCGCATTCTTACCATTGCTGACAGTTACGATGCCATGACCTCCAAGAGGAATTACCGACGTAATCTTACCGAGATGGAGGCGGTGGAAGAACTGCGCCGCTGTGCCGGCACTCAGTTCGATCCGGACCTGGTAGAGGTCTTTGCCACCGCTGTTTTTGATAAAAAAACCACCGTATTTCACTAATACCTTCCTCCATTATTGACAGACGCTGTTCCAGGTGTCAAAATAAGTGAATTTTTTCACTTTCTCTTCGATATATAAGACTATGAAAATTACCAAGGAAGAAGTAGCGCAGGTGGCCCGGCTTGCCCGGCTCGAATTGCGGCCGGAGGAGGTGGCCAGGATTACCTCCCAGCTCGATGCGATTCTCGGTTATGTTGCCAAGCTCGATGAACTTGATACCCAGGGAGTGGCGACAACAACCCATTCCCGGGATATTGCCAATGCTTTTCGTGACGATGAGGTCAGCCAATCCCTTGATCATGACCGGGCACTGACCAACGCTCCCCTGCAAAAGGGCGAGTATTTTGTCGTGCCGAGAATTATTACCTGATGATGGACATGAATTACTTTTCACTGACGCTCTGCGAGGCAAAAAAGCTTCTGCAACAGGGAGAAATTACCTCTGTACAACTGACAGAGTCGATTTTTTCCCGGATCGATGCGGTTGAAGACAAGGTTAAATCCTTTATCACCCTGGACCGGGAAGGTTCCCTAGTCAGGGCGGAGGAGGCCGACCGCACCCGCCGGCAGGGAAGGGCTGGTGAGCTTGGCGGCCTGCCCATCGGCGTAAAGGATGTTTTGTGTACCTCAAACATGAGGACCACCTGCGGTTCCAGGATTCTGGAAAAATTTGTCCCGCCGTACGATGCAACGGTGATCGATAAACTGAACAGGGCCGGCGCGGTCATTGTCGGAAAAACGGCCATGGATGAATTCGCCATGGGATCCACCAATGAAAACTGCGCTTTCGGGGTACCGGAAAACCCCTGGTGTCCCGGATATGTGACGGGCGGTTCCAGCGGCGGTTCAGCTGCCTGTGTATCAGCCGACGAGAGCCTGGCGGCCATTGGGTCTGACACGGGAGGATCCATCCGCCAGCCGGCTTCCCTGTGCGGGATAGTCGGAATGAAGCCAACCTATGGCCGGGTCTCCAGGTACGGGCTGGTTGCCTTCGCATCATCGCTTGATCAGGTTGGTCCCATGACCAAAGATGTCAGCGACTGCGCCCTGATGATGAATGTGATAAGTGGTTATGATAAGCGGGATTCAACCTCGATCAACCTCCCGGTTCCCGATTATACTGCCGCCCTTACAGATGATCTACAGGGCATGACAGTGGGGGTTCCGGTTGAGTATTTCAGCGAAGGGCTCGATCCCGAGGTTGAACAGGTTGTCCGTTCAGGGATCGATATGTTAAAAGATGCCGGTGCGGAGATCAGGGAAATTTCCCTGCCCCATACCGATTACTGTGTGGCGGTCTATTATCTGATCGCCCCGGCGGAAGCCAGCTCCAACCTGGCCCGCTATGACGGTGTCCGCTACGGCTACCGGGACATGGAGGCTGAAACCCTGCTGGACATGTACCAGAAGTCCCGCTCCACCGGTTTCGGCGACGAGGTCAAAAAAAGGATCCTGATCGGCACCTATGCCCTGTCGGCCGGGTACTATGATGCCTACTATAAAAAAGCGTCGCAGGTCCGCACCCTGATCCGGGAGGACTTTACCAGGGCGTTTGCACAATGTGATGTCATCGTGTCGCCGGTTACCCCCACTCCGGCATGGAAGATCGGCGAAAAAGGTGACGATCCGCTTGCGCTTTATCTTTCCGATATTCTGACCATTTCAGCCAACCTTGCCGGGATCCCCGGGATGTCGGTCCCTGCCGGGTTCAGCAGTGAAGGCCTGCCCATCGGTATTCAGCTCCAGGGAGCGCATTTCAACGAGGAAGCACTGCTCAGAACGGCCTGGAATATCGAACAGCGTGCCGGAATAAAAGGAAGGAGACCGGAACTGGGATAATTAATGAAACTGCGCCCCCTGAAAAATATCAGCGAAATCATCCCCTATCCCCCCGGCAAACCGCTGGATGAACTGGAAAGGGAGTATGGTATCACCGGCTCCATCAAGCTGGCTTCCAATGAAAACGCCTGGGGACCTTCGCCCAGGGCTGTGGAGGCGATACAGGAAACCCTGGCGTCACTGCACCGCTATCCCGACGGCTCCAGCTACTACCTGACCGAGGCCGTGGCCGAGTGGACCGGCGCGGCGAAAGAAGAGATCGTCCTGGGCAACGGATCCAACGAGGTCATCGAGTTCCTGGTCAAGGTATTTGTCCAAAACGACGATGAGGTTATTACCAGCCATCCCTCTTTTCTCATGTACCAGAAGTTTGTCCAGGTTCGCGGCGGCAGCAATATCGTCGTACCCTTGCGCGACATGGAGCATGATCTCGAAAAAATCCTTGCCACGATCAACTACCGGACGCGGATTATTTTCATGGATAATCCGAACAATCCGTGTGGAACCCTGATCTCCCGGGAACGGTTCGACGATTTTCTCCGCCAGGTTCCCGAGGATGTGGCGGTTGTTCTCGATGAAGCCTATGTGGACTTTGTTGCCCCCGGGAAGCGCATCGATGTGCTTTCCTACATCCGCAACGCGTCTAACAGGGCCCCGGTGGTTTCCCTGCGGACCTTTTCCAAGGCTTTCGGACTCGCCGGCCTGCGGGTGGGTTTTGGCGTTATGCACAGGGATATAGCCGGCCTCATGCACCGGGTGCGCCAACCTTTCAACATCAACCTTCTCGGTCAGGTCGGGGCGACGGCAGCCCTGACCGATACAGACCATTATGCAAAGACCATCTCCGAAACAGTGAAAGGAAGGGAGTGGCTGAGCCGGCAAGTCGAGCAACTGGGGTGCCGCGCCTACCCGTCGCATACCAATTTTTTTCTCATTGATGTTCGCGGTGACGCCGCCGCGCTCTATGAGGCGATGCTCTACAAGGGCGTCATTGTCCGTTCCATGAAGGCCTACGGCTTTCCCCGGTTCATCCGCATAACCATTGGCACTGAAGCGGAAAATAAGCGGTTTATATCGGCCCTGGGGGATTGTCTGCGGGAACTTGCCTATGTCTGAACGGCTGGAGGTGGTGACCATTGACGGCCCGTCCGGCGTCGGCAAGTCAACCGTCAGCCGGAAGGTTGCGGCAAAACTCGGTTTCACCTACCTTGATACCGGGGCCATGTACCGTGCGGTTGCGCTCAAGTGCCGACTGGCCGGCATTGATGCCGGTGATGAACCATCCCTGCTGCCAATCCTCGCCTCCCTTGATATGCAGCTTCTTCCCGCAGTTTCGGCAGACGATGACGCAGAAGTAATTCTGGACGGGAATAATGTATCAGACCAGATCCGTACCCAGGAGATCAGTATGCTGGCTTCCGCGGTGTCGGCGTTGAAGCCTGTCCGCGACATCCTCACTAAAAAGCAGCAGGAGATGGGCCGGCAGGGGAGGGTTGTGGCCGAAGGAAGAGATACAGGCACGGTTGTATTCCCCGGAGCTGCCTGGAAATTTTACCTGGACGCCGCTCCCGGGGAACGAGCCCGCAGAAGGGTTGAACAGATGCGGAAAAAGGGCCAGGAGGTCGACGAGCAGCAAATATTGGCCCAGATAATTCAACGGGATCGTGATGACAGTGAACGGACCATAGCGCCCCTGAAGGCGGCTCCCGATGCGGTATATATAGATTCAACAACCATCGGGCCTGATGAGGTCGTTGCGCTGGTCCTGGAAGTAGTGCGGCATAAATAACTCAATCCTGTACATTTAACAGCAAAGGCCGGCAAAAGCCGGCCTTTGTCTCCATTCCCCAAGCCCCTCATAACCGGCGTATTTTTCAGATCACGGACTTGATCTCCTTGCCGGCCAGGAAATCGTTGAGATTTCGGCCCACTGTCCGGCCGAGTTCCACACATTCGCTGAGTTCCGGATGCTCGGGCACATACTGTACCCGCTGGCCTTCATGACAGATGGTGAACTTCATCTCTTTCATGGCTTCGTTCATGAGCTTGACCGCTTCGCCGGACCACCCGTAGGAGCCGAATGCGGCGCCGATTTTGTTGGTTGGCCGCAGGCCGCGCATATACATGAGGAAACCGGCCATCCGTGGCAGCATGCCGTTGTTCAGCGTCGGACAGCCCAGAACAATGGCGCTGGCCTCGAGCACATCGGTCATGACATCGCTACGATGATTGACCCGCAGATCGATCAGTTTGTAGCCGATTCCCTCATCCTGCAGACCGTCGGCAACCGCCTTGGCCATTATTTCCGTGGAATGCCACATGGTATCGTAGATGATCAGGGCATTACCCTTTCCTTCGTGCACACACCAGCGTGAATAGGCCTCAAGGATTTTACCCGGATTGGTCCGCCAGACAACGCCATGGTCCGGCGCTATCATCTTGATCGGCAGGTTCATTTCCTGTACTTTGGCAATGAGTTTTTTGACCAGCGGTGAATAGAGGGTCAGGATATTGGCATAATACTTGGCGCACTCATACATGAGCACATCCTGATTGACTTCTTCGTCAAACCGTTCACTGGTTGCCAGATGCTGACCAAAGGCATCACTGGAGAACAGGATCTGGTCCTCCTTGACATAGGTGAACATGGAGTCCGGCCAGTGCAGCATTCTGGTTTCAATGAATGACAGGGTTTTTTCACCCAGGGACAGTTCCTCGCCCGGGGTCACAATATGGAAAGGCCAGTCATCCTGGTGGAAATGCTTGAGAATGGCTTTATGGCCCATTTTGGAACAGAAGACTTTTTCGGGTTTAATGACCTCAATCATATCCGGTAGGCTGCCGGAATGATCCATTTCAACATGGTTGACCACGATATAATCGATTTTTTCGGGATCGATTATATTGCGGATCCGATGAAGAAGGTCGCTTTTGTGAGATTTTTTGACGCAGTCGATCAGGGTGATCTTCTCATCGAAGATCAGATAGGCATTGTAGGTTGTGCCGCGATTGGTGGAATAGCCGTGAAAATCACGAATGGTCCAGTCAATCGCCCCGACCCAATATATATTCTTGGCAATCTCAATGGGTTTCACTTTGTTATTCCTCCTTGTATATAAACTTTACAGGGTGATTATTGTGTATCCCTGTTTGATAAACTCAGACATTGACGGGTGGCCGGACATGTCGCCGATAAGCGGAATATGTTCGGATTCCGCGTAATTTGTTATCCCTATTTTTCCGGCACAGAATTGACATACCCCGTAAAAAAGGCCTCTGTTTTTGGCCTGGATATAGCGGGAGTATAAAAAATGACCCGGTTGGGAGATGAGCGGAATTAGCTGGGCTGACTCCCCCTCAAAGACGATTTCACCCCACATTCCTTTTTCCTCGAGATCGAGCGCATTGAGGAGCGCGTGCATGAAGCACGTTGGGTCGGAACGGAAAACAAAAAAAACAACTTTGGTCATTTGCTGTTCTCTGTGTGGTTATGGCGCATTAATGATGAAAGGCCGTGCGTTTTCAGTCCCAAGCCTGTTCCCGAAGCAGGAATGCATCACAGGGGCTGATGAATCATCCTGTTCCCGGTATCAAACCCAAAAAGTAGACGGGGAGGGGGAGGTCGTTAAATTTCCTCGAACTCTTCCTTGCCGGCGCCGCAAACAGGACAGGTCCAGTCGTCAGGGAGATCGTCGAAGGATGTTCCCGGGGCAACCCCGTTTGCCGGATCACCTGCTTCCGGGTCATATTCGTAGCCGCAAATGAGACATTTATATTTTTTCATGGGTGAACCTTGTGGGATATTGATTGTTGGATTTCCTGGTGCAATAATTCAACGGACCGGAAGAATTGGATTCCTGCCGGTCCGTCAACGTCACGAACCTGTCCGCAGGATCAGCTTTTCCACAAGCCGTGCAGGTTGCAGTAGGCACGGGCAGTGACATCAGGAGCATCAACACAGAAAACAGCCTCAGGGTCTTTGCCCGGAGCGAGGTCCTGCCGATACACCCTGCCGCCGGCGTGCAATTCAATCCACTCGATCCAGTGCTTTTCGTCCATGGGGTGGGGAACACTGCCGATTTTTACCTTATAGCCGTTATCCGTCTTTTCCACGACCGGAACATGTTTTTCCTTGGCGGCATCAACGGTGTTTTCTTTCATCAGGTCCATGGGCTGGCCACAGCAGACCAGTTCACCGGCGCCGGTATGCAGAACTTCTACGATGTTACCGCAGAGGGGGCATTTGTAAACTTGATTTTTTTCGGTCATGTTTTTCTCCTTTTGTTGAAAGTGCTCTACGTGAATTGAAAGCTTCAAACAAAAAACAAATGTAACTTTTTCATATTAGTATAACAAATTCAAGCTGAAAGATTAAGCAGAGTGTTTGGAAAGATAATCGGCCACTCCGTCGGCAGTGGGTTTCATGCCTTCATCGCCCTCCTTCCAGTTGGCCGGACATACATCGCCGTGCTGTTCGTGGAACTGCAGCGCATCGACCATCCGCAGTGTTTCTGCCACGCTGCGGCCCAGGGGAAGGTCGTTGAGCACCGCATGGCGGATAATTCCCTCTTTATCGATCAAAAAGGTGCCGCGCAGGGCAATACCTTCGGGGAGGAGTACGCCGTACTGTCGGGATATTTTTTTGTCCAGATCGGCCACAAGCGGGTAGCTGATTTTGCCGATGCCCCCCTCGTTCACCGGGGTGTTTTTCCAGGCCAGGTGCGTGAACTGCGAATCAATGGAAACACCGATTACCTGGCAGTTTTTTGCCTGGAAACGGTCCATGGCCTTGTCAAAGGCAATTATTTCCGAAGGACAGACAAAGGTGAAATCCAGCGGATAAAAGAACAGGACAACGTATTTTCCCCGGTAATCGGAAAGAGAAAAATTTTCATTAAACGTGTTGTCACTCATAACTGCCACAGCAGTAAAACCAGGGGCCGGCTTGGTAACGTGTGTACTCATGTGAACGTCCTTATGATAAAAGTATTTTTTTCCAGGCAGCAGCGTGTACGGCCTTTGCCGATGTATATTTACCAGTTTTCGCCGAGCAGCTGGAAATACGCCCGGGCATGGTCGCAGGCCGGGCACTTTTCCGGGGCATCTGTTCCCTCGTGGAGATAACCGCAGTTGGCGCAGTACCACACGACGGAGTCATCGCGTTTGAAGACCCTGCCGGACGCGAGATTATCAATGAAGTCGCGATACTGTTTTTCATGCTGTTTTTCCGCCACCGCAATGGAGGTGAAGGCCGAAGCTATATCATCGAAACCTTCTTTCATCGCAATATTGGCAAATTCCGGGTACATTTCGCTGTATTCATAATTTTCGCCTGCCGCCGCGGCTTCGAGATTCTGCAGGGTGTTGCCGATGACCCCTGAGGGAAAACTCGCCACAACCTCGACTTCACCGCCCTGGAGAAATTTGAACAACCGCTTGGCATGCTCTTTTTCCTGGTCCGCAGTTCGTTCAAATATCTGCGAGACCTGGACCAAGCCTTCTTTTTTCGCCTGTTTGGCAAAATATGTGTACCGGTTGCGGGCCTGTGATTCACCTGCAAAGGCGGTCAGTATGTTTTTTTCCGTCTGTGATCCAATAAGCTGCACCATGATTCCCTCCCTTTACGCCAAGGCTTTTTGTCCGTCCCGGGTTATTTCGTATTTACAACGTATGGGGCTTGCCACATACCCCTTCTTTTTCAAGGCCGTTATCTGGCAGCTCACTTGTTTCGCCTCCATGCCGGCGACCAAAGCGATATCCTTGCCTGCGCAGGGTTCCTTGGATTTGGCCAGCGCCTCAAGAACTTTACGCTGTGGTTCGCTGAGTCCGGATGTGCCGCATTTTTTACATCCCATTGATTTACCTCCTTTATTATCCGTTTTAGTCAAACAATCCGGGCAAAAACCCTTGAATTCGATCCTGTAACCATCAATTCTATAACCTTGGTGATCTTTCGCTTTGAAGTCAATGGATGACTTTGACTGCAGTTCTATGTTGTCAACCCTATGGCAGCTGAGGCAGTACACATGGGTGTGCTGCTGGAGATCACTGTCAAATCGTTTCTGTCGCCCGCTTATCTCAATTTTTGAAATCAGTCCCGCTCCGGAGAGGATTTCCAGGTTACGGTAAACCGTAGCCAGGCTGACATGGCTGAGTCGTTTCTTAACTTCATCAAAGAGTTCATCTGCAGTGGGGTGTCCTGCGAATTTTTTCAACTCTTCGAGGATAATTTCGCGCTGTTGGGTCATTCGAAGCATATTGCAAACCTGATAATAATAACCATCCACATTTTGTGCGTGAATGTAATTGATAATCATTATCATGTCAAGCCGAAAAGTCTCTTCCTTGATTTTCTCTTTTTAACCTGATGGATAACTTGAAAAACAGGGGGTGTATAGTCCGGCATTGAGAGGGAATGTGTCGGGGGGAGCAGTATTGCCTGAGAAGGGGATTGCACTGCAAGGGGCTATGGACAGGATAAAAAAGGGCCGGTATCTCTGCCGACCCATACAGGTGAGTTAAAGAGTATTTTTTGGTGCTCTTTGTGAGTGGTAATGCCTCGTGACCAGCGGGCCGCCTGTGTTTCTCGCGGTTGGCGAAATTCTGCAATTTGCGGAGCAGATTATTGTTGTCAACATTGCCTGTAAAGGCCAACAACAAAGGGAAAAACCGGAAAACACTCTTTCCTGGGGGCGTCCAGGCAGGATTCCCCCGGACCTGTGTTTACTCAAGCACAAAATCGTTGCGACGATTCTGCGCCCAGGAAAATTCATCCTGGGCGGTAAAAAGCGGACGTTCTTCACCATAGCTGACCGTCCGTATCCGGTATTCGTCGATACCCAGTTCAATAAGATAGGTTTTAGCATTCAGGGCCCGGCGTTCACCCAGGGCCAGGTTGTACTCGTTGGTACCCCGTTCATCGCAGTTGCCCTCGATAATGACTTTGGCCGAAGGATTGTTGTTCAGGTAATCAGCATTATGCTCAATCCGGGAGAATTGATCGCTGCGGATGGATGCCTGGTCAAAATCAAAATATATGGGCAGCAGCTGTTCTGACGAGCGGCCATAAGTTTTTTTGTATTCCTCACTCTCCCGGTCCATTGCCGACCCATAGCCGCTGCTGCTTTGATCATCATCCATCGGCGAAGTGTCCAGCAATTCTTCACTGGGTTGCATATCATCAGAGTACACAGGAGAGGTATATTCAATATCAGTAGCCTCGGGAACACCAGTGGAGTCCTTCGAAGACATATACGGGGGGACCGGATCTTTTCCACAGGCAGCCAGGGTAAGTAATAAAGCAGAAAAGAGAGCGATAACGAGCAGGCGGGCGAAAGTTTTCATAGCAGCTCCTTGCAGCGGGTAAGAAAGATTGATGGGCACAATTATTAGACACATTTTAACTGTTTGCATTGTAGCGTCAAGAGAAAACTAGCCCACATTTCTCACAATGGTTGTCGCGAGAAGCCGTAAAGAGGTGTGGATACAGATAGCGAGCCTTGCGAGACCTTCAAGGCGCTGTACCGAAAACATTCGCGGGCATACTGTACGTATCGAAAATGTTTTCGGTGCTGCAACGCAGTAGACATGGTGCCTTACGAACTTCGTAGTCCCGACGTTTCGTGATGAGAAATGCGGGCTGGAACCCTGCAGTTGCTGAACACCGTATTGCAGCGGACATGGCAATAAAATTGAACTTCAGGTGCAGGTTGCATGGTTTCACGTGCAACCGACGCAGCCAGGTCCAGGTGTGCACGCACGATCCAGGTGTGTACGCACGACATTCTGGCGCTGCCACGCTCGGCAACAGCACCGGTGTAGAAAATCGGGGCAAAGACCGAGTTAAATGTGCAAATAATGTGGTGCCGTGGAAAATAGCGAAAGATAATTACAGAAAACAGAAAACGAAACTGCAGCTCAGCAATTCTGTGCCTTGCGCCAGCCATCGGCCTTCAGCCGTTCGACTCGGGCTATATTCCAGCTGTTGATCCGCTTCAGATATTCGGTTGAATCGGTCTTGAGCAGTTCCATGATCCCTTTGCGCTCTTCAAGGATATCCTTCTGTTCGCCGGGGTACATTTCCTGCCAGGTAGCATAGCCGGTGTCAAACACATAGGCCGGGTCCACCATATCCGGAGGGATCTGCAGTTTTGCCGCGGCCAGGAACCGAGCCAGCTCCATATCGTATTCGATGATCCAGTTGTTATCATTGATCATGGTTGCATCATTGAGCTCAGTTTTTTCTGCGCAATCGGGGCAGTGGAGCGCTACCACCACTTCGTGGCTCATGATGTTGTCACGCAGGTGAAACTGCACGGTTTGTTTGCCGCATTCACACGTTTTTCGCACATCAATACACATGGCACAATCCTTTGAGATATTGTTGATAATGGTTATCAATAGCACCAGGGTTCTCTTTGTGCAAGAAAAAAATCCTGTTGCCGCGATCTGTTCCGGGATAAGATATCAACAAGTGAAAACATGCCTGGAGCTGGAATATGACAAAAACAGGATTGTGGATAGCCATTTACGCCGCAGTGCTGGTCTGGTCGGCAATCAACCCCAAGGACTATGCCACCTGGCTGCTGGAGGTGGCGCCGGCTATCGTCGGGGCAGGGGTAATGCTGGCGACCCGCAGCACTTTCCTCCTGACGCCGCTCACTGCCATCCTCATTCTCATCCACTGCATCATCCTCATGGTGGGTGGACATTACACCTATGCCGAAGTGCCGTTGTTTGACCGGCTGGGGGAGATTTTCTCCTGGCAGCGGAATAATTACGACAAGCTCGGCCATTTTGCCCAGGGGTTTGTCCCGGCGATCATCGCCCGGGAGATCCTGATCAGAAAAAACGTTGTGAATACGGCCGCATGGCGCAATTTTTTCATCATCTGCTTCTGTCTGGGGTTCAGCGCCTTTTACGAGCTCATCGAGTGGTGGGTGGCCCTGCTCAGTGATGAGGCGGCAGAGGCCTTTCTCGGCACCCAGGGATATGTCTGGGACACCCAGTCGGACATGGCCTGGGCGCTTGCCGGGGCGATCATCGCTCTGGTTGCCCTGGGACGGCTGCATGATCGGCAGCTCAGAGTAAAAGGTTTTGTTTCCTGAGTTGGCGGATCAGCAGCAACCGGCGGTAATTTTCTCCCAGTTCACCGTTCGTTGATCCGGCCATTTCGGCAGGATGACCAGGCTGTCTTCATGGCCGTAAGCCTTCAGCGCCCCGGCAAATAACTGCTGGGAGTCCTGCACGATCTCCCACAGCGCCTGGTCCTGGAGATTATAGACCAGACCGGCCAGCTTCAGGCCCCGTGAACGGATCACTTCAAGACTCATCAGGGTGTGGTTGATGGAACCGAGCCGGGGTGAGGTGACCAGTACTATGGGATAGCTGTGCTGTTTCAGGTAGTCGATGAACAGGAGGTCGTCGGTCAGGGGAACCATAAGTCCCCCGGCGCCTTCGATCAGAACCCATTCATACCTGGTTTCCAGCACCCTGGTCCTGGCGGTAATGGTATCAGGGTTAATGGTCTGGCCGGCAAGCCGTGCTGCCAGGTGCGGGGAGCCGGGAAAGGAGAAGTTGTAGGGGCAGGTCAGCCGCTGCTCATCCTCCTCCAGCCATCCGGATTCCATCAGGCGCCTGTGGGTGAGGATATCCTCGGACTGGCCGGCGCATCCTGTCTGCACCGGTTTCTGGGTTATCACCCGGAGATTTTGTTCGTGCAGAAAGCGGGCCAGCAGGCCGGTAACAACCGATTTGCCGATACCCGTGTCAATACCGCAGATGCAGAGGGTTGTCATGATGCACCATAAATTTTGTTGAAAGTTTCTTGATTCAGCCGCAACGGACGAGGTATCTTCAGCCCATGACCTTTATTGATATAATAGCAATTCTGATCACCTTCGCCGCAATTTTCAGCTACCTGAACGAACGCTATATCGGCTTGCCCAGAACCATAGGGTTGATGGCCATGTCCCTGGTTTTCTCCCTGGGGCTCATGGCCCTGGGCAAGATGGGATATTTCTCCCTTGCCGAAACGGCCGGCGAAATGCTTGCCAAGCTTGATTTTTATAACATGCTTATGCACGGCATGCTCGGATTTCTCCTCTTTGCCGGCGCGCTGCACGTCAACTTTAACGACCTGCTGGACGAAAAATCGGTCATTTTCATGCTGGCAACGGTTGGCGTGGTTGTCTCGACAGTACTGGTCGGCGGACTTGCCTGGGGGCTTCTCTTCCTGCTGGGCATGGAAATGCCGCTGCTGTACTGTTTTCTTTTCGGGGCGCTTATTTCGCCCACCGATCCCATTGCGGTGCTCGGCATCATGAAAAAAGCCGGGGCCCCGCAAAGCCTGGAAACAACAGTTACCGGGGAATCGCTGTTCAATGACGGCATCGGGGTGGTTGTTTTTCTAACCCTGCTTTCCTTTGTCCATGGCGGGCACGAGGTCGGCTGGGAGGGTATTGCCAAACTGTTTCTGGTCGAGGCGGTGGGCGGCATAGTCTACGGGGCGCTGGTCGGCTATATCAGTTATTTTATGCTCAAGCGGGTGGACAACTACCAGGTCGAGATACTGATCACCCTTGCCACCGTCACTGCCGGCTACCGCTCCGCCGAGCTGCTTCACGTGTCCGCGCCGCTGGCCATCGTTGTGGCAGGATTACTCGTGGGCAACCACGGGCGGCATTTCGGCATGTCGCAACTGACGCGCCGTCACCTTGATACCTTCTGGGAGCTGGTTGATGAGATACTGAACGCGGTGCTGTTCGTCCTCATTGGCCTGGAATATCTCATCCTGCCCCATCAGATGAGCTTTGTGCTGGCCGGGGCGCTGATGATACCGCTGGTATTGCTGTCGCGGTGGATCAGTGTCAAGGGAACGGTCTGCTTTCTCCGACGGTTTCGCTGGATTGATAAAGGGACTGCCAGGATCCTCACCTGGGCGGGACTGCGGGGCGGCATTTCCGTGGCCCTGGCGCTGTCACTACCGCCCGGTCCGGAGCGGAGTGGCATCATCACCATCACCTACATCATCATGGCCTTTTCCATCCTGGTCCAGGGGCTGAGCGTGGGCAGGGTAATGGAGCATTACCTGGAAAAGCACTGATCAGCTTTTCGACCGGGCAATGCAGTAGATGGGATGGTAGGTCAGTATTACTTTTCCCTGGCGGCTGAAACGATCAATGTATTCCTGCTGGAACCGGAGAAGGCGGGAGCGGGTCCAGGGAGACGCGTCAAGTGCATTGACCCCGGTTTGCCGCAGATGGGCAAGCAGGCTCATGGGGTCATTAAATTGCAGGGTTATTTCCTCCTCGTCACAGCCGAGGACATCGAAGGATTCGGCGACAAGGGTTTGCAGCTGTCCGCGGCTGTAATAGTCGAGCCCCAGGCCGGTTATCTCACGTACTTGCGCCAGGTTGCCTGCTCCGTAAAGAGAAAAACAGAAGGTGCCTTTGGCAGTCAGAAAATTACTGAGCCGCCGGAAAAAGGAAGGCAGGTCCTCCAGCCAGTGCAGGGTGGAGGAGGAGACGATCAGGTCGAGATTTCGGGGTATGTCCAGTTTTTCGATATCTCCGGGAAGAAAAACCAGTCTGGGATCATGGTCAAGCCGCTCCGCGACCCTGGTCTGGAATTCAGGGACCAGGTCGTTGACATAGAATGTTGCCGCCTCCTCGAACATCCGGTGCAGGCGGGCGGTGAGCAGTCCGGTGCAGCAGCCGATCTCCAGGATCCGTTGGGGAGGAACAGCAAGGTGTTCCGCCAGCATTTTCAGGACCCTTTGCGCCACCTGCAGCTGGATCACCGCCTGGCTGTCGTAGGTCGCGGCAGCCCGGAAAAATCGCTGCCGGATCCGGTCCTTGTTCAACGGTTTCATCCCCGGTCTCCATTGATGACAAGGTCCCAGGATGACCAGTCATAAAATGGAAAATGCCCGGCTTTACTGCGCCGGCAATTGTCTTTCCCCCAACTTCGCAGCTGGGATCTGGCTGGAAAAATCCGGTCCCTGCCACCGACCAGTTTATGGTCGAAGATATCCTTTCCCGGCCCCAGTCTGGCGTACATGAGCCGCAGTGTCTGCAGTTCTTCCAGGATGGTCTCTGCGGAGCGGCAGGGCCTGGAGTTGAGAAAACGCCTGGCCTGGTCCTGCCGGTCGAACATGTCCCGGTAGAATTTTTCCAGAACCGAGGCGGAAAAATCGCTGATCATAGCATCAAAGGCATTTACCGGGATACCCCTCTGGTCATCTATGGGGGTTAGTGTGCCGTTCACCGCCGTTGCCGAGGTAAACCGGTTTTTGCTGTGGCCAAGAAATGTTCCGGCTATCCAGACGCCCATGGACCAGGCAACAAGGTGAAGAGAGGCATATCCTGCGGTGAGGCTCAGGATAGCTTCAGGTTCCACCTGCCGGTAATCATAGACCATCAGCAGGTCATGTCCGGCAGCGGGAATTGACGCGAAAGGGGCCGGGTCCATGCCCCAGCCGGACAAAAAAACTATACATGAGGCTCTGCCCTCCTGTGCCAGCCAGCAGCTCTGCATGCCATTATCCGATAGCGTTTTTGAGAAGTCCGGGCAAAGGAGCAAGGTCGTCCCGGCGGATGGGTGCGCAGAGTGACAATCGCAGCCGGGCCGTGCCCGGTGGTACGGTGGGCGGCCGCACCGCGGTAATCCAGAATCCGGCCTCCCGCAGCTTTTCGGCAGCGGCCAGGGTTTTGCCGCTGTCACCGATGATAACCGGGATAATCTGTGAAGCGCCTCCGGTGGTCAGCCCCTCTTCTGCCAGATCCCGGCGAAAGTCTGCAGCCATCTCCTGCAGATGCGCGCGTTCATCCGTCATGGCCAGAACCCGGTCCAGTGTGAACAGCAGCCAGTTCAAGCACACGGGCGGCAGCCCGGTGGAATAGATGAAGGATCTTGCCCGGTTGACCAGGTAGGCGTGGACCTGTTTCGAGCAGACAACGAATCCGCCCAGCCCGGCCAGGGCCTTGCCAAAGGTGCCGAATAAGAGGTCGATATCCCCGATGACTCCTTCCTGCTCGGCAAGTCCCAGGCCACGACGGCCCAAAACACCGACAGCATGGGCCTCGTCCAGGTAGAGCATGCAATCGAATTGTTTTTTCATGGCTATCATTTTGGGCAGGTCAGCCAGGTCGCCGTCCATGCTGAAAACGGATTCGCTGACCAGGAAAACCCGGTTGTATTGTTCCCGCTTTTTCTCCAGAAGACCGGTAAGATGGTCATAGTCCAGGTGACGGTATCGAATGGTGTCTGCCCGGGATAAACGCATGCCGTCAATGAGACTGGCGTGGCAGAGTTTGTCGGCGAGGATCAGGTCGCCTTTTTCCGCCAGAGCCGGGAGAATCCCGACATTGCCATGATAACCGGAATTAAATACCAGGGATCGCTCACTGCCGTACAGACCCGCCAGTCTCTGTTCCAGCTGTTCATACAATTGGGAGTTGCCGGTCATGAGTCGGGAGGCGGATGCGCCGGGTCCGAATTGATCCAGCAGCGATCCTGGTCGCATCCGGCTGTAAAAATCAGCCACCAGTCCTCTGTTTGCCGCCAGCCCCAGGTAGTCGTTGCCCGAGAGATTGAGATAGGTCCTGCCGGCCACCACAATTTCGCCCTGCTCCGATCGGGTCAGGGGAACGAGTTGACGGAGCAGTCCTTCATTTTCGAGATTTTGCAGCAGCTGCGCAAGATGGTTGTTGAGATCAGTCATTGCCATCTATACCTTTACTATTAAACACAGACTGTGCCTTGGCGCAGGATGCTCATCCCTTGCGCAGATATGCCCATTCCACTTTCATTTAGACCTCCCTTACAATCCTGCAACTGGGCAAGTGTAATCTATCCGCAGGCAGGATGCTATGATTTCAGGTTTTTCGCTTCTGCCTGACCAGCAGTTGATAATGAGGAGGTATTCATCATTATGTGGTAGCTAACCTGTTGAAATAAAAATAGGAAAAAATCCTAAGTGCTGGACAATTTCAAATTATCGGTGCATAATGGAAAAGTAAAAGAGTTGAAAGTGTGTATACGCATGTATTCCTCTGCAAATTCTCGGAAGGAGTTTTACCTATGCAGGCGGAGGGGAGAAGAAAACAGGCGCTCTCGGGAACCTTGTGCGCCTTTTTTCTGTTTGTTGCTTTGTTGCTGCCACAAGCAGCCTGGGCGGTTCAGCAGCATGGCGGAGCGGAAGGTCTGGTTTCCCACCAGATTGGCCACCTGCTGTTTATCTTCGGGATGTTCTTTCTCCTGTACCGGTTGCATATTTCTGTGCAAAGCGGTCCGGGGTGGAGGGAGTTCAAACTCTTTGTCTGGCTGATCATCTGCTGGAATTTTCTCACTTTTTACGGCCACTGGCACCGGGAGTTTATCGATCCGGCCAAACTGCTGACAATGAACGGCAAGACAACCGGATTCATGATATCCGGCCCAATGGATCTCCTGTTCTATTTCAGCCGGCTTGACCACCTCCTTCTTGTGCCCGCCTTTCTTTTTCTGCTCATGGCGCTGACCAGGTGGAGGAAAACCGCGTGATCGTTTCTTGGGCGCCGGTCATTGGTGTAGATGTCATTGGATCGTTCCTGACCCTGATTGCGGCCTGTGTCTGCGCGTATCTGTCATGGGACTGGAAAAAAAAGGGGCCGGATGACATCTTCCGGGACTACATCTTTCTCCTTACCCTGGCCTTTGTTTTTTTTGCTGTTTCCCGCTCTTTCGGCCATCTTGTCAAGCAGTATCTCATTTTTATCGATTTGTACGGTGTATGGCAACGTATTGCGCCGTTCAGCGGCGCGGTTAATTCCGCTTCCTTTATCGTGATTTTTGCCTTCGGCATCTATTTTCAACGCTTTGAGAAGGTGCACCTTGAGTTGAGCGAATACAAGGACAACCTGGAGAAACTGGTTGGCGAACGGACCCGCGAATTGGAGCAGGAAAACAGGGAGCGGGAGAAGGCCCAGCACGAACTGCGGGAATCCAACGCCACGCTGGAGAATATTTTTAACAGCGCCCTGCCGATGTGCATCACCAGCAACGATTTTGACCTGATCGAGGCCAACGAGGCGTATACGAACATCTGGCCGGTTTCCCCGAAAGGGGAGAAACCAATGAAGTGTTTCGATTCGCGGCCCGGCAGCCTCTGCCATACCACGGCATGCCCCATGACCTTGGTCCTTGAGGGCATGGAAGAGGTCACGTGCGAAACCTTCAGACCCGGACGCGATACCAATGGCAAGACCTATCTGCAGACAACCAGGCCTTTTCGTGATGCGGACGGCAATATTGTCGGCACGGTTACCTCTTTCCAGGATATCACCGAACGAAAACGAGCCATAGAGGAGCTTGCCGCGGAACGCGAGCGCCTGGCGGTTACCCTGCGCAGCATCGGCGACGGCGTCATCACCACGAACACCGAGGGCAGGATCGTGATGATGAATAAGGTTGCCGAGCAGCTCTGCGGCTGGAGCCAGCAGGAAGCGGTGGACCGCCCGTTGCACGAAATATTTCGCATTGTTAACGAGAAAACCGGCAGACCCTGCCCCAATCCCGTTGATCTGGTGATGAAAACAGGCAGTATTGTCGCTCTTGAAAATCACACCCTTCTCATTGCCAGGGACGGCGCCAGAATCAGTATTGCCGACAGCGGAGCGCCGATACGTGATACGGCGAGCAGCATTAAAGGAGTGGTGCTGGTCTTCAGGGACGTTACTGAAAAACAGCGCATAGAACAGGAACTGATAAAAACCCAGAAACTTGAATCGGTAGGCATTCTTGCCGGTGGAATTGCCCATGATTTCAACAATATTCTGGCAGCCATATTGGGAAACATTGACCTGGCCATTCATCGTCTGGGGGAGAATGAACGGGTTGCGCCTCTGCTGGTTGAGGCGGAAAAGGCATCACTGCGGGCCAAGGGACTGACCCAGCAGCTCCTTACCTTTGCCAAGGGAGGGAGTCCGGTCCGACGAACAGTATCCATTGAAGGGATTATCAGGGATTCGGCCCTGTTTATTCTCCGGGGCAGCGGAATAAGCTGTGAAACAGATTTCCAGGAAGACCTGTGGCTTGTCGATATCGACCCCGGGCAGATGAGCCAGGTCATCCAGAATATCATTCTCAATGCCCGGGAGGCAATGCCCGATGGCGGAAACGTGCGGATTTCCTGCCGGAACAGCCCCGAACCGGCCGGTGAACCTACCTCTGACCGGGATTTCGTACGGATCACCATTGCCGATAATGGCCCGGGCCTCGATCGGGCAGTGATGGACAAATTGTTTGATCCCTATTTCACAACCAAGAACAAGGGAACCGGCCTCGGCCTGTCGATCTGCCACTCCATTATCACCCAGCATGGCGGTACCCTGACGGCATCTTCTCCCCCGGGATCAGGAGCTGTGTTCACCATTCTTCTGCCGGCCAGCCGTTCGAGCGAAATCGCACATGATCAGGAAATTTCGCTGCCTGATTTTGCAGGTACCCCGGCAAGGATACTGGTTATGGATGACGAGGAAATGGTCAGCAAAGTCGCCAGGGAAATGCTGCAGCAGCTTGGCCATGAAGTGGTACTGGTCAAAGACGGGCAGGAGGCCATCGACTGTTATCGGCAGGCGCTGGACCAGGGAAAGAGGTTTGATCTGGTTATCATGGACCTGACCATTCCCGGGGGTATGGGAGGGAAGGAGGCTGTCGGTCATATCCGCACGCTGGACAAGGAAGCCAGGGTATTGGTGGCCAGCGGTTATTCCAATGATCCGGTCATGTCTTCCTATCGGGATTACGGTTTTTGCGGATCAGTGATCAAACCGTTCATGCTGCGGGAACTGGCGGTATCGGTACAGAATGCCCTGGTCAACACATAGAAAATGGACCGGAATGGATTCTCCCTCCCGTTGATCCTTTCATCCTCCTGCTCTACGATGGAGCAGAGAATTCTTTCAGGGCAACGGGTATTTTTCTCGTAGCTACTCCGGTGAATTTCCCTCAAACCGGCGTATACTTTTTCTGAGCAGGTGCACCGGATCCAGGTGAATGATAACGTCTGCCTCGGGCCATGAGCGCAGGATTTCTTTTTCCACCGCCTTGCCTATGCCGTGCGCCCGTACAAGAGGAACCTGATCCTCCAGCTCCAGGTGCAGCTGGATCATCATGGTCTGTCCCGACTGGCGGGTACGGATGTCGTGCACCCCTTTCACCTGAGACGGAGTCCGTGCAATGCACAATATTTTTTCTCTGATTTCAAGCGGCAGCTCACGGTCCATCAGCATCTGGCAGGCATCATACCCGATCCGCCAGGCGCTGTAGAATATGTAGCAGGCAATGACGATGGCAATGACCGGATCAAGCCACAACCATCCCCAACGGGCCAGCACCAGGGCAAGGATGGTGCCGAGATTGGTGAGGATATCGGTTGCATAGTGCAGGGCATCTGCGCGGATGGCTGTGGAGTTTGTTTTTTTGACCACATATCGCTGATAGGCCACCAGGATCAGGGTGATGATCATGGCAATGACCATCATGATCACCCCTGTTTGCGCCGCCTGGATCTGGATCGGGCTGCGCAGCCGTTCCACGGCATGCACGACGAGGAAAAAGGCGGAGCCGGCAATAAAGGAGGCCTGGGCCAGCCCGGCCAGGGATTCCGCCTTGCCGTGACCGTGGCGGTGTTCTTCATCCGCCGGCTGCAGAGACCAGCGGACCGCCACCAGATTGATGGCCGAAGCCGCCGCATCCATGAGCGAGTCGACCAGCGAGGCCATGACACTCAACGATCCGGTCAAAAGCCAGGCCACGAGTTTACCGGCGATCAGCAGCAGGGCCACGGCCACCGAGGCATTGGTGGCTCTTTTCAGCAGCTGATTGGTTCGGTTCGGCGTGCTTTTCATGATTAACTGGCGGCCCGGTTAATAAAAAAGGCCGCAGCGCTGCCTGAGCAGCCGTGCGGCCTTAAGCCGGTCTTCATACACGATGAAGGTGGTTAACAGCCTTTGATACTTCAGCCGCCGGATGGCTTGTCCACGGTTTCGGCCTGTTTTTTGGCATCAGATGCCGAGGCCAGGACCGAGGGACGGGTGACCTTGATCCGGACATTTTCGGCAATCTCCAGGGTAACGATGGTGTCGGTCAGGCCGGTGATCCGGCCGTGGATACCGCCGCTGGTGACCACCTCGTCGCCCTTTTTCAGGTTGCGGAGGAACTCGGCGTGCTCCTTGGCTTTTTTCTGCTGGGGTCTGATCAGCAGAAAATAAAAAACCACAAAAATAAGAATAAGCGGAAGAAAACCTGCCAATCCTCCTCCGGCGGGCGGGGTCGCTCCTGTCTGTGCATAGGCAAGTCCGGTCATGGGCTTTGTCCTCCTGATAAAGTTACAGTATTAATTCTGTTCCGGCGGGTTGGCCCGCCGGGAGTGGAACGTGTTTCTAAACGATATAAATTTGTCCTGCTCAATGGCTTTGCGCATATCGGCCATCAGCGAACAGTAATAGTGCAGGTTGTGAATACTGTTTAACTGGTAGGCCAGAATTTCCCTGCTCATGAACAGATGCCGGAGATATGCCCGTGAATAGTTGCGGCAGGTATAGCATCCGCAGCAGGTGTCCGGCGGTCTCTGGTCATCCCGATAACAGGAGTTTTTTATAACAAGTCTGCCCTCCGAAGTAAAGAGCATTCCATTGCGGGCGTTCCGAGTGGGCATAACACAATCGAACATGTCAACACCCTGGTATACTCCCTCAACCAGGTCTTCCGGAGTGCCGACGCCCATGAGGTAGACCGGGTGATCTTCCGGCAGGTGGCGGACCGTGGCCTCGGTCATGTCATACATCTGCTCTTTGGGCTCTCCCACTGACAGTCCGCCCAGGGCATAGCCGTCAAAGCCGATATCCACCAGCTCTTCGGCAGCGAATTGCCGCAGGTCGGGGAACATGCCTCCCTGGACAATGCCGAACAGCAGCTGCCCGGTGCCGGTCAGGGCCTTTTTCGAGCGGGCGGCCCAGCGGCCGGTGAGGGCGGTGGCCTCGATAGTTTCCTCGCGGGTGGCGGGCCAGGGGATACAGGTGTCAAGGACCATCATGATATCCGATCCCAGCGCTTCCTGAACCTCAACGGCATCCTCGGGGCTGAGAAAAAGGCGGTTGCCGTTGAGATGGGAGCGGAACTCCGCGCTTTCCTCGGTTATTTTTGCCAGATCCCGCAGGCTGAAAATCTGGAATCCGCCGGAATCGGTCAGGATGGGCCGCTGCCAGTTCATGAAGTTGTGCAGCCCGCCAAACTGTTTGATCAGTTCATGTCCGGGACGAATAAAGAGGTGATAGGTGTTCCCGAGGATGATCTCCGCGCCCAGGTCCATAAGATTTTCCGGGGTAACGGCCTTGACCGTGGCCTGGGTTCCGACCGGCATGAACACCGGGGTGCGGAATCGTCCATGCAGGGTGGCCACTTCGCCGCATCGCGCCCGGCACTCGCTGGAACGGTGCCGGAGGGTAAAGGGCGAGGATGATGATGCGGACATGGCTCTCATTCTCGGCAAATGATTATCGGTTAATCCGGGTTGTGACAATGTGCTGCAAATCCTTGAACTGATCCTCGATGGACCGGACCAGGCGGAACTGCACCTGGGCCCGGATCAGGTTATGTCCCCGGAAACGTGTTTTAAAATAATGATCACCCTCAAGATGATCGGTGACAAAGCGCAAACCAAGTTCAAAAGCAATGACCCGAACAGAGTCTACGATATGTGCTTTGTCCCTGTTGGTCAACAGCAATTCGGCTTCTGCTGCATATCCTGCCAGCCAGGCGTCAAAAAGTTCGGGATCAAAATGAATCCCTTCAGGCGCACGAGAAGATTCGCCCAGGGGATTGCAGCAGGAGCGCAGCGCATCGCCGATATCGTGGAGCAGCAGTCCCGGGCGGACCGTGTCCAGGTCAATGAGGCTGACAACGTTTTCCATGTCCCGGTCAAAAATGAAGTTGGCAACTTTGGGATCGCCATGGATGATTCTGCGGCTTAATTCCGGCGCATCGTTCAGCAGGAAAGCCAGGCTCCGGCGATTTTCAATGAACCGGCAACATTTTTCATTTTCAATATCCGGCGTATTATTTTCTGTACATGCTGCCCGCGCCTGGTCATAGCGTTTAAGGCAGGCCGGAGTATTGTGAAAACCAGGCAGGGCATCAGCAAGCGCATCCGGATCAAGGCTGGAGAGCAGACGGTGAAAAACGCCGAGACACCGTCCCAGCTCCCGGGCCTGGCAAGGTCTGCCGACCGTTTCGCATGTTCTCCCGGGCACGCGGTTCACCAGACGCCATACAGCTCCGTCCCGGTCCTGGTAGGCATCGCCTTTTTTCCCCCGGCACAGGATCAATGGGGTAAAGCGTCCTGTCAGTTCCGGGCTGTTGCGCACCTGGCGGTCCAGGTGGGCGGTGACCAGGCGGATATTGTGCTGAACCAGCTGCGGATCAGGGAATACAGCAGGATTCACCCGCTGCAGGACAAGTTGTCTGCCCCGCTGCAGGGTGACAAGAAACGTATCGTTGACATTGCCCTGGCCCAATGGTTCAAGGCGGGAAATATCCTGGTCCGGAAGAAAAAAAAGGAGGGCCGGCAATGTCTGGTTCAAGAAGAATGGTGTCCTTTTGGGCGATCAGAACGGCCTCTGCTCTGCTCAACGGGGTATTTCTGCGCATTAAGGGCTATTTTTTTTTCCGCTTCAGTCAGCAGATCAATGTTCAGCCGGTGGGCCAGGCGTACCAGATAGATCAGCACATCGGCCAGTTCTTGACCAACCGCCTGCTGTTTTTCAGGCGAAAGCCGCATGCTCTGCTGCTGGCTGAGCCACTGAAAATGCTCTGTCAGCTCAGCGACTTCAACCCCCAGGGCCATGACCAGGTTCTTGGGGGAGTGAAACTGCTCCCAGTCCCGCTCATCGGCAAATTGCTGCAGGGCTTCAGCCAGCTCAGTGAGTGTTTGCATCATGAAAAAAGGACGGCGCCGGATTAACCGGCACCGTTACCATTGCGTATCGGAAAGAGGTATTATTTGGCCTGGAGCACGACATACTGGCTGTACTCACCGGAACGAACCCTGAGAAGGATCTGGTCGCCGTTGCCGTTTTCCTGCAGGGCCTGCTTCAACTCCTTGAGGTTGTGAACCCGTTTTTTGTTGACTTCCTCAATGAGCTGGCCCGGTTTCATGCCGGCCATGGCGGCAGGGGTGTCCGGATCCACATCAGCAATGAGCACTCCCTGGCCCATTTCGTAATTGAACTGTTTGGCCAGGTCCTCGGTGAGATCCTGCAGGGTCAGGCCCATTTTCTTGAGCGAATCATCCCCCGGGAATCGGGCCTGCCCAAAATCTTCCGGTTGTTCACCGATGGTCACGGTGAGTTCCTTCTTTTTACCGTCCCGGATAACCTCGACAGCAACCTCGGTGCCGGGCAGGATCAGGGCAACCTTGTTGCGCAGGGTGGTGACATCCTTTAATTCCGTGCCGTTCAGCCTGGTGATAACATCTCCCTGGAGAATGCCGGCTTCTTTTGCCGGTGAATCATCGGCAACCTCGCTGATCAACACTCCTTTGGAACTCTCCAGATTAAAGGATTTGGCCAGATCCTCGGTGACGTCCTGGATGACCACGCCGAGCCAGCCCCGGGTCACCTTGCCATGCTTGAGCAGCTGATCCTGGATGGCCTTGGCCATGTTGATGGGAATGGCGAAACCGATGCCCATGTAGCCGCCGCTCCTGGAAAAGATGGCGGTGTTCATGCCGATGACCTCGCCATGGATATTCAGCAGCGGCCCGCCGGAGTTGCCCGGGTTGATGGCCGCGTCGGTCTGGATAAAGTTTTCATAATCACTGATGCCGATCCGGCTTCGTCCCTTGGCGCTGACCACGCCGACGGTGACGGTCTGGTTCAGCTCAAAAGGACTGCCAATGGCAATGACCCATTCGCCCACCTCCAGCTTGTCGGAATCGCCGAGGGGCAGGTAGGGCAGGTTGTCCAGATTCTTGTCCTCAATTTTTATCAGGGCCACGTCGGACTGGGGGTCGGTGCCGATGACCTCGGCCTTGAACTCCCGTTCATCATCCAGGCGAACGGTGATGGTATCAGCTTCACCTACCACATGGTTATTGGTAAGGATATGTCCTTCTTTTGAAATAATAAAACCAGAGCCGGCGCCGCGCTGTTTGAATTCCCGGGGTTGCTGTTCTTCACGGGGATGGCGGAACTGGGGCCCGAAAAAGCGTTCGAAGAACGGATCGTTGAAAAAGTCAAAGGGATTCTGCTGAAAGCCTCGTTGTTTGACCGATTTTTCCACCCGCACATGCACCACTGCCGGGCCGGCCTTCTTGACCACGGAGGAAAAGCCCTTGGCTGAGCGGTCAAGGAGGGCGATGTTCTCATCATCCCCGGCCTGGGCGGATGGCACACTGTATTGGGCGAGAACAAGGCAGCAGAGAAGCGATGCCAGAATATACAGATTGCGGATAATTCGTTTTGAGTCATGCATGAATTCATTCTCCGTAGGTAATCGTCATTGTCAGCTGTCCATCCGGGACAGCGCTACATCACAAACAGGCAAACATTTTGTAATATATAAGGGATATAATTATACCTGTGGCCGTTTCCGTCAAGAAGGATTGTGGACTTTGCCGGAAATGCCGGCAGGAAGGGGAGGAACGGCAGCCGCTTATCAGTCAAAGAGGTTGCGCAGCACCTGGCCCAGGTGCTCCATGTCATAGGGTTTGGCCGCGACCCCGCGAAAACCGTACTTGGTATATTCGGCCATAATGGGATCGTTGGCATAGCCGCTGGAGACAATGGCCTTCACCTCCGGGTCAATCTGGAGGAGTTGCAGGACCGTCTCCCGCCCGCCCATTCCGCCGGGGATGGTCAGGTCAAGGATGACCCCGTCAAAAGGCCGCCCTGCTTCCATGGCCGCACGGTACATGGAGATGGCCGCTGAGCCGTCAGTGGCCGTTTCGGTCGTATAGCCCATCAGATTCAGCATGTTAACCGCCACGTTGAGCACGTCATGGTCATCGTCCATGATCAGGATTTTCTCGCCGCTGCGCAGGGATTTTTTCCTGGGGATTGTCCTGGTTTCGGGCTCGCGGTCCGAGCTGGGCAGATAGATATGAAAGGTTGTGCCGGCGCCGAACGCCGAGTCGGCGCTGATCAGGCCGTCGTGGTTCTTGACGATGGAGTAGCAGGCGGCCAGACCGAGACCGCTGCCCTCCTGCTTGGTGGAAAAGTAGGGGTCGAAAATTTTGCCAAGATGCTTTTCCAGGATACCGACCCCCTGGTCGGTGATTGTCAGGTGGACATAGTTTCCCGGCCGCAGCGGCAGGGGATCGTATTCAAGGACGGTTACGTTTTCCGCCCGCACCGTGACGATGCCGCCTTCAGGCATGGCCTGGTCGGCATTCTTGATCACGTTCTGGATGACCTGGCTGATCTGGCCCTCGTCAATATTCACCGGCCAGAGATCGTCCGGGAACTGCAGGTCGCATCTGACATTGGAGCCGCTGAGCATGAACGAGGTGGAATCCTGGATGATGTCGGTGATCGAGGCAGAGTTCTTAACCGGCGCACCGCCCTTGGAAAAGGTCAGCAGCTGCTGGGTCAGGTCCCTGGCGCGCAGAGAAGCTTTTTCGGCATCGGTCAGCCGTTCGAGCACCTTGCCTGTATCGGCCTGGCTGAACAGTTTGGCCATGGATATGTTGCCGATGATGGCTGTGAGAAGGTTGTTGAAATCGTGGGCTATACCGCCGGCAAGGATGCCCACGGATTCGAGTTTCTGCACCTTGCGGACTTCCTCCTCCATTCGCCGCTTGGCAGTAATGTTGCGGAAAAAAACCGCCATTTTTCCGGGCTCCGTCTGGAAGGAATGAACCGCAAAGACACCGCTTATTCTCTGGTCATCATAGATTACCTGCTCCTCCTGCCATGATCTGCTGGTTCGGCATGCCTCGCGGAAGCGGTCCGGTATCTCCGTACCTCTCAGAGAGGGAAAGGCCTCCTCAATGGTCATGCCGATAAGCTGGTCGTGGTCCAGTCCCATGATGTCATCTGCCGCCGGGTTGGCGCCGGTGAAAATCAGCCGTCCGTCCGGCTCGAGCTTATACATATATATGCCGACAGGACAGGATTCGATGAGACTGCGGAACCGCCGCTCGCTTTCCTTGAGGGTCTTTTCCGCCCAGATCCAGGACGAGATATCGGTGACAATCGAGCACAGGGATGTCACCTGGCCGGAAAAATCCCGCATGTAGTTCCAGTCGACCCGGACATGGACTTCCCTGCCGTTCGGGGTTCTGTTCACGGTAAAATAGGGTTCCGGGTCGGGTTGCTCCTGGATGATGAACCGGTAGTATTCCCGCAGGGTTTCCTTTTCCTGCTCGTTGTCGATAAAATCCCATACATACCTCCCGACAAGTTGTTCAACCGGGCAGCCAAGGATGCTGCCATGCGCGGGATTAGAGAAGACGATCCGGCCTTCGCGGTCAGTGATCTGGATGCCCAGAGAAGCGGTTTCGACGAGCGTGCGGTATTTTTCTTCACTTTCACGCAGCGCCTGTTCAATATTTTTGCGCTCCGTAATATCAAAAATCGTTCCTTCGATCCAGGCCGGCGCTTCAGTGTTGTCACACAGTGTTCTTCCCCGTTCAAATATCCACTTGGTGTCGCCGTTCCTGGTGATTATTCGATACTCCCGTTTGAAGGTGTAGTCGGGGATATTCAGCATGCTCCTGCCCTGTTCCATGAACATTGGCAGGTCGTCAGGATGGACGAGCTTGTCCCAGGCGGGGGCGCCGGCGATAAAATCGGGTTCCGTGTAGCCGGTGATCTGCTCGACGGCGCCGTGAAAATAAACCGGGGTACAGGTGCGGATGTCTCCGCGGTAGGCAATGCCGTGAAAACTATTGATGAACGAACGGTACTGTTGTTCATTTTTTCGCAGAGCCTCTTTTGTTTTCTCGAGGGTTGTGATATCCGTGCACACCCCGCCAACGGCAGACACCCTCCCCTCATTGTTCACCAGCGGGAACTTGGCGGTCAGGAAGGTATGCACTCCGTCGGCCAGCGGGATGGTTTCCTCGAATTCGACCAGGGAGCGCCGCCGGGTGACCTCCTCGTCCTGTTCGCGGAACAGCCTGGCAACAGGTTCCGGAAAGATATCATAATCATCATTGCCCCGGATCTGGTCATTGGTAACCCCAGCGAGGCGTTCATACTCACGGTTGACAAGAATGTAGTTGTAGTCGGCGTCTTTCAGGTAGATGGGCAGGTTGGTATTGTTGATGATCGCTTCCAGGTACTGCAGCAACAGCGCCGATCCGTTACGGTTTTTATAACCGTCCAGTTCTTTCTCAAGATCCTGGATCCGTTGTTCCAGCTCTTCGTAGGTTGGCTTTGATTTCATCTTTCGGCCAGCTCCGGGGATTCAAACGCATAAGCGGCCGCCCCGATGAGGGCGGTTGCCGGCTCCAGGATGACGTGGACCGGAATGGCAGCAAGCATGTCCCGGTATTCTCCCCTGGCAAAAGAATCCATGAACCCGGGGGCATGGAGGTACCGGAGAATGCGGGGCGGTATGCCCCCGCCGATATAGATCCCTCCGGTGGCCAGGACCTTCAATGCCAGGTTTGCGGACTCAGCGGCAAGGATGGCAGAGAACAGCTGGATTGCCTGCCGGGCAATGTTGTGCGGGTCATCAGTGTCAAGTGCGGCAAGGGCTGCCTCGACAATGGCCCTGGTGCGGTCAGGATGATTTGCCAGGGGATTTTCGACACCCTTTTCCGCGCACAGAAAGTCATGGAGATTGGGGATGCCAATGCCGGAACAGACCATTTCGGCGCTGACCTGACCATGCTGTTTTGCCATGTAGAGCAGGAGGCGTATCTGCTGCTGATCCGTGGGGGCAAAAAAGCTGTGCCCGCCTTCGGAGGGAATGGGGAGGCGGCGCTGCTTGTGTTTGATGAGAAAGGCTTCACCCAGGCCGGTGCCCGGAGCGATGACCCCAATGGCGCCGACCGGGTCTGCCTGCCCTTTGTTGAGGGTGAGCAGTCGGTCAGCCGGGAGATGCACCGCCCCCATGGCTGTAGCGACCAGGTCATTGATCAGAAGAACGGAACGCAGGCCGAAGCGTTGTTGCAGGGAAGGGCCGTCCAGGGTCCAGTCCAGGTTGGTCATTTTGACCCGGTTGTTGCGAATGGGGCCGGCAACGCCAAAACAGGCGGCATCGGGCCTGATATTTTTTTCCTGCAGAAAATTTTCGATTATTTCGTCAAAGCTGCCGGCAGTATCGTTGTTGACTTTTTTTTCGTGAAAGGGATGCAGAAGGGTATCTTCCGGCCGATACAGGGCCAGTGATGTTTTTGTTCCACCGATATCGCCGGCAAGAAGACAGGTTGGCGCAGTCACACGGGTCATGATTTCAGGGTCGGGCTCCTTTTGCGCTTTCATTGTGAAGATCATGTTCAATTAAAGTATATGCCATTGTGTTGTGTTTTCTCAAGGGGAAAGGAGGGGTTGCCGGAATTGCGGCTAATATCGTCGGAAGGATAGAATTTGTTTTGAAATACCGGGTCCTGGATTGTATGCTGTCTGCAGCAGCACATGAAGGTTAACGAATAATGACTGCCGTCAAACGAATATAATGGAAGATCTGGTCCCCATTAACCTGTTCACGCAGGTCGGCAATACTCTTCTCTGGGTTCTTCTGGTTGTGACCGTGTTTGTCGGCGCATCCGGAACGGTTAACCTGTTCCGGACGGCACCTGTCCTGCAACGGATAACGGGACACCTGTTCATCCTGCTGACGTTTGTTTTTCTTGCCGGATTTTCCTGGATATGCTGGTTCCATTATCAGGTATATCTTTCCCTGCCCCTGGAGCTGCCCGCGAACCTTGCCGAATATCTCAACCGGCAGCTGGAGATGATGAACCGCGGGGCAGAATATGGTCTGCCGCTGTACAATCCGGAGGCCCCGCCTCGCTACCTGCTGCCGCTCTGGCTGGAAAATGAAAAGTATTATTTCTGGTTCATGTGCTACGCGTTCATGGCCCTGATCGGCCATTTTCGGCTGGAGCATCCGAGGCTGCGGGCGGCGCTGCATATCCTCATGGCCATCCAGGTGGCGATCCTTTTCCTGGCGGCCAATCCTTTTACCGATCCCCTGCCGAAGTTTTTCAGCGCCGTGGAGCCGTGGTTTACCCAGGATCTGTCCATGGGCCAGCGCTTCGGACTCTTCATGCAGCTCTATCCCAAAATGGTTTTTTACTACAATGCCGAGTACATGTGGTTTCATCCCCCGCTGCTGTTTTTATCCTATGCCTGCATCACTATGACCTTTGTCACCTCAATCTTTATGCTGGCAAGGAGGGAGTTGGCCATTGAAATTATGGGCTATGATTATGCCAAGCTCGGCTTTTTCATGCTGACCCTGGGGATGCTGCTGGGCTATCCCTGGGCGCTCAAGGCCTGGGGGCCGAATTGGTGGTGGGATCCCAAGGTCTGCAGCTCGATCATGCTCTGGGCCATTTATTCCACGTATCTGCATACACGGTTGTATGCCAACAAACCCTTTATGTGGTATTTTTCCTCCATCCTGGGGATTATCTGCTTCCTGGCCATGATCTTTACGTTTATCTCATCGTTCTTTTTTCCCGGGGAGCATACCCTGGTTTAGGGAAGAGGCTTGATTATGAGCGCGCAACAAATGGAATCAGAACATAAGATACTCAAGAGAGCAGGCTCCCTGGATTATTATCTCATCCTGGCAACCGCCGGTGTCCTGTTCGCCATCTCGGTGATCTGCGTCTACGGGATGCTCTACTTTAAATTCGCCTCCCTGCAGCAGCTCCCGGCTCCGGCAAAAATGGCCTACATGGACACCATGAATATCGTGGTCGCGCCTTTTGTCATTATCCTTATTCTGCTGCTGGGGATCTGCGTGCCCAAACGGCTGCTGCCGGCCCGGCAGCTCAACTGGTTCGGAGCAGTCCTGGCTGTTGCCTGCACTGGGGTTTCATTCCTGCTGGGAATCAAGGCCGGTCTGATCGTCGTGCTGGCAGCTTCCCTGCTGCTGCAGCTGGTGGTGTTGGGAATGGCGGCGGCCGGCAGCAGACACCTCCATTTTGAAAAAAGCGGCTACTGGGTCCGGGTCGGGTCGTCACTCATTCACCTGGGCCTCATCCTATTTGTCCTTGACCTGCTTTTATACCGGCATCCTTTTCTCCACCTGGTTCTCTTCTGGGTGACCACCGGCGCCAGCGTGCTGGGCATGCTGTGCTGTTTTTATGCCCAGACCGCCGCGAACGTTGTCCGTAAAATCCGGCAACAATAATCCGCAGCCCTGTAACCGTTATATATGTTGGTAAAAGCGCAATGTATGGTTGCTCTACCCCGTGAGTACTTACGTTGCGCCCACGACTAAAACAGGTTATCCCCTGTTGTCCGTTGCCGGGTGTCTTTATTGAACAACATACAAAAATACCCAGATTCAACATGATGGAATTTTCCGGGATTTATCTGTCATCAATATGCGACAGTAATAGCAGCCAGCCAACAACCTGCAGTTTTAATGTATTGAAATAATGAAATAATCCAATCAGGCATAAAAACTGCTATACCTGGAGCTGAATCAAATTGAAGGTTGCCCGATGATGATGAAAGAGACCTGTAAGGGGGTGATTTTGCTAAAAAGTATATTTTTACCACCGAAACTCAGTCACCTTGGGATGCTGAAGGATAACTTGTTGAAATTATGTTTCTTCGACGTTGGGAGTTTCCGTCTCGTAAACTGGATTACCTGGAACAAAGGCGAGGAATTTATCCCCGGCGCAACAAGATTTCTCCCGTTCATCCGCAATGACATTGTTTTTTCAAGGTTCGATACTATCCTTGCTGAGTACAACATTCTAACCGGAGGTTAGAGTTTTATATATAGCCTGTGTAGACCAGGCACAGCCTTCAGCCGTAAAGGCACTCTTTTTGCAGGCTGAAGAAGGGGAGACTGGTGGTTTTACCTCAAAATTATCCAGTCTCCCTTGTCATTATTGCATTGACAAAACATATGCCGATTGAGGATTATAAACACTTTTCTCGATAGTTTTACTTTCATCCACAGACAACGTGTCCATCCTTCACCTGTTCGGATTTTTTTTGTTGTTTGCCGGAACCAAGTGTACTTCTAGGAGTCTGTCGGAGTTCGATCTCTCAAAAAAGATAGTTTCTAACCAATAAAA
>JAMJFO010000022.1 GCA_023544645.1 Desulfobulbaceae bacterium | reverse complement strand
TCTATATGCCTGCGGTAATTTTTTTCGCATGCCTTGATCTCGAACAAAAATCCTCATTTCTGGACAGACACTAGTTAATTCCCCATGTACATTCCACCGTTGACATGCAGTGTCTGTCCGGTCACATACCCGCTCTCCGGCGATGCCAGAAATGCCGCGGCCGCGGCGACATCTTCAGGTTTCCCCAGGGTTCCCAGTGGAATCTGCGCCTTGATGGCTTCCTGGATATCTCCGGGAAGTTCGCTGGTCATATCGGTAATAATGTAACCCGGCGCGATACAGTTCACCGTCACGTTCCGGGATGCCAGCTCCCGGGCCATGGATTTTGTCAGGCCGACCATGCCGGCTTTGGCCGCCGCGTAATTGACCTGACCGGCATTGCCGAGAAACCCGATGACCGAGGTCATATTGATGATCCTTCCCCACCTCTTCTTCATCATGCCTTTCATGGCTGCCTTGCTGCAGATAAAGGCGCTCTTGAGATTGGTGTCCAGAACCTGGTCCCAGTCTTCGTCCTTCATCCGGGCCATGAGCCCGTCACGGGTGATGCCGGCATTGTTGACCAGGATATCAATTGATTCATAGGCAGCGGTTATTTTCTTGACCGCGTCCTGTACCGCGGCAGAGTCACTGACATCAAACGGCGCCAGAAATCCGCGGCCCCCGGACTGTTCAATTTCAGCCAGGGTCTGCTCCGCGGCGCTGGAATTGCTGACATAATTGATGCCGGTCATTGCGCCCATTGCTGCCAGGCGGAGGCAGACCTGACGGCCGATGCCTCTGCTGCCGCCGGTGACGAGAGCTGTTTTTCCATCAAGTATCATTGTTTTCGACACTCCCTGATCTTTTCCGTCAGCAGGGGAACGATCTCAAACAGATCGCCGACCAGGCTGTAGGTGGCGAAGTCAAAGATCGGCGCGTTCTTGTCCCTGTTGATGGCCACGATTGTCTTTGAGGACTGCATGCCGACAGCGTGCTGAATGGCCCCGGAAATCCCGCATGCGATATAGAGTTTTGGACAAACGGTCTTCCCGGTCTGGCCGACCTGGTGCGGATACGGGATCCATCCGGAATCAACCGCGGCACGTGATGCCGCCACTGCGCCGCCAAGTTCGTCGGCAAGTTCGCGGATCAGGTCAAAACCCTTTTCATTCTCCAGTCCCCGTCCGCCGGCTACCAGTATCTCCACTTCCTGGATATTGACATTATCCTCCGTGCCGATGACAGTTTCCAGCACCTCGACCTGTGAGCTGAGCAATGCGTCCGGCGGCGAGACCTTGATTACTTCTCCCTGCCGGGAAGGATCCGGCTCAAGCGGCACCATTACCTTGGGACGGACCGTGGCCATCTGCGGCCGTGAATAAGGGCATTCAATGGTGGCCATGATATTGCCGCCAAAAGCCGGTCTGGTCTGCAACAGCATGCCGTCGGATTCACGGATCGCCAGCTGCGTGCAATCAGCGGTTAATCCGGCATTGAGAATATTAGCAACCTGGGGGATGAATGATCTGCCGATGGCTGTTGCTCCGGCCAGGACCACTTCGGGTTTGTGTTCACGGATGAGCATCTCCAGCAGTCGGCCGTATACGTCCTCTCGGAAATGCTCCAGACGCGGATCATCAACAACGTAAACAGTGTCAGCGCCGGAAGCAATCAGTTCGGCGGCAGCATCATTCAATGCATGTCCGAAAAGGACAGCGCTGAGGGGAACGCCTCGCTGATCGGCCAAATTCCTGCCGATACCGAGGAGTTCAAAGGAAACCGGCGCGACCTTGCCCATTCTGTATTCGGCAAAAACCCATATCCCGGACCATTCGCCGAGATTGGTCAGAGCTTTCTTCTCGCCTCCCTCCAGGGTAAGGGCCCCGGGTTCACAGGTGTCCACACAGCTGCCGCAAAGAGTGCAGCTGTCGTTGACGACGGCACAGCCATCCTCAACGGTTATTGCCCCGAAGGCGCAATTGGCCTCACAGACCCCGCAGCCGATACATTTTTCGCTGTCAACTAGTAGCATACTCGATAATCCACAACTTTTTCTGTCCGGTTATATAATCATAAATACGTTTTGAGCTGCTGCACCAACTGCATGACCTGCTCTTCCAGGGTGCCGGAGAAAACAGTCCTGTCTCCCCGGGGCGGCGGCGTGAATACCTTGACCACCTGGGTCGGTGAACCGGCCAGGCCAATGCAGTTTTCGTCAGCCATGATATCAGCAGCCGAACAGCATCGTATATCAGCCTTTTTCGCTCTCATTTTCCCTTTCAGGGAAGGAACACGCGGTTCATTGATATCTTTGACCACGGTGAGCAGCGCCGGCAGAGGAAGCCGGACCACGTCGTATCCGTCGTCCATCATCCGCTCGACCTGCATGAAACCGTTTTCGATCTCCCGCACCTTCTGCACACAGGTGATATAGGGAATTTTCAGCTGACTGGCCAGCCCCGGCCCCACCTGCGCCGTATCTCCGTCAATGGCCTGTTTGCCGCACAGCATCAGGTCAAAGCTGCCGAGACTCGCAGCTGCCTTGGCCAGGGTATACGAAGTCGCCCAGGTATCGGCGCCGGCAAAAGCCCTGTCGGAAACAAGGACACCGTCATCCGCGCCGCAGGCAATGGCCTCGCGCAGAACAGCCTCTGCCTGGGGAGGCCCCATGGACAGGGCCGTAACCGTGCCTCCGTGTGCTTCCTTTATCCGGACCGCTTCTTCAAGGGCATGCCGGTCAAAGGGATTCATGATCGACTCAACACCTTCCCGCGCCATGGTGTTGGTTTTCGGATCCAGCCTGACATCCTTGGTGTCAGGGACCTGTTTGATACAGACAAGAATATCCATAAATATGTTCCGCAGTATTATGAAGCGTATTCCTTGTTCAGCTCCTGGCCGATGACATTACGCTGGATCTGGTTGGTTCCCTCATAAATCTGCAGGATCTTGGCGTCGCGCATCATTTTTTCAACGGGGTATTCCTTCATATACCCGTATCCGCCTAGAACCTGGACAGCATCTGTCGTCACCTTCATCGCCATGTCGGTGGCAAAAACCTTGCACATGGATGAGGCCTTGCTCATATTTTTCGGATTACCGTCGATATGACGGGCTGCCGAATAAACCAGCGCCCTGCCTGCTTCAAGCTGGATGGCCATATCGGCAAGCATATGCTGGATAGCCTGGAAAGAGATGATCGGCTTGCCGAACTGCACCCTCTGCTTGGCATAGACCACTGCTTCATCAAGGGCGGCCTGGGCCAGGCCTATTCCCAGCGACGCAATGCCCGGCCGTGAAACATCAAGGGTTTTCATGACCGTGATAAAACCTGTTCCTTTGCGGCCGATGAGCCTGTCCTCGGGAATCCGGCAGTCTTTCATGATAAGTTCGCGGGTGGCCGAGGCGCGGATACCCATCTTGTCCTCCTTCTTGCCGTAGGAAAATCCGGGATCGCCGTCCTCAACCACAAACATGGATGCCCCGCGCGGCCCCTTGGATGGATCAGTAAGGGCGACTATGGTGTAAATCTGCGATTCACCGCCATTGGTTATCCACTGTTTGGTCCCGTTGAGAACCCACTCGTCGCCGTCAAGGACCGCCGTTGTCTGCACTCCGGAGGCATCGCTGCCGGCATTGGCTTCGGTCAGACCAAAGGCAGCCCATTTCTCTCCGCTGGCAATGGACGGCAGATATTTTTCCTTCATCTCGTCACTGCCGGCAATAAGCACCGGAAAAATGCCGAGAGCGCTGGCGGCATAACTCGTCGCCACTCCCACGCATCCGCGGGCCAGCTCCTCCAGCGCCAGCACAATCTCAAAACAGCCGCCGCCGAAACCGCCATACTGTTCCGGGATAAAAATGCCGAAGAGATCCGCCTTGGCCATATCCTGCAGGATCGAAGTGGGAAACTCATTTTTTTCATCAAGCTCAACCCGCCGGGGAATGATCTTTTCATTGGCGATCTCCCGGGCGGTTTCAACGATCATCTGCTGTTCTTCCGATATAAAATAATCCAAGACGTTCTCCTTTTACCAGTGCATGAGCAGGGAGCCCCAGGTAAAACCGCCGCCAAAAGAGCAGAACAGCAGCAGGTCCCCACGATTCAATAATCCCTGACGATTGGCTTCATCAAGCGCCACGGGTATACTTGCAGCGGACGTATTACCATATTTATTGACGTTAATATAGACCTTTTCCTCGGGCACCCCCAAACGCTCCATAACCTTGTGCAAAATACGCACATTGGCCTGGTGGGGGATCATCAGGTCAACGTCATCAATGGTGAGGTTGTTTTTATCCAATAACCCCTGAACCGCTTCTTCCATGGCCCGAACAGCATGTTTGAAAACATCCCGCCCGATCATCCGGATGTAGCTGCCGTCATTGCCATCCTGCACAATTTCCGGGTTCAGGCTTTTGGGGCCGTGCATATACAACAGGTGCCATAACCTGCCGTCTGAGCAGAGATTTGAATCATACACACCTTTGCCGTCCCCCCGGCTTGAAATAACCGTGGCGCCGGCGCCGTCCCCGAAAAGGATGCAGGTGTTCCGGTCTTTCCAGTTAACTCTGGCGGAAAGGGTCTCGGACCCGATGAGCAGTATTTTCATGTCCTCGCGGCTGCAGATATACTTGTCGGCCAGGTCCAGCCCGTATAAATAGCCGGTGCAGGCGGCATTGATATCGTAAGCAAAAGCATTATCGGCCCCGATCTCAGCCTGAACGAAACAGGCGCACGAAGGCATTATCATGTGCGGCGTCATTGTCGCCACGACAATCAAGTCGATTTCGTCCGGCTCAGTCCCGGCGTCCTGGAGCGCCTTTCTCGCGGCGTTTGCGGCCAGCAGGTAATTGTCCTCTCCCTTGCCGGCGATGCGGCGGGTGTGGATACCGGTACGGGTGGTAATCCATTCATCCGACGTTTCAACCATTTTTTCCAGGTCGGCATTGGTCAGCAAACGCTTTGGCAGGCAGGATCCGGTTCCGAGAATTGAAGCGCGTTTTACCATCAGCCCTGGTCCATATTCACTGTCGGGTTTACCTTCAAAGTTTCGACGATTGATTCATTCACTTTGTTGCGCACCATATTTTCAGCAACGAGTATGGCGTTCTTGATGGCCGGGGCATTGGACTTGCCGTGGCATATGATGCCGACGCCGTTTATTCCCAGAAGCGGCGCACCGCCGTACTCCTCGTAATCCACTCTTTTGCGAAAACTGGCAAAGGCGTTGCGGATAAGCAGATAACCCAGCCTGGCGCGAATGGATTTCCTGATCTCGGTTTTCAGCATCTGCATGGCGGCATCAGCAAGGCCTTCACTCACCTTGAGGGATACGTTGCCGACAAAGCCGTCGCAGACTATAACGTCGACATCCCCCTGATATACATCGCGGCCTTCTACATTGCCGATAAAGTTGAGATTGCTCGCGCTCAGGAGTTCGTGCGTCTCCTTGACCAGAGCATTGCCCTTGCCTGCTTCTTCCCCGATACTGAGCAGGCCGACCCTGGGACTGGAAATTTTCAGGACCTTGCTGATGCACGAAGAAGCCATAATGGCAAACTGAACAAGGTGCTGGGGCCGGCAGTCGACGTTGGCGCCGATGTCCATGATCATGACCGGATTTTTCAAGGTCGGAAACAGGCTGGCGATTCCCGGTCTGGAAATTCCTTTCAAACGGCCCAGCTTTCTAACCGCCGAGGCCATTGTTGCTCCCGAGTTGCCGGCAGATACCACGGCATCGGCCCGGCCGTTGCGCACCAGGTCAAACCCGACCATAATGGTCGAATTCTTTTTTCGCCGAACAGCTTCCACCGGGGTCTCGTGCATGGAGATAATTTCCGGGGCGTGCTCGATGGACAATCGATCTGAAAAAACCGGATCAATGGCCTGCTCCGCCAGGTGCTTCCGGAGATAATCCTCGGGACCCAGCAGGACAATATCGAAGTTGCTGTTCTCACGCAGCGCTGAGAGCGCTCCCTGAATCAGCAATTCAGGACCGCGGTCTCCGCCCATTGCATCAAGGGCTATCCGCACAGTCGTCCCTTAGCCGAGATCTTCCTCGAGATGGATAACCGACCTGTTCTTATAGGTCCCGCAACTTCCGCACAAACGATGCGGCAGCTTAGGTTCACCGCACGAGGGGCAGGAAACCGGGTTCGGCGCATTCAAGGCATCGTGCGATCTTCTTTTTCTGGTGCGTGAACGTGAATGTCGTCTTTTTGGTAAAGCCATTATTGTTCCTCCAATCTGAACTGACAGTAAGTATCAGTTGATAGTGTTTTTTACCTCTGATCTTAACTCTATGGTATATTACAAAACATACGCGATACCGGATACCGGAACCGGAACCGGCAGTTACTTCTTCTTCAAGGCGCTGAGGACGGCAAAGGGCGAGTTGCTCGCTCCATCCGCACAACCACAATCTTTTTCATTCAAATTTGTGCCGCAGTGCGGACATAACCCTGCACAGTTCTCCATGCACAACTTCTTCTCAGGGAGAGCAAGCAAAAGCTGCTGTCGAAGAATTTCGGCCAGATCAACCACCGGCCTGTCCTGTGACAGGGTTTCCAGATCACCTCCTGAAGACTCCAGATCCTGCAGCCGCCAATGCTCATTTTGCGCAGAAGTTGAGATAACCATCTGCATGGACGAATCAACCTCGAATATAAATCGTTCAAGACAGCGGTCGCACTCAAGAGCAACAGCGGCATGCATCCTGCCCCGCAGTTCTATACTGGTATCATTCTTCCTGGTCAGACGGATATGGGCGCCAACCGCGCCTGCCTGCTCCACAACATCATCAGGGAACCATGAGGAATCCTGAATATCAAATTCAACGCCCTGATCAGGAATTTCTGAGAACGGTACGTTTAATTGCATTTGGGCCGACTCTGCAACAAATAAATTAAAAATTTAAAATTTTTAAGTATACACAAAAATAAAAAACTCAGCTACGATAAAATAAGATACTTTGGGAAATCAGGAATATAGAGAAACGACTGACTCGGAATGGAAAATTCCAGCTGTTCAACAGGCGGGTTACACTTTCCTTACGGTCAACCGGGAATCACAGCGTTACCGTTTCTGTACAGGTTTATACCGGAGATACGGCCTTGTCCCGGCCCTTACGCGTCGGCCTTGTCTCTGATCTCTACCGGGCAGGGTTTTCCTATGCTCTGCTCAAGCTCTGTAACCTTGTCCTCCACCTGCTTGAGGAGCGATGCGTAGCTTTCCTTCCGCAGTATTTCCTTGAACTGTTCCATATAATTCCGAACAAGGCTGACCCCTTCGACAACAATATCATAGACCTTCCACATGTCGCCCTCAAGCAGCATGATATAGGACACCGCGATGACAAGGTCCTGATCAACAATATCCGTGTCCACCTGGGCCCGGTCACCCCTGACCCGCTGGTCCCGGAAAACCACTTTTTGCTCGGAATAATCCTCGATCTTGCCGATATAGGCATGTTCAAGCAGCCGTTTGAAAAGGCTGACAAAATAATCCTGGTCATCCTTGTCGAGGGTGTTCCAGGTTCTGCCGAGAACCCGTTTGGACATCTCATGAAAATCAAAGCGTTCTGAAGCGACCTCCATAACCTTTTCCCGCCGCTTGATACACTTTTCCTCTCCCTGCAGATCCGGGTCGGTGAGGATGGCAACGATCCTGTCCACGAATGGGCGCATCTGCTCCGTGGGATCAGGAGGCTGAGCGGCGGAGGTTGAGCCGGGCACGCCAATGAAAAACATCATTCCGGCGGCAAGAATCATCACAGAAAAAATTCCACGATCCATTAAGAATCCTTTAAAAGGTAAAATTAAATATTGCATGCACATACTTATTCATCCTGGCAGGAATCATCGTCGTTCACCGGAAATCATCGTCGGTCACCGGACGATACCTCACCTGACGCCGATATTGAAAATAGGCATTACGAAAGGAGATATACGGATCAAAAAGAAGTTGCTTCCACTCCTCATACTGGCCAAGATGCAGGGAAAGATCGTTGGTTTTTTTACCCGCAAAAATTGCGCCGTTCACCGCCAGGTCATCGGTCCAGGTATAATACGGGGTCATTTCAAGGCTGTCTACCACCGTGCCGGTTATTTCCCGCAGCGTTGAAGCGCCATACAAGGGGATAACTAGATAGAGCCCGTCGCCTATGCCCCATGATTCCAGGGTTTCACCCATGGAAGCGTGGACAGGATTTATCCCGAACTCCCTCCCTGCCGCGTCGGCAAATCCATACACGCCCAGGGTGGAATTGATGACGAAACGCTCCAGGATCTTGACGGAATCCGAGAAGCGGCCCTGCAGCAAGGTATTGATGAATCGTACGGGTTCTTCAAGGTTTCTGAAGAAACTGTTGATGCAGCCGCGAATATCCCACGGCACAACCTCACTGTACAGTGTGGCCACAGGTTCCATTACCCAGATATACACTCTATCATTAAAAGTGAACATCACCCTGTTCATCGGCTCCAGGGGATCGTTAAACAACTCGGATTCAGCTTCGGCGCTGTAAAATTCATCACTGAGGAAGTCCGCCTGACCTCCGGAACGGCCGAAAACAGCCGTTGCCTGGGAGAGAACGGTTGCACCGGGAATGAAAAAGATGATAACCAACAGGAAAGCTGCTCGCCGGATCATATCGGATCGTGCCCTATTATTTAACCTGACCGAATGCAAACTTAGAGATAAGCGACTCGATATCAATTGCCGACTCGGTATCCCGTATCACCTCCCCCTGGCGAAAGACTTCTTCGTCACCGCCAAGAGAAATCTGGATAAATTTGTCCCCGATAATCCCCTGGGACTTGACTGATGCAATTGAATCAATCGGTATTTCAACAGAGCGGTCGATCTTCATGGTAACCAGAGCGTAAGCATCTTCGTTCAGGGATAATTCATCAACCGTGCCGATCCTGACTCCGGCCACCTGCACATCGGCCCCGGATTTGACTCCGGAAATGTTACCGAACTCGGCCGCCAGTGAATACGTATTGCTGCCGGTCAGCCATGATACCTCGCCAAGCTGCAGGGCCAGCCAGCCCAGGGCCACAAACCCGGCGACAAGAAATATCCCAACAAAAATTTCAGCAAACATTTTTTTCATGGCAAAGCCCTGTCCTATGAGAATTCATCGCAGTTAACCATTGTTTTTTCAACAAACTCCCGGATATGCGGTTTTGTTGACTGTTGAATATCTTCCGGTGACGCAAATACATCGATTTCGCCATTGTTCAGCAGAACGATCTGGTCCGCCAGCTCAAAAACCTTGGGAATGTCATGACTGACAATTATCGAAGTAAATCCGATCCGGTCCTGGGTCCGGGAGAACAAATCATAAATATCACTGGTCATGACCGGGTCAAGTCCGGTGGTCGGCTCGTCAAACAGAACAATTTCAGGATCAAGCTGCAGCGCCCGCGCCAATCCCACGCGTTTTTTCATCCCGCCGCTGAGCTGGGCGGGAAACTTGCCTTCATGCCCGACCAGTTCAAGCTGATCAAGTGTTGCCATAACCCTTTTTTCTATTTCATCCGCATCAAGCCGCAATCTTTCCCTGAGCGGCAGGGCGACATTTTCAAACACAGTGAGGGAATCAAACAGGGCCGCTCCCTGAAAAAGCACCCCGAACTTGGTCCGCATCATCCGCAACGCGCTGCTGCGCAGACGTGTCACATCCTGTCCGTCAACCAGGATCTGCCCGCTGTCCGGCGCCATTAATCCGAGTATCAGCTTCAACGTCACGCTTTTTCCCTGGCCGCTGCCGCCGGCAATGACCGTTGTTTTGCCCCGGGGAACATCAAAACTCACGTTGTCGAGCACCACATTGCGTCCCTTGGGGCCTGCAAAACTTTTGGTGACGCCTCTGAACCGCACCACCGGCTCTGTTTCCACTGCAGCCTTGGTCTGGTTCATAAGAGGATTGCCGTCAGCAGATAGTCAAAAATCAGAACCGAGATTGACGAGATCACCACCGCCTGTGTCGTTACCTTGCTGACGCTTTCGGCGCCGAAGCCGGCTCCGCGGATTTCCTGAACAAAATATCCCCGCCCGGTACAGATCCAGACCAGGAGCAGGGCAAAAACAAAAGACTTGATAATGCCCAGGTTGATGTCATGATTGGTCACACTCTGCTCCATGCCGCTGAAAAACGCGCCGGAATTTACTCCCATCAGCTTGACCCCGGCCAGGTAGCCGCCGAATATGCCGACGACATCGAACATCGCGGTCAACAAGGGCACTGAAATAATTGCGGCCAGGAATTTCGGGGAGATGAGATAACGGAAAGGATCGACAGCCATGCACTCCAGGGCGTCGATCTGTTCTGAGATCCGCATGATGCCGATCTCGGCGCACATGGCCGAACCGGCCCGCCCGGTGACCATCAGGGCGGTCAGCACCGGGCCCAGTTCCATGATCAGGGTCAGTGACACCGCTGATCCAAGCATGCCCTCGGCGCCGAACTTGCTGAGCGAATAATACCCCTGGAGCCCCAGCACCAGCCCGGAGGACAAAGCGGTAAAAAATATAACCGCCACCGAACCTGTACCGATGAAATGCAGCTGCTTGAGAAGTTCACGAAAACGGAAAGGCTGTTTGAAAATACCGATCAATGACAGAATAAGATAAATCCCCATCCTTCCCAGGTCGGTGAGCATATATAATCCGTAGTTGCCGATAACGGCAAACGGCATCACTATTCTGGGCAATCGAACCTGTTTTTCTTCTTGAATAAGCATTATCGGAATTTACCGCAGTGTATACCGGTAGTCAAATATTTCGTGCCACTCCTTACCACACCAGCCTGCCGAACGGTATCAATTTTTCTCCTCGGTGTTAAACCAGTCACTTACTTACTCCTGCGGAAAGTGGTCAAACCCGGCAAAGCTGATATCAACCTCCTTCTGTTCGCTCTCCCCGGCTGCCGGCACAATCAGCCTGACACCCTGCCGGTGGACAATTGTCCCGACCCGGCTCAGGATTACACCTGCCTGCCGGGCAATTCCGGCTATCCGGGAACCGGCAGCTGCGGCCGCGGTAAAGATGAGCTCGTAATCCTCGCCGCCCTTTATCATCAGGTCAAGGGGATTCTTTTTCAGCAGGTCCGCCGCGTCATGCAAAGCAGGCAATGACGGCAGCGATGCCGCATATACATCCGCGCCGACACCGCTTTGCCCGCACAGATGGGAGAGGTCGGTGGCCAGTCCGTCCGAGAGGTCCATCATGGCGTGCGCAACATTGTGTTCCGCCAGCAGGCGGCCCAGAACTACCCTGGGCTGAGGATCGAGATGTGCTTCGACCAGAGACTTCATCCCTTCATCGCCCTGGCTGCCCCCCCCTGCGCATAACTCCAGGCCGGCAGCCGCCCTGCCCAGGGTTCCGCTGACCCAGATCTCGTCACCGGGAAGCGCCCCGCTTCGATAGACAACCTGATCTGCGGGCATTTGGCCAATAACGGTTACGGTTAACAGGACTCCTTCCCGACTGCGCACGGTGTCCCCACCGGCCAGCACGCAGCCGTACTCCCTGCAGGCGCCGCTGATGCCTTCGGCAAAGCGATCCAGCCATGCGGAATCAAACTGCCGCGGCAGCCCGAGAGAGAGAAAAATGAACGCCGGCCGACCACCCATGGCGGCGATATCACTGACATTCACCGCAATCGCCTTGCGGCCCAGTTTATCCGGCGGATGCCAGCGCAGATCAAAATGAACATCTTCAACCAGGGTGTCCATGGTCACCAGCCAGGACTGCCCGCCATTTCCGGCAATAACCGCGCAGTCGTCACCGATCCCGCGAAGCAGGTCCGGCCTGCCTTCAGAATTCCGGCAACTGAGGATTTCTATGATATCCCGCTCATTCATGATGGACTCGCAAAAAGTCATTTTATGTAATGGCTAAGCAAAAATCGTCAAATGCAAGGCGCGCAAATTTCGAGGAATGAGGCGTACATAGGTACGCCGCAGTGACGAGACAATTTGCAGCAACACAGCAGTTGGCGACTTTTTGCGACGCCATCATTCATGATGCGGACCAAACTCTTCCGGATAGGTTCGGGGCAGATACGAATCCAGAAAGGACCTGACCTCGGGACCGTCGCTGCACTGCAATACCCTGCCGCCGAGATCATTCAGCTGCCGGCTGTTGGAATGCCTGAGCAGTCTTTTGACAAAAGGCAGGGCGGATGGACGCATGCTCAAGTCATCAAGACCCAGCCCCAGGAGGACCGGCACGGCAATAACGTCGCCTGCCATCTCGCCGCAGAGTCCCACTTCTATGCCTCGGGCATGTCCGGCGTCAACAGTCTGTTTGATCATGCGCAATACTGCCGGATGCAAAGGTTCATACATATGGGCCACATATTCGTTGCCCCGATCAATGGCCAGGGAATACTGAATCATATCATTGGTACCGATGCTGAAAAAGTCAACCCCGCCGGCCAGGACATCCGCCATGATCACCGCACTGGGCACCTCCACCATGATACCGACTTCAACCCCATTGTCAAAATCGACTCCTTCCCCGGCCAGATCATCCTTTACCCTGTTGAATATTTCCATGACCCGTGCGAATTCGCCCTGGGAGGAAATCATGGGAAAGAGAATACGCAGACGACCATGGACCGAGGCCCTGAGCATCGCGCGCAGCTGCATGATAAAGAGTACCTGTTCATGGAGGGTATAACGGATCGACCGGAGCCCGAGAGCGGGATTACGCTCAAGATCCAGGCGAAGGCTTCCCGACCGCAGCTGGTCGACAAACTTGTCGCCGCCGACATCAAGAGTCCGGATGGTCACCGGCAGCGGATCAAGCGTTGCCAGCATATGCCGGTACGACGTAAAAAGCATATTCTCATCCGGCCTGACATTGCGCTGAAAATAATCAAACTCGCTGCGGAACAGGCCGACTCCTTCAGCGCCGTATTTCATGACCGCGTCAAGTTCACCCGCGGTCTCGATGTTGGCCATGAGCCTGACCCGGTGCCCGTCGATGGTTTCCGGACTGAGTTGGATGTAAAAGGCTATATCGTCGGAAAAGACCTGATGCTGCCGCTTGTATTCCCGGTACTGCTTTTTCTGATCCTGGGTGGGATCCAGAAATACCCGGCCGTTGAATCCATCGAGGATGATTTCATCTCCGGTGGAGCAGAGCCGCGTTATTTCCCGTATGCCGATAACTGCCGGAATACCCATGGAACGAGCCACAATGGCTGTATGAGATGTATCGCCGCCGGCTTCGGTTACAAACCCGAGGATCCGGTCGGAGGGAAGGCGCATGGTGTCTTCCGGCGAGAAATCCCGGGCAATGACAACGACCTTGTCCGCGATATCGGCCAACGGATCACCTTCCTGGCCGGCGAGAATCCCGAAAATCCGGTCGGCGACATGTTTCACGTCCGCATACCGGGACCTGATATAGGGATCGGCTATTTTTTCAAATTTCTTTTTTACCGTGCCCAGGGATTCGGCAAGAGCCCATTCGGCATTGATTTTTCTAGCCTTGATCAGGTCAACCGTGCGGTCAACGATCATCCGGTCGCGGATCATCAGGATATGGCTGTCTATTATTGACAGCGCATCGGACAGGTCTTCGGCGAACCGGCTGCGCAAAGCGACCAGCTCTGTTTCCGCCCGGGCTGTCGCATTCCTGAACCGGGCGACCTCCGCGTCCAGCTCCTTTGCAGGGAGATTATACCATCCCGACCTCCTGGTTTTGCGCTGGAGCACCAGGACCCTGCCGACCACAATGCCCGGAGATGCTCCCGAACCGTGAAGAACGCGGGGTTCTGACGAAACCTTTTTTCTCGGCTTGTTTTTCGGTGCCGGGGTCACGGCTCCCCCCTTTGCGCCAGGAGCTTCTCGACAGCGGCAACTGCCCCAGCCGCTCCTTTGCCGTGTATGCGGAACTTCACCTGTGCTCCGGAGACAAACGCCATGCTCAGGACGTCAAGCACGGAGGAGCAGTCGATTTCCTCATCGTCGTGCAGGATACACAACCGCACAGCATGCTGCCGGGCAATCCGGGCCAGCCCGGCGGCAACCCTGCCATGCACGCCGCGATACACATCCACCGTAATAGTTTTTTCCAGGACATTCATTTGATCACGCGCAGCCTGTTCCCGGGTGATGCCGGTTTTTCCCTGCGATCGGTACCGGATGGAGAAGACGGCAAAGGAGCGGATTGAAAACGGACCGCTTTCATAAAATGGGCTATGCCGCCGAAAGTGAAAATCTCCTGCCCGGTGAACTGTGGTTCGCGAAGAGTCCAGACCACTTCCCTTGGCGGAACGGCAAGAATCTGCATGGTCACGTTCCACCAGGCTTCCCTGCGGCTCCGGTCGGGTTCGATGTTCGTCACCAGGGCGTAAACGATCATCTGCGGATCACGGGATGCAAGCAGCACAATATCACCCGCCCCCGTCGTATCCTTGAAGGAAATTAATTTCTGCAACTCGGCAACAAAAGTATCCATCACACTTCACTGTCAGTCTCTGGGGATCGGGAATCAACCGGACCATGATCAACTCTGAGGGTCTTCCGCAGGAGCATGAACAGTTCCACCCGGTTGATGGGTTTGGATATATACGCATCCATACCGGCCTTTATACACTTTTCCCGGTCATCCTGCATTACACATGCGGTCATGGCAATAATGGGAACATGCCCGCCCTGCTGTTTTTCATGCCCCCTTATCATCCTGGCGGCCTCATAGCCATCCATTTGCGGCATCTGGATATCCATCAGGATACAGTCAAAATTATCCTGCACCCAGGCATCCACTGCCGCCCGCCCGTTATTGACACTTTTGACGGTAAAGCCGACCTGTTCGAGAAGCGATACCGCCAGCGTCGTGTTGATAAAATCATCATCAGCCAGAAGGATATGGCCGGAAAAGCTCTCGGCAAAATGATCCGCGGCGATTCTTCCCGGTACGGCATCATCCACTACCTGTGAAATTTCCGGAGTGGAAAATGGCAGCACAAACCAGAATGTCGCCCCCTCGCCCTTTTTGCTGACCAGATGAATATTCCCGCCCATCTGGCGGACAATCTGCCTGGAGATAGGCAGGCCCAGCCCGGTGCCGCCGTATTTCCTGGAATGAGAAGAGTCGGCCTGGGTGAAGGCTTCAAAAACCAGCTCCTGTTTTTCAGGTTCAATGCCGATGCCCGTATCACTTACCTCGAAAAGGATCAGGATTTTTTCCGGGCTGTCCAATGCCTGTTGTTTCGCCCGGATCGTAATGCCTCCCTGTTCGGTAAATTTGATGCCGTTGCCGACCAGGTTGAACAAAACCTGCAGGATCCTGATATCATCACCGATCAGGACTTTGGGAATGGCGGGATCAACCTCCAGTTCCAGAGAAATATTTTTGCCCCTGGCCTGAACCTCGAAATTCCTGAACACATCGTCCAGCAGTCCATGGAGAGAAAAAGGGACAAGCTCGATGTCCAGGAGCTCCATTTCATTTTTCGAAAATTCAAGGATATCATTAATGATCCGCATCAGCCTCTTGGCGGAAGTGCGTATCAGTTCAAGCTTGCCCTGCAGGTCGGGATCCCGGTGCTTGTCGAGCAGGAATTCAGTTATTCCTATAATACCGTTCATGGGAGTTCTGATCTCATGGCTCATGTTGGCCAGAAATTCACTCTTGGCCAGGCTGGCGCTTTCCGCTTCTTCTTTTGCCCGTTCAAGATCCTTTTCCGCTTTTTTCCTTTCCCTGATGTCTTCAACGACCCAGACAACTCCCTGGGTCAGATCACTGGTGTCTATTGCCCTGCCGCTGAGGGAGCATGGAATAACCGACCCGTCCCGGCGCCTGAGCAGATACTCGATATGCTCCAAATCGCGCCGCGCCAACTGCCGGGCATACATGCCGACAAAACGGCGGAATGCCTTCCTACCGGCAAAATACGCGCGTACGTTGCTGCCGAGCATTTCCTCTTCGATATAGCCGAGAATGGAGCACATTTTTTCGTTAACATTGGTAATAATCCCGTCCTTGACGAAAATTATGCCCACCAGGCTGGCAGCAAGTATTGTCTCGAGTTCACGTTTGGTCAGCTGCTGCTTCTGCTCCATCCGCCTGCTTTGTTCACGTCCGCGGCGCAATTCCTCCGTGAGCAGCTCATCCTTGTACACATAGAGAAAGGCAACGATGGCCATAATGCCGGTGAAAAATACAATGAAAGTGAGGACAAAGGCTATAGCATAAGGAAAGGGCAATGGATTCAGGGTGACGATGCTCCACCCTTCCAGATCCAGCGGCTGCCTGTCAACAAGATGGCGCATACCATTGATACTGACCATATCACTGTCAACGGTGAACGGCAGGGGATCGAGCCGCTGATCGCTGAACTGCCTGCTTTGCAGCAAATCATCTTTTTGTTCCGGCGAAAGAGGAAGGGCGGCATGAAAAAGCCATTCGTTGATGGTTGAGGAAAATACAATTCCGTCCGGCGACAGCAGCATAATCTTATAGCCACTGTCCTTGCGGCTGAAATATGAATCGATGAATGCCACCGGCACCTTGATGACCACAACTCCGATGGGCGGCATGTCTGTTCCGGTCATCACCGGCTGGCTGAAATATATTCCCCTCTCTTCGGTGGTCACCCCGAGGGCGGCATATTGGGCCGGATGCCCTTCCATGGCCTGGATAAAATAGGGCCGGAACCCGTAATTATTCCCGGTCAGGGATTTGCCCCCGTCATATGGCGAACTTCCGACAACGGTTCCGGAACTGTTCATGATGTAGACCAGCGAAGCGCCCAGAACGCCGTTGGCCATCTGCAACTCCTCCACCAGATTGAAATTATCAGGAGCCTGCAGGCCAGTGAGAACATAATAAACCTGATTCGAAGAAGCTATATAGGTTATCGCCTCATTAAAATGGTGGACAACATAGGCGTTGACCTCAAAAACTATATGACTGGTGTCTGCCCGCTGCCTGCTCAAAGACAAATGGCGGACAAAGACATCCAGGGAAACAGCCAGGACTATGGCTGCAATCAGAGTAATAACGAATGTTACAGCGACCCGCTTTTTCAGGGACCGGAGAAAGATGCGCTGTATTTTTCTTTCAGAAAGCGGATAAAAAAAACGGCCCCAGAAGGATGTTCTTCTTTCCGGACCGGGATATTGTCTGGAAGCTTTATCCTTCATCAATCATGACCGGGGGTGGACAATGAAAAGAGAGCACTCTATTCTCCCTCCAGTTATATACAAATAGAATCTCATAGGGGACAGACCAGGCTGCCGAGTTTTTCGGTCAGTTTCATGTTTTCCGAATAATCGACGGGAACATCGACCACCACAACCGTATTATCGGCAAATGCCTGCTCGAGAACCGGCAGCAGGCTCTCAGCGCTCTCAACCCTGTACCCCTTGGCTCCAAAGGATTCGGCGTAGCGGACAAAATCCGGATTGGTGAAATCGACAAAACCGCTGCGCCCGAAGCGGCGCTCCTGATGCCATTTAATCAAGCCGTATCCCTGATCGTTCCAGATCATTATCACCAGGGAAAGCTGCAGGCGGAGCGCGGTTTCAATCTCCTGCGAATTCATCATAAAGCCTGCGTCACCGGTTAGGGCAAGAACCCTGCGCCTGGGATGAACCAGCTTGGCGGCGATGGCCCCCGGCACTGCTATTCCCATGGCGGCAAAACCGTTGGAAATAAGACAGGTGTTGGGCTTCTCGCATGAATAGAGCCGGGCAACCCACATCTTGTGCGCCCCGACATCGGAAATGAGAATATCATCATCATCCATGACCTTGCGCGTATCACAGAGTATTCGCTGGGGCTTGAGCGGGTATCCGCAATTGTCGGCAAAACATTCCTGCTCGCTCAGAATATAATTTTTCAGCGTGTCTGTGGAAACATTCCCCTCGCTGCGGGCCAACTCTGCGATACGGTCAAGGGATACGGCAATATCCCCGATAACCCCTGCCTCAAGGATATATTTGGAATCAACTTCAGCATAGATCTGATCAATATGTATTATTTTCTTTTCACCTTTGGGATGCCAGAGATATGGATGATATTCGACCATATCAAAACCGACGCAGATAACCACATCGGCCCGGTCAAATCCGCAGGCGACATAATCCGTGGACTGCAGCCCAATTGCGCCGAGGCAAAGCGGGTGGGAAAAAGGCACCACCCCTTTGGCCATGAAGGTTGTGGCCACGGGGATGTTGAGTTTTTCCACGAAGCGCAGCAGAGCCTCGCCGCTCCTGCTGCGGACCACGCCGTTGCCGGCCAGGACAATGGGAAACCGCGCCTCGGAAATCACTTTCGCGGCCTGTTCAACCTTGACCTGCGGCGCGTGGGGGGCGGTGGGCCCCTGAACCTTCAGGGGGCGAATATCGTCTCCGACTTCCATGGCCGCGATGTTTTCCGGCAGACAGATAAAACTGCCGCCGGGTTTTTCCGCCCGGGCAACCTTGAATGCCTTGCGGACAACCTCGGGAATAATATCTTTTTCCAGGATCGCCACACTGTACTTGGAGATCGGTTCGAACAGGTTGACCAGGTCCAGGATCTGGTGACTTTCCTTGTGCATCCTGGTTGTGGCGCCCTGCCCGGCCAGCGCGACTATAGGCGCATGATCCATGTTGGCGTCGGCAAACCCGGTGATCAGGTTTGTCGCGCCGGGTCCGAGGGTGGCAAGGCAGACTCCGGGGCGGCCGGTGAGTCGGCCGTAGACATCGGCCATAAAGGCGGCTCCCTGCTCGTGACGGACAGTGACAAAACGGATGGGACTGTCGATAAGCGCATCAATGATATGAAGGTTTTCCTCGCCGGGAATGCCGAAGATATACTCAACCCCTTCATTTTCCAGGCACCTGACCAGTAATTGTGCAGCCGTTTTCATATCCACTCCGCCCGGGAATTTACAATTGTCTAGTGTCCATCCAGAAACGAGGATTTTTGTTCGAGGTCAGGTAAGCGCCAGCAGACTCCGAGGCATGCGAAAAAAAATTACCGCAGGCATATGTGTGATATTCCGAGGATAATTTTTTCAACATAACGCAGAGATCGGGCAGGTAAGCGAGCCTGCGAGACTCCGAAAAGACCGTTTCTGGTCGGACACTGTTTAACGATATCGCATTACCGAACAGTTTGTTAAGTATTTTTTGCACCCGAATAAATACAATATTGTTACCATATCGGTAAAAATATATCCGTTTTACCTTGAAAATAATTCTCTACTACCCCATAATCTAAAAGGAATCACCTTCAGGCTGATTACCGGCAGCTCTGTATCAAGATAGTATCCAGGAAGAAAAGAACTATTAAGAGGTCCCAATGAGTGTTTTTCAAGCAAAAAGCCTTCGCGCACGATTAATGATACCTGTTTCCTGCGTGGTAGTCGCCATTCTGGCCCTGATCAGCTTTGTCCTAATATGGAGCGAAAGAAAAGCCTTTGACAATATCTCGGAAAATGTGTCGACACTGGCAGAGGATGTTCGCACCCAGCAGGGCCAATCCATGCGGGAGATCGAGAACCAGCAGGTTGCCTCAGCTGAAGTTGCCCTCAGGACCAAAGCCGGGAGCATGGCCGATCTCGTTTCCGGATTAGCGCCCACCGTCATCCTTACCTTTGATTTTGATGTGCTGGATAAATACTGCCAGGCTCTGGCCAAGGATCCTGACATTGTCCTTGCCTATATCTCCAACACTCAGGAAGATATAATCACCACCTTCCGCAACGAACAGGACGAGTCCCTCCGCTCGATCGTTCCCGAGATTGATGACCTTTCCCTGCAGTTGATCATCAGCAAGCTGCAAGAGAACGAAATGGTTTTCCACGTGCAGAAGGAGATCGTCCAGGACCTTGAGCTTCTGGGATATGTCAACCTGCTCATTTCCCGAGACGCAGTAAAAAAACAGTCGGAAACAATAGCCAGTGAATTTGACGCCATGGCCGCCGATATTTCCGAGATCTTTACCAAGCTCCAGAACGGTGTCCAGGAACAGGTGCGGCAGTCCACCAGGGACAGCGCCTGGCAATCGATCCTTGCCGGCATCATCGGCATAATTATCCTGACCCTTGCAGTCACCCTCCTGGTCGACCGGCTGGTCATCAAGCCGGTTACCAGGGTCATGCACATTATCGGCGAGATGGCCCAGGGCCACCTCACAGAACGACTGCATCTCAACCGTCATGACGAGATCGGGCAGATGGCTGACAGCATAGACACCCTGAGCGACGGTCTCGAGAACGAAGTTCTTGGCGCGCTGAACAAACTGGCCGATGGCGACTTGTCCTTCGAAGTAACCCCCAAGGACGAAAATGACGCCCTGGGCAATGCCCTGGTGAAAATGTCCCGAAATCTGAACGCAACCATGCAACAGATCCAGGAAAACGCATCAAACCTGACAAGTTCGTCCGAACTTCTTTCCGGTATTTCCGCCCAGCTGGCCGCCGGCACCGAGGAAGTGTCTTCACAGGCGGCAAATGTAGCCGCCTCAACGGAACAGATCAATGTCAGCTCACACGATATTACAATCACCGCGGAAAAAATGTCGCTGAATATGCAGAAACTCGCCGATGTAACCAACACCATTGCCGAGGAAGTACGAGAGATAGGCAACAAGGCGAACATGGGGTCAAACATCAGCTCCCATGCCCTGGAGACAGTGAACAATGCCAACGAGACCATTTCTTCACTGCAGGAAGCTGCTGATGAGATCGGCATAGCCACGGCAACTATTGAAGAAATCACCGAACAGACAAAACTTCTGGCCCTGAACGCAACCATTGAGGCTGCCAGGGCCGGTGACGCGGGCAAGGGATTTGCCGTGGTTGCCGGAGAAGTCAAGGAGCTGGCCAAACAAAGCGCTGAAGCCGCGGAAAATATTTCCTCCCTGATCAAAGGCGTCCAGGACCGGACCGAAAATGCCGCCAAGGCCATAAGCGAAGTATCCGGCATCATAACGCAGCTCAACGAATCCTCCGATTCCATATCCACTGCCGTCAACAATCACTCCCGCGAAACCGACAATATGCTGACCATTGTTGTTGATTCAAAAAACGGCGCAACGGAAGTTACAGAAAGTATTCTTTCCCTGGCCAAGGGCGCCAATGAAGTTGCCTCCAACATTCAGGGCGTCAGCAGCGGAATGGACGACAGCAGCAAGGGTGTTCGCAAGATAAGTGATTCCGCGGAGGAACTGGCCGGCCTTGCCATTGATCTTCACGAGTTGGTGAAGAAATTCACCTTGGCGGCCGATACCGGCCAGACTGATGAAATTCAAAAACAGAAAAGTGAAAAGGAAGAAGAGGCATGATTGTGTTCTCTCCATCCTTCTCGCCGGAGGAAAAAAGAAATAATCAAAACGCTGCGGAGCGACATAACCCCGGTAATATTTCTTCACTATTTCGATAAAAATGGTATTATATGTCAAAATTTTCGGCACGTTGCGCCTGTTCCCATGGAGGCAGTGTCCGGTCGTTGATTTTCCGGCATCCAGAAGATGGTCCTCCGTCCATGGTACCTGCGCCCGCTGGATGAATTGCGGCATATCCGCTGATGGGGCAGGAAGAATACCGCGTGACGAATAACACATATTTTATAGCGCTTTGAACTACTCCCAATTTTGCAAGCGCTCCGTATTACACAGCAAATCGTTTTCTAGAAAGGGGGAACAATGAGTAAAAAAATATTAACTGTCGACGATTCGCCCAGTGTCCGCAAGATGGTTGAATTCAGCCTGAAATCAAAAGGATACACCATGGGGTCCGCCGGTGACGGACAGGAGGCGATGGATCTGCTTACCCAGGAACCCTTTGATGCCATCATTCTCGATGTCAACATGCCGAGGATGAACGGCCTGGAATTCCTGGAAAAACGCCTGGAAAATGACCAGATCGCGACCATACCGGTCATCATGCTTACCACCGAAGGCCAGGACGAAGACCGCGACAAGGCCCTTGCCCTCGGCGCTACCGCCTACATTGTCAAACCCTTCAAGCCGACGCAGCTTCTTGCATTGCTGGAAGAATTCTTCCAGTCCTGACCGGATTTGACAATACGCTTCCTCAGGTAATAAGGCTTCCCAGGAATTTTACGTTCAACCAGCAGGGAAAGATTTATGTCTAACGAAAAAAATGCCCAGGATCTTGACGATCAGATATTGAAACAAATGCTGCAGGATTTTCTCGAGGAAGCCCTGGAACTGCTTGATCAGCTGAACCTGGTCCTTATCCAGTTGGAAGATGAGCCGGAAAATGAAGATTCCATAAACCAGATTTTCCGCATCGTCCACACCATTAAAGGATCCGCTGCCTTTGCCGGACTGGAAGAAATGAGCGGTATCGGGCGAAAAATGGAGGAAATCTTCGGTCAGGTGCGCAAGGGAGAGCTTAAAGTGACCCCTGCCGTTGTCGACCTGATGTTCGAGGCCATGGATGCCCTGTCAGCTCTCAGGGAAAGCGCTGCATCCGGGGCGCCGGCGCAGGTTGACACCCCCGAGATCCTCAGCAGGTTACATCGTGCATCCGGTGGCGAAGCTGTCGAAAAAACAGCCGCAGCCCTTTATGAAGCCACTGCACCATCCGACGAATCAGATGAACTGCTGCAGATCTACAAAAGCAGCTACGACCAGCTTGCCGCCCTCAAACATCTGGTCTACTCTTCCGTGCATCTGGATGATGAGGATACCCTTGTCACTCTTTTCTCCAAGCAGATCGACGAAATCATGAGTGCGGAGCGAAATGCGTTCTGGCTGGTCAAAAATGACAGCAAGGTGGTCAAGATAGCAGTTGACGGCAGGCTTGTGCCTGAAAATGAACGACGCGTCCTGGAAATAAACTCATCGAATATCCTGAAACGGGTAATCCACGACCAGAAGGTTGTCTGGTCCTCCACCCAGGCCGAAGCCAAGGAGATAATGCCCGGTTTCGAATCGCCGATCATTGTTCCCATTAAATCACAGCCCAGGGCCTATGGTTTTTTTGTCCTTGATCCTGAGGAATCCGCCGAGGTTGAAGTCTACCAGTTTGTCGGCGAGTTTGCCTCCATGGTGCTGAAAAACGCCAAGCTCCATCACCAGATCGATGAACAGCGCAAGGAATTGGATGAAATGACTGCCATCCTGTTCAGACAGAACAATGTGCTGTCGACCCTGTACCACGTCGAGCTTGATCTTATGCGCATAACCAATCCCATAGACCTGTGCCGCATTGTTACCGAAGCCTTTGTCCATGACTTGGAAACGCGCAGCGCCGCAATTTTTCTCCGTAGCGAGGAAACCGGAAAACTGAAGGGAATATGGGGCAGCGGCGGACTGGAAGGCATTGATACCATGGAAATATCCATCGACACTATCGCTCCCATCCAGCAGTCCCTGGAATCAGGCCGTATCGTTTCGCACAATGACAGTGCGGAGAAACTGCAGCTGGGTTCCAACGAGCTGGAAGGATGGATCATTATGGGTCTCAAGGGGAGAGAAATAACCCATGGTGTGGTCATCGCCGAGCTGGAGGAAGACGACATTACCGACTCCATGTCGATCCTGTCCAATTATTCCGGAATTCTGCTGGACAACCTCAACCTGCAGAAAATAGCCGGCAAATGAAACGTAGACGACAATGACCAGGAATACAGCTCCGATAAACACAAACGTTCGCAAAGAACCACTGCGGGACAGCAGATCTCGACACTGCTGCGGGGCAGGAGTTGAATAAACAAAAGGACAGTAAAATGGAACGGGTTCTCATTGTTGATGATGATGAACAGCTTTTGCTGATCCTCACAGAAATACTCGGGAAATATAAAAATAAATTTGAAACCGTGCCGGTCAAGAACGGTTTTGACGCCATACGCGCGCTGCAGGAGCAGAAATTCTCCCTGCTGGTAACGGATATCTATATGCCCGGTATTAACGGGATTGTTCTTCTTTCCTATGTTTCCAAGAACTTTCCCAATATGCCGTGTATCGTCATGACCGGTCATGGCACACCTGAATTAAAAGAGAGACTGGAGAAAAAATACGCCCATTTTATCCAGAAACCATTTTCAGTGACCGAACTTGCCGACCTGATCCTGGAATCGCTGGGCCAGGAACAGAATCTGCTCGGGACCATGAGCGGCGTGTCGGTGTCGGGATTTCTGAAGCTCGTGGAATCGGAATCCATGACCTGTATCTGCGAGGTCCAGTCCGAGGATGGCAAAAGAGGGTACCTGGTCTTTGACGGCGGCACCCTGTACAATGCTTTTTACGGAAAACTCAAGGGAAAGGAGGCGGCTATCAACCTGTTCAAGCTGGACAAGGCAAAGATCAAGTTCCGGCATCCGCCGAAAAAGAAATTCCCGCGCCAGATAAAAAGCAGTCTGTCGTCCCTGATCAAAGAAGCTGCTGCGGCATGACCATAAGAGTCAGTGATTGAATATGGCAACAGATGACCGGTTTCGGCTGCAAAAAATTTCTCAATATGTGTACCATTGAGTGAAAGGGAGATAAAGAGTGGACACAATTCTTATAGTTGACGACAGTTCCATGCTGATAAACTACCTGGAGAGCTCGCTGGCAAAATATGAAGACAAATTCAACTTCATTTTTGCCAAGGACGGCATGGAGGCCATTGAGATCATCAAGGAAAACGATATTTCACTGCTTGTCACCGACCTGCAGATGCCCAGGATAGACGGCCTCGGCCTCCTCGCCTATACCCACAAATTTCATCCCAACATACCGTGCATCGTCATGTCTGCCCACGGAACCCCGGCAATTGTGGAAAACCTGCAGTCAGACATTCTGCAGTTCATTGAAAAACCCTTTACCGCCGACGCGCTTGCCGACATCATCAAAAATGCCTTGAGAGCGGATACCACGGAAGGCTCCATCACCGGAATATCCATCGGGAATTTTCTGCAGATGATCGAGCTTGAACAGAAAACCTGCCTCTGCGAGGTTTCCTCTCCGGGCAACCCCAAAGGTTTCTTCTATTTCAATGGCGGTGAACTGCAACACGCGGTATATGGTGATCTCAAAGGGGAGGAAGCCGCCATCAAGATGATCCATATTGATAATCCGACCATCAGTTTCAAACCGGTTCCCAAACGCCCCATACCACAGCGGATAAACAGGGAGTTGACCGGACTGCTGCTTGAAGCAATGAAACAGAAGGATGAAAACGATGCCGGCTGATTACGGTCTGTCAGCTGCCATGCACAGAGAAGAACAATGAGCGACAGCAAAGAAACACTGGACGATATTCTGCTCAATGATCCGGAAATGGTGGAGGCTTTTGTTGCTGAAGCCAAGGAACATCTTGACAACATTGAGGATGATTTTCTTGTCCTGGAGCGTCAGAAAGACGACCCGGACCAAGCCCAGCTTGACAAGGTTTTCCGCGCTATTCACTCCGTCAAGGGCGCTGCCGGTTTTCTTGGACTGAACAAGATGTCGGAACTGGCCCATGTCATGGAGGCGCTCCTTACCAAGATGCGCGCCGGTAAAATCCTGCCGGAATCGGAATATATCGACAGCCTGCTGGCCGGTGTCGATCTCCTTTCCACCATGCTGCAGAATATTCAGCAGAGCAACGAAGTGGATATAAAACTGGTGCATGAACAGCTGATAGCCCTGGCTGACCAGGAATCAAAGGCTGCGGTGAAAAAAACCGCCCCTGCCCCGAAAACTCCCGTAACCGCCGAAGAAGCTAAGAAGCAGGCCCAGGAAAAGGGAGAAATTGATATCGGCAACACGGTGCGCATCAATGTCGATATCCTTGACAGGCTCATGGTGCAGGCCGGGGAACTGGTTCTGATCCGGAATCAGCATCTGCTGACCATTGATGAAGCGGACGCGGCGTCCCGTTCCATTGCTCATCGGCTGGATCTCATCACCAGCGAGTTGCAGGAGACCATTATCAGCACCCGAATGCAGCCCGTGGGCAAAGTTATTGATAAGTTTCCCCGTGTGGTGCGTGATCTGGGCAAATCCCTGGGCAAGCAGATCCAGATCAGCATCACCGGCAGCAACGCCGAACTGGATAAAACCATTCTCGAGTCACTGACCGACCCCTTAACCCATATAATCCGCAACTCCTGCGGCCATGGCATCGAATCGCCGGAAGAAAGGGTGAAGGCCGGCAAGCCGCGAACCGGGCAAATATCCATTTCCGCCTATCACGAGGCAGGAAGGGTCAACATCAAGATCTCCGATGACGGAAGGGGCGTCGATGTAGAAAAGATCCGCAGCAAGGTCATTGAAAAAGGTCTGAAAACCGAAGCGGAACTAGAACAGATGTCCAGCCATGACCTGCTGTATCTTGTTTTCCTTCCCGGCTTCAGCACCATGGATCAGGCTGACGGTGTATCCGGCCGGGGCGTGGGCATGGACGTGGTCAAGACAAGCATCGAAAAACTCGGCGGCTCTTTTGAATTTGATTCCGCTGCCGGTGTGGGAACTACTATACTGCTCAGGCTGCCGTTGACCCTGGCCATAATCCCGTCGCTCATCGTCGCATCCGGCGATTATTTATATGCGATCCCCCAGGTCAGCCTTGTCGAGCTGGTTAGCCTGTATGATGACGAGATAATTACCAAGATAGAACGAGCCGACGACCAGGAAGTCTACCGGTTGCGGGGACGGCTTCTGCCCATTGTCCGCCTGTCGGAGATCCTGGCCAGACCGAAATTGTTCACCAGGGAAGTCAGGTCGGAGATTGCCGAAGCCAACTACCAGAAAAGTCAGGAATTACTCAAAACCTACCAGGACAACAAAGCAGCCATGGAATTTACCGATTCCCTGAACTTTGTCGTTCTCAAGGTCGGCAACAGCCATTACGGCCTGATCGTCGACGAAATCGTCGGCACCGAGGAAATTGTTGTCAAGCCTCTTCATCCGGCCATTAAATCCCTGGGCATCTATTCCGGGGCCACCATCATGGGCAACGGCAAAACCGCTCTTATCCTTGATGTCGGCGGTATTTCCCGGCATGCCGGCATTACCCTGGCAGATCGGATAATGGAGGAAAGGGAAAAGGAATTCAGCTCCGATGAAATGCAGACCGTCCTCCTGTTCAAATCAGGGCCCAAGGAGCAGCTCGCCCTGTCCCTGCCGCTCATCAGGCGCATTGAACCGTTCCAGATGAAAAATATAGAGGTGATCGGCGACAGGGAATACCTGACGGTCGATGGTGTTTCCACCCAGATCATCCGCCTTGATCACATCCTCAACATTTCTCCGGTCATCGAACAGGAAAAAATGTACCTTATCCTGCCGCGCCACCTCAAACGGCCCATCGGCATCCTCATGTCCGGCTTCATCGATGTGGTCGACACCAATGTTGATCTTGATGTCACCAGCTACCAGGCCGATGGATTGCTTGGCACCGCTATTATCAACGACACAATGACCCTGTTCATTGATATTTACCGGATGGTTGAAAAATTTGATCCCGGTTCATCAATCCGTCCAGGATCTGCGGCGCTTGACGGGCATGATCAAGAGGATAGCGGCGCCAGACGGATACTGCTCCTCGAGGACATCTCCTTTTTCAGGCAGCTTATCAAGGGATACCTTGAAGAGCAGGGCTATACGGTCACGGCTGTGAAAAACGGCAAACTGGGTCTTGACAGAATGGATGAGGAAAATTTCGATCTTTTAATTTCAGATATAGAAATGCCGGTTATGGATGGCTGGGATTTCATGAAAAATGTCAGGAACACTATGAAATTGACCGATATTCCGGCCATTGCTCTTACTTCACTGGACTCGGAAGAAGCAAAGAAAAAGGCCATGGAAAACGGTTTCAACTACTATGAGGTGAAACTTGACCGGGAGCGATTTCTCAAGACCGTGGCTTCGGCGCTTGGAGCAAAAAAATAATCGACTTCCAGCGCCGATGCCGACAACGTGCATTGACAACCAAAGAGTAAACAGGTTTATTTATTCCGGAGATCCCGATGCAGACCGCTCAGCAGACCAAGACCGATGATTCGCTACTGCACCGTTATTGTACATTTCGTTTGTCCGGACGACTGTATGGCGTCGATATCAGGCACGTAAAGGAAATTAACACCGAGATCAGATACACGCCGATATTTCACGCACCCAGGGAAATAAAAGGATATATCAATATCCGCGGCCAGATTTACCTTCTGCTTGATCCGCGAAAAATATTCGGCTTTGCCGACAAGGAAATCGATGAATCGAGCCGTGTGGTCCTCTTCATGCCCCAGGTCGGCGAACCATGCGGTGTTCTGGTGGACAGCATTGAAGATGTTGTAACGGTGGATGAAAAAATGATCGAAAATCGGCGGCAGAATGAACAGAAAGTTCCCGAAGGAATAGAACGCCGTGCCGCCGACGTAGGTGAGGGTGTATGCAAGCTCAAGGATGAACTGCTGATCATTCTCAATGCCGAACGCCTGCTCAAGTCTGTTATCAATCTCCAGGCCGCCAAAAAAACAGAATAACATTCCCGTCCCTTGAAAACAAAAATACTTATAGTCGATGATTCGCGCATCTTTCGCAGCGCAGTCCAGGAAGGACTGTCCCGGGAAAGCGATATAGAGGTTATCGGTTCCGTCTGGAACGGGATCAAGGCCCTTGAATTCCTTGAAAGCAATGACCCGGATATCATCACCCTGGATATCCAGATGCCTGAAATGGACGGGCTGGAGACGCTGGCAGCCATCCAGAAGCTCAACGCCGAAAGACCTGATGACAGGCACATCGGGGTGATCATGCTCAGCTCCCATACCAAGAAAGGAGCGGACATCACTGTCAAAGCCCTTGAAATGGGGGCCTATGATTTCATCACCAAGCCTGAAGGCGGAAACATCAGGGAAAACCTGGAAATCCTCTCCCGCCAGCTTGTCGTCAAGATTCGCAACTACGCATTGAGATGCATCCCGGCGGCAAAAGGGAAAAAACCGGTAGTCAAGCCGGCCGCAGCAGCAAAGAAAAAGGTCGAGCGGGAGGAGATATCCTATACCCCGGTCGTCAAGGCCATACTCATAGGTGTTTCAACCGGTGGTCCCAAGGCATTGGCGGAAATACTCCCGCCGCTCTGCGAACGGGTCCAAGTGCCGATCTTCATTGTCCAGCATATGCCGCCCACCTTTACCGAATCCCTGGCCAGAAGCCTCAACAACAAGTGCCGCTATACCGTCATGGAAGCCGGGCACAATATGCCCATCCTCAACCGGCATGCGTACATCGCTCCGGGAGGACAACATATGGTCCTGGAAAAAAAGGGCCGGGAAACCAGGATCATGATAAACGACCTGCCCCCGGAAAAAGGCTGCCGTCCTTCGGTTAACAAGCTGTTTCGGACCGGGGCAGATGTATTCAGGCAGCATGCCATTGGGGTAATTCTCACCGGCATGGGTACGGACGGAACAGACGGGGGCAAACAGCTGAAACTTTACGGAGCGCCGGTCCTGGCCCAGGACGAGCAATCAAGTGTTGTCTGGGGCATGCCCGGCAGCGCTTACGCGGCCGGCATCGTCGACTTTATCTTTCCCCTCCATGAAATACCGGATGCAATCGCCAATATGATCCGCTGAAATCCGGCGCGGTCACAAGGCCACAGCTCATACCTTAAACTCGTTCACCATCTCCTTGATCTGCGCTGCAATCTCTGCGAGTTCCTCGGCTGTGATATTAACCTGCTGGGCGCCGGTATTGGATTCGCTGACCGCATTGCTCAGGCCGAGAATATTGGCGGACACCTCTGAGACAGCCTGGGCGGCCTCGCCGGCGCTTTTTGATACATCATTGGCGCCCCTGGCCAACTCGGCAATGGAAGTAGCGATATTGGTAATGCCGGCGCTTGTCTGTTGCACGTTCCCGGAAATTTCATTGGACGTGCTTGTCTGTTCCGCAACGGAGCGGGTAATGGTCGATGACGATTCATTCACCCGCTGGATGATATCCGCGATTCCGGCAATGGCCTCCACCGCGCTTTTGGTATTGGCCTGCACCCCTTCCACCCGTTTGGCAATCGCGTTGGCGGCCTGCCCGCTCTGGTTGGCCAGTTCCTTGATCTCATTGGCCACAACAGCAAACCCTTTGCCTGCATCACCGGCGGCGGCCGCCTCAATGGTTGCATTCAAGGCCAGCAGGTTGGTCTGTTCTGCTATCCGCTTGATCAAATTGGTAACCTCGCCGATCTCCTTGGCAGCCTTGCCAAGATCATCCATGGTAGCGGTGGTCATACTGGACATTTCCATTGCCTCCTGGGCAATGACCGATCCATCCTTGGCGGTCAGCGCCACCTCTTCAATGGAGGCTGACATCTGTTCAATGGAGGAGGCAACGGAATTCATATTCAGCGACATCTGTTCAGCTGTGGAGGAAACGCTCTGGATGTTGACGCTCATCTCCTCCGCGGCCGAGGCCATGGAGTTAATGCTGGCCGACATCTGCTCGGTGGCGCCGGCGACTGTATCGGCCTGGGTGCTCATCTCCTCGGTCGAAGAAGCCATTTCAGTAGAAACCGATGACATTTCTTCGGATGCGGCAGCCTGCATATCGGCATTCTGTTTGATCCTGGCGATCATTTGCGACAGATATATACAAGAATCATCAAGGGCTCCGGCAAGTAGACCTATCTCATCCTTCCTTTTTATTTTGAGCCGCGGGGTGAAGTCGCCATTGGATAACGACCTGGCCAGCTCCACCACCCTGGAAATGGGGCCGACAAATTCATTGATCAGGTATTGCAGGATGAACAGGGCAACAGCCACACAGACCAGTCCGGCCAGGGTCAACTTCCACATCAGGGAAAACACCGGCGCGGCATATTCATCCCGGGGGACAAGGATATTGACCGACCACGGATTGTCGGTGCCGCGGAGATTAACCGGTTTGTACATATCGAGAGAACCACCCATGACCTTCACTTCTTCCCGGCCGTTCCGGACAATTTCCAGGTCTTCATCAACATCGTCATGAATTTCCCGCATGTGGTTGCCGATCATTGCGGCATCACCTTTAAAGCCGGCGATAATGCCGTTGTTGCTCAAGATCATGACCTGCCAGTTCCGGTGCTCCTCTTTCACACTGTCCGCCATCTCCTGGATAAAATCCAGCTGCAGGTCAATGCCGACGACACCGTAAAACCGGTCATTGGCGATGATCGGCACGGTCAGGGAGGCCACCATGATTTTTTCGCCCCGGAAATCCTTTTCAAAGGGATCGGAAACAAAACCTTTCAATGTTTCCCTGGGAATTGTGTACCAGGAACCGGGGACAGCCTCCGGTGAACGAACGGGATCAGCCAGCAGCGACGTAAGTTTGAACTCCCCGCCCGGTTCTTTCATCACGGAAACAGCAAAACGACCGGTTGCGTCGTGGCCTTCATCCTCGGTATGATTGGCGTCGTTATTGTCAAACCCGTTGGGCTCCCAGCAAGTGAACACGCTGTTAAGCTGGGGGTTGTCTTCCAGAATGACCCGCATGATATCGATAACCATGCCGCGTTCAAGGTCGAGGAGGATGCTTTCGTCCCTGATTGCCGAGAAAGTGCCCGCCAGGGTGGAGGCCACATCCAGCACCCCATTGATTCTGGACTGGATGGCCGCAACCTTGAGATCCGCCACCGCGATGGTTTCCGCTTCGCCGGTCTTGATCATCACCCCCCGAATGCCGAAAACCGTGGCCATGATAATGATGGCGGCAGTTACAAATACACACAGTCCAGCGCCAAAACTAACCCGGTTTTTTACAGATATTATATTCATTCCATTCCCTTTGGATCCGTTGTAAGAAATGTATCCCGCTCAAATCCGATTTTATGTCAGAATTACTTTATATGTCAAAGACTTTAGTATAAATATACCACAAACCACAACAGAGAATATCTGCATTTTAACCGTAATTCTCTCGAGCAGCACATATTAACCGAGCCAGCTTGACATCATGCATCCTTTTTCTATATCATACAGATATAACACTCTATGATTTCATATATTCTCCGAATTTTAGCAGGAATACAGCATGAGTGATGATAATCGACGTTTTACCCGCATACCTTTTACAATGAACACCGAAATCAAGATTAATGACCGGAGCTACCGCACTGATAATATTACCAACCTCAGCGTTGGCGGTTGTCTCCTGCCTGTCGTGGTCAACGTCGAGCCCGCGACTCCCTGCAGCATAAAAATCACCCTCGAAGGGACCACTGATGAGATGGCCATCAGGATTGAAGGTGAAATCGTCCGCGCCGCTCCGGAGGGACTGGCAGTCAAATTTGTCCGCATCGATCCGGAAAGCCTTTTTCATCTGCAGAACGTCATCAGGTACAATTCCCCGGACGCAGACACCATTGAAAGCGAAATCAGCAAACACCCCGGCATCCGATAAGGATATGCGTCCCCCCTCCAAACATCTTTTGCTGACCCTAACGCCCCAGTTTTTCCCGGCAGGAACTGCCGGTTTGTTGTACACCGGCCATCATCACCCTCGGATCAGTGATCCCTGCGGAACAGCAGCTGAACCTCCCGAATCTTTATCCACCCATCGATTGACAGCCTGCAGGGACAACCATGATATCCCTTGAAGAATTTCGCCTGATACGGGATTACATTGAGAAGCACTGCGGTATTCACCTCACCGACGACAAGGTGTATCTCGTGGAGACCCGCCTCACCACCCTGATGATCGAACAGGGATGCAAAAGTTTCAGTGAACTGTACGAAAAATCGATTGCCGACAGGACACATACCCTGCGGGACAAAATAATCGAAGCCATTACAACCAATGAAACCTTCTGGTTCCGGGACATGCATCCATTCGGCATCCTCACTGAAGTCCTTTTCAAGAGACTCACCGAGAACATCCTTTCCGGCAGGCGCAACAGGATCAGGATCTGGTGCTGTGCCTGTTCCACCGGACAGGAGCCCTATTCCATTGCCATGACCTTTCTCGAATTCATGCGCCAATACCCGGGAATCAGGCCGGAGCATCTGGAGATCCTGGCAACCGATATTTCTTCCACGGTTCTCTTTCTCGGCAAACTCGGCAGATATGATAACCTTTCCATGTCAAGGGGACTGGCTGAAGACCTCAAAAACCGCTATTTTGAAACAACTGATAATAAAATCTGGACCATAAGCAGCGACATCAAGAAGATGGTGACCTTTAAAAAGCTGAACCTGCAGGAAGACTTCAATCATCTCGGCAAAAAGGATATCATCTTTTGCCGGAATATCCTGATCTACTTTTCCATGGAATTCAAACAGGACATCCTCAGACGTATTGCTGCTCTTCTGCGGCCGGACGGACACCTCTTTCTCGGCGCGTCAGAGTCGATTATAATGTATACTAAAGAATATGAAATGCTCAGACATGCTATGGGTCTGTACTATCAAGTCAAGTAGGACAAGGAGAGAGAGAAATGCGCATTCTGTCAGTTGACGATTCGGCCGCGACCCGTCATTTCATAAAAAAGGCCATTGACGTTATAGGTTTTGAATTTCTTGAAGCGGCTGACGGAAAAGAGGGAATGGAAGTAGTTGAACGCGAAAAAGGCCGTATCGATCTCATCCTGCTTGACCGGCATATGCCGGTCATGGACGGCATCGACATGCTGCTGGCGCTTAAGGCCAATGACGCATATAGGGATATCCCGGTAACCATGGTCACCGTGGAGTTGGAAAGGGAGGAGATCCAGAAGGCCATCGATATGGGGGCGCGGAACTACCTGGTCAAACCCTTTTCCCAGGAGAACCTGATAGGAAAGATCATGGAGGGACTCGACATGGATCTCTGACAAAAAAATCCACCCGACGCCAACCCCATCGTCTCTTTCCCCAACCCCTGTCCCTGATAAATGAAAAGGGACCGCCCTTGGGCAATCCCTGTCACTGCCGGGGTATAAATCCCGGCCGAATTTCCTTTATAACGACCCGGCAGCCAAACTTACGGCGCTCTTCCGGTCAATCTTTCCCGACTGTCGGAGAGTTTCTCACCTTATCAATCGCCACTCTTACAGCATGTTCAATATCGGAGCGTTTTACCGGTTCATTGAAAACAATGGTGCCTTCCTGGACATATCGCGGCGGCAGGCTGTTCAGGGCCAGGGCATAAATATCCTGGACATCCAGCCCTTCCGGTTGCCAATCATTAATCCTGTCCAGGAGTTTCTCCATGGCCAGAACAACCCTTTTTTCATTTTTGTTGTAGATGCGGCTGAGATCCACCAACTGAAGCTTGAGTTCAGATCGCTTATCCATAGATACCTGCTTTGATAAGTTTTTCTGTTACGGTGTACGCGAGATAAACCTTTCATCATCTGACGGAACCAGACACCATCTGCTACCTGTATTCCTGTTCTTTCAGCACGGAGGTCGCCCCCCCCTCAAGAAAATAGAAATTTGAATAGCCCTGGTCGACAAGGTAATACATCAGCCACTGCACCTGTTTGCCCACCTGATCGAATATCATGAGCTGCTTGTCTTTCAGGTTGCCTTTGTTGATGACATTTTTGATGAGTTTATCAAGAGGTATAGGCAGCGCCTTTTCAAAACCCGGAAGTTTATGGGTTCGCTGGATCGGGTCCCTGGCATCAATGACCATGGCATTATTCTCGGCCGCCTTCTGCTGGAAGGTCTCGAAGCTCAACATTACTTTTTCCAGCTCGCTCCTGGAAATCAACTGTTTTTGCGGGTCAGTGACCTCCTTACCGAGCAGGAGTGTTTCCGAAGGATAGGCAGCCGACCAAGCCGGTATGCCGACATCAAAGGCATACACGTTATCCATGCCCGCCTCTGCGGCATCCATGGCCGACTTATATGATTTCAGGCAGGTGACGCCGTTACAGTATACGGCTATTTTCCTGGCCGGGTACTGAGCGGCAAGCGCTTGCAGCTTTTGAATGAAACCGGGCTTTGCCAAATCAACATGGTATGCCCCTTTTATCTTGATAACTTCATATTCCAGGGTGGACCTGACATCTACGATCATGAATGTTCCGTTATCATATCCTGCTTTCAGCTCTTCCAGTTCAACGACCTTCACATCAGGGTAATCCTTCCTGAATGGCAGTTCCGCGGCAAAACAAACCGGACCCGCGAGCAATAAGGTAAGAAATAAAAACAAAAATCGATGATTGATTGTTCTCCTGCCGCACATAATAGCCCTCCTTGCACAAAAGATCACTTACGTATTATCTATAAATTTTAAGCACATATAATAGATAAGTGCAAGAATTAATCATTTACCGGCAATTACTGGAAAAACAATGGTTATCCCTCTGCATGGATAACATGAGAAATTATACCCATTCAGGAAAGACGATCCCTGAAATCCCGGTATCCGAACTGCCTGATAACTTCAAGCTGCTTGTGCTTGCGCCATATGGCAATGCCCGGCAGAGGAACACCGTTAAAGGTGTTGGTCTTGACCATGGTGTAGTGCATCATGTCGAGAAAGACCACGCGCCGGCCCACAACTGGAGGAACGTCAAAACTGTAGTCGCCGATCACGTCACCGGCCAGGCACGAAGGACCGGCCAGGCGGCAGGTAAACTGTTTTTCTCCGGGCATGCCGGCGCCAAGTACTTCCGGCCGGTACGGCATTTCCAGAACATCGGGCATATGGGTGGCCGCTGAAACATCAAGGATACAGACGTCCATATCGTTGCTAACCACATCAACAATCTCCCCCACCAGGACGCCGCTCTGCCAGCTGACGGCCTCCCCCGGTTCCAGATAGATTTCCACCCCGTATTTCCGGCGAAAATTCCGCAGCAGGCTGATCAGTCCCTCAACATCATAGCCCTGCCTGGTAATATGATGGCCGCCGCCGAAATTCACCCACTGCATCTGCGGCAGGAATTCTCCGAACTTTTCCTCAACGGCGGCAACGGTTCTGGCCAGCGGTTCAAACCCCAGTTCGCACAGGGTGTGAAAATGCAGGCCGGATATCCCCGGCAGCAATTCCGGCTGAAATCCGGCGCGGGTTACTCCTAGGCGGGAGTAGCGGGCACAGGGGTCGTACAGTGGCGTTGCCACTTCGCTGTGCTCCGGGTTCACCCTGATTCCGTATCGCGTTTCAGGATGCCCGGCAGCCCTGTGGCGGAATTTCCGCCATTGGTTGAAGGAATTGAAAACCAGATGATCAGATAGACCGGCCAATTGGTCAAATTCATCATCCTTGATGGCCGGAGAAAATGTATGCACCTCCAGACCGAGTTCTTCCCTGGCCAGCCGTGCCTCATACAATCCGCTTGCTGCGGCGCCGGAAAGATATCTGCCCACCAGGTCGAATACACTGAACATGGCAAAGGCCTTAAAGGCCAGCAAAATCCTGGCGCCGCTCTCCTCCTGCACCCTGTGCAGCAGCTTCAGGTTCCGCTCGAGGATTTCCTCCTCCAGCACGAAACAGGGGGTGGAAACGAGATCCCGGTAAGGCGCTCCAGGCTGATCAATCACAGTCGAGTTCCAGCATCTGCCAAGGAAGGCCATGCATGTTCAGCGCGTCCATGAACGGACGGGCCGGGAACTGCTCCATATTGAACACGCCACGACCGCGCCAGATCCCCTGCAGCATCATCTTTGCCCCGATCATCGCCGGAACGCCGGTGGTATACGAAACGGCCTGGCTGAAAACCTCTTGCCAGCATGATTCATGGTCACACACATTATAGATGTAGACCTTGCGTCTGCTGCCGTCCTTCAGTCCCTGGATCACACAGCCGATATTGGTTTTCCCCTTTGTCCTGGAGCCCAGGCTGGCCGGATCAGGGAGCAGTGTTTTGAGAAACTGGAGAGGGACTATTTTGCAGCCCTGGAATTCAACTTCGTCAATACGGGTCATGCCGACGTTCTGCAGCACCCGCAGGTGGGTGAGATAACTCTCACCAAAGGTCATGAAGAAACGGATGCGCTTGAGCCCCTTGATATTTTTGACCAGCGACTCCAGCTCCTCATGGTACAGGAGATAACTGGCCCGCTCCCCTATCTCGGGATAATCATGCATTATTCTGACGGACAGAGGATCGGTTTCGATCCATTGGCCCTGTTCCCAGTATCTTCCTTTTGCCGTCACCTCGCGGATATTGATCTCGGGATTGAAGTTGGTGGCGAACGGATAGCCGTGGTCGCCGGCATTGCAGTCCAGAATATCGATGTAATGGATTTCGTCAAAAAGCTCCTGCTGGGCATAGGCGCAGAAAACATTGGTCACCCCGGGGTCAAAGCCGCTGCCGAGCAGCGCCATGAGCCCTTTTTCCCGGAACCGGTCATCCAGCGCCCACTGCTCATTATACTCGAATTCCGCGGTGTCCGGATGTTCGTAATTGGCCGTGTCCAGGTAGTCGACGCCGGTCTGCAGGCAGGCCTCCATGATGGCCAGATCCTGGTACGGCAGGGCAACATTGATCACCACCGCAGGATGCACTTCGCGGATAAGAGCTGTCACGGCCTGAACGTCATCGGCGTCAACAACCCTGACCTTAATATCGCCCAACCCCTTATCAATGATCTCCTGCCGGATCGTCTCGCACTTGGAGATCGTACGGCTGGCAAGACAGATATCACTGAACACATCACGCACCTGCGCGCACTTGTGGGCAACGACTCTTCCAACCCCTCCAGCCCCAATGATCAATACCGCAGCCATGTTCCCTTCCTCCTCATCTCGTGCCCAATACTGTAAATATCCGACATACTCATCAACTATAGGAGCAGAATGCTATGCTCCTTCATCCGCTTGTCCAGGCGCACGGCATCTGGCTCCACCCTGAGCAGCTCCTGCCAGAAATCCTGGCCATGATTCTTCACCCTGGTATGAACCAGTTCGTGCAGAATGATATAATCCCGAAGCTCATCGGGCAAGAGTGTCAGCTTCATGTTCAGGCTGATGTTGTTCCTGCTGGAGCAGCTGCCCCATCGGGTTTTCTGGTTACGGATGGATACACGGTTATACCGGTAGCCATGTTTCCGGGCAATTGCCCCAAGTCGTTCCGTGAGTATCTTCCCGGCCTCATCCCGATCTACCTGGACCTTGTTTGCCGCGGCAGCTTCATAATTCTTTTCAAATTCTTTCATCCGGGCGCAATGATTTTTCATCCAGGCGGACTTAGAATGAGCCATCCGGGCAGCCATTTCGAACGAAACACCTCGGGGCACAGCCACCCGAATGCCCTTGAAGGGCTTGATCGTGATGCTCATGCGCTTTGCCCTGGTGCTTCGCTGCAACAGAACCGGGCCGACATCCGGAATAAATATAATAACTGAATCTGCCCGAAAAGCATTCATCACAAACACTCTTTATTGATGAGACCGATATCCATCGCCTGGGACAGCCTTTTATCTTTATCATTTACTTCAAACATGCAAAATGAAAAGTTATTTTGAATATTGACTCACTCGTAATTCAATTGATCTCACAGCGCAATGCCAAGTTCAGCCAACTCTTTCTCGACCAATGTTGCCCAGCCCCGGTTCGCCCTCGGATTGGCCGGGCTGGGATGCGTCACCCGGCCGGTTGATACCGATAATCCTGCGAGAGCTGAGGAAACACGCTCGGCGGCAAATTTACCGATCCCGATCACATAGCGGGGACGCTTGAGCAGCACCGTTCGGTACAGTGCCCGGTCACAGACCGCCAGCAAGGCCTCAGGCTCCCTTCCCGGCAATTTATCCGGAGTGCGGTTGCGGCCTGATTCCTCCAGAAAGCACAACGGGCAATAGTTGGCAACGAAAAAACGACGGAAGAAATTTTCCGGTTCGCCAAAACGGCTGCGGGCCCAACCCCAAAGCCTCCTGCCGCTCACCTCCCGGCGGCGGCAATGAAAGCCTTCGACCGGCCGGCGCGGATGGCTCACCGGAGGGCTGTCGACCTGTGCCTCAATGCTCAGCCATTCCCGCACCATTTCGATGTCTCCGAATGGCACTCCGGTCTGAGCCATCCCCCATGGCCCGGGATTCATCCCCACAAGAATGATTTCCTTGCTGCCGGTTCCAAAACGATTCAGATAAAGAACATGGGGCTTCCAGGCATACATCAGCGGATTATAGACATGCGACACCGGCGCACCGAACGAAAGGACATCAGCCTGCCGGGCAAGGTCAACTGCGATTTGGGCCAGATTTTCTGTCATATGAAAAATCCATTCCTGTTAAAAGAGGCTGGGACAAGGACTATTAGACAATTATCATGTGGGATGCGGTTATAATGCCATGCCGACAGCATCCGATAAATCAGATGATGCCTTATCGGCCCTGTAAAATATATGACGCCAGTATTGCCGGAACACTGACTTTTATCTTCCGGGCGGTATTGCCGCCGTCTTCACCTATTTGTTTAGCAACATCCATACCTGCCATTATTTCTTATGTTTCAGCTCTATATTGTCTTTTTCCGGCCGGTGAGCCGGTTCAGGATAACCAATGACCGGCAAAATTCCGGTCACATTGGATTGCTGTCCGGCCCGGCTGGACACAGAATTTTATCTGATTACGTACAAAACTCAGCAAATTTATTGCCAGCGTCTGGAAAAACGCTGTCATTTCAAATACTAAAGGACATAAAGACGAGCAAAAAAATGAACAGGTAAATCAAGTGATTGGCTGAGCCTGTCAATTCTGACTTGGCCCAGAGGACCAGTTTTTAAAGATTAGAACAAAAACCTGCTGCGCAATTTAGGTAAAACAGGATTTGGCAATCTGATCTTAAGGAAAAATCAGTCCGCTTTGCTTCTTTTAAACATCATGTCCAGCATGAACGGATCGTCAAAGTTTCTCATTCCCAGGAAAGCGACTGCATGACGGCCCCACTGACGCATCGCTCCGGGGGATAGAACGCCCGTGGGCCAGAGGATCCAGCGCTCCAACCGCTGGCTCCCGGGTATGATGCTGTCCAGGCCAAACATGCTCCGCCGTCTATTTTCTGAATAGGAAAGACTTCTGAGCTGGTTGTAGTGCGCAAAGGTATAACCGGTCTCTTCGATCTGCGATGCGCGGGGGGAGGAGTAAAGATGTTGAACGTAATGGGTCCGGCTTTCCATGGCAACCGTCATGAAATTCCTTGAAGGGTCTATATCCGGGGCCTTAAGAATCAAGGGGGGTTCCGCATAATCGATCTCCTTCAGAACCTCCAGCCGGGCAGTGGGATATGCCTTGTAATAGCATCCGCAGTTATGCATTGTTTCATAAAGAATCGCTTCTCCATTATTGTCCAGGGTTACGCGATAATTAAGCCCGTCAAGGAATCCACCGTAGATGTCCAGAGCATTTTCCTTGGGACGCGCCGGAAACCAGATTATGTAGTTGAGCTGGGTCAGGATTTCTTTTCCGAAACGGGTAAAGGAAAGCAGGGTATACGTTAGCGGGCTGGCTGTATCGACTTTGAGGTCACCGCTTTCATTCCACATCGGCGTTCCTATCCTATCATGGTCATCTCTGGTCTGGACTTCCCAGACCGGAGCCCATTTCCGGAACAGTCTGGCCAACTCATCCGGGGAATACACGGGAATGCCCAACGGATCGCGCCTGGTCTCACTGGGAACCTGATCTGCTTCCGGGCTGCCAACCTGGCCGGCCGGGGAATAACGGATTGTCTGCCAACCGGCTGGAGGCTCAAGCGAGAAGGTTTTACGCACCTCTTCATGCCAATCTGCCACACGGTAAGAAATAAACCAGCTGGTTAAGGGATACAGGCCTACAAATCTCCGCAGAGGAATATAATCATCAGGAGCTGAAATGCTCTTCCGCAATTTTTCCCGATTGTCCGCATTCTGAAAATCCACGGTTTGCAGGAGGTCGCCGCAGTAATTGACTGCACGGTTCAGCCCGTCTTTTCCGTTTACCGGATCAAGAGCAATGATCTTCGAGTCAGGCAGATTATCAAGTTCGAATCCGCGGGCTTCCCTGTCTATTTCCTGCATACGGTCCACCCACGCCGTAAAAGCCGCTTGGTCATCGACATCTTCACCAAACGAGGCGGTGAACCGATCCACTCTCAGGTAGGGATAATTTCTAACCCGGAAAACACCGGGATCAAGAACCCCGGCTTTCTCGATTTCCATATCAAGTGATGCGAAAAAATCAGCGCAGCCGCCGATCTTCCCGGATAGGCCGATATGGTCCGACCGGGTCGGCGCGGGAACCATTGCGCAACCTGCACCCAGGATCGCGGACAGGAAGATCAGAAAAAAATACTGAAAAATTGAAGACCTCGGGAAAAACATCTTTTTCACTCCATCCTCTCCAGCGGGAACCACCCGGTCAGTCCGACTGTTGCCCGGTCTTCTGCAGGGCGGTCATGGCGGTTGTGACCATACCGGCCAGATCGGCCACGTTTGCGGGAATGATCAAGGTGTTGTTGGTCTTCGCCAGGTTGCCAAATTCTCCTACATACTTTTCGGCCACGCGCAGGTTGGCGGCCTCGGCGCCCCCTTCGGCCCGCAATTGTTCGGCCACGGTTTTCAAGCCCTGCGCAGTGGCGTCAGCGATGGCGAGAATCTGCCGGGCCTCCCCTTCCGCCTCGTTGATCTTGCGCTGTTTCTCCCCTTCCGACCGCAGGATGGCATCCTGACGATCGCCTTCCGCCCGATTGATCGTTGACTGTCGTTCGCCTTCCGAGCGAGCGATCGCCGCCCGCTTTTCGCGCTCCGCGGTCATCTGCGCTTCCATCGCCACTTTCACCGACTGCGGCGGCACAATGTCCTTAACCTCGTAGCGCAGCACCTTGACCCCCCACGCCTGGGCCGCCTGGTCGATCGAGTCGACGACCTGCGCATTGATTGTTTCCCGCTCCTCAAAGGTTTTATCGAGATCAATCTTGCCGATGCAGGAGCGTAATGTCGTCTGCGCCAGTTGCGAGGAGGCAATGCGGTAATCGTTGATTCCGTAAGCTGCCGTCTTGCTGTCGACCACCTGCAGGTAGATCAGGCCGTCGACATCGACCGTAACGTTGTCCTTGGTGATGCAGGTCTGACTGGGAATGTCCAGCACTTCCTCCTTGAGCATGAACCGATAGGCCACGCGATCCAGAAAAGGAATCAGGATATGAAAACCGGCCCCCAGAGTCTTGTTGTATTTCCCCAGACGCTCGATGATGTACTCAGTTTTTTGCGGGACAACGACCGCCGTCTTGAGCAGAACGACTACGACCAGGGCCGCCAGAACCAGAACGGCAACCAGGGTGGGGTTGAGAATGGAATCCATATTGTTATCTCCTGTTGTTATTGAATTTTCTTAACGAAAAATACCTGACGGGACGTATCAGCGTAACGGACAATTTCGACCGTCGATCCCGCGTCGATCTCCTCGTCCGCCGTGGCGTACCAGTCGGTGCCGCGATAGCGGATCCGGCCGTATTCATTGACCGAGATTGACCGGGTCACCGACACCCTGGCCTCATGGGGAAAGTCGTCAAGGATGTCCGTACCATCCTCCGGTGAAGCACCCTTGAAGGTCCGGTGCGCCCAACTGCGCAAACCGATCAGCGATATCAGGGACGCACAGAGAAACAGCAAAACCTGTTGGGACAGGCTCAGATCGAACAACAGCAGCGCCGCCGCCGTGATCAGGCATCCAAGACCAAAGAAAATCACGATGAACCCGGGTAACGCCATTTCCAGCAGGGCCAGCGCAAATCCCATCAGCATCCAGATCAGCCAGGGAGTCAATAGTTCCATACTCAAAAAATTTCTCCTTGCAGAAGTTCAACAAATATCATGTTATATCCAAAATGGCGCTCATTCAAGGCGAATGTCAACACTGTCCCTGTATGGAAACTCTCCCCGGCTTTGTCAGCTGAAACAATGCCGCCGGGGCGTTTGAATCAGGGGGACATCAGCGTAACGAGATCATCTGCGGCTCGTCCGCTGAAATTTCATAAACCCATCAAATTCGAGGTGTGTAGTATACGCAATATGTAAACAGAAAAATTCTCAATTTTATATATTACACGGTACTTTTTGTGCGTGATATGTCTGGTTTACGGAACAGCGGGAGCTCGTTACACTTCTTGTTGCCAATGGCGTAACTGAGCAAAGCCCCGCTTTCCAGCGAAAAACAGGCGCAGATGCGTGCTGTCGGAAACCCGCATCCCGGCTTTTGCAAGGATGATTGTGGCCAAATTTCCTGGTTTTCCGGCGTATCAGGCATGCTGACACCTGTCCCGTCGACAACGACAACCCGCCGGTTGTTCAGCAAGCCGGCCGCCGGCATTTTATCAAGCCGATCAGCCGTATGAGCAAAAATTTCCACAAGCATCTGCGCATCCAATTTTCTGCGCGCTGTGCAATACGAAGCGGTTGAGGACGATGGTACCTTGACCCCCTTGATGGAGGCATAGGATTGAAGCTTGCGGATCACCTCCTTGCAACCCCCGTCGGCATCCAGGATCTGACTGAAGAAAGCCCAGAAGGTGTTCTCCTTGGAGAAAATCCTTTGGCGGCTCATCGTCCCATATTGTGCAGGCTTGAGCAGTTTGCGGGGAATAAACGGGTCAAAAATCTCTCCGATTTGTTTGAAGGATTTTTGCTTGAGCAGAGCGATTTTCTCGGCAAATTTCTGCTGGGCGGTATGGGGTTTTCGACCTCGACGATGCAGGTCAAATCCTGGGAGCATTGGCATGGCATTTTGTATGTTTTGCATTGAGAAATATAGCATTTTTTGCCAATATTTTCAGGTTGTTTGTTGCAAAAAAATACCTTAAACTAGCGCCATTCTGGATTGTCCCCGATTACAGTACAGTGCACACTGGATTGTCCGCCTCGTTATTTGAGTTTTCTTGCGAGATACACCCCATAGCTGATGTGAGTTTTGTATGTTTCGTAGAGGTCAAGTTCCTGTTGCTCTGCGGCCACAATCTCACGTGCTTCTTCGCTGTTTCCGTTCCGGTTCAGGAAATCATCGAATCTCGCCTGCATGGGTCGGTAATACTCGTCCTACCAACAATGTTCCGGCAATACGAAGTACCCGATGGGCGAATAGCCGTGTTTCTCCAGAACTCTCATCTTGGTCGAAGCCAAGTCGATCTCGGGATACTCGCTATCCCAGTGCTTCTGGAGCTCCGCTGGGCGGGAGTCCGTGAGCCATGTGATCTCGGAGGTAACCAGTAGACCACCCGGTTTCAGAAAGCGTTGCCACTCAGCTACGCCCTTTTCAAATCCAATGTTGTAGACGGCACCCTCGGACCAAATCACGTCCAACTCTTCGTTGGCGAAAGGCAGATTGTCCATGGAGCATGCAAGCGTAGATATCCGGTCTGCAACCCCGGCGCTTTCGGCTCTTTCATTCAAAAGATCCAAGAAGTCCTGAAGGAAGTCCACCGCCGTGATCTGGGCATTCAAGAGTCGGGCAAGCACAAGGGTGGATGCACCCGTACCGCACCCGATATCGGCAACCTTCAAAGGGTCGGTCCGCTCGATCATGGCTAGATTTATGGCAAGTTCGGTCTCGGCATCCCCGCCAGGTCCCTGCCGATGGCCTTGTTTGTGGAGGTCCATCAGGAGTGTGAAATCATCCATAGTGTCATCTTTTTCTCTCTTTGAGCGAACGAGAACATCTGCGGCTTGTCCGCAGAATGTTTTCGTTGGGACTTTTTTCCTTAAAAGCTCCTTTTGACCATTAAAATAGTGCTTCTAAGGCAGAAAACAGTCCATTTTTCACATCCTTCCGTTGTCAAATCAGTCATTTGTCTTGGTCCGACCCCATCGCCTGCTGCGCCTGCTGCCATCGCCTGCCGGCAGGCATTATTCCCAGACACTCCGCCATGCTATGTATTCCGAAGGCCGCAAGCGGTAGCGGGCGATATTACCCTCGTGCAGGTTCATGAGTTCCGTCTCCGCGATTTCGACAAAGCGCGCCCGATCCTCCTGTGTTACCCGCTGCCGCGCACTCTGCCGGATAAACTCTATTGCTTCTTTCTTGCCTTTACCGCGGCGTACAACCTCGGAAACAATCTCCGCCAGCATATCGCGGTAGCGCAGCCTGAAGGGATCAGGCTGCCCGAGGGATTTGCGCACCGCCGAATAACGCGCGCAGGATCTCTCATAGGCCCAGGCGAAAACATCGTGCAGCAACACGGTCCGGTTGAGTTCGTACACCCCGAGAATCCCATCGACATAGGCCCGTTCGGGAACATCGACAAAGGACAGCGGACTCAGGTTACCGCGGATCAACGGAATGTTGGCCGCGAGTCGCGAAACGCGCTTATTCACATCCTCGAACGGCTGCAGATGGGGCAGATGTACCATAACAAAAAAGGCCTGTTCAAACGGATCACGAATCGCCGCCGCCGTGTCGAGTACCTGCTGGAAAGCTTCCTCGATCAATTGCGGGAGTTCCAGTGGATGAAACACCGCGCCATGGATATCCACCGCGATGGTACGCAGGCGTCCGCAAGCCCCCGGGTCAGCCAGCAGGTTTTCCGACAACAGGGCGTGCAGGTTGAGAATCGTATAGCGATTGAAGCCCACCTCGTCGGCATGCTCGACCAGCAGGTCGATGGCCGCCTTGTGGTTTAAAATCATCTGCGCTTCCAACGCATCCTTGCCTTCGGCGCTTTCGCCCAACTCCAGCAGACGTTCGGTCTCCAGCAGCGAGTAGGTGTTACCCTCCAGGCGGCTGGAATTCCAGGACAGATCAATCAGCAGGCGGCTGTAGATTTGCCGCGCATGGGTGCCGGCTGGCCGCAGATCATCCGTTGAGCGCCCCATATCCAAAAGACGCTGCCGGGTTTGCTCTGGCAGATAAAAGGTTTCGTTCGGCCGGTAGCTGTCAAGGAAAGAACGATTGTAACCAACCGGTTGACGATTCTGGACAGGTTGGCGGATGGCCTGCCTGATTTCTCCCCCTTCAGATGAAACCGGCACATACGTTTCCCCGTGCGCTTCCGCTCTCAAGGCAGGGAGAACACCGACCCCTTTGCCGCTGCCCATCGGCGCCCGATAACGGCGCCCGCGGCCCCGGCCCTCCGCGATCAGCCTGTTTTGTCCCACCAGCAACGCCAAGCGGCGCTGCAGCATCCGCGGCGGCAGTTTAAATTCCAGCCCCTCATGGATCGTCCCGGCCCGCACTCCCTCGGGGTGCGCCGCCACAATCGCAAGAATGGCCTCCAGCTCTTGTTCGGGAATCTGTTTAGGCATGGTTCAGATTATACGGCATAAAATCCTACTTAGCGACACAAAAAAGCTTTATCTGTCGCTAATTCATCTTTATTTGTCGCTAAAAGACATTGTAATATTAATTAGTGTATTAATTAGGGTCAGAGTAAAATTAAGCTCTCTCTTACCGCCATCCTACCGGCCGCCCCCGTCATAACCGTGCAATCGGTTATACCGCTGGGTATAGACACCATTTAGATGTCGCATGAAACGAGACAAATTACCCTGGGGAGTCTGCAATAGGATATGGTAATGATTGCTCATGAGGCAATACGCACTTACCTGGACATCCCACAGCTCAGCTGCCTCTTTCAAAAGAGTGATAAATATTTCAAAATCCTGCTTGCCCGAAAAACACTCTCTCCACGCCTGGTCCCTGTTCAACGCTTAAAAATCCCAGCGAAAACCCAAGGAGAGTGAGTAACCATCCTTACTGTCAACTATTCCTTCAAGCGCCTGATCGGCATAGCGATATTCGCCATCAATTTCAAATCTCCAATCTTTACCCAAGGTGTACTCAATACGCAGACCGGGTATAAAACGCCATTGTTCGCCAGCCAGTACTTTATTCTCCCGATATTCAATCTTCATTCTGGGGCTAATCCGGAAGATATCACTGAACGGATAACGGTAGTTAACTGAGAATGTATAATAGTCTCGTAACTTTGTATCCCCATACCGTAATCCGGCAGAGGCAAAGTCCCCGTTTCTGACCAGGCTGCTGCCAAGGAACTGCAGTGAATAATAAAATTCGTCACCGGTTGATTCAAAGGCTTCAAGACCTCCGGAAGCGGGTGCTCCATCAATTTTCGTCCAGGAAATATCACCGGCGATCTGCAGCGTCTCCGTCAGGGGTTGAGATATGCCAACGGTAGCGAAACTGCTGTCCAGGGTCCTGTCTTCAGCGAGCCGGCGCAGTTCGTCTTCGCCTATGGCTTCTTCCAGTGCTTCCAGCGAAGGTGAATTCTGCCCGATCAACGCATTGCTGCTGCTCAGAATCGGCACTCCCCGGAAATCCGCCATAATGTTGATCCTGGTGCTGTTGTTGGGCAGCAGGTAATTCCCTGAAAGCAGAAATACACTGAGCTCATCGTAGAGAATGTCGTAATCCAGCAGTGAGTACAAACTGCCCTGCTGTCCAACAAATCTGACTTCACCGCCTAATGCGCGCCGGTCGTCGACATCATCAGAGATTTGATTTATAAAGTAGGTGTTCACATCCCAATGATCTGCAAAGCGGCCCAGATCAAAGTTGACTCCATAAAAATACTTATCCGTTTCAAGATCATCATAGGGCAGATTGACAGGATACCCAGCCACCAGATTCATGCGGATTTTGTCTGTGAAATGGTATCCGAAACCGGCGCCGTCAAAACGTGTGAGAACGCCGCCTTTGCTTGAGGACTGCCTGCCCAGGCGGCCGGTTATTGTTCCCGTGGTATTTTCCAGATTTATATACAGCCTGTTGACCCGGGTCTCATCATCATTCGTATCCAGGAACGAAAGCTCATAGCTGCCGATGGCAACGAGTTCAGACACGAATATATTGTTCCGCGACTTCAGGGTTGCATCGAATCCTGTGATCAGAGATGAATAATTTTCTATATCCTTCTGGTTCTCATACAGACTCTCGTCCCGCTCATAATACACCGATAAACCGCCATAATATTCATGTATCCATTGCCCGTCGGCCACCCCGGAAATATCGCCGCCCCCCCCTTGAATGTTCTCCATGAGAGCGTTTAACCTTTCCCGGGCCAGATTCACATTTTTACCCTCAGGATAGGCCATCAAATAATTTTTATACTCGGCACGGGCATGGGCCAGATGTCCTTTCGACTCCTGAGCAGTTGCCAGTTGAAACTGGGCCAACTCCCTGACCCCGGAATCTGACGAATCAAGCAGCCTCGTATAGATGAGGATGGCACGCATGTATTCCTTTGCCGCCATCATTTTTTCACCTTCGGCTAGCAGACTATCCTGCCTTTCTTTCGTCAGCTTGACCGGCTCCTGCATGCCGGCTGTTCTTTGCGTGCTATCGACCGTACCGCCTGTGCCGGATCCAGCGCTTGTCAATGGCAGCAGGATAACAAGACTTCGAAAATCATCCCCCTGTTTGACTTGATATTTACTGGCTTTGTTCAAAACCACCCTGATAGTAGGTTTAAAAAGATCGTTCCCCTCGTACTGGAACCGGACCAGCCCCGCCGGATTACCGGGTGGGGCCGGGAGAGATTCACGGTGCATCAGCCCGATCTTATTCTCAGGATTCGTAATGATCGGCTCCACCTGGATGTTCACTTCCCTGCCATAGTCCTGCGGATAATGTCTGAGATAGCGTACTGGAAAATTAAAGCTCACTTTAATGACAATATTCTGGTCTGTCTGGTCAACGTTCACGTCCCCCAGCACCCTGTCACGAATGGATTCTGCGAATGCGATTGAACAACTCAACCCCATGAGAAACAATACCAGACCAACTACTTGAAATTTCCTATTGATTTTCATGCATTCCGCCTGTTTTTCCTGAATCTTTTGTTAAGCCAAAACACGCACATGTACACTGTGCATGTTTACTGATAGTTACTATTCCGGTTACCAATTTATCTTCAGGGGAGAAAAACCCGTCGTATAGTGGCAGTTGTCGCATATGAAGCCTACGTTCGGGTGACCCGGTGGCTGGCCTGGCGCTATGACTCCGTTATGACAACTAAAACATGGTCCGTTCACCTCATTATGATCCATACTGACGCTTGCCCAGTTTGCTGTGCTTCTGTGGCAGTTCTGGCAATTATTCGTTGTCGGACCATGGCCGGCTGGTTTTCCAGGCGCATTATTTCCATTATGACAGGTAAAACATACTGACGTTACGACGGAATGGTCCATAACCGCAGGTACCCATCCACGTGTAGAATGACAATTCTCACAGGTATCCGGTGCGGGAATATGATTGCCTGGTTTGCCTGGAGCTGTGTTTCCATTATGGCAGGTTATACAGGCACCGCTTACCAGGCTATGATCCATGAACGCCGGCGTAAAGCTTCTTGTCTTGTGACAGGCCTGGCAGGTATTCGGCGAGGGAATATGATTCCCCGGTTTACCTGGGGCCAGGTGCCCGTTATGGCAGATTATGCAGTTCCCACTCACCACAGTATGGTCCATGTTGGCTGGTGACCATCGGCTTGTTGTATGGCATGCCTCACAGATATTCGGTGTGGGGATATGGTTTCCTGGTTTACCTGGGGCCAGGCTGCCATTATGACAGGTAAAGCAGATACTGCTCACTATGCTATGATCCATGTTGGCAGGTGAAAATCTGTTTGTTGTGTGGCACGCCTCGCAGATATTCGGTGTGGGAATATGGTTTCCTGGTTTACCTGGGGCGGCTGTACTGCCGTTATGGCAGGTAAAACAGGGACTTGTTATCAAGCTGTGGTCCATCTGTACAGGCACCCAGCGCTTAGTCGTATGGCAGGTTTCACATTGACCCGGTGCAATAATGTGGTTGACCGGTTTGCCGGGAGCCGTGCTGCCATTATGGCAGGTGACACAGGTAAAACCTGCCTGGCCATGATCCATTCGTGCCGGGAGCCATCCATCTGTGGTATGACACGCTTCACAGTTCTCCGGTGCCGGTATATGATCACCCGGTTTTCCGGGAGCTGCAACTCCATTATGGCATTTCGAACAGGGGCTGTTGACCAGGCTGTGATCCATCCTGGCCGGGCTCCATCCCCTGGTTGTGTGACATGTTTCGCAGCTATCCGGTACCTGTATATGACCATCCGGTTTGCCGGGAGCGGTGCTGCCATTATGACAGGTAACGCAGGAACTGCTAATCAGGCTGTGATCCATCCTGACCGGGCTGAATGCTCTTGTCGTATGGCATGTCTGGCAACTATCCGATGCCTGTATATGACCATCCGGTTTGCCGGG
>JAMJFO010000021.1 GCA_023544645.1 Desulfobulbaceae bacterium | reverse complement strand
TTGTTTTATTGGTTAGAAACTATCTTTTTTGAGAGATCGAACTCCGACAGACTCCTAGCGAATTCGAAAAAACCCGAACAGACTGCTGACTCAATCATTAATGACTATCTCTCATCTGAAGAAGCATATAAGAATGCTGCTCAAAAAGAGAATGAAATTTGGGGAAAAATTTTTTCAGACCCTAAAAGAGAAAAAATTGTATCCGCAGAGCAGAAAGCTGCTACTGACCTGGGATTGAACAGGAACCATATTTCACTGTTTAAAATATCAGAGGAAAACGGCTGGAAATTTGACAAAGGCCTCTCTCTCGCATGTGGGAATGGGCGGGCAGAGAGAAGATATATTGATTCAGGATTCTGTAAAAGTTTCGTTGGGATTGACATTTCGCATCAGGCTATAAAAATTGCCAAAGAGATCGCAACTGAATCGAACCTGAACATTGATTATTTTCAGGGTGACCTTAATGATCTTGTACTTGAGCAAAATTCATTCGACATTGTCATCACGCAGAATTGCCTTCACCACGTGCTTCGTTTAGAGCATCTTGTTGACCAGATTTATTATTCAATCAAGCCTGGGGGGTACCTATGGATACATGACTATATTGGTGAAACTCAGTTTCAATATACTGATGAACGCCTAATGATAGCAAATTTTGTGTTAAACAAAATTCCTGAACGATACCGAAAAGATAGACTTAAAAATGGAAAAATACTGAAGAAGATAACAAGAAAAAAACCTGGAACTCTACGGTCCCCTTTTGAGGCAATTCGGTCAGGCATGATTCTTCCAATATTTTTAAAGCGTTTTGAACTCACCCAAAAACATGAATACAATGCTATTCTACATTTAATCTGTCCTAAGGGCACTAGAATTGAATATGCAAAGGATGAGGATGGCAGATCTCTCTTCGAAAAACTGTATCAATTGGATAGAATTTTAATAGAAAGCAATATGCTTCCTCCAACAGGAGGGCAATTCCTTTTACGTCGCCCTTGATACAACCATCCACAACCAACCAACGGAACAAAGCAATAATATGCAAATCGGGTAGAGCAGGAAGCTGATCTTTAAGGTTGCTGATTGCCTTACCATGCCTTTGTTTTGATGACAAACTATCTTCTTCTCTTGACTCCGGGAAAAGCGGGAAATGCGGGGGAGCTCATGAAACTCCTTGGACAGCGATACATGCAGGAACCCGGTGCGCGCGGGAATAGCTGATCATCCAGAACCTCGGGCGAACGGCGGCGGAAAAGAAGATGGCATAATGGCAATTATTCCGTGATGAACTCGAGCCAAAGCAAATTGATAAAATCCGAAAGGCCACCAATGGAAATGTTGACTTGGGCAGCAATCGCTTTCATCCGGAAGCAGGCAAAATGCCTGGTCGCCGCGTGGCCCCGGGCAAAGCCGGACGCCCCGAAAAAAGAAGAAAGAGCGAAACCCTGATTATTCCGTCTCCGATGATTGTTTTCCGGATTAACTTCCGGCTCCGGGTGGGGGAGGAGGAGGCGTGGCCACCGCAGGAGCTTTTCTCAATTTGACAAAAATCCCAGCCCCTAATGCACCGGCAATAGCGAGCAGAATTATTGACAGAACCGGCCGGTAGACAAACCAGGCAATCGCAATGGTGAGAAAGGAAAGAACACCTGCAATAAGAAGGGCGATAAAACCTGTCCCTGCCCCAACAATGGTACCGACAATGGGTACAACATCAGCAAAGACGGAGAGAGGGGCCAGGACCATCCGAAAACCTGTGAACATGAGGGCCAGACCGACAACCCGCAGGACCCAGGTCATGATGGTATTGCTTTTCTGTGCCTGCTGAAACATGCCTTCAGCGCTGTGAGTTCCTATCTGCAGCAGCTCGATCGACCCGCCGGTTTTCGCATGATACGGTTCAAAAGTGTCGTTCACCTGGCTGGAGACGAGGCTGATGTCCATCGGCCTGACTTCCTGGAACGAAACCCGTACATCCCCTATCCGGGGATTCGCTGGATCCTGTCCCACATAGACAGTAGTTGATGACAGCTGTGCCTTGTCCTTTAAACTTTCCGGCAAAACATACTCACTGCTTAGGGTTACGGGTGTGTATGCGTTTATTTTTCCAACCAGTGACGGAGAAAGCGTGAACGCACCGACAGTAACGTGTCCGGCAACCTGTTCTTCCGACTGGAAGGGCATCTGCCCGGGATTCTGATGTCCTTCGGACTCCTTGAAGCTTCCGGAACTGATCAGATCCGGCGACCATACTTTGTTGTACGAATAAGTGGTGACGGTTTCGGTTCCGCCGCCGAGCTTTTTACGCTCCTCCGATTTGCTCTCCTGCTGCCACTGATACATCTCCGCATTTCTTTTCAGCTTTATGGCGCTGGCACTGATACCAAAAACGCTGTCTTCCAGGATTTCGCCGGTCTCTGCCTTCCCGGTAAGATGCACCAGTTTCCCCTGGTTGGCCGCATCAACAGTATCAGCGGAAACAGAAACTACCACCCCCCCTCCTTCCTTGAGGGTCTGGTAGCGCTTCACCGCCCGACCTTCGTTCCAGAACAGCAGAAAAAATGCTATTGCGATTAAAATAATACCTGCAACAATGCCCTTAAAAGCGTTGCCCAAACGACTGAACCATGATTGACTGGTTACCTCGGTATAACTGTCACCGCTCATTTCATCCTCCAGATTGTGTTCATTCTCCGCCGCAGCAAGTATCTCGATTTTATATTAAACTACATTGCAGGAAGATGGGAAAGGAAAACTCAAGATGTCTTCATCCTTTCCTCTATTTTCCAGTAACTATCCATAAATAGTGCCCGTCCAGAAACGGTCTTTTCGGAGTGTCGCAGGCTCGCTTACCTGACCTCGAACAAAAATCCTCGTTTCTGGATGGACACTAAGTGAGTCTCCTCCCGCAAAGCGGGAGCCATCAGGTTGCCCCCTCAAAGAGGGCTTTAGAGTATTTTACCCATTGTCGTTTGCCGAAGCACCGCAGGGTGTTGCCGGTAAAAAATCTGCTCTTCAAATCGCAGATTTTCGGCAACACCCGAGGAGTATCCCTGAAGGGCATAAAGCATGCAAAAAATGAACAATATGATCAAATCTTCGCTGGATCGGTTGAACCTTTCCGGGTCCACCACCAAAGGTGGTGGTTTTCATAATGAATTCTGATTACGTACGAAACTCAGCAAATTTATTGCCAGCGCCTGGAAAAACGCTGTCATTTCGAAAAACTGGAGGGCATAAACGGATGTGAGCAATCTCCTTGCACCGAGGACGTAAGATTTCTCCCTTCGGTTGAAATGACAGAAACACGCCAAATCAGTCGGTACAGACCATGGAAATTTTCAAGCTGAGGATTGTTGGTAATCACTTAATGAATAAACCTTTTGCCTGCCAGGGGATTTCGATATGCGGGAGACAGAACTCACGGAAGTCAGGCTCGGCAGCCCGCCGCATGGACAGCAGAAGAGCACCAAACCCCTGCATTACTTTGCATACGCCCTGATCAGATAGCGCTTCACTGCGAACCGGATGTCGCTTTGCTCCTGACACCTGGCTTGAACAGCAGGGTTCCCGGCGGAAAAAAATCCAAAATTCTGTTCACGCCCGGATAGAAGAAAATCGTTCACAGCCACCGAATACGACCGACCGGGATCAATCGGTTTGCCGTTGATCAGCCATCCATGCTCCCTGTCTTGCACAACTCCGGCCGTCTGCAGGAAACCGCCATTTCCTCGATTTGCCTCGCCCTGGGCCAGAATCTGCCGCAGAAGCGCTCCATCAATGGTCGTCTCACACAACATCCCGCCGAAAGGCAGAATACGGATAAGGTCATATTCGGTAAGCGGACCTGGAGGCAGCACATCATCAATTCGGACGGAACCGCTGTTATAGAGCGACAGTTCCGCTCCCGGCACTGCAGCAAGCATGGCCTCGGCAATGAGCCTGGTGAGTGTGGTTTGTTGAGTCCTCACATGGGATTCCAGGCCGTCCAGGGGTTCCGGGAGTTCTGCAATCACTCGTTGAGGATCAAAGCCCTGTTGCCTGAATGCTTCGAACCCCTTTTCCTGCCAGTGCGCCACCTCCTCTGTCACCTTCCTGTCCGGAGCAATTCGGTCATCAACCCGCCGGAGTTCGGAGCTGATCGTCAGGCTGGCCAAACCGCTGTCCCAGAAAAGCCGGTGGATATACACTGTCCTTGCATTGGCGTCTGCCTTGAAGATTGGAACAAATCCAGGCCCCCGCCACAACTGCATGTTCTCATGCTCATGGCCGCCTAGGATTACATCAATTCCCGGCACACTGGCTGCCAGGGCAATATCATCCTCGATCGGCAGATGGGTCAGCGCCACCAGCACGTCAACCTGATCACGCAGCTTGGATACCACCTGGCGTGCTGTTGTGACCGGATCATCATAGTGCACATACTCCTTTCTGTTAAGCGGTGCTGTCAGGCCGAACAGGCCCAGGCGAACCGACCTGCCCAGTTCATCATGCAGGAGGAGCACCTTTGTGGCGGCAACCCCCTTGAAGGGGTGACTATTTCTGTCTACCACGTTGGATGAAATCCAGCTGAAATGCGACTCTGCCAGTCTGGCCAGAAAGTGTTGCTCATCGAGATCAAACTCATGGTTGCCGAAAGTGATATAATCAAGACCAAGGCTATTCATAACGGCAACGATCTGCCGACCGGCCAGCCGCTCCCCATCCACTTTTGCGGTGCCCAGCGCAGAAGGGCTGAAAAGGTCTCCGGCCAGGACGGTGATGGTATTTTTGTTTTGTGCCAGCAGCTCTTTTCTGAGAGCGGCGACCCTGGCCAGTCCGCCTTCCTTTCCTCCGCTCACGGGCGCAAGTTCATAAATATCGTTCATCTGCAGGATAACGAACTCAAAGGGAGCTCCTGTCTTCTCCAGAGAATCTTGCGGAAAGAACCGTCCCGCACAGGAGCTGAGCATTACAGGCAGCAGGAACAGCATCAGATATAAAGGTATTTTTTTCAGCATGGTATTTTCCAGGAATAAAATATGGTGTCTCACCCCTCCCTGAACTCCGGTCTCTTTCTTTATCCCAGGTGCGCGGCAGGTGATGTTTTTTCATTCATACTGAGGCGTTACAGGAAATATAGCATTTGCGGATGATGAATTCCAGCGGAATATAGAGCCTTCGGCCGGCTGCACCCGCTCTCACCCCACTATCACCAGGGAAGCGCCGGCCTCAGTTAGAGCAATATGGAAAACCTGCAGCGTAGAACCGAGCCTCTCTCAATCAACGTATTTTGCAATGATGAAGCGGTGCGGCAGACTGAATCTTTTTTACTGAATCAGGCAGACTCTGCGAGGGCTGCGGGATGTTGGCGGGCTGTGGGATGTTGGCGGGCTGCGGGATGTTGTTTTAAGCCTATGAAATAAGATAGAAAACTAATCTGGCAAAGGGTATTCGAATTGACAGCATTTTTCCGAACGCTGTCAATAAATTTGCTGAGTTTCATTGGTAATCAGGATTCCTTTTACGTCGCCCTTGATACAACCAACCAGAGACTAATTTGGGAAGAGGGCAATTGGTCATTTCCCTATCAGGGTTGGTCATATCACCAGATTTTCCGGCTACCACAACCTGGTTCAAGGTTGCCTTATATGCATAACTATCAATCATCATTTGAAGATTACAATTCACCTCGGCACGGCCCGATATTTGCATGTAAGTTTTAAAAGTAAACTTGTTTTGCATCATTAAGACGAGGTGATAATAGCTGTGAATCAAAGGCACAACATAGTTGATTCTTCTCCACCAAAAAAATTCATGAATGCGCACCCCTTCCCGGGACAAAGAAGAAAATTCTCCCGCATCAACATGGATATTGGAGCACGGCTCAACTTTACCACAGGCGATTATGAGTGCATCATCAAAGACGCCAGCCTGGGTGGAATGCTGGTATCCGGCCCCTTTATGCTTGTCCTTGACAAAAACTGTCCGGTCAATATTGAGCTGAGAAGCCGGTCCACCAACCTGAGCTTTGTGGCTTCTGCCCAGGTTGTCAGGGCAGATGAAAATGGCATGGCAATTGAATTTACTTCAATGGGCTTTGACAGTTATGTGTCGCTGCAGACGTTATTGCTCTATAATGCTGAAGACCCCTTTGCCATCGGCGTTGAATTTCCCGACGATCCCCCGTTTGGCCGCAGGAGTGATGCGTAATTCCATTTAAACCACTCGACATTTTCATCCTGCGCGGCAGGCAAGCGCTCCTCTATCCCTCCATACACATCCACGATTTCTGCAAGTGGACAAAACATACTCTTGCGATTTTCAGCCAATTTGATATTTCTATAACAGCCTGAACCAAGTACAGCAAAACAACAAAGCTGGAGCGGAAATTTTTCCCGGAACCGTTGAAAAGGACAAGACAATGTCAGACATCATCTCGTTGGCAAGCCGTGTAACCCAGATCGCCCCCTCGCCCACCCTGGCAGTCAACGCCAAGGCCAAGGCCCTGAAAGCGGCCGGTGAGGATATTCTCAATTTCAGCGTCGGCGAACCTGATTTCGACACACCGCTGCATATCTGCGAGGCCGGCAAAAAAGCCATCGATGACGGCCACACCAGGTACACTGCGGTGCCCGGTATTCCCGAACTGCGCGAGGCCGTGGCCAACCGTTTCCGCGAAGACCATGGCTGGGAGTACTCCCCCGAACAGATCCAGGTCTGCTGCGGCGGCAAACACGGCTTGTACAACATTTTCCAGGCGGTTATCGATCCGGGTGATGAAGTACTCATACCGGCGCCGTACTGGGTATCCTATCCGCCCATGGTCCAGCTGGCAGGAGGCACCCCGGTTATCGTGCCCCTTGACGAAAAAGACGATTTCGACCTCAACCCGGACATTCTGGCCGATTATGCAACAGACAGGACCAAGGCGATCCTGGTCAACAGTCCCTCCAACCCCACCGGTTCGCTCCTTTCGGCCTCAGCCCTGGAGGCCATCGGCAGAATGGCCCTGGAAAAGGGATGGCTGGTGATAACCGATGACATCTACGATACCATCACCTACCTCGACGGCGACCTGCCGCACATTCTCGACGTTGACTCCAGACTCAAGGACCAGACCGTCGTCCTCAACGGCGTCTCCAAATCCTTTGCCATGACCGGCTGGCGCATCGGCTACAGCGCCGGACCCGATCACATCATCAAGGCGATGAACAAGATCCAGAGCCAGTCCACCTCCAACCCCAGCGCTCCCGCCCAGTATGCCGCCCTGGCCGCATTGACCGGCCCCCAGGATTTTCCGGCGACCATGCAGGAAGCCTTTGTTCCGCGCCGGGATTTTTTCGTCCAGGATCTGCGCTCCATCAAAGGAGTCAGCTGCGTGAATCCCAAAGGCGCGTTTTACGTTTTCCCTAATTTTTCATCCTACTACGGCAAATCATTCCAGGGGAAGACCATCACCGATTCAGTCTCGCTGTCGGATTATTTTCTCGACCAGGCCAAGGTTGCCAGTGTTCCGGGAATCGCTTTTGGCGCCGACGACTTTATCCGCTTCTCCTTCGCCACCTCCATGGAAATCATCCAGGAAGGCATGCAGCGAATCAGAGATGCTCTTGCACAACTGAGCTGACCTGCACCAAAATCCATTGCCGCGGCAATCCCCGGCCGGGAAAAATCGCCCCGGCCACCACTCTGCAAATCAGCCTCCCTGCTGAATATCCACGCTGTGGTGTTCGCGAAAAAAAAATGAATATTCGTTCATTTCCGGTTGACAAGGAGCAGCCCTTTTCAGTAAGGTACCGATAATTTTGGCAGGTTCACCGCCAAATCCTTTCACCCTGGAGAGGCAACATGGAACAGATATTGGATCAGCAGACCCTGACGAACATTATCTACGTTGCAATCTTTCTGATCGGGGCCCTTTTATTCGGCTTTGGCCCCATCATCATTGTCAAGCTCATCAGTCCATCCTCCCATACCCGAAATATTGAAAACAAAACCGGCCAGTTCATTGAGTGCGGCATTGAGCCCATCGGCAGCGCCTGGATCCGCTTCGGCATTGTCTATTACCTGTATGCCCTGATTTTTCTGGCCTTTGACGTTGACGTCCTGTTTTTATTTCCGGTGGCCGTTGCCTACAACAACCCCGAATTTGTGGTTCGCGACCTGGTGGAGGTGCTGATCTTTGTCGGCATCCTGTCGCTGGCCGTGGTTTATGCCTGGGTGAAAGGAGTATTCAATTGGGAACAGAAAAAGTACCATCATCAATAGTCCAGTTTGCCACGCTTGACAAACTGCTCGGCCTGGGACGCGCCAACTCCTTGTGGCCGATGACGTTCGGGCTTGCCTGCTGCGCAATCGAAATGATGGCGGCAGGGGCCGGACGCTTTGACCTGGCCAGGTTCGGCGCGGAGGTTTTCCGGCCATCGCCGCGGCAGTCGGATGTTATGATCGTGGCCGGAACCATCACCAAAAAAATGGCCCCTGCCGTCAAGACCCTCTACGACCAGATGCCGGAGCCCAAATGGGTGATCGCCATGGGTAACTGCGCTATTTCCGGGGGTCCTTTTAATTTTGACAAAAACTATTCCGTTGTCGAGGGCGCGGACCAGTTCCTGCCCGTTGATGTCTACATTCCCGGCTGTCCTCCCCGGCCGGAAGCCCTTATAGAAGGCATTCTTACCCTGGAAGAGAAGATCACCGGCAAACGCCGCTGGCCTCGAGTGGAACCAACCTGAACAGGGCCTGACCATGAATATCATTCGTCAAACCAAATGGACGCTGCTTGAGCTGTTTCCCGAGCAGAAGGAAACCGAGGCCGCCGCGGAAGAAACGGCCTGGAACAATGCTCTGGCAGCCGAAGCAGAAGCTCGGGCCGAAGCTGCGGCAAAAGACAAGGAGTCGGTCGAAGGCGAGACGCCCCTGGATCAGATCGAAGCCGAGATGAGCAGTATTGACCTGATCGAAAAGGGTAAAGCCGATTCGTCTCCGGAACAGACCGAACCTCCGCCGGTTTATGACCCTGAAACCCATGATGTCCCGTTTTCCGAAATCCCGGAAGGTCCCCGTGCGGACGGCGTTCTGGTTGTGAAATATGCGTCCCGCGGAGTACACATCGATGTCCAGTGCTCTCCGGAACAGGTTGTTGAATCCGCAAGGCTCCTTGACCAGGCCGGCTTCTGCCTGGAATCGATTTCCGGTGTCGACTGGATCAAGGAAGAGCAGATGGAGGTCGTTTACGACTACAACCGGACCGACGGCCAGTTCTGCCGGGTTGCGGTCCGGGTGCGGATTCCGCGCGCCGAACCCCTTGTCCCGACAGTGTCGGATATTTATGCCGGCGCCAACTGGCACGAGCGTGAAACGCACGAATTTTTCGGCATCAAGTTTGAAGGGCATCCCTGCCTGGAACCCCTTCTCCTTCCGGAAGACGCTGACTTTCATCCATTATTAAAGGATTTTACGCCATGACCGTCCCGATTCAGTGCACCCCTGACGAGACGTTTGTTCTCAATCTCGGTCCCCAGCATCCGGCCACCCATGGTGTCCTCCGTGTCAAACTGACCATGGACGGCGAGTATGTCGTCAAGGCCGAGCCGGTTCTTGGCTACATCCACCGGATGCACGAAAAAATGGCCGAGAGCGGCACATTTGCCCAGTTCATGCCCAACACGCCGCGCATGGACTATCTATCCGCCCTTTCCTACAACCAGGGCTATGTCATGGCCGTGGAAAGGGCCGCCGGCATTGAAGTGCCTGAACGGGCGGAGTATATCAGGACCATTACCGTTGAACTGAACCGGATCTCCAGTCACCTGCTCTGGTTCGGCGCCTTTGTCCTTGACCTTGGCGGTTTTACCCCGCTGCTTTATGCCTTTGATGACCGTGAAAAAATTCTGGACCTGCTCGAGCGGATTACCGGCTCACGTCTCACCTACTGCTATTACCGTTTCGGCGGCGTCTACAACGATATTGACGATGAATTCATTGCCGGCACCAGGGAATTCATCAAGAGGCTGCGCTCCCGGCTTCCTTCCATGTATCATGACCTGGTGACCGGGAACATCATCTTGATCAAGCGACTCAGAGACATCGGTTTCGTCACCCAGGAGACCTGCCGCAAATATGGCGCCACAGGCCCGGTCCTGCGCGGCTCCGGCGTCCAGTACGACGTGCGGAAAAACGAGCCCTACTCCGTCTACCCTGAGCTCGATTTCGACATCCCCTGTTATCCGGAAGGCGATTCCATGGCCCGTTATATGGTCAGGATGGATGAAATCACCCAGTCCCTGCGAATCATTGAACAGGCGCTGGACAAGCTGCCGGAAGGACCGGTCAATGCCAAGGTGCCCAAGGTGCTCAAGCCCGGTGCCGGAGACTGCTACTGCGCCGTTGAGGCAGCGCGCGGAACCTTTGGCTGCCGACTGGTCTGCGACGGCGGCAAAAATCCGTACCGGCTCAAGCTCCGTTCCCCGACCTTCTCCAACCTGAGCCTGTTCGGTGAAGTTGCCGAAGGTATGATACTGGCCGACGCGCTGGCGTTTATGGGAAGCCTGGACCTCGTTATTCCCTGTATAGATCGCTAAGGAAAATTTTATGGACACAAGCATCTGGGAACCAATTATCTATCTTGTCGGCATAATGGCCTTTGCCGGTCTCAATGCCGCCTATCTCGGCTGGTGCGAACGCAAAGGCGCCGGCCACATTCAGCGGAGGATCGGTCCCAAGGAAGTAGGCTGGTTCGGGCTGCTGCAGCCCCTGGCCGACGGCATCAAACTGATGAGCAAACAGCTGCTCGTCCCCCAGGGAGTTGACGGCATCCTGTTCCGCGCGGCCCCGATTCTGGCGATGGTTCCGGCCATCACCTCCATGGTTGCCATCCCTTTTTCCGAAACCATTCAGGCCAGGTCAATAGATCTTTCGGTACTGCTTATTTTCGCCCTGGCCTCCATCGGCATGATGGCTGTTCTGATCGGCGGCTGGGCATCAGGCAACAAGTACGCGATCATTTCCGCCACCCGCTCCGTTTCCCAGAACATTGCCTATGAAATTCCGATGCTGGTCACGGTTATCACCATCGTCATGCTCTCCGGCTCCATGAACCTGGAAGAAATTGCCATGAAACAGGAGGGCGGTTTCTGGAACTGGAATATTTTCCCGGTTGCCGGCGAGTCCATTGCCCAGGCGATCATCATGCCGATTTCGTTCATTATTTTCTTTATCTGTTCGGTTGCCGAGACCAACCGGGCTCCGTTCGACATGGCTGAGGCGGAAAGTGAACTGATCGCCGGTTTCATGACCGAGTACGGTTCCATGGGTTTCGGCCTCTTCATGATGGGAGAGTACCTGAACATTGTTGTGGGTGCCTGTCTGACGACGATTCTTTTTCTCGGGGGCTGGTACGGGCCGTTCGGCTTCACATCAAGCGTATTCTGGTTCCTGCTGAAAATCTACATCCTGATAGCCACCTTTATCTGGATACGCTGGACGTTTCCGAGGACGCAGATATACAAGCTGCTCAACCTCTCGTGGAAGATTCTTATTCCTTTCTCACTGGCCATTCTCCTGCTTACCGCAGTTTTCTTGAAGGTAGAGGGTTTCCTGATATGAGTGACTACTGGAGCGATGTAATAAACGGGACCAGGAGTCTCGTTATCGGCATGAACATTACTGTCCGGGAACTGTTTAAACCGGTTATCACCGAACAGTACCCCCATTTTGTCCCGGTGATGACCCCGCGTTTCCGCGGTCATATCGAGCTTATCGGCAATGAGGAGACCGGCCTGCCCAACTGCGTGGTCTGCGGCATGTGCCAACGCGCCTGCCCCTCGAGCTGTATCACCGTGGCCGGAGAAAAACCCGAGGGGTCGAAAAAGAAAGTGCTGACCAAATACATTCTGGATTTCACCAAATGCAGCCTCTGCGGATCCTGCGTGGAAAGCTGCAATTTCAACGCCATCAAATTTTCCCACGATTACAACCTGGCAAGCACCAGAAAAGAGGATTACATCTTCGACCTGGTCAAACGACTGGAGGAACAAAGCTGATGCAGTCTCTATCCTCTCAGCTGGCGAACGGGCCGTCCCTTTTTTCCGCCGAGGGCTTCGTCGGTCTTATTTTTCTGATTACCATCGCCGTAATCATCATCGGCGCCTTCATGGCCACAACCTCCCGGCGGCTGGTTCGCTGTGTTGCCGGACTTGCCGTTTCCTTTACCGGGGTGGCCGGAATATATTATTTTCTGATGAGCCCGTTCGTGGCCATGATGCAGATGCTCATCTATGTCGGCGCGGTAAGTATCCTCATCGCCTTTGCCGTCATGCTGGCCGCCCCTGAAGACCACACCGGCAGCGGCTCCAGAACAAATGTGCTGGCAAGCCCCCTTGGCGCGGGTATGGCGGCGATGGTCTTCGCGGCCCTCTCAATTCTCGGCATAAAAACACAATGGCAGTCCTTCCCCCGACAGGGGAGCGGTGACATCGAACAGATCGGCTATGTCCTGCTGACAAGCCATTCCATGGTTTTTGAAGCGATCTCCCTTGTCCTGCTGATTGCAATTATCGGCGCCCTGGTCCTGGCCCGCAAAGGAAGGAGTTGAACATGGCCATTCTCAATCTCTACAACTTTCTCGGCACCTATCTGGTCATCGGCGCCCTGCTGTTTGGTTTCGGTGTCTACGGCCTGGTTGCCCGGAAAACGGTTATCGGCATGCTGATCGCCTCCGAGTTTGTCCTGGCCGGGTCATCAGTCAACTTCATGGCTTTTAACCGATTCCTTGCTCCTGAACCGGCCATCGGCCAGATCTTTACACTGTTTATCATGGCCATAGCGGCAGCCGAGGCTGCCATTGCAGTCAGTATAGTGATTGCAGTGTACCGAAATTATAAAAGCATTGATACTGAAGATCTGGTTGATCTCCACGGGTAAACCGAGAGGAAGAATATGGATCCCGTTGCCACAACGAATATTGTCGAGAATTCCTATCTGCTCCTGGCAGTTGTAATCCCGCTGTTCGGCAGTCTGGTCGTCATGACCTTGAAAAACAATCCCAACCTGCGGGAATTCGTTTCATTCTGTTCGGCAGTGCTGTTGTTCATCATTGTCCTGTCGTTCATTCCGTACATCAAGGCCGGAGAGACCCTGGTCTATCCGATTTTCCAACTTCTGCCCGGCCTGTCCATCACCCTCAGGGCCGACGGCTTTTCCATGATCTTCGCCATGGTCGCCTCGTCGTTGTGGATCATTGCCGTATTCTACTCCATGGGCTATATGCGCGGATTGAAGGAGCATGCCCAGACCAGGTTCAACGCCTGTTTTGCCCTGGCGATCTTTGGCGCCATTGGCGTTGCCCTGTCCGACAACCTTTTTACCCTGTACCTGTTCTACGAAATCGTTTCGGTATGCACCTACCCGCTGGTTGCCCACCACCAGGATGATGAAGGCTACGAAGGCGGCAAGAAATACATTGTCTACCTGACCACAACAGCCAAGCTCTTTCTGCTGCCGGCGCTGATTCTCATTTACGTGCTTACCGGGAACCTGGACTTCCCGCACAACATTTTCACCGGGATCGTCTCGGCTGAGGGCGGCTCCCTGGTTGACGCCACCGGCGGCAGGGACTGGATCGTGATCATGCTCTATATCTTCTGCCTGTTCGGCTTTGCCAAGAACGGCGTCATGCCGTTTCACCACTGGCTGCCCGGCGCCATGGTTGCCCCGACACCCGTTTCCGCCCTGCTCCATGCGGTAGCCGTTGTCAAGGTTGGCGTGTTCTGTACCACCAGGGTCATGTTATACGGTTTTGGCTATGACACCATGAGCCAGCTCAACCTGGGAATTCCTACCGCCTACTTTGTCGGCTTTACCATTATCACGGCGTCGGTCATCGCCCTGACCAAGGATAATCTGAAGGCGCGGCTGGCCTATTCCACCGTCAGCCAGCTGTCCTATATCATCCTCGGCGTGGCGCTTCTCACCCCCCATGCCATTGAAGGCGGACTGATCCACATCGTTAATCACGCCTTTGCCAAGATCACGCTGTTTTTCTGTGCCGGTGCAATCTATGTCGCCGCCCACAAGAAAAATATCTCTGAAATGAGCGGCCTGGGCAGGACCATGCCCTTCACCTTCGGCGCCTTTGCCGTGGCTTCGCTGTCAATGATCGGCGCGCCGCCGGTGGCCGGCTTTGTCAGCAAATGGTACCTGCTGGTCGGTTCCATGGAAGCCCATCAGGTAGGCATCCTGCTTATTTTGATCGCCTCAACAGTGCTCAACGTCGGCTACTTTGCCCCGGTGACCTACAAGGCCTTTTTCGGTAAGCTGCCGGCAGGGGCGGCCGTGGGCATCAAGGAGGCGCCGCTGTCCATGCTGGTGCCGATTCTGATCGCGGTAACCATTTCAGTGATTATCGGAATTTACCCCAACTTTATGATGCAATTTGTCAAGGCGGTGACAGGATGAACACCATTATTGAGTATTTGCGTGACCGGCTGAATACGGTCATCAAGACCTGTTACGGAATTCTTGCCCTGGTGCTGGCCTACAGCCTGTACGTCGACAAGAGTCACGCCCATACCTGGGTCGAACAGAACGTGCCGTTCTTCTGGTCGCTGTTCGGATTCGGCGCGGCGGCAATAATCATTGGAGTCGCCTACTGGTACGGGCATTCAGGGATCATGGCCAGAAAGGATTTCTATGATGAAGAAAGCAAGTCCTGCTGCGGCTGCAGCGGCGCAAAACACGAAAGCTCCTGTGAGCAGGCATAGACCGGGGGGATATCAATGACCAGTTCTTTCATACACCCCGCCCTGATCCTGCTCATCGGCGCCCTGATCCTGCCTTTTATCCGGGGGCCGCTGCGCAAACCATACCTTTTTCTGGTGCCCCTGCTGGCAATGGCGGCGGTTGTCTCCAACACCGCCCTGTCAGGCGTTCACGGCGTCTACCAGTTCATGGACTGGCAGCTGGAGTTCGGACGGGTTGACCGGCTCTCGACAATCTTTGCCCTTATTATGGGCCTGATGGCCATCATCGGCACCCTGTACGGACTGCATGTCGACAATGCCAAGGAACATATAGCAGCGTGGTTCTATGTTGCCGGCTCCCTGGGCACCATCTACAGCGGCGACTACCTGAGCCTGTTTCTCTTCTGGGAGATGATGGCCTTTGCCTCGACCTTCCTGATCTGGTTCCGGCGGGATAAAGGCTCCCTGGCGGCCGGATACCGCTACCTTATCATCCACACCATCGGCGGCATCATCCTGCTCGCCGGCATCATGCTGCGCTACCAGGCTGTAGGCGACATAGCCTTTGATCTGATGGATGTCGCCCATCCGGAACTCTACACCTGGCTGATCATGATCGGCTTCGGCCTCAACGCCGCCATCGTGCCGCTGCATTCATGGCTGCCCGATGCCTACTCCGAAGCCTCATTCAACGGCTCGGTCTTCATGTGCGCATTTACAACCAAGACTGCCGTCTATACCCTGGCCCGGGGCTTTGCCGGATTTGACATCCTGGTAGTGCTCGGGGTCATCATGGCCCTGTACGGCGTCATCTACGCTGTCATGGAAAACGATATCCGCAAACTGCTGGCATGGTCCATCGTCAGCCAGGTCGGCTACATGGTCGCCGGCGTCGGCATCGGCACCGAGTTGGCGATCAACGGTGCATCGGCCCATGCGGTGGCCCATATTCTCTACAAGGGACTGCTGTTCATGGGAACCGGCTCGGTCCTGTATATGACCGGCAAGTCCAAGTTCACCGAACTCGGGGGTCTGTACAAAAAAATGCCGGCCACCATGTTCTTTACCATCATCGGCTGCCTGTCCATTTCCGCCGCCCCCTTCTTTGCCGCTTTTGTCAGCAAGTCGATGATTATCAGCGCCGGGTTTGAATCCCACCTGAACTGGGCGGCATGGCTGCTGATGTTCGGCGCAACAGGCACCTTCATGTATAACGGTTTGAAACTCCCCTATTTCCTCTTTTTCGGCAAAAACAACTGCAGCGAGGAAACCTGGGAAAAGGCCGGCGATCCCACCTGGAACATGCAGATGGCCATGACCGCCGGAGCCGCCCTCTGTATTATTGTCGGCAGCGCGCCGGGCCTGCTGTACAGCTTGCTGCCCTATCCGGTGAACTACCATCCCTACGACGGCTACCACATTGCTGAAACCCTCCAGATCCTCGGTTTTGCGGCGCTGGCATTCTTTTTTCTCAAAAAGTACCTGGTGCCGGAAGACAAGATATGCCTGGATATGGACTGGTTCTACCGCCGCGGCGGCCGCCTGTTCCTGTGGATCGCCAAACATCCCATCCAATGGTTCGATACGGCCTGGGGTGAAGCATACCGCGTTGTCGGACTTGGTCCGCTCATGACCATATCCCGTTTCTGGAGCTGGTTTGACTGGCACGGCATTGACGGGGTTGTAGACGGCATTGCCCGCTGTGTCCGGGCCATTGGCGGCAGGGTACGCGTCCTGCAGAGCGGACAGATCCAGTATACAATTTATTTCACTGCGACTTTTGCTGCGGTCGTGCTGATCTCGTATATTCTTTTTCAACTTGCATAAAGGGATCATAGGTAATGGATAACCTGATCATCAACGAGGGATTTCCCCTGCTCAGTTTTCTGATATTTTTCCCGCTGGCAGGGGCCGTGGTCATGCTTTTTTCCTCCAGCGATTCATTCGCCCGGTTCTGGACCCTGACCGTCACATCGATCACCGCCATTCTCTCAATACCCCTGGTCACCGGTTTCGACGCGACAACGCCCAGCTACCAGTTTGCTGAAAACCACAGCTGGATCCCCCAGCTGAATATCAACTATGTCATCGGCATTGACGGCATTTCCATCCTTCTGGTCATGCTGACCACGATGATCATGCCCTTTTGCGTGCTGGCCTCATGGAAATACATCAAGGCCAGGGTCACCCCGTTCATGATCTGCCTGCTGATCATGGAAACCTCCATGATCGGTGTTTTCGTTGCCCTGGACTTTGTTCTGTTTTATGTCCTCTGGGAGTTCATGCTCATTCCGATGTACCTGCTCATTGCCATCTGGGGCGGGCCGCGCAAAATATACGCGTCCATCAAATTTTTCCTCTACACCCTGGCGGGTTCCATACTGCTCCTGGTAGCCATAATCGCCCTGTACCTGAAAAACGGCAGTTTCTTTATCCCGGACATGATGTGGCAGAACTACTCAGTCACATTCCAGATCCTTGTTTTCCTGGCCTTCTTCCTGGCCTTTGCCATCAAGGTGCCGATGTTTCCTTTCCACACCTGGCTGCCCGCCGCCCATGTTGAAGCGCCGACCGCCGGTTCGGTCATCCTGGCCAGCGTGCTGCTGAAAATGGGAACCTACGGTTTTCTCCGGTTCTGCCTGCCCATTACCCCGGACGCAACCTTTATCATTGCCCCGTTCATCCTCTGGCTGTCCATCGCCGGCATTCTGTATGGCGGTTTCACCGCCCTGGCCCAGAACGACATGAAAAAGCTGATAGCCTATTCCAGTGTCGGCCATATGGGCTTTGTCACCCTTGGCATTTTTGTCCTCAACACCCAGGGTGTTGAAGGGGCGATCATGCAGATGATCAACCATGGTGTCACCACCGGCGCCCTGTTCCTCTGCGTGGGCATGATCTACGAACGGACCCACAGCCGGGAACTGAGCGTAGCCGCCGGTGTGGGCAAATACATGCCGTGGTACGTGACCTTTCTCGCTTTTTTCGCCCTGTCCTCGTTCGGCTTTCCCGGAACCAACTCGTTCATCGGTGAGTTCCTGGTCCTGGCAGGCACTTTCAAGGCCGATATCTTTCTCGCCCTTGCCGCCATTCCCGGCGCTGTCCTGGCGGCGGCGTATATGCTCCGCATGCTGCAGAGAGTCATCTGGGGGGGAACCAACAATCCCGACCAGTCATATCTTGTCGACCTGAACTTCCGGGAGATCATAACACTTACCCCGTTCCTCATCTTTGTGTTCTGGATCGGGCTTGGACCGCAGCCTTTTATCGACCTTATGCATACCTCGGTTGCCTCTCTGCTGGATCAGCTGCACAGCTGGCAGCAGCAGGGGATCGCGCAAGCGGTACTGCGGTAGGGATATTATTACTTTACGAGAGAAACGCTAGGAAAGGATACCAATGGCTATTCTACCGGAATTAGTGCTCCTGACAGGGGCGGCAGCATTTTTTGTTCTCAGTCTGTTCAGCCGACTTGACTTCAATCAGGTCAAAAACGCGGCGGTCATCTTCGGCGTGGTCACCTTCATCGCCGCCCTGGTCGCGTTGGACAGCAAGGCCACCATCTTTTTCGGCAGCTACGAGATCGATCTCTACTCCCAGCTGTTCAAGCTGATGATCAGCTTCGGCCTCGCCATTGCCCTTATCTTCGGCCAGAATCTCAAGGACATTGATGAATCTGTCCGGCCCGAATACTACATGTTTCTGTTTCTCAGCGCCCTGGGTCTGATGATGGTGGTCAGCTCGGTTGAACTGATCTCCATTTTTGTTTCACTTGAGCTCTCTTCTTTTGCCCTGTACCTGCTGGTGCCCATGCGCAGCGATCAATCCGGGCTGCGGATGCAGATGGAGGCCGGTATCAAATACATACTGTTCGGTGTCCTGGCAACCGGTTTCATGCTGTTCGGCATGAGCTATATTTTCGGCCTCACCGGCAGCACTTATCTCAACGAAATTCTGACAGGCCTGCAGACCGCGCCCCAGCCGGCCGCACTCTTTGCCATCATCATGGTACTGGCGGGTTTTTTCTTCAAACTGGCTGTTTTTCCCATGCATTTCTGGGTTCCGGACATCTACCAGGGGGCGTCTAACGAGACCACCGGTTTTATTGCCACGGTCCCGAAACTGGCTGCTGTTGCCCTGCTCATCCGGATCACCTCCATGAGTTCAGGCAATATTCAGTTTCTGGTTTACCTGCTGATGTTCCTGGCCCTCTGCTCGATGTTCTACGGCAACCTCAGCGCGCTGGTCCAGACCGATGTCAAACGACTGCTCGGTTTTTCCGGAATCGCCCATGCCGGGTTCATCCTCCTTGGCCTGTTGACCATGGATCCCGGCGGATATGCCATTGCCATCTATTATATCTCTGGTTACGTGGTCATGAATTTGGCCTGTTTTCTGGTTCTGTGCAATGTCTCGCAAAATGGCGAGAACCTGGAAATCGATGATTTGAAAGGACTGCATAAACGTCAGCCGGTGCTGGCCTTTATTCTCGCGGTCGGCCTGTTCGCGCTGGCCGGCATTCCTCCATTTGTCGGGTTCATGGGTAAATTCATGCTCCTGACCGGCACCCTCAGCGCCGGACCGGAAAGCCTCATTCACCTGATCGTGGTCATCCTGGCCGCCATCAACACGGGTATTGCCATCTATTACTATCTTTCCGTAGTCCGCGCCGCCTATACAACGGACCCCGAGGATCGGCCTGATGTTGTGGTAGACGGTTTCACCCAGACTGTCGGCATCGCGCTGGTACTGCTGATCATCATCATGGGCGCTCTGCCGGCAAAAATAGTGGCCCTTGCCGACACGGCGGTGAAAACAATCATGTAATCGTTTGACGGGGCAAAACTCCCCGCTTCCGGCGTCGTCACCCCCCTGACTGCGCCACAATTTTATCGGCACGCTGTGCGCTTTATACCGGTCGGATCATATGTTTCACCCGACACCGCATTGGCTGTTCTACCGGACTGAACGGAATATTTCCGGAAAAAGTTTTCACCCTCCTGACCACCCGCTGCTGCAGTTTTATTATACCAGACGCAATTTATTCACCCAGCTGCGCCCTTTGTCTGCCTGGTTGTCCTGTCGGTTTTCAGGCACCCTGGCAAGAACAATAATCGATATGTTGTATTCCCGGGTAACAGCAGAAATTAAGAATTTAATAAAATAATTAAATAAAAGAGTTGCGCCCGCCTGCAAAATAGTTAAATATTGCAGATGAATACGAGAGAGGGGGAAACCGGATCCTACTGATACAAGCTGCAGATGTGAAAAAAATGGATTACCCGCTTGGACCGACAAACGTGTTTATGAAACGCATCACCGCAACGCTTATGCTCTTGCTGCTCCTTTCAGCCATTGTCCGGACACCGGTCATGGCCCGGAGCAATCCACCTGTTCCGGAAGAATGGACCCCGGAAAACGCGGTTGCCTATGCCCTGGCCAATAATCCCGATACGGCCATTGCCAGGCAGCGGATAGCAATTGCCCGGGCAGCTGTCCAGGAGGCAAACGCCGCATTTTATCCCCGCCTGGACCTCAACGCCTCCTATCAGCAGACCAATAATCCGATGTATTCGTTCGGCAACATACTCAACCAGGGCGTGTTCGATGACACCATTGATTTTAACGATCCCGGCGTCACCGACAACCTGAGCATGAACGCAACCCTCAGCTACAGGCTGTACAACGGGGGCAGAGACCGGGCCGGTCTTGACGCTGCAGAGGCCGGCAGCACCGTTTCCCGGCATGAAATGGATCTGGTCCGTTCAGAGTTGGGATTTGCGGTGGTCAAAACCCTCTTCACCATCATTCAGGCCCAGGAAACCATCGTAGCCGGCGAAGCCTCCCTGGAAGCAATAGAAGCATCCCTCCAGGCCGCCCAGGCCAGGCACGAGGCCGGCGACCTGCTGAAAGCCGACCTGCTTAATCTCGAGGTGCACCGGTCCGAAGCACGGGAAAACCTGATCCGGGCCAGGCACGGACTGGAGTTGGCCAGAAGGGCTTTCCTGAACCTGCTGGGCCTGGACCACGGCAAAGTCACCATTGCTCCCGACTGTGCAACCGATCAATTTAGCCCTGCAGATCTTTCTCTGGATCAGCACCCTGAACTGAAAAAACTCGCCGCTGCCATCCAGTCCGCCGATGCCAGGGTCAGACAGGCGCAGGGCGGGTACTATCCCACTGCCGATGCCTTTGCCGGATACCAGGTCGACCATGGCTACGAATTTGACGGCAGCGGCAACTCCTGGCTCGCCGGCATCAAGGTCAACTTCAACCTCTTTGCCGGAAGGCAGACAGAGGCGCAGGTTGCCGCGGCAAAAGCCAGGTTGGCGGAGCAAAAAGAATACCGGCGAAAACTTTCCCTGGCCATCGGTCTTGAGGTTGAACAGGCCAGACTGGCTCTGGAAGAGGCAAAGCAGCGGGTGCAGGTTACGGAGAAGATGGTTGAACAGGCTGAAGAAAGTGCAAACCTGAGCAGGGAACGCTTCAAGGAAGGCCTCCTCCTTTCTTCGGAACTTATTGATGTTGAAAAGCGGTTGACCGATGCCAGGGTCCGCAGAACCCATGCCCTGACAGCAAAAAGAATCGCCGTTGCCGATCTTCGCAGGGCTTTGGGCCTGACGCAATTCGAAATTGCCGCAGATGCCGGCAGCGCCGATGCCGGTTCATGAAATCGGATTTGAGGGAATACAGGTAAACGACATGATACAACGACTTGCCAAAGTTAGTCTATTTCTTGCCCTGCTGGTTCTGGCCGGTTGCCGGGCAGATGAAAAATCAAGCCCCAAGGCAGTCGATCTGCCCGTTGCCGAGGTCCGGACCATGACGGTCGCCGCCCATGAAGGTCACCTGCAAACCGAAGTTGTGGGAACGGTCCGCGCTGTTAACGAAGCGCTGATAGCCTCCAAGATCACTGGTACCATTGCGGAAATGCCTGTTGTTTTGGGATCAGTTGTCAAAAAAGACGAGCTGCTGGTAAAGATCAGCGCCGCCGAAATATCCGCCAGAGTCCTCCAGGCTCAAACCCAGATGGAACAGGCCCGGAGGAACCTGGAGCGTGAGCAAAAGCTGCTGCAGAAACAAGCCGCCACCCCGGAAAAGGTAAAGTCTCTTGAAGAGATGTACGCAATAGCGGAAGCCGCGCACCGGGAAGCGTTCTCCATGTTGAGCTACACCACGATTTCCGCACCCTTTGACGGGGTGATAACCTCCAAAATTGCCAGCGTCGGCGACCTTGCCACTCCCGGCGCTCCTTTGCTGCGCATGGAAAACAGCGATAGTCTCCAGGTGGAAGCATCGATTCCGGAGGCGCTGATTCTGCAGATCAAAACCGGTGACATGCTTGGTGTTCACATTCCGGTCGTCGGTCTCGACCTCCAGGGCGTGGTCGCCGAGATCGCCCCGGTTGCCGATCCTTTTTCACGAACAGCTACAGTCAAGATCAACATTGATTCCCTGCCGCAGCTTCGTACCGGCCAGTTTGCCAGGGTGATCATTCCCGGCAGCATGAAAGAATCCCTGTTCGTTCCGTCAGCAGCCGTTCATACTTTCGGCCAGATGGAAAGAATATTTGTCATCAGTGACAACAAGGCTCATCTCCGCCTCATTCGAACCGGCGCCGGCATCGGGGACCAGGTGGAGATACTTGCCGGACTTGACCCCGGTGAAGTCATAGCCGTCACCAACAGTTCCGAACTGGTCGATGGTCAGCCGGTGAAAGCAGTCCAATGAACAACGCGACACCGCCAGAGGAACATCCCGGCTTTGCCGGCCGCATGGCCAGGGCCTTTATTGATTCGAAACTGACCCCGGTCATGATTGTAACCTCCCTCCTGCTGGGAGTGCTCGCAGTGATCGTCCTCCCCAGGGAAGAAGAACCGCAGATCAAGGTTCCCATGATCGATGTCATGGTTTCCATGCCCGGCGCCACCCCCAGGGAAGTGGAGGAGCGGGTTTCCATCCCCATGGAGAAGCTGCTCTATGAACTGCCCGGCATCGAATACATCTACTCGACATCCATGCCCGGCCAGAGTCTGCTGGTGGCACGATTTTTCGTCGGAGAAGACCTGGAAAATGCCATCGTCAATCTCAACCAGAAGCTGGAGACAAACTTTGACCGCATCCCCCACGGAGTTTCCCGGCCGCTGATCAAGCCCCATACCATTGATGACGTGCCCATTCTGGCCCTGACCTTTCACAGCAGCAGGTACGACCATTTCACCTTGCGCCGACTGGCCGCCCAGGTGGACGACTCCCTGAAAAGCATTGGTGATGTCGCCGAAACCAAGCTGATCGGCGGCACCCGCCGCGAGGTGCGGATAGAGTTCGACCCCCTCCTGCTGGCCGCCCGCAACCTGACGGTTGCCGAACTGGCGCCCAGGGTGCAGCAGGCCAACCGCCAGTCCCGTACCGGCACCCTGCAGTCCATGAACAGCCAGATGACCCTGCAGACCGGCGCCTTTCTCTCCTCTGCCGAAGAGATCGGCCGGATAGTAGTAGGCGCCCATGAAGGCAGACCCATCTATCTTGACGAGGTCGCAACTGTCATCGACGGCCCGGAAGAACCCGGAAACTATGTCCTCTTCGGCTCACCGGGCAGCCAGGAGGAAGCAGCCGTTACTCTTTCCCTGGCCAAAAGACCGGGAGCCAATGCCGTGCATGTGGTGGAAACGGTCCTGGCCAAAGTTGACTCACTCAAGGGCATACTGATTCCCGCGGACGTTGAGGTCAGTGTTACCAGGGACTACGGTGAGACCGCCGCGGAAAAATCAAACGAACTTCTTCTGCATATGGGTATTGCCGTCTTCGGTGTTGCCCTGCTGATCCTCTTTTTCCTCGGCTGGCGGGAATCCGTCGTGGTCATGCTGGCCATACCCTCGACCCTGGCCCTGACCCTGCTGGTCTTTTACCTCTACGGCTACACCCTGAACCGGATCACTCTTTTTGCCCTCATATTTTCCATCGGCATCCTGGTTGATGACGCCATCGTGGTGGTGGAAAACATTGTCAGGCATATGCGCCTGCCATATAATAAAGACCGGTCCGTACTCACCCTGGCCATAGAGGCAGTGATCGAGGTCGGCAATCCCACCATCCTCGCCACCTGGGCGGTAATCGCCGCCATCCTGCCCATGGCTTTTGTCGGCGGCCTCATGGGACCATACATGCGGCCCATACCCATCGGATCTTCGGCGGCCATGCTTTTTTCCCTGATCATCGCATTTACCGTCACCCCCTGGGCGGCGGTCCATGTCCTGAAAAAACCCCGGGCTTCGGGACCGGACAGCCATGGAGATCCCATGGAGCAGATGCCCGATGATTTTTTTACCCGGATCTACCACCGGATCATGGACCCGCTCCTGGCCCACGGATTCATGCGCCTCCTGTTCTTTGTGGTCATCGTGTCCCTGCTTCTCGGCTCAGCCTCCATGGTCTATTTCGGACTGGTCAAGGTCAAGATGCTGCCCTTTGACAACAAGTCCGAATTCCAGATCATCCTCAATATGCCGGAAGGATCACCCCTGGAGCACACAGCGAGGGTCGCGAAAGAGATGGCAGCGGTCATTGCCGATGAACCGGAAGTGGTCAATTACCAGATCTATGCCGGCACGGCGGCACCCTATAATTTCAACGGGCTGGTCCGCCATTATTACCTCCGCCAGAACCCTGAAATGGCGGATATCCAGGTTAATCTGCTGCCCAAACACGAACGGAAACTGCAAAGTCACGATGTCGCGAAACGGATCAGGCCCGGGGTGACGGAGATCGCCGAAAAATATGGCGCCACCGTGGCTGTTGCCGAAGTGCCGCCCGGTCCTCCGGTGCTGCAGACCCTGGTAGCTGAAATCTACGGACCCACGGACAAGGAAAGGCTTCAACTCGCCACCGAAATAAAAGAAATCTTCGAATCCACCGAGGGTGTGGTGGACATTGACTGGTACCGGGAAAAAGACCGCAGCAAAACCGTCATCACCGTGGACAAGGAAAAAGCCGCGCTCAATAATATTTCCGAGGGAGAGATTACCCGGGCCATCCACATGGCCGTAGAAGGCATGTCCATCGACCTGTTTCATCAGCCTCCGGACAAGGAGGAGATCAACATCATTCTGGAGCTGCCCCGTGATCTGCGGGCGCATATCGAACGGGTGCTCAATATCTTCATCCGCTCACCCATGAACCCCGAGGCCCCGCTGGTGCCCCTGCGGGAACTGGTCAATATCGAGCACGTCGCCATTGACCAGCCCATCTACCGGAAAAACCTCAAACCGGTGATCTACATAACCGGGGATGTTGCCGGTGCCGCCGAAAGCCCGGTGTACGCCATCTTCGATATGAACCGGAAGATCAGCGAGATAACCGGCTACAATACCAACCTTGCCGACGGCGGCATCAGGGTCTACAACCTGAATCAGCCATTCAACGACCTTGAACCGGCCATGAAATGGGACGGCGAATGGCACATCACCCTTGAGGTGTTCCGCGACCTGGGCCTGGCCTTCTGTGTTGTCATGATTCTCATTTATACGCTCATGGTCGGCTGGTTCAAGGACTACATCACCCCGCTGGTGGTCATGGCCGCCATTCCCTTCTCGCTGATCGGCATCCTCCCGGCCCATTGGGGTTTTAACGCCTTCTTCACCGCCACTTCCATGATCGGCTTCATGGCCGGGGCCGGAATCGTGGTCCGCAACTCGATCATCCTGGTTGATTTTATTGAACTGCGCATCCGTCACGGCCTGCCCCTGGAAAAAGCGGTGGTCGAGGCCGGGGCCATCCGGTTCCGCCCCATGCTCCTTACCGCCCTGGCGGTAGTGGTCGGCGCCTCGGTCATCCTTGCCGACCCCATTTTCCAGGGCCTGGCCATATCGCTGATGTTCGGCGAGATCGCCTCCCTGCTCATCAGCCGCATGGCGGTCCCGGTCCTCTACTTCATGGTCATGCGCCGCCGTCCGCAGCAAATCCCCGGCTGACCGGCTCCGGCACCGACACCCCGGATAATTCCACAATCCTCATTGTGAAAACCCGGTGAAACGACTATGATGATTTTTGCCAATCCCTTCCGGGATCCTCTTTTACAACCCAGGAAAAAAAGCCTTGCCGACATACGTTAAGCCCAGAAGAAAAAAAAAGGCGGACCTCCTTTTCGCCGCCACCTGCGGAGCAGGCCTTGAAGAACTGGTTGCCGGGGAAATCCGCGCCCAGGGAGGCCGGAATACCCTCATCAACCCCGGCGCGGTTTCATGGGAAGGGAGCCTGGAAGCCGGCTACCGGATGTGCCTCTGGTCCCGCTTTGCCTCCAGGATACTGCTGCAGATCGCCCGGTTTGATGCCCCGGACACCGACACCCTGTACCGGCAGGCGGGCAGGATAGACTGGGACGAACACTTCAGCGGCAAGACCACCTTTGCCGTGTTCAGCACCATTACCGATTCACCCATCAGCCACAGCAAATATGCCGCCCTGCGGGTCAAGGATGCCATCGTCGATCAGTTCCGCTCCCGGACCAGCCGGCGGCCGGACGTCGATGCCGCGCGGCCCGGTGTCCGGTTCAATCTCCATTTGCGCGGCGAACAGGCCACCCTGGCGGTTGATCTGTCCGGTGAAAGCCTGCACCGCCGGGGGTACCGGACAATGAGTGTTGAAGCCCCCCTGAAGGAGACACTGGCCGCCGGGATTGTCCATTTTGCCGGTTTCACTCCTGATTTCCCGGCCGACGCAGTCCTGCTGGATCCCATGTGCGGCAGCGGCACCCTGCTGATCGAGGCGGCCATGGTCTACGGGGACGTGGCCCCGGGCCTGCAGCGCAAATCCTTCGGCTTCCTGGCCTGGAACCGTCACGATCCGGTGCTGTGGGAGAAACTGGTCAGCGAGGCCGTACAACGCGAAGAGGAAGGCCTGGAGAGACCCTGGCCGCTAATCATCGGCTATGACGCCGATCCCCACGCGGTCAAAGCCGCCCGACAGAATATCGAGTCCGCCGGATTGGAGGAAAAAATCCAGGTCAGCCAGCGCCAGCTTGCTTTCCTGGAGCGGCCGCACAAAAATGGCATGGTCCTGATCAATCCCCCCTATGGTGAGCGCCTGTCCGACAGGGAGGAAATAAAATACCTGTACCGGTGCATCGGCAGAAAAATAGGGCAGGAATTATACGACTGGCAGATCGGCTTTTTTGCAGCCAACCCTGACCTGATCGGATCCCTGAAGATGGAGTGGCAGGACAGCTACCGCCTGTACAACGGCCCGATCAAGTGTAAACTCCACAGCGGCATCGCCCGGCATAATGAAATTATTTCAAGCGCCCGGCCGGACCCGGTTCCGCCCGATCCGGCAATGGAAGGCCTTGATTTTGCCAACCGGCTGGTGAAAAATTATACTTCCCTGCGGCCCTGGGCAGAGCGCGAGGATATAACCTGCTTCAGGGTATATGACGCCGATATGCCGGAATACAACTTTGCCGTTGACCTGTATGAAGAGTGGGTCCATGTCCAGGAATATGCCCCGCCCTCGACCGTGGACGGGAAAATAGCCCACCACCGTTTGCAGACGGGTTTGAGCGCCATCCGTCATACCCTCGATATTCCGCCCAGCCGGGTCTTTATCAAGACCCGCCGGGTGCAGAAGGGGAAAAAACAGTACCAGAAGCAAGCCGCCGGGGGAAAACTGTTCGAGGTCCGGGAGCAGCAGTGCCGGTTCCTGGTCAATTTCACCGACTACCTCGATACCGGCCTCTTTCTCGATCACCGGTCAACCCGCGCCATGCTTGGCGCCCTGGCCCGGGGAAAAACCTTTCTCAACCTTTTCGGCTACACCGGCAGCGCCACCGTCCATGCCCTCATGCACAACGCCACGGCCACCACCACGGTTGATGCTTCCGCAACGTACCTGCAGCGCGCCAGGGCAAATTTTGCCCTGAACGGCTTTGGCGGGCCGCAGCATAAAACCATAGAGCAGGACTGCATCAAATGGCTCGAGCATTGCCGGGAACGATTCGCTCTTATCTTTGTCGATCCGCCGACCTTTTCCAATGACCGGCACCGGAAAACCACCTTTACGGTGCAGGAAGATCACCAGCAGCTCCTGCGGCTCTGCATGCAGCGGCTGTCCCGGGACGGGCTGCTGGTTTTTTCCACCAATTTCCGCAAATTCTCTCTGGCCGATTCATTGGAGGAAGAATTTGACGTCCGGGAAATCACCGCGGCCACGATCCCGGAGGATTTCAAGAAAAACCCGCGGATACACCGGTGCTGGGAATTCCGCAATCGACCGGATATAATCTGATAATACCATACCACAAGCCATGCCCGAGAACTCAGTCACCTTGCAAGCTTTTACCGCAGCTCCTGAACTGGTAGAAAACCTGGCCGACGAAATAGCCGGTTGTCTGGCCCGGGCCGTCCGCGCAAAAGGCAGGGCCGGTCTTGTCGTGTCCGGCGGCTCAACGCCCGAACCTCTTTTTCGTCAGCTTTCGCGAAAAAAAATCGATTGGCAGCATGTCAGCATCACTCTGGCCGATGAACGGTGGGTGGACAATTCCCAGCCTTCCAGCAACGAACACCTGGTCCGCTCGCTGCTCCTGCAAAATGAAGCCTCTGCCGCCCGGTTCATCGGCCTGAAAAACAGCGCTGCCACCGCTGATTCCGGCGAGCAGGAATGCCATGAAATATTGAACGCCTTTCCGCGGCCCTTTGATATGGTTATCCTGGGCATGGGTGATGACGGCCACACGGCCTCGCTCTTTCCCGGCGCCGCACAGCTGGCCAGGGCGCTGGATATGCACTCCGGGCGCAACTGCCTCGCCATAACGCCGCCCGACGCGCCATTTGGTCGCATGACCCTGACCCTGCCGGCGCTGCTCGACAGCAGACAGATCATCCTGCATATCACCGGAGAGAGTAAAAAAAAGACGCTGGACAAAGCGCTGGCAGGAGGAGCACCGGAGGAAATGCCTGTACGCTCGATCCTGCGGCAGCAAAAAACCCCGGTCCGGATCTTCTGGGCGCCGTGAAGTCATGAATAATCCGCAAAACGAAACCGTCCAGATCGTTGACGAAAACAATAACGAGATAGCTGCTGTTTCACGCCGGCTGATGCGGGAGCAGCAGTTGATCCACCGGGCCAGCTATATCCTGGTGTTCAACCGGGCGGGGGAGTTGTACGTACAGAAACGGACCATGACCAAGGATGTCTACCCCGGATACTATGATATCGCCGCCGGCGGCGTCGTGCTGGCCGGAGAGAACTACGAGGAATCGGCGGAACGGGAACTGGCGGAAGAACTGGGCATTGAGGGGGTACCACTGACGCACTGCTTCGACCACTACTTTGCCGGTGCAGCTAACAAGGTGTGGGGCAGGATTTTCCGTTGCCGGCACGAAGGCCCGTTCGCCCTCCAGGAGGAAGAGATCGAAAGCGGCGGATTCATGGATGTCCGGCAGATTCTTGACGCCGCCCATAGCAAGCTGTTTACGCCGGATGGTATTGAAATACTCCGCCGGCTCTACCCTGGAGACGGGGATCAATCCTGAGTTTTCGCAGAAAGCACCAGAAAACGAGTTTATGTTGTTTTCTGCAGATTCCTTAATGTAAGCAGTTCCCCGATACCCTTGACGGCAAGCTCCTGCATCCGGGAGAATAATTGCGGCTGAAAAGGCCTGCCTTCAGCGGTACACTGCATTTCAATCCATCTCCCGTCGCCGGCCATGACAAAATTGGCGTCCACCTCGGCAGCAGAGTCTTCCTCGTATGCCAGGTCAAGCAGCGCGGTTCCATCCACCACACCGGCGCTCACCGCGGCAACCGGCAGAATTGCAGGCATCGCGTTCAGCCTGCCGTTGTTGACCATTTTCCCCAGCGCCTGCTCCAGGGCCAGGGCCGCGCCGGTTATCGACGCGCAGCGGGTGCCGCCGTCAGCATTGATCACATCGCAGTCCACCCGCAGGGTATGCTCTCCTATCCGGCCCAGATCAACCATCATCCGCAGGGAGCGCCCGATGAGGCGCTGGATCTCAAAGGTCCGCCCGGAGCGGCCGACCGCGGCCTCCCGTCTTCCCCGGGTATTTGTGGCGCAGGGAAGCATGCCGTACTCGGCGGTTATCCACCCCTTGCCGGTGTCGACCAGAAAAGGCGGCACCTTGTTCTCGACACTGACCCCGCAAAGAACGTGGGTTCCTCCCATCCTGATCAACACTGAACCATCGGCATTGGGCTGGGCATCATACTCTATACTGACCGGACGTAATTGATCCGCGGCTCTCTTATCTTGTCGCATAGTTGTTTCCATGGCTGAAATTTTCAGGATTATGAAGAAATGAATACTGAGCATAGCAAATTCCAGGCCTCAGCGAAAGTTTTCCTCATGCAAATAACCCATTTAACTGCATGGGAAAATTTTACAATCTTCTTCTTGCGAATGAATAACGATTCATGTTAAAAACGATAGAACGTTGTGAATATAAAGCTGGCAGAGTGCCCGAAAGAGAAAACGTTGCAAACACCAGCTTGCCGGGCATGGCATTCAACACGGAAGAACAGTTGGTTATCTGCCTGGAACGCCAGACGGTCCAGGTGTCGATCCCAAATGGACAACTGCGACGATATAAACAATCCAGGCCGCTGCGTACAGGTTATCCGGCGGTCGGATCAGCTTGATAAACTTGAGAATTAATGAGTTAGGGGGGAAAATTATGAAAAAATCATTTCTGTTTGCTGCGGCGGCGCTTCTCTGTTTTGTCACTGCCGGCCTGATGACTGATGCCCAGCTTGCCGCTGCCGCGTCTGGAGATGTCAAACTCAATGATGACGACTGTCAGAAATGTCATATCACTTTTGTTCAGCAGGTTGATGAGGCTGGAGCCAAGCATAAAACAGAGGTCACCTGTCTGACCTGTCATGACGGAACCCATCCTCCCGGAGTGGAAAAAGGAACGCTGATTCCCAACTGTTCAACCTGTCATGAGGGTGAGCCCCACTTTTCGCTTGAGAACTGTCTCGGCTGCCACACCAACCCCCATCAACCTCTTAACATAACCTTTCAAGGTGAAGTAAAAGCTGCCTGCAACACCTGCCATTCAAATGTTGTCGACGAGGTCAACGCCGCCCCAAGCGCCCATGCCGAAGTCGACTGTTCGTACTGCCATGACAAGCACGGCTACAAGCCGGACTGCCTGGACTGCCACGAACCGCACATGAAACAACAGACATTCGACGATTGCGTCAAATGCCACCAGGTTCACCAGCCCCTGACGCTTGCCTACGGCACCGATATTCCCAACAGTGAGTGCGGGGCCTGTCATGACGACATCAAAACCACACTTGAATCCGGGGCGTCCAAGCATGCCGGATTTGATTGTGTATTCTGCCATGCCAGCAAACACGGGGTTGTTCCGCAGTGCCAGGAATGTCATGGTGAACCGCACAACCAACAGATGCTGAGCAAATTCGAAGGGTGTAACCAGTGTCACCAGAGCGCGCATAGCCTGCTCAAATAAAAAAAGAGGGCAGATATGAAGAACTATTATTCTACCTTTGTCCCTTCATCGATCTGTGCGGTTGGCCTGTGTTTTCTGCTGACTGCCTGTGGCCCCGCCGGCAACACCGGCGGGCCGGAAAGCAGCGCCGCCAAAAAACAGGAGCAGGACTCCGGACCATCAGGGATCTATGCAATGGAAATCGAGCCGCTCACTCCGGTAGAGTGCGGCAGGTGCCACAACTATCAGTTCAAATGGCTGCAGGACAAGGGCGGCAAACATCAGTTCGACTGCACCACCTGTCATGAGCAATTCCATACCTACAACCCGAGAAAGGGCAATTGGGACGAGATCATGCCCAAGTGTCAGGACTGCCATGATCTTCCCCATGGCAAGGATTTCCCGGCATGCATGGAGTGCCATCAGCAACCCCATGCTCCCAAGGTTATCCAGTTTGACAAACTGGATAAAGCCGTACCGGGCCAGGAAGGCGTTGTCACATGCAGTGTCTGCCACAAGAACGAAGGCGCCGAGTTTGCCAGGCTTCCCAGCAAACATAACACCGAGGTCAACTGCCAGGGGTGTCATGCCGAGGTCCATGGAGCCATCCCCAGTTGCCTGGACTGTCACGACCCGCATATGAAGCAGCAGGAGTACAAGGACTGCCTCCTTTGCCATTCGCCGCACAGCGCCGCGGACATCAAGGCATATCCCGAGGAAGTTCCCAACATAGCCTGCGGCGCGTGTCACGAAACCGTGCACTCCAATTTGCAGACCAATGTGACCAAACACTCCGCCCTGCAGTGCGCGACCTGTCACCCCACACATGGAGAGATAACCACCTGCCGGGACTGTCATGGCGAACCGCACGGCGGAGAGCTGCACAAGCGATTTACCAACTGCCTGGACTGCCACATGGATCCGCACAACCTCCCTGCAAAAACACAAAGCTAGGATCACTCCATTTTTCAGCTTCTTATCAGGACCGGCCAGCAATGGCCGGTCCTTTTTTCATCCTGCCCAATGATTTTCTTTCCAGACCGGGTTCCGGAAAACCCTGCGACTATGAGCCAGGAAGAGCGCTTGACAATTTCGTCATTTCGATGAAATGTAACTTCGCATTATTTTGATGCAATCTGCCGCGCTGGCAGAAAACATCCTGTTATAATCGCAACACATTGAGACACCTTTATGGACCAGCTGGGAAATAAACTGACGTGAAGAGTTCCAGCACCACACTCAAGGTCGTGTCGATCCTTGCCTCATTAATAATTTTTGTTGGGCTCACATGTCTTGCCGACCGCCTTGTTCTGCCCCGATTTGCCGACAGGACATCCGCCCAGGGCCTTCTTTTCCCGCCCGGCTCTGAATTCCCCTACCAGACCCCTGAATTCTCCCACAGAGCCAGGATCAACTCGCTCGGATTCCGCGACCGCGAATGGAATAGAGAAAAAAACAGTTCAACCACACGGATTCTGGCCATCGGGGATTCATTCACCTTCGGCATGGGAGCCGAACTGGACCAGACCTGGCCCAAAATCCTGGAACAGCGGCTCCGGGCCCAGGGGTTTGATCTTGAGATCGCCAATCTCGGCAGGCCCGGCGCCAGCCCCTCCGAGTATGCCGAAGTCGCCGAAAAAGCCATACCCCTTCTCAAGCCCGACATAATCCTTGTCGCCATCCTGCAGGGGGACGACCTTGCCCAGACAATCCGCCAGGTCCGACAAAACCGGGAACAACAAAAAACATCCCCCTTCAGCCGCATCGCCGGGGGGCTCGACTGGACCGCCCGATTCCTTTATCCGCATACCTCCCGCCTCATTGGTCACCACCTGGCCGGCGGATCAACCTTCAGGTCCAGGGACCGCCTGCTGGAAAAAATCTGGCAAAGCCAGGCGGAAAAACTAGCTGCCGGCTATCGGGGGGAAGGAAAGGCACGTTTTGATGCAATGGGCTCCACAGCAAGAGACATGTTCCTCAAGGGCCATCTCAACCCGGGCATTGTGAGCATGGCCATATCTGATCCGCACTACTTTGCCACCCCGCTGCAGACAGAAGAGCCTCTGGTGCGGGATGGTCTGCGGAAACTGCAGGACCATCTGCAGAACATAAAAAAATTTGCCGGTGGAGCTCCGGTCATCGTGGTGAGCATGCCCCTTGGGGCGTATGTGAGCGAGGACGTTTGGAAGGGCAGAAAAGAAATAGGGTTTACCACCCATCCCGAAATGCTCCACACCACCATACCGGACGAAGAGCTGAAAAAAATATGCGCCGCCGTTGGTATCCCTTTCCTTTCGGTCACCGAAAGATTCCGCCGCCAATCAGTAAATAAGCCCCTCTACTATAAATATGACGGGCATTTCAACCCCAGAGGACACCAGGTCTTTGTCGAGGAGCTGCTTCCCCTGCTCCAGAAGCATGTATTTAACCCGCATTTCTCATCCCGACACGTCGGGACTGCGAAACCGTAAAGCACCATGCCCACTGCGTTTCAGCACCGAAAACATTCTCGACATACGTCCAGTATGTCTGCGAGTGTTTTCGGTTCAGGGCCTCGAAGGTCCCGCAAGGCTCGCTATCGGCATCCACGTCACTTTACGGCTTCTCGCGACAACCCTTGTGAAAAATGCGGGATAGTCATAGATCGCCGGAGGCCTGAGTTATCTCAATCCCATCGAAAAATTGAACTGCCGCTATTGCGGTTACTTCAATGGTTTGATAGCCTATGTTCAGGAGATTGCCGCCCGGACGGAACTGCCGGGAAAACCTTGAAAAGATCCGCAATGATTTTGATGAATTGAAAGAGGAGGAACATGCACTATAAATTAGTCCTTATTCTCATTTGCATCGGCCTGACTGCTCTGTTCATAATTCAGAATGTCGCGGTGGCTGAAATTCGATTCCTGTTCTGGTCGGTTCAGATGTCCCGGTCATTGCTGCTCTTCTTTCTGGTGGCCCTCGGCATGGTTATCGGCTGGTTTTTACACAGCTTTTTCATTCACCGGGGCGATAAAGACATATGATTGCAGGTGACCGTGGGACGGTGGTACAAGTCATCTCAAACCCGGGTGAGAGATCTTTTTCTCTGCGCGCCAGGATATCTCCCTCCGGTCGATATGACAGGCGCCGAAGGAATAAAATAAACTTCATCTCGAAACACAGGTGACAATGGCATATGTCATCTCGAACATAGGTGAGAGATCTTTCCCTGTACGCACAAAATATCTCCCGCCGGTCGATATGACATTTTCCCGAGGTTCAGTACTATCCTTACTGATTTTCAGTGGTAATCATAGAGATATGTAAAAGGAGAAAACGCAATGCATGCAGGATTTATCGGGCTGGGTCATCTTGGCAGAGCAATTGCCGGCAGGCTTGTCGATTGCGGCCACAATCTCACGGTCTGGAACCGGACCCCGGCAAAAGCTGAGGGCCTTGATGCTGAAGTGGTTTCCTCTCCGCTCCAGGTTGCGCAAAAAAGCGAAATTATTTTTCTCTGCCTGTTTGACAGCGATGGTGTCCATTCCATTCTCAGCGGAACTGATGGCCTTTTGTCCGCTGATATTTCCGGAAAAATCATCATCGATCTGACCACAAACCATTTCCGCGAAGCAGCAATCTTCCACGAGTTGTGCGGCAAGGCAGGGGCCGTATACCTTGAGGCGCCGGTGCTTGGCAGTGTTGTTCCCGCATCCCAGGGCGCCCTTACCGTGCTCATCAGCGGCGATGAATCCGGGTATGAAAAAATCAAACCGGTGCTGGAAGATATCGGCAAACATCTGTTCTATCTCAAAACACCATCCCTGGCGACAAAGATGAAGCTCATCAACAACCTGACCCTGGGGAGTTTCATGGCCACCCTTGCCGAAGCTCTTTCCCTGGGCGAACATATCGGCATTGCCAAAGAGGATGTTGTGGAAATTCTATCTGCGGGCGGCGGCAACTCCCTGGTGCTCAATGCCAAGAAAAAAAAGCTGCTTGAAGAGGATTTTTCAACGCACTTTTCCAGCGCCCTGATATACAAGGACCTTCACTGCCTCCAGGACCTGGCCTATGAAGAGAAAAAAACCCTTTTTACCGGAGCCGTAACCAAAGAACTCTATGCCCGGACCTTTGAAGAGGGCATTGACCAGGAAGACTTCTCGGCAATATATAAACTCTTCAAAAAAGGACGCTAGTAAATATCCCCGAACCCAAAAAACCCGGCCCCCTCTCCCGGGCGGGAGAGGGAGTAGTGCTTTATATTTTTACATTGTTGCGTTTTTCACCCGCATATCATGATTCCACAGCTTTCTATGAATCTGATAGCTCTGGATGACCAATCCTGCCAGGCATATCCCCACCGTTGCCGGAATCAATAGGTCAAGATTTGCCGTGCCGAATTGAATCAGGAAGGTATTGATGAGGATAAAGACCACCCGCATTTCAGTGGGGCCGAAACCGTAATGATATATCTCAAACTCGTTTGTAGCGCCGAAGGAGAGAAACGAATTGACCATAAACGCAGCCAGGATTACCAGCAGAGCAAAACACCACGCCTCTGTCCCGCCCGGAGCCAGCATGTACCCGACAAAAACCAGGGAGCACAGGAAGAGAAAGTCGAGGAAATGGTCCATGTAAAACCCCCACTTGACAAGTCCGGTCTCCCGCTGCCTGCCCAGCTCCCCGTCCAGGAGATCCGTCAGATACTGCAGGACGATCATCAGCGAAACTCCCCACAGCAGGGCGGGATTATCGCGGACATGAAATGCGATCAAAATATTGACAGCGGACCACACCAGAGTCCCCATGGTAAGATGGTATGTTTCAATGGTCCGGGGAATTCCGGGGATCAGCCACTGTTTCAGTTTATTTTCCGGCCGGGTCAACAGTGATTTGCCGACCTTTTTGTCGCCCGCAAATGCCTTCGTACTGTTATGCGCTTGAATATTCATGATTTCCTCCATGTCAGTATCCTGAATTATGCCAGAGCAGCCTTGAGTTGACGGTAATTGATCTTGCCGGTGCCGAGGACGGGAATGGCCTGGATCCGCACTAAACGCCGGATATTGTGCAGGGCGGAGAGTCCCGCCTTGCGGATGCACCCGTTCACTTCTTCCCGGTCGATGCTCAACGTGGTGAAAAGAACGACTTCCGGATGGCTCTCATCACTGGTGGCCTCGATGGCCAGGGCGGGATCGCCGTCTTCATTGGCCGGAAAATGCTGCTGGAGAACGGCCTCGATGGCCGGCAGGGAGATCATTTCGCCGCCGAGCTTGATGAACCGTTTCAGCCGTCCGCAAAAGGTAAGGAGTCCACTGCTGTCCTCACGAACCAGGTCCCCGGTATTATACCAGCTCCTGTGGTCATGGACGACAAACGGCGAAGCAGCGTCAACGCCCAGGTATCCGGAAAAAACGTTCCTGCCCCGCACCAGAAGAATTCCCTGCCGGCCGGGTTCAACCGCATCCATGCTGTCCGGATCGACAATCGCGTACTCCATGCCCGGCAGTATCCGGCCAATGGTTTCCGGCACAGGATCGGCAGGGGTATTGACGCTGACCACCGGCGAGCATTCGGTGATGCCGTATCCTTCGCACAGAACGGCGCCGGGCAGTTCTTCCCTTACGCGGCGGTACACATATTCAGGGCATTTTTCAGCGCCGGTGAACAGTAGACGCAGGGAAGAAAGCTGATCGGGTTTCGCCGCCCGGAGAATGTTGTTGACAAAAGTAGGTGTGCCGATGAGCAGCGTGGACCGGTACTGCTCTATGAGATTGGCCAGGATCCCGCCTTCGGTCGGATTGGCATGATATGTCGTTTTGAGGCCGAGGCACAGGGGCATGATAATATTGCCGGCCAGGCCCAGCGAATGAAATGGCGGCAGCATACCCAGGAGCCGGTCGCTTTCCCTGAAAGACAGAACCGCGTTGAAATCCTCCAGATTTGCAAGGATATTGGCGTGGCTCAAGGGAACGGCTTTGGGCCGGGCCTCGGATCCGCTGGTAAAAAGAATGGCCGCGGTATCGCCTGCCCTGCTTTTGGCCAGTGATGACCAGGAAGTGTACCCGGCGATCACTGCCTTTGCCTTATCAACCACTGTGATCTGTTTTCGCATCTCCTCAAGATAGATCCATTCAACATCCAGGGGCGCCAGATCAACGCCCTGCCCGCGCAGCTTATCCACCAGCGCCTTAGCGGTAACAACATGCGTGACACCCGCGGTTTTAAGACAGTGTTTCATATGGCTGACGCCAACGGTCCAGTTGAGCATTACCGGGGTCTTTTCGGCAAACAGGGCCGCAAAGTAACAGAGCGAGGCGCTCACCGACGCGGGAAGCATGATCCCCAGATTCGGGCTGTCAATGGCGCCCAATTTCTTCTGCAGGATCATGGTCGCCATGACAAACTGGCGATAGGTTTTCACGCCGCTGATCCGGTCGGCAACAATGGCTTTGTCAGGGTGGGCCTTTGCTTTGCGCAAAAAGGCCTGGCAGATGGACTCAGTCCCGCTCAGCGCGAGATCTTTTCGGGCATCACCCCAGAACCACGCGGGATGAACGGCCTGTTTGTTCTCTTCCCCGGTTCCCATGCCCTGGCCGCAGGCAGCAAGCGCCACATCGCCGACCGTCCGGATGGATTCCAGGTCTTCAACGGGCATGCCGAATTCTTTTTCCAGCCAGGCGGCCAGTTCCATGAGTGCGAGGCTGTCCATGCCGATATCCCCGGCCAGTTTATCCTCCATGGCAACGGCCGTGATTTTGTTAACTTCCTGGAGGTGCTCCTTCACCTGTGTTTTTATCGATTCAGGCACGTTGGCAAGGTCACGCGCTACAGCCTGATCTTCCGGGTCCGGCCTGGCAATGGGATTACTTCCCTGCCACCAGAAATAGGGCACCCGCAGGTTGGGCAGCGCGTCAACATTATAAAATTGCTCCAGTGCCTGATTAATGGTAATCCGGTCATCGTGGCGCGGAAAATCTACCGGCTCCGCCAGCTCGACGGTAACTTTACGCCGGGGCCCAAAGAACAGGCAATTGGCCAGGGCGAAGGAAAGATAGGTTTTCCATCGTCGGGACAGGCGGGGGGAGCCGTCAGCCCAGCTGAAACTGCTGCCCCACAGCCCGCCGGTTCTGACCAGTACGATCCGCTGCCCGGGGTTTTCTGCCAGGATGGTATGCACGGCGCTCTTGGCCCCAAGCTGTTCATACATCGAGCGATACAGCCTTCCGGCCGGATACAGGATTACATTGTCGCCCGCCCGCAGGCTGGCCGCAACCCTGTTGATGCCGTTGGTGATTTCATCTTTGGACCCGCGGCCGTTTTTAGCCAGGCTGGGAATCCTGATGGCATGGACCAGTCGCATCAGCGGCCGGATATACCATTTGTTCGTTTCCTCATAATCGGCAAGCGGCCGTGGTTGAAACTTCCTGTGCAGGATGGTCATGATGATCACCGGATCGATCCATGCCGGATGGTTGGGCAGGAACAGGATTCCCCTGCCGTTGTTCGATTTTTCGACCTTTTCCAACCCGGCAACCTCAATATCATAGCGAAGCCGGAGCAGGCTGCGAATCACCAGGTGAAGGATGTTTCGGACAACCGCGCTGTTCCACCGCAGCAGCACCATGAGGATGAGCGCGGCGCCAAAACTTGCCAGGCCTGTGCAGAACAGCATGGTTCCGGGCGCCATCAGTCCATCCAGAACAGTATATACCCGGCCCGCCAGCAGGATGCCGATGAACGAGCAGAATCCGACAACGGCAATGACCTGGCCTTTGTCCGAATCCTTCGGGCGCACCTGGATAAAACTGGTGATCGGAATAAGAAAAAAACCGCCGCAGAACCCGGTCAGGATAAATGATGCAAAAAGGGCGGCAACCCTGTGCTCTTCGGGAACGTAAACAGACAGGGCAGCCGCGGCAAGTCCGGCGGCCATGCCGGATGTTCCCGGCAGAAGCACTTTTGTCCAGTTTGTGGTGTCGGCGATCCGGGAAGCGAAAACAGCGCCAAGGGATACCCCGACCATGAGCGCGACGCTCATCATGCTGGTAACGGTTCGGGAAAGACCGAGCTGATCGATTCCGTAGGTATTGATGATCAGGACAACGAGCGCGGCGAGAAAATAGAAGAAAGCGTCACTGAGCACTGCCAGGAGGAGGAGGGGATCTTTTCTGAGGGCGAACACATCGCGCAGCGAATGAAACGGTCCGGCCCATGGAAAGGGTTTATCAGGCGCGGCAGCCTGATATTTAGTTATCCCCAGGCTTGCGATGAGACCGGCAGCGGAAATGAGTATGACCGTACAGGCAATCAGGATCTGCCCCGCGGGCACCTCAGCAAATACCGGCGAGCGAAAATCCAGGGCGATACCGGCGCAGGCAATCCCGATGAGGATCCCCAGAGTCGTAAACATTTTCAATCTGCCGTTGATGCGGGTAATTTTATCGGCGGGAAAGTGTTCCGGAATAGAGCCGTTGAGGGCCGGTCCGAAAATTGCCGATTGCAGGCCCATGAGAAATAGCATGGCAATAATCCAGAACCAGTTCATCGTAATAATCCCCACCGCCCCGACAAGCATGGCAACAAACTCGAGAGCCTTGCCGTTGACCACGATATTTTTCTTGGGAAACCGGTCAGCCAGCCAGCCGGCATAAGCCGAACAAAGGATGAACGGCAGGGCAAAAACCATGGTGGCAGTCCCCTGCAAATGGGTCAGGCCGGCCCCGATAGCAAGGAGCAGGGCAGCCTGTTTAAAGAAATTGTCGTTGAAAACGCCAAGGGAGTAGGAGGCTGCCATGGCCGCAAAAGTTCGGTCGCCCCCGGTCGTATGGGTTGTGGTGCTGGATTTCGTTTTCATCTTTTCCTCGATCCTTGTGATTTTTCTGAAATGCCTGGTGATGTGCCCTACCAAAAGCACACTCCGTGCCAAATCGCCGGCGCAGCGGATTATTCTTTCTAATTAGCTGATATTGTTTATTTTTACCTGCCCACGGAGCTGCGGCACAACAATGATCAAACAAAAAGATGTGCATAAAATGCTTAAACAATATTCATTTTATGCACATCTCGAGCGTACGTGAGAGATCTTTCCCTCTAGCGGGGTAAATGGCTCCCTTCCGGGTCTTGACAACCACAAAGGCTGCGGTCAGCAAACCGATGACGCCCCCCACGAGATGCGCCAGCGGCACCGGGGAAAACATGTCGCTGCTGTGGACGAACAGGGCCTGGCCGCTGATGAACTCGTAAACAATTTTGCCGAAGAAAAGAAAACCGGCGGCAGCGGGAAGAATCAGATTCGCCCAGTCCCTGTCAACAAACGCCTTTCGCATCATCAGCATTGCCCCGACGATAAAAACACTTGAACAGATGCCGGACAGGCCCCGGTACAAAAGCATCCCGGGATCAGCAAGCCAGCTGACAACAGGGATGATGAATGCCGATGCACCAAGCGAAATGACAAATCCCTTCCTGTTGAGCTGCTCGCAAATACTCCCCAGGGCAATAAAGGTTATGGTGCACCAGAGGAAATGGTCAAAGGACCAGTGGGTAAAATGGCCGGTAATGAGCCGCCACAACTGGCCATCGGCAATCAATACGCGGTCATATTGCAGGTACGGGGCAATATCGCTGCGGAAATACAACAGCAGCGACAGGAGTGCCACGGAGATGGAGATAACCGGCAGTCTTGATCCGAAACTGACGAAGCTGGTTTTGCATGATTTCATTGCTGCACCTTAATCAATTTGTGATTACCACTTAGTGTCCATCCAGAAACGAGGATTTTTGTTCGAGGTCAGGTAAGCGCCAGACTCCGAGGCATGCGAAAAAAATTACCGCAGGCATATGTGTGATATTCCGAGGATAATTTTTTGAGCATAACGCAGAGATCGGGCAAAAAGACCGTTTCTGGATGGACACTACTTAACCCGCATTGGTATTGACCCGCACCATGATGTATCTGGTTCCGGCAGGAGCAATTTTTTCCACTCCTTCTCCCCGCGCGGGAGAAGGCCGGGATGAGGGGCAAGGAAAAACCAGCTCCCGGAGCCCTGCCCCCTCACCCCGACCGTCTCGGCCTGTTGTCCGGCCTTCAGGCTACTTTTTCTTTTTCCGGCCAAAAAGCGCGCCGCCGCCAAGGGCGATGCCGATGAGCGCACTCACCGGGTCCATAGCGCCGCCGCCGCTGAATCGCGGCATATCAAAACTGCGCGAGCGCTCAGGAGCATTCTGGGGCGAAGCCTGCGCAGGCGCTTGCGGGGCCGGCCTGCGGGGCGCCTGCGCCACAACCGGAGCCGGCTTGACCTGGGCCGGGCTGATGTTCTCCACCGGGCCGATCTCGCTCATCGCCTTTGTGCGGAGCGCTTCCAGTTCCCGGCGCACACGCAGCTGGGCGCTTCTGTCGCGTTCAATACGCGAGGCATTGCGCCGTTCAATCTTCCAGCGTTTGTATTCGGCGTCATTTTCCAGAACCAGGAACGAGGTGTATTCACTGGTGATTGAATATCCTTCGCCCAGACGCACTATTTCATCAACAAGCGCTGGATTGCTGTTCATTTCGTGCCTGCGTTTCAACCGCTCCATCCGGTGCCAGGCCCACATGCGCTCAATCTCCGGATTGTCATCGTTCCGGCCGGGAAAGGAGAGCTCCGCGGTTGTCGCAATTTGCCGCCCATTGACTTCGGCGGTGACGTCCACCTGTCCATCCCCTTTTCCCTTGTACCGGCCGTACATCCTCACCGGCATGCCGTGATACAGATTGGGCAGTTTCTCCGGTTCAACGTCGTACACGTCGATTCCCGAAACACGTATCTGCAGGTTGGTTGCCACCGGGTGCATGAGTTTGCGGCGAAATGCCTTGGCCTGGCGCTCAAAGTCATCCCCGCGGGAAAGAAAGGCGGCCAGTCCGCCGGCATCTTCGGCCATCTGCCGGAGAAGGGACCTGTTGATGTCGTTGCCCACACCTATGCAGAATACCCGGACATTGGCCGGACGCGACTGAATCATATCCATGAGCACGCGCCGCTCGTCCTGCTCGGTAATGCCGTCGCTCAGGATCACCGTGTTCAAGGGGCGGTCATCGGTTCCGTACTTGTACGCGGTCGCAATGGCCGGCTGCAGCGAGGTGCCGCCGCGCGCCTCCTGGGAGTTGAGAAAGGAAACCGCTCTGGCGATATTGCCTTCTTCCGCATCCATCAACTGATTGAACAGGGTGTTCGGCCTCTTGTTGAAGGTGATGACCTCAAACCTGTCGTCAGGTCCCAGGCCCTTGATGAAGGCCTCCAGGGAATGAACCGATGTATTGAGCTTTCCCCCATTGGCCATACTGCCGGAGATGTCGAGAATGAAGACATAGTCACCGCCTGTCTGAATTTTCTCAAGATCCTTGCCCGCCGTTAAGGTAAGGGCAAAGTAACCGTCCTCGCCGTCGGTTTTCGATGTCAGCATATCCATTCCGGTGACCGGCCGGGTCACCTGCAGGGCAAGCACAACGTCACGGGCAAGATCGCCGTCACGGTTTTCCAGGCTTGCCTCATGGTAGTTGTCGGTATGGTTGACCACCAGGAATGCGTCTCCATGACTGGGGCTCTGCACAGCGGTGATCGGAACAACCGATTTGATGTTTGCCGACACGCTGAAGCGGCCGCTCACCCGGTTGTCTACCTGGGCCCTGGTCGTGGTTGCCAGGGGGTACACGTAGGTCGCCCAGTCATGGTCGAAATCAAGTTCCTGGTAATAGGTGACCTGCACCCGCTGTTCGGCCTTGGGCGCTATGGGGAATATCCGCATTTCAAAGGTCTTGTAACTTGTCTGTTCCAGCAGGCCCGGATCCCTTCTCTGCTGCTTGTAGCTGTTGTAGATTTCCCGGGCCCGCTTCTTTTCCACCACCTCGCCCACCATCTCTTTGCCATTGATCCACATGCTGAAGTTGGAAACAGAGGCTCCCTTCGGCACCGGGAAGGTATACAGGGCTTCAACCTGCCGGTTTTCCTTATTGAGAAAAACCTGGTTGACCTGGGTCACCGCAATGCCATTGTTAATTGTTACCTGAACGTCATGTTCGACAATTTCGAGTACGCCGCCGAAACCGCCATCGGCGACGAGCAGGCCCGCGGCTTCGGCAGCGGGGCCTCCCCTGCCCAGCAGCAGAAAGGCTGCCGCAAAGAGAGTGACAAGTCGAAACAGGCTGCTTTTGGGGATGTTGCTTTTTTTGTTTTCCATGATACTTCTCCTGGTTGAATTGAACGTGGATGCATGCTCAAGCCATAGCCAGACTCGTGCCATTTTTTTGGCCTTTTTCAACTAGCTGATTTTCCGAATTTTTCAGGAAAAAGTGCTAGGGCGGCGCCATTACGCTCCGGAACAATTTGACATTCAATGCATGTCGGATGTACAATTTTTGATCATGAAGAACCTGAAATTACAACCGGCGGAAAGGGATTTCTTCACCAGGGTGCGGCGGGCGATTGTGGCCAATCCTTTCAGTGATGAACGGGCGGCTGTGGACAGCCAGCTCACCAGGACCAAAACCCCCTTGAGCAGCGAGAAGCAGATCGAGCTGCTGACCAGGGTCGTGGAGGAGAAGCTGCGCCAGACCTGTTCAGGGGCGGACAAACCTATTCTGTACTTCCGGGGCGAGGATCGGGAGCTGGTTCAATACGGGGTCCTTTTTCACCTGTTCCACAAGTACTGTTCGCGTTTCGACCACCATATCCGGGAGCAGATCGACAGCGGCGACGAACCATGCACGGTGGGCTTTGCCGATGACGTCCTGGCAGAAATGATTTCCATGGGGGTGTCCCGCAAGGAAGCGGTCCGCTTTTTCTCCCTCTTCTTCCAGATGCGCCGGGCCTTCTATTTCATTGACCAGATAGTGGGCACAAGCCCCTGCATGAAAGACCTGCGGCGCAGCCTGTGGAACAATATCTTCACCCACGATATCTGGATCTATGACCAGTACCTCTGGAACCGGATGGAAGACTTCTCCACCATGCTCCTCGGGCCAACCGGCACCGGCAAGGGGCTCGCGGCCTCGGCAATCGGCAGGTCCGGCTACATCCCTTTTGACGAGAAGAAGCGCTGTTTTGCCGACAGCTTCACCAGGGTGTTCATCTCCATCAATCTCTCCCAGTATCCTGAACAGCTGGTTGAATCAGAGCTGTTCGGGCACAAAAAAGGCGCTTTTACCGGCGCAATCGAAGGCCATGCCGGCATTTTCACCCTGTGCAGCCCATCGGGGGCTATTTTTCTCGATGAAATCGGCGAAGTCTCCATCCCGGTGCAGATAAAACTGCTCCAGGTCCTGCAGGACCGGATCTTCTCCCCGGTGGGCAGCCACCGAAAACAACGTTTTTACGGCAGGGTCATTGCCGCCACAAACCGCTCAATCGAGGAGCTGCGGACCCGCAAGGTTTTCCGGGACGATTTTTACTACCGGCTCTGCTCCGATATCATCACCGTGCCTTCGCTTTTTCAGCGCATCCAGGAAAATCCCGATGAACTGGACCATCTCCTTGCCCATACCGTCCGGAGGATAATCGGCAGAACATCGCCCGAACTGGCGCTGAATACGCTGCAAACCCTCAAGCGGCAGGTCCCGCCCGACTATCCGTGGCCCGGCAATGTGCGCGAACTGGAGCAGTGCACCAGGAGAATTCTCCTTAAACAACAATACGAGGGAGATAGAATACTTCGACGCAGCACGGAATCAGACACCTTCAACGAACTGCTGGTCCAGGGCGATTTTACTGCCCAGCAGTTGCTGGGAAAATACTGCAAGGTCCTGTACAAAAAAATGGGAACCTATGAAGCCGTTGCCAAACGGACCGAACTTGATCGGAGGACCGTCAAAAAGTATATTGAGTCCTGATAATTCAGGCTGCAGAGCACCATAGGCGCCGATGGCGATTATCGGCCATCGATTTTCCCGTGTTCCGGTGCGCCCGAAGTCCTTCTCCCGGGAGGAAGGGATCGAAGCAGGGGAAAAGGCACGAGGGCATAAAGATAGAGCTGCCGGCGAAGCTCCTCCTCGAGTTTCGGCGATAAAAAAACGTGTTTACCAACCGGAATCACAAGCTCCATGAAGGACACTTCACCATGAAATACACCCGTCCAATCCTGGCAGGCGCATTCATCTTCGCCGGCGTATTCGCCTTCCTCTACCTGACAACCACCCAATCTGTCGCGGCCCCGGATTACAGGCAGCGGTACGCGCAGGATCTGCAGGCTATCCAGTCCTCACGCAGCAGCATGAAGTCGGCTGTCGATTTTCTTGACGCGCATCCGGAAATTTTCCCGTCCTCAAAAATTGACGGCAGCGAACACCTGTTGAACCGGGAACAGCGCATGGTTGCCTGGCAGTCGTGGCAGAATTTTCTCGATCACGTCCTCTTTTTTGACTCCATGGGGCGGATGTATGCCGAACTCTATGCCGATGCCGGCAGCAAGGAGAAAAAGGAGGAGACATTCTACGCCGCCTTCGCGTGCTTCCTGGCGCAGTACCGGTTTGCCATGGACTATATCGACCGGATGGAGAACAATCCGGGCATGCACGTCATCCTCAATGAAGCTGTGCCGGAGCTGGGGCTCAAAGAAGGCGCCTATGCCAGGCTCAAGTACCGCTTTCTCAACGTGATCCGCGGGACCGAGTTTGCCCGCCTCAATGTCCTGTATTTATACCATAAACAGGACGGGAAAAACTCGTTGCAGTCAGGCATTGATGAGGATATCGCCGGAATATGGCAGGCGGGAAAAGGCAGAGGCCCTGCGCTCACTGCCCGGAATGCCCTGAAAATTGTCGGCGACCTGGGTTTTACCGCCTGGTTTCCGGTGCAGAAAGGCGTTTCCGAGTTCATGGGCAACACCAAGGTCTGGCGGCCGGGGATCTCCCTCATTTCCTCCGGGCAGATCGAACAGCTGCAAGAGCAGTTGCGGCCCGGCGACATTCTCCTGCAGCGCCGGGAGTGGTACGCGACCAACATCGGCATCCCCGGATTCTGGACCCATGCCGCCCTGTACATCGGTACTCCCGAAGAGCGGGCCCGATACTTTACCGGCCCGGAACTGACCGGATGGTTGGCAAAACAAGGCAAAGACGCCACCCTCGACAGCCTCCTGCAGGCCCGGTACCCCGAGAAATACGCGCTGAGCGTCACCCCGCAGGAGGAAAAACACCTGCCCCGCGTCCTGGAGGCAATTGCCGAGGGGGTCTCATTCACAACCCTTGAGCATTCCGCGTCGGCAGACTCCATAGTCGCGCTGCGGCCCAATCTGCCCCGCAAAGATATTGCCCGGGCGATAATCAGGGCATTTCACTACAGCGGGCGGCCCTATGACTTTAACTTTGACTTCCGGACGGATTCCGAACTCGTCTGTTCGGAGCTGGTGTACAAGGCCTATGAACCGGCGGACGGGGCAACGGGATTATCATTGCCGCTGTCCATGATCCTTGAGCGCCCTCTCCTCTCGCCAAACGAAATCGCCCGGCTTTTTGATGAAGAATACAATACCCCGCGGCAGCAGTTCACCCTTGTCGCCTTTCTCGACGGCAATGAAAAAGAGCACCGGGCCGTGGAATCGGATGTGGAACTTTTCCGCGCAAGCTGGCAGCGGCCCAAATGGCATATCTGGATCCAGGACGCAGAGACGAACTGACCGCCCTACAGCAGCGACTGGATGGGCAGGGTCTTGAGCAGCGACACCTGCACCCGCTTCCACAGGGGCGCCCGGGAGTCGGGGGTGTCGGCAGCGGCATCCCAGCTGTTTTCCGGCAGCATGTCTCTTTCAATGTACTCTTCAACCTTGCGGGCCAGCTCCCTGTTGCGGATGAGAACGCCGATCTCGGTGTTGAGGTTGGCGGAGCGGGGATCGAGATTGAAGGTGCCGATAAAAACAAGCTCGCTGTCGATGACCATTGTTTTGGCATGGATGGCAAAAGTCGGCACATGCTGCTTCAGCCTCTCATACCGGTTGATCAGGTCTTTCTGGATGGCGGGTTCGGGCCGGAATTCGTACACCTTGATCCCGGCCCTGATAATTTTCCGGCGCTGTTTGCTGTAGCCGCTGAACGCCTGCAGGTTATCCGTGGAAGCCAGGGAGTTGGTGTTGATCCTTACGTCCACCCCTTTCTTTACCAGCTTGGCAAAAAACTCGATGCCGCCGCTGGGAATAACCAGGTAGGGCGATTGAATGGTGATGCTTTTTTCGGCCTTGCTCACCGCGTCCACCAGCATCTCCGTTGATCTGCCGCTGCCGGAAAAACCGGAACTCAGGTTCTTGCCCGGCAGGTCACAGACAAAGACAATATCATCCCAGACAAGCTGTTCGGCATACTGCGCCATCCTGCCTGAGAGATCGGCGAGGGCCTGGCGCACCGCCGGTTCGTAGTTTTCCGGATCAAGGGCATAGATATAAAGCTCCTGGTAGATCTCCGCCACCCGTTCTTTGCGCAGCCGCTTTTTTTCCCTGGCCAGGAGCGATTCCACCGAAACGGCCAGGTCACTCTGCCAGAACGTCTCGAAGCTTTTCTCCATGTCGGCAACCACCGGACCGAGGAGCAGGATATCGCGATCCCTGAAATTGTATTGATGATCATAATCAAAATATTCATCGGCCATATTCCTGCCGCCGGTGATCGCCACCAGACCGTCGACAATAAACGTCTTATCGTGCATCCGCTGGTTAAAGGAGCGGAAATTGCTGATGAGCCCCAACACCCTTTCCGGGGTTGAAATACCCACCGAATTTCTCGGGTTGTAGATCCTGATTTCAATATTGGGATGGGCCGCGAGCGCCACCATGGTTTCATCCGGGGCATCGACCAGAAAGTCATCGACAATAACCCGGACCCGCGTGCCCCTTTCCGCCGCGCGGAGCAGGTTTTCCGCCGCCAGAATGCCGATATTATCCGTGCTCCAGATAAAATACTGCACATCAATGCTCCTGGCGGCCCGCTCCGTCAGCCAGGCACGGGTGAGCAGGGCGTCTTCCCCTTTTTCCAGGACAAAAGCGCCGCTCTTGCCCGGATGCTGCAAAAAAAGATCCCTGGTGGCCTCCTCAAGGGAAAGCGGGCCGGACTCCGGCAGCTCGACGCCGGCAAAACATGGAAGGGCAAGGGCGGCAAAAAAGATGAGGAAAAATACCTGCAGCCTGATAATGATAAACACCCCTTCTTTTCGACTTGTTCGACTGTTCATGAGCACGTGATTCCCCGCAATGCGCCTGAGCGTAAACTGTTTAATATTTCTCTTTCATTTCTTTTTCTCTTGCTCCCTGGGCTTTTTACCGGACCCGCAGGACCACAAGTTTGTCCACCCTTGATTCAGCCCCCCATACTTCGCCCGGCCGCCCGAGGATCTGGCGGATGCTGCCCCTGTCACTTGGCAGGGTAAAGGAAGTAAAGGCCTCTGTCGCCGGGTCGAAGCTGACCAGGCTGTTATTGCCGAAATCGCTGAGCCAGACAATATCCTTGTCGTCGACGTAGACCGCATACGGTCGCGGCGCGGACCCGGGCAGTTTCCATTCCCGCCAGTTCCCGTTGTCCGGATCATACAGCGCCAGGCGCCCACCATTCCATTCGCTTACCCAGATGCGGTCTTTGGAGTCCGACCATACCCGCCGCGCGCCCTGGTCCGGAGTCGGCGGTTCGAGGACCGTTGCGGCCCCGCTTTGCGTGTCGATACGGGCAATATGGCTGCCGGCCAGGGAGGCATAATAGACGGAGCCGTCCGGGGTTGTGCAGATGCCGTAAGGGCCGCGGCCCCGAGGTGCATCGAAGACTTCCACTTTCCCCGTTTCCGGGATGACGCGGCCGTAATATCCGGACTGGCCGGTGAACCAGAGCTGGCCCTGGCGGTCGAAAGTTGCAGTGTTGAGATTGGCCCGGGGTGATTTTGCCGGCAGCGGAAAACGGGTAATTTCACCAGTGGCCGCATCAACCCGGACAATGGCGTTGAGGCCGCTGTCAGTGATCCATGGTGACCCGTCCGGACCGACGATGACCCCGTGCGGCGCGGAACCATCGCCCAGCGGGATATGCCGGGTTTCGCCGCTTTGGGGATTAAGATACCCAAGAGCTCCAAGATGCTGGGCGGTATACCAGACGCCGCCGTCGACAGCCGGGGCCACATCATGAGGGTGTGATCCGGCAGGAACTTCATACTCAACCAGGACAGGCTCAGCCGATGCGACCAATGCAAAAGCCAGAAACGCTGCTATTATACTGGAAATAACGTCTTTTCTCTTTGGCATGGCAACCTCATTTAATAAATATTCCGGGTTTTCAGGTCCTGGACCATGATTTCCGTTTCCGGGCATTTCTCATGGCCTGGTTTTTTCTTCACGCATCTGCTCGCGAACCGGCACCTTGGCCAGCAGTATCAATTCCTCGGCCAGCAGTTCCAGCAGATCGTCAACTGTCAGGATGCCTTCAAGTCCGCCTTGATCGTTGACAACGGGCACGCGCCTGATCCCTTTCGTCCGCATGGACTGAAGGGTGTCCCAGATGCTGTCCTGCTCCCTTGCCGTGACAAGCGCAAAGGTCATGACATCCCCTACTGAAACAGCATCCAGAGGAACCTCCGCTGCAAGCAGTTCAACGACGATATCACGGTCCGTGAGGATACCAATGGGTTTTGGTTTATCACCACCGGGATGAACAATAACAACGTCTCCCACATGATGTTGGCGCATGAGCCGGGCGACCTCAAGGATAGTGCTGTTTTTGTCGGCAATCACTACTTCACGGTTACAGAATTTTCCAACGGTCATGACATTCACCCCTTTGCAGATTTCATGATGGGCCTGGCCCGCATTTCTCACAAGGGTTGTCGCGAGAAGCCTTGTGAGAAATACGGGCTAAAAAAAAGCCGAACCGCCCCGTTAAAGGCAGCCCGGCTGTCTTGCAGAAGACCCGCAGCTTTCCGCCGCTGCTTCTCAGCAGGTTTGGCTTTGTCTTTCTTTCAGCTTAATCACCTTATTTTTAAATTATACAGCCTCGGGAGAATGGAAGTCAAACCTGATGCATTCAGCCTCCGGCAGTATCCGCCTTGAGCGCGCATGAGGACCGGGCTGGAGGAGGTCAAAGCCGGCACATAATTTTTCACCGATTATACGTCAGCGGCGGACCGGTCCTCTTTTATAAAAAAATATTACAATTGGGGGTTGGGAGCCAGACTCGGATCACCATCTCCCTGGACAGCTGCACTCTGACTTTCGTCGAGGCTCTGAACCCCCTCCATCATCATTCC
>JAMJFO010000020.1 GCA_023544645.1 Desulfobulbaceae bacterium | reverse complement strand
ATCGCGTCCAGTTGCGGATCATCACCAAAGGCCTGCTCAAGGAGTTCGAGCAGCCAGGAACGGATGACGCTGCCCTGGTTCCAGAGTCGGGCCAGGTCCTGGTAATTGAAATTATCACTGTAGGGGGATGCTTCCAGCAGGGCAAAACCCTCGCCGTACGCCTGCATCATCCCGTACTCGATCCCGTTATGGATCATCTTGACGAAATGTCCGGCGCCCGAGGGCCCGCAGTAAAGAAAGCCGTTTTCCGGCGCAAGGGTTCTGAAAATGGGTTCAAGTCGGTCAAAGACTTCCTTTTCCCCGCCGACCATGGTGCAGTAGCCGACTTTCAGCCCCCATATCCCTCCGCTGACCCCTGCGTCCATGTAGTTGATTTTCCGGTTTTTCAGTTCTTCGGCCCGGCGAATGTCATCGGTGTAACGGCTGTTGCCGCCCTCCACGATTATATCTCCCGGTTCAAGCAGGTCTGCCAGTTTTTCAATATGTTCGTCGACTACTCTGCCGGCGGGAAGCATAATCCAGACGATCCGGGGAGGTTGCAGGCTGGAGACAAGTTCTTCCAGGCTGAAAGCCCCTTCAGCCCCTTCACTGCTGATTTCCTCTGTCTTGTCCGGGGTTCGGTTAAAGGCCACGACTTCATGGCCACCCTGCAGCAGACGTCGAACCATGTTCATGCCCATCCGTCCAAGACCTATCATTCCTAACCGCATAACTCGCTCCTTTGTTTGGGAAGTTTTAAAATAATGATAACGCAGTTTGCTTCAGGTGTACAGGTGATTTCAGGGTATCTGCCCCGGCAGAAAATTCAGTTTTGCGCTCCCCGGGGGGAAAGGTTTTGCCATTGCTGTTAAAAAGATGGTGAAGCTGCTGGCATCCCGGCAAAAAAACAGATATAACCATGGAAAAGATGTTTACAGGAGCGGCCAATTGTTTGATAGTTGCTTCTCTTAAACCAGCGAAACAAGGTTTTTTGAATAAATAAGGCGGAAGCGTGACAATAGCGTCTACACTCTATCTGGACCATTTTCAACTTGAACGGCCCCCTTTCAGCCAGGAGCCTGATACGCATATTTTTTTTCCGGCCGCGGGCAGAAGAGAGGTCCTGGAAAATCTGCTGGCGGATATTGAAAACGGCCAACCCCTGGTCAAACTGACCGGCAGCGAGGGCACCGGTAAAACGTTGATGTGCCGGCTGGTGGAACAAAATCTCAAACCGGAATACTGCCGGTTCGTCTCCCTTGAGCATCCCATCGGTTCCTACGAAAATCTTCTGCGAACTGTCTGTTCCGAGCTGGGCGCAGGTGATGCAGAGGATGATGGCGAAGATGAATATCCGCCAAATTATGCCGTGATTTTCCGGGAGCAGCTTGTCCGCATTGAAGCCGAAGGGCGAAATCTTGTCCTCATTGTCGACGAAGCGGAAAATCTGTTTCTGGCAACCCAGGAGCGCCTTATCCGGCTGATCTGTTCCACCGGGGAGAGCCGGAATCTGCAGATCCTGCTTGTCGGCCGTCGTGAACTGGATGCCAACCTGGACCAGCTGGCGGTGTACTGTTCAAATGTCGACATCAATGCCGGCTATACCCTTGAACCTTTCACCCTGGAGGAAACAAGGCAGTACATTCAGTTCAGGCTGCAGAGAGCGGGTGTACCCGGCGACAAGTATCTTGATCTTTTCCACGACGATGCCATGGACCTGATATATCAGGCTGCCATGGGAAATGTCAGCCTGACGAACTCCCTTGCCGAGCAGGGGTTGAAGAAGGCCTGTCAGCAGGGCATGTTCGAGGTCGATGACCAGCTGATCCAGCAGCCCCAGGGATTGGAGGAAAACATGTCGCTGGCATTGTTCCAGGGTTATGATTTTCTCAGGGAGAATAAATGGTGGCTGTTGGCCGGCGCATTGCTTGTCTGGGTGATCCTGATGCTGCTGTGGCCGTCCGAAAGCGAGCAGCAGGCGGAAACCGTCGGTGAAGAGCGGCTGGAAATTTCCATGCCGGAACAGGAGATAGTCATTCCCCCCGTCTCTGATGTTCCCGAGGTTGATGTTCCCGAGGCAGACGTTCCTGATGTTGTTACTCCTAAAACCGCTGCTTCCAATGTTGCCGCGCCGGAGACAACAGGCCCTGACGGAGAAGAATCAGTCAGCAAGAAGCCCGATGGAGGAGGGGCAGATGAATCAAAATCGGGCATTGCCATACGGCCCATTGAACAGCAGGAAAAACTCCACGAAAACAACGAAATAATTATTGAGCCGGCCAGGAGGAAAAAGACTGTTCAGGCTGAATCCGTCTTGCAGCCCAAGAAACAAAAAATAGAGAAAGCGCCCAGGGATGCCGACGCTCTTTTCAATGAGCGCCTCAGGGCAAGTTCGGGTTGGCTTGCCTGGGCGTATCGGGGCGGATACACAGTGCAGCTCATGGTGCTCGCCTCGGAGGATGCCGAGGAAAACCTGAAAAAGATCCTGGTGGATGACAGGTATTATGCAATCAAAGACCAGTTGTATATTCTCCGGAAAATATCTCCCCAGACTATTTTTGTATTCTACGGCAACTATTCCAGCATGGCTGAGGCGCGGCAGGCCAGGAACGGACTGCCGCCGTTTTTACGCGATATCCAGCCCTATGTCCTTTCCATTCAGGACGCATTGAAAAAGGTTCAGGAATAGACTTTTTTGCCGTCTGCAAGCTTTTTTGTCGCGGAGGTGTGACAGGTGGACAATCAGCTCGATAGGGTTGTTGATTTGATCAGGAGGGCAAATAAAACCATTGCCCTGACAGGGGCGGGGGCCAGCACGGAAAGCGGCATTCCTGATTTTCGCAGCCGGGCAGGGTTGTGGTCACGGTTCGATCCCATGGAATATGGAACCCTGGGCGCGTTCCGGCGTGATCCGGTCAAGGTCTGGACAATGCTGGCCGAACTGCTGTTTGTGGTTGATGCGAGTCCCAATGCCGGTCACAATTCTCTGCTGTGATGACCGGGCTGGCTGCGCGTTTTGATCTGTGATATAATGCAACCGCGTGCCCATGGAGCGCAAGCCTGGCCCATGTTGCCATATCCTGTAACCGGCAGGCAATGGACAGCTTGGAATGATACACGGGCGGACGGGGCATATCCGGCAGGGGCTCTGCCTGCTGCCGGGATAAGTGTGCCCTAACTTTTTAACCCATTTCCCTTTGCATGACGATGACGCTTGCCCTGCTGGTTATTTTTACATCGTCCTTTGTGATCGCCCTTTCCGGTGCGCTCATGCCGGGACCGCTGCTCACCGTGACCATCAGTGAAAGCAGCCGTCGGGGCGCGTCCGCCGGACCGTTGATGATCCTGGGCCACGGTATTCTCGAACTGGTCCTGGTCCTGGCCCTGCTGGCCGGCCTGGCGCCTTTTTTCAGGCGTGATGATGTGTTTGTCGCCATCGCCCTGGCCGGAGGGGCCATACTCCTCTGGATGGCCCTTGCCATGTTCAGGAGCCTTCCGGGTCTGCGGCTGGACCTGGATACCCGGGATGAAAAACGACAGAATCTCGTTGCTGCCGGGATTGTTTTCAGCCTGGCCAACCCTTACTGGACCATCTGGTGGGCATCCATCGGGCTGGGATATATCATGCAGTCCGTCAAATTCGGCATCCTGGGCGTTGCCTCTTTTTTTGCCGGCCATATTCTGGCGGATCTGGCCTGGTACGCGTTTGTTTCCTTCGGTGTCGCCAGGGGAAGAAATTATTTCAGCGATATTGCGTATAGAAGGCTGATTGGAGGGTGCGCCGCCTTCCTTGTCGTTTTTTCCGGATATTTTTTCTGGAGCGGCATTGAAAAACTTATCTGAATCTCCTGCAGCCGGAGTTCGCCGCCGACTCAAGCCATGCTTATAAATTACCTGCAGCAAGCCTACCTTTTCCAGGACCTGCCCATTCATGAACTGGAGACAGCAGCCCAATGGGCGCGGGAAAAGATCATCGAGCCCCATGAGTTTGTCTATCATAAAGGGGATAAAGGGACGGATTTTTTCGTTATCGCTGAAGGCAAGGTGCAGCTCATTGTCGAAAAGCATGGCGATTTTTACTGTATTGCCGAACAGATCAGCGCGGGCGGCCATTTTGGAGAACTTGCGCTCCTGACCGGCAAACCGAGGTCGCTGCATGTCAGGGCCCAGACCCGGACCCGGTTGCTGGTCTTTGACGCCCGGGCCTTTAAAACCGTCCTGTTGGCAAATCCCCGTATCCATGAGCGTCTTGACAAGGCGTTGGCGGAAAGACTGAGCCTCGCTTCCAGAGAGATGCTGGAATCCGGCGCCTACTCCGCGGAGCGGGGCTTTGCTGGTGTTGTTTCCCCGGGCAGGGACGGCGCTGCTCCGCGCCCGCAAATTTCTCAAAGCGATGAAGGGGAGGGGGCGGACGGGTTCAGGGAGGATATGGAGCTTGCCCGGAAGATCAGGAACAAGATCGATCTTTTTGCCGGGCTTGATTCGCCGGTGCTCATCTGCGGCGAACCGGGAACCGGACGCCGGCTGGCGGCCAAGCAGATCCATCTCCACAGCGCCCGGAGAGCACAGCCGTATATAGAGCTGGACATGCGGCAGTTCAAATCATGGATCTGGGAAGGGAAGCTTTTCGGATACAAACAGGATTCCTTCCCATTTTCATCGGGCCGGCAGCTTGGCATCCTGGAGCAGGTGCATAACGGGACGCTTGTCCTCTGTCACGCGGAAAAGATAAGCTGGGAATTGCAGCAGATGCTGTTCTATGCCTGTCGCAGTAAAAAATTTTCCATTATGGACAGTGATGTTGAACAGGACCTGGATACGCGTTTCATTTTTATTGCCGATGGCACGACCTGTGCCGAGACCGGAGAGCCTTTTTTCATTCCCGGGCTGAGGGCCCTTTTTTCCGGTCATCAGTTCCCGTTGCCGCCGCTTCGAGAGCACAAACAGGATATCCTGCCCCTGGTTCATTATTACCTGAGGCGCTACAACCGCGAGCTGGGCAAGCAGGTGCGGGATATTTCCTCCGATGCCCTGGGGATGCTGATGAAGTACGATTGGCCGGGCAATCTGACCGAGCTGTCCAATGTCGTTCAGCGGGCGGTCATGGTCTCCACCGGAGACCGGATCCTTGCCGAACATATCTTTCTCGGACTGTCCGGAAGCAGGGAGCGTTTATCCTTCAACCTCCTGCAGCTGCCGGTGGTCAGGCGAGTGTTCAAAGGCAGGTGGATGCAGAGGGCCACCCTGACCACCTCTGTGTTCTTCGGCATTGTCTTGCTCAATCTCTTTTTCGGCCCGCAGGAGGCGGAGAAGAATCTCGGCATAACCCTGTGCTGGTATATCGGCTGGCCGCTGCTTATTATTTCGTTTTTCTTCCTGCCGCGCTACTGGTGCAGTATCTGTGCGTTGTCTGCACCCGGCAAGCAGCTGCAGAAAATGCTTCATCCCACCCGGCGCCTCCCTGCCGCTATTGCCAGACATTCGGGCTGGATCACGGCGCTTCTCTGTCTGGTCGTGTTCTGGGCCGAAATCGTCTTCAACGCGTATGACAGTCCCATGCTCACCGGGGGGATTCTCCTGGCCATTGCCGCCGGGGCCCTGCTGTTCAGTATATTTTTTGAGCGCTATACCTGGTGCCGTTATGTCTGCCCTCTGGGAGCGCTCAATGCTGTTTTTTCCATGCCTTCCATCCTTGAACTCCGGGCCAACCGGGAAATGTGCCTGAACCAGTGCCGGGATTATGTCTGCTTCCGTGATACCGCCACTTCGTCCGGCTGCCCGATGTTCCGGCATCCTTTCCTGGTGGACAACAACAAGGACTGTATTTTATGCGGCAATTGCATCCGCAACTGCGGCCTGCGGTCCATCGAGCTTAATCTCCGCCTGGCGCCCCGGGAGCTCTGGTCGTTGCAGAATGCCAAGCTGTCGGACAATTTTCTGATCATCTCCCTGGGAGTGATTTTTTTCCTCCTGGTGTTCCATGACGGATTTCTCAGCGTTGCTGAGCAGTGGGGGAGGGCGCTGCCGGGTGGTCCGGACGCCGGGACCGTTACGGCCGGAACTTTCTTGTTCTGGACGGGTATTGGAGTGGGCTGGGGCGCCTATATGCTGTTCAGTTTTCTGCAGTCAGCCATTATGGGCAAGAAAACGGCAAAGGCCGCAACCGTATTCGGATATGGTTTTCTGCCGCTGGTGCTTGGCGGCTATCTCGCCTATTATACGGATATGTTCATCGGCAGGGCGTGGCAGATTGTGCCCAATATCCTGCACCTTGCCGGCATGGAGATCGCCCTGAAGGAGTTTCGGCTGCTGAGCCCCGGCGCCAGCTCGACCCTGCTGCATATTGTCATTCTCGGCGGCATGGTCGCCTCCGGCTATGCCACGTACAAAATATGCCTGCGCCTGGAAGGCGGGGACCTGCCTCTTCGTCACCTCGCCCTGCCGCTGCTGACAGTTCTCGGGTTGGGCGTAGCCTTTCTTGCCGCCATATAGGGAGTCATCACAGAAGCCGAACCGCCGCTGCCAGTCCGTCGACCACCTTGGCCATTCTCGTGTAATCCAGGGTTGCCGGCAGGTCCGAGGCCAGATGGTAATGCGGGTTGCGGTAAAAAGCGGTATCCGTGACCATGGCTGCCGGAAAGCCGAATTTATTGAATGACCAGTGGTCGGAAAAATCTATGCCGACCATGATTGCAGGGGCATTCAGGGATTCAGCCGGCAGGTCGGTGCCGGCGGCAAAGGCCTTTCTGACCCGGCGGGTCCATCGCGTTGACGGGATATTTCCCACAATGGCTATAAAATTTCCTTTTTTGGGGTAAATGGTGTTCATCAGCGGCAAGGGATAGGATTGGCTTCCAGGCTCGTCCCTGAAATAGCCGATCATTTCCAGGCAGATCATCCCCTTGAGCCGCACATTCGCTTTTTTCAGGCTTTCGGCATAAACATAGCTGCCCATTTTTCTGGTCCGGTAGGCAGGGGGTTCTTCCGGGCAGAATGCCGCCAGCCGGAGTCCCGGCAAGGGTTTGGCCCGCAGGAGACGGGCGATTTCCAGCAGTCCGGCAATGCCGCTGGCATTATCATCGGCGCCCGGGGAGCGCGATACGCTGTCATAATGGGCGCCGACAACCAGCAGCGGCTGGTCCGCGTCATTGCTGCCGGGCGGGGCGGCGATGATGTTGGCATGGGCCGTCTGCCGGTACGGCACAGGCTGGCGGCTGACTTCAAAGCCGAAGTAAGCCAGCTCTGCGGAAATTCGATCAGCTGCTTTGCGGAGGAGATCGGGGCGTGCTGCCGGACGCCGGCCGATATCCACGGCAAGGAATTCAACCCATTCTTTCAAATGCTCAGGATCGGCCAACATCATATCATTTGTTCCGCTGCGGAGAGTTAATTTTTTTCAGCCGTTCTCGATTCTGCTTTCCGATTCATCTGTCATATTTCGTCTTCCTTTCTGTCTGGTTACCACTACTGTATCAATATATTGCATAAACCGATTTGTTATCAAAGAGTTTTATATTTTTTTGGCGACCACGCCGACTCCGGCCTGTATCGGGCTGCTTTCTGCTTCTGCCACAGTACTGCTTGGAAGGCTGAACCGAAACGGTGAAAAATGGAGGCATAAGCGGATTCATCATGGCGATCCAGACTTTTTTGGTGATTACTGCCGCTGGCATCCCCATATCCATGCGATAGTTTCTGGTGGCCTGTACACAGAGAGCGCCTATTTTTTCGTTTTGCCCCAAAATGCGGATATTCAGTTTCTGAAAGAGATTTTGCGCGCCAGGGTTTTTGCAATGCTCAAAAAAGAAGGACTGGTGAGGATGATTTTATCCAAATGATAATGCAGTGGCGGCATACCGAGAAAATGAGTTGATTTTGTGACAGCAAATGGCCTATAAAATGAAAAGAACGTGGAAATGCGGGGCGCGGCTCTGGTTTTTAGCTCACCCGAAAAAAGCGATTTCTTATCACCTTATCACCTCCCGCTTTATCAGGTTTTGCCATCAACAAGAACAATTCAATTCTTAATAGAACAAGGTCTAAAAAAATGATATTTAAAACAATTAAAAGGGACGAATTGGCCAATCTTTATGCCAAATTGGCGCAGCACCTGATTGTTGGTCCGGTCCGTAAAGGTTTGGACAAGAATAATAAGGCCATGTACGATTTCGACCGGGTCGATAAATTTGCCGACCTGTGCCTCGATTATGACACTACCAAGCACTCGGCCAAAAAGTATTTTCTGCCTTTTACCGAAACCCTTTGCACCTTTAAAATCTTTAAAGATTCCTGGCATAAGAAGGTCGATTACAATATCAATGAGCCCATTGTCATGTTCGGCCTGCACCCTTGCGATATCAATGCTTTTAATAAATTGGACAAGGTGCTGCTGGAAGGCGTCTACCCCACCCCCTACTATGCCGCCAAAAGAAAAAACATCTTTATCATCGGCGTCGATTGCCAGCCGCAGCCCTGGTGCTTCTGCCGCTCCATGGACACCGACACGGTGCTGCACGGCTTTGATCTTTTTTTGACCGATCTGGGGGACCGCTATTTCATTGAGATCAATACGGCCACCGCCTATGAGATCCTGCAGCAGCTGGATATTCAGGATCCGGCCCCACAGGATCACCAGCTGTTCCTGCAAAAAACCAATGAGAAGGCCGATAAATTCATTGCCAGCGTTGACACCACCGATCTGACCAAAATTCTGGATATGGAATTCCAGTCGCCGGTTTGGCAGGAGTGGGGCGACAGGTGCCTCTCCTGCGGCACCTGTGCCAATGTCTGCCCCACCTGTTACTGCTACGGGGTGGAAGAAGAGGTTGATCTCGATCTGAAAAACGCCAGGAAAAACAAGCACAGTTACTCCTGCAATCTCATCGACTTTGCCGAGGTGGCCGGCGGCCATAATTTCCGGCCGGAGAGCCATACCCGGTTAAAGTACCGCTACTATCACAAGCATCGCGGTTTTGTCGAGGCTTTTGAGGAATCCCTGTGCGTCGGCTGCGGCCGTTGTGGACAAGCCTGCCTGGCCGATATCAACGTGCCGGAAGTGATAGCCAGCGTTCGTCAGGAAAAGATTTAAACAAATAGTGCCTGTCCTGTTAAGATGACAGATATTATCTACTGTTTAAGGTTTATACGATGGAACAAAAACTGAAATTCGTCAATATTCTCAAAGAGAAAAACCTGCAGCGGCCAGCCCATGGACTCAAGGCCTTTGAATACAGTTATCCGGCTGAGATAACAAATATTTATCCGATGACCGAGAATGAGCGGCTCTATCAGATCAAAATTCGTGATGAAGAGGAGAGAAACTCCTTTTCCTTTAAACCGGGGCAGTTTGTCATGTTTGAGGTACCAGGCATCGGCGAGGCCCCCTTTTCCATCTCATCGTCATCGGTGCGCAAAGGGGTTTTCGATCTCTGCATTCGCCATATCGGCAACCTGACCAATTTTCTCTCGCAGGTCAAATTGGGCATGCGGGTCGGCATCAGTGGTCCATTTGGCAGCAGTTTTCCCATCGAAGACATGGTGGGCCAGAATATTCTGCTGATTGCCGGCGGTCTGGGAATTGTGCCGCTGCGGGCGCCGATCCTGTCAGTACTGGAAAATAGAAGCCGTTACCGCAAGGTGGACATCATCTATGGCGCCAAAAAACCAAGGGAACTGCTCTATACCTATGAATATGAGATGTGGAAAAAGTTCGATATCTCACTGAACATCATTGTCGATCAGGCCGACGAAACCTGGCAGGGCGACACCGGACTGATCACTAAGCCGCTGGCGGCCAGGATTGCCGGAGCCGGCCCCGCTTTTTCGACCAACAGCTACGCCATCGTCTGCGGTCCGCCGGTGATGTATAAATTTGTCTGTAAGCTGCTGATCGAGGCCGGAGTGCCGGCCCGCAAGATCTTCGTCTCCCTGGAGCGGCGCATGCATTGCGGCCGAGGAAAATGCTGCCGATGCAATATCGGTTCCACCTATACCTGTCTGGACGGACCGGTTTTCGACTACTGGTCGGTTATGAATCTGAAGGAGGCTATTTGATCATGGCTGTGACAACTACATATCTTGGTGTGCCGCTTTATAGACCGAAAGTGGCGTTTTTTGATTTTACCTCCTGCGAAGGCTGTCAGTTGCAGGTAGTCAACAATGAGGCCAACCTGCTCGACTTTTTGTCCCTGGTCGAGGTGGTCAATTTCCGGGAGGCGATGACGGAAAAAAGCAACGATTATGAAATCGCCTTTGTCGAGGGCAGTGTCACCCGGGAAGATGAGGTGCGCCGTTTACAGGAGATCCGCAAAAATGCCAAAATTCTGGTAGCCTTTGGCTCCTGTGCCTGTTTCGGCGGAGTCAATCAATTGAAAAACCGGTTCAACGATCTCGACTGGGTCAAAAAAGAGGTTTACGGCGACTGTCCGGTGGATACCAAAGAAGCCATGCCGCTGGAAAAATATGTCAAAGTTGATCTGCATATTTACGGTTGCCCGGTGAAGAAGGAGGAGGTCGAAAAAATCGTCCTGAACGTCGCTTTGGGCAAAGCAGTAAATCTACCCAAATATCCGGTGTGCATGGAGTGCAAGGCCAACGGCAACATCTGCCTGTTTGATATCGGTGAACCGTGCCTAGGGCCGATAACCCGGGCCGGCTGCAATTCCTGGTGCACCAATAACCGCTTCGGCTGCTGGGGTTGCCGAGGTCCGGCCGAGGACGCCAATGTGGCGCAATGGCAGAAGATCATGCGGCAGCATAATTTCAGCCGTGAAAGGATGCTCGACCGGCTGGAGTGTTTCGGCGGTTTCGACCATTTAATTGAACGATGATAACGCCTTTAGAGGATAGGGTAGATAAGCAATGAAAGTATCATGTAATGTAGATGTGAAACATCTGAGCCGGGTGGAGGGCCATGGCAATATCGCCATTCGCATCGAGGATGGTCAGGTGAGGCAAGCCCACTGGCAGGTGGTGGAAACGCCGCGGTTTTTCGAGGCCATGCTGGTCGGCAAGCATTGGGAGAACGCGCCGGTCATCTGCGGCCGCATCTGTGGCATCTGCTCCATCGGCCATACCCTGACCAGCATCAGGGCGGTGGAAAACGCATTTGGCATGGTGCCGTCGCGCCAGACCCGGGATCTCAGATTGCTGCTTAAGCATATGGAGACCCTGCAAAGCCATGTGCTCCATCTTTTTTTCCTGGCAGCGCCGGATTTTCTCGGTACCGGTAGTGTCTTTCCCTTGATTGAGACTCATCCCGATGTGGTAAAAATGGCGGCCGGTATAAAACTATTGGCTAACGATGCCTGCGATATTATCGGCGGCCGCCGGCTGCATCCAGTACGCACCGTGGTGGGCGGTTTTACCATGCTACCGAAAAAAGAGGAGCTCGAAGGCCTGCTGGTGCGACTGCAGGAGGTGGCCAAAGATCTGCAGACCACGGCTGAGCTGTTCAAAACCTTCGCACTTCCGGATTTTGTCCGGGAGACCGAATTCGTCTCCCTGCGGGGCGATGGCGTTTATCCCTTTATCGGGGGCAGTCTCATCTCCAGCGACGGCGTATACCGCCAGGAAGAGGAGTACCGCCTGATGACCAATGAATATGTCAGTGAGACCAATACCTCCAAGTTGAGCCGCCTGTCGCGTCGATCGTTCGCCGTCGGCGCCCTGGCGCGCTTCAATAACAACCATTGTTTCCTCTATCCGGAGGCGAAAAAGGTGGCTGATGAACTGGGGTTGACCGCAGTCAGTCACAACCCGTTCATGAACAACATCGCCCAACTGGTAGAGTGTGTGCAGGTGGTGATGGAGTCCCAGGAACTTATCAAGGGACTGCTGGATCGTGACTGGCAGCCGGAAAGGGAAAAGGTGACCCTGCGGGCCGGCATCGGCGTCGGCGCGGTGGAAGTGCCGCGTGGCATCCTTTACCATTGCTATGAATTTGATCATGACGGCCGCATGAAGAAATGCGACTGCGTCATTCCCACCAGCCAGAACAATGCCAATATCCACCATGATATTGAGGAACTGGCGCGGCAGTATGCTGCCAACGGTTTTGCCGATCGCGATATCGAACTGCTGGCGGAGATGCTGGTACGTTCCTATGATCCCTGTATATCATGCTCGGTGCATTGAAAAGGTGATGTCTCTTAACTGTACAAACCGGAAAACAATGTTTACCAGCCTTTTGCCGGTACATTGAGCTGAATCCTTTACGTGCCGGAATGGTGACTGATCCTGCTGCATACAGATGGTCGAGTTATGGTGCTCAGGAGTTTGAAAAGAGGGACTTGGTAGCGGAGTACTCAATAACGGTGTACAGTGCTGGACAATTGAAAAATAAAAAGGCCCGTAATTTCGAGCCTTTTTGGATTAAACCGGACGTCGCCGGATTATGTCTTGGTGGAGCTAAGCGGGATCGAACCGCTGACCTCTTGAATGCCATTCAAGCGCTCTCCCAGCTGAGCTATAGCCCCGAGTGAAATTTTCAGTGCATCAGATACCACTCCTGCTGTCTTTCTGTCAAGTATATTCAGAGTTTTTTTGTTTTTTGCATATGGTATGCGTTGCCAATTCGCAGCAATGTTGGTAGTATGTCTTATTCAGCTTTTTTCAGGCGCAAGAACGGTTTTTTTCCGGTGGCAGAGACGCAGGCTTTTTTAATCTTTTTCCAGGGTGATTCGAGATGTTTTCTCCTTTTAATTTTCTTTTCGGCTGGATGTCCAATGATCTGGCCATTGACCTCGGGACTGCCAATACTGTTTTGTATGTCAAGGGCAAAGGGATCGTATTGCGGGAGCCATCGGTGGTTGCCGTCCGGCAGGATGCCCGTGGCAGCAGGGTGCTTGCCGTTGGCAAGGAAGCAAAGGAGATGCTGGGGAAAACGCCTGGCAACATTGTTGCCATACGGCCGATGAAAGACGGGGTTATCGCGGATTTCGAGGTCACCGAGGCCATGCTCAGGTATTTCATCAACAAGGTGCACAACCGCCGGACGCTGGTTCATCCAAGGATAATAATCTCGGTTCCCTCCGGGATTACCCAGGTTGAAAAAAGGGCGGTGCGTGAATCCGCCGAATCAGCCGGAGCTCGGGAGGTTTATCTTATCGAGGAGCCCATGGCCGCGGCCATCGGGGCGGATCTGCCCATAACCGAACCCACCGCCAATATGATTGTCGATATCGGTGGTGGCACCACCGAGGTGGCGGTGATATCCCTGGCCGGCATAGTGTATGCCAAGTCGGTCCGGGTGGCCGGCGACAAGATGGATCAGGCCATTCTGCAGTATATCAAGCGCAAGCATAATCTGGCCATTGGCGAACGGACCGCCGAATTGATCAAGACAACCATCGGCAATGTTTTGCCTGAAGAACCCTACGAAACAATGGATATCAAGGGAAGGGATCTGGTATCAGGGGTTCCCAAGACTCTGACGATTTTTTCCAAGGAAATCCAGACAGCGATTTCCGAGCAGGTGGATGTCATTGTTGACGCCGTGCGTGTCGCCCTGGAGGTGACCCCGCCGGAACTGTCTGCTGATATTGTCGATCAGGGGATTGTGCTCACCGGTGGCGGAGCGTTGCTGAAAAATCTGGACAAGCTGCTGATGCAGGAAACCGGGATGCCGATTATCGTAGCTGATGATCCTCTTTCCTCCGTTGTCCTCGGGTCCGGCCAGGCCCTGGATAATCTTGAGATTTTGCGGGAGATCGCCATAGATTGATGCAGGCGCGACCCTGATGGATATCTTGGCCGTGTTGTATTGTTTGTTTGTCCTTCAACCCCATCCTGACAGGAATATCACAACCCCATGAGAAAAAGGGGCAATAGTAAACGAAGCAGTCGTTTCAGGGCCTTCCGGCTCGTTTTGCTCTCCGGCATCCTGCTTACATTGGCCCTGATTTTTCTCGTCTCCACTCTCGGCAGTCAGAAATTCAGTACCCTGCACAAGTTGATCCTGGAGGCAACCGGACCGGTGCAGAAGGTTGTCACCCGCGCCACCGGATATCTTGGCCTTTTCACGGAAAAGTATTCTGATCTTGTCAGTGTCCGTGAAGAAAATGAACGGCTCTGGGACCAGCTCCTTGAATGCCGGGCAGCTGCCTACAGGAACAGGGAGGCCCAGGCAACCAACACCAGGCTGCAGAAGTTGTTGGATTTTAAGGAAAATCATGATCTGCCCATGCTGGCTGCCAGAATTGTCGGCAAGGATCCCTCCCTCTGGTTCCGGACGGTTATCGTGGACCGGGGTTCCAATGACGGGGTGATCAAAGGCATGCCGGTTGTGAACGGTGAAGGCATAGTCGGACAGGTTTTTGCCCTGACGCCGAATTATTCCAAGGTGCTGCTGGCTATTGCTCCCAGCAGCGCCCTTGATGTCCTGCTGCAGAAGTCAAGGGTCAGGGGGATCCTCAGGGGAACCGGCTCCCTGACCTACAAGCTTGATTATGTCCTGAAGACCGTCGACGTTCAGGAGGGTGACCAGGTGGTCACAGCAGGATATGGGGGATTGTTTCCCACCGGAATGCCGGTGGGAGTTGTATCCAAGGTAGTCAGGAAACGGCGGGGAATGTTTCTTGATATCGAGGTTAAGCCGGCCGTTGATTTCCTGACACTTGAGAATCTGCTCATCATTGAGCAGGAAAAACCTTTTTCCCGCTAAAACCATGATTCCTTTTGTTTTCATCCTCATCGGCCTGGCGCTTATTGTTATTCAGACCTCGGTGTTGATGGTGAACCCGGTCTGGGTGGCATCGCCGGATCTGTATTACATCCTGGTCGCATACCTGGCCTATCGGTTTGACCTGTTGCGCAGTCTGATCATCCTTTTCCCCCTGAGCTGGATCATGGATGTCTTTTCCGGGGTCACCATCGGCACTTATCCCGCGATCTGTTTCGGTTCGTTTGTTCTGCTCAAGATCATTGATGTAAAAATCCCGGTTCGCGAATCATTGTATCAGGTGCCGTTGATGGGCGTCAGCTACCTGGTTGTCCACAAGGTCGTGTATACTTTTTTTTCTTTTGTAAATCCCGATTCCATCGGACCCTGGTCCTGGCCGGAAATATTTGTTAAAATATTGCTGCTGGTTCTTTTTGCTTTTCCCCTGTTCCGTTTCTTTGAGTATATGCACCAGAGGCTGCAGAAAAAATTCGTTCCATTCAAGATGCTTCGCGTCCGCTCCGGAAACCGTTTCCGCCCTGAAAATGGTGAGCGATGAAAAATATTCGTAATCGCAGGTTAACAAGAGAAAAAAAGACCCGGCCCCAAGTGGGCGATGAGGATATCCGTCTCACCAAGATCACAGCCCGGGATGATGCGGAACTTGATTTTCTCAAGAAACGGTCGCTGCTGTTCTCGGTGGTGATCATTACGTTTTTCGCCATCCTGGTGTCCAGGCTCTGGTTTCTGCAGATCCAGCAGGGGGAGTTGTACAGCAGCAAGGCGGATAACAATCGGGTCCGTTTTGTTGATGTAGCGCCGCCTCGGGGCAATATTTTTGACAGTATGGGCCGGGAAGTCGTCACCAACCGCCCGTCATTCAATGTCCTGATGAGCCGTGAGCAAGGGCGGATCGATGATGCCCTCTTGAAAAATGTCGCGTCAATTCTTGAAGTTGATGTCACGGTTCTTCTTGACAGGATAAGGGAAGTGACCGATGCGCCGCGGCATATACCGGTCAGGCTGGCCGAGGATCTTGATTGGGAAAAGGTCGCCCTCATCGAAAACAACCGGCTGGAACTGCCGGGCATCAGGATCGAAGTGGTTCCCCTGCGGAAGTACCATTATGGGAATCATGCGTCACATCTCATCGGATACCTTGGAGAGATAAATGAGGAGGAGCTGAAGCGGGAGGGGTTCGAGCGGTACCGGGGGGGAGATCTGGTCGGCAAGATGGGGCTGGAAAAACTGCGGGAGCCTCATCTGCATGGGGATAAAGGCCGGGAGTACATGGAGGTGAACGCCCTGGGGTTCGAACAGAAATATCTCAAGGGTATTGAGCCACTCCCCGGCGCCGACCTGCAGCTGACCATTGATATGGAACTGCAGCAGGCGGCCGAGGATATCCTGGCCCGGGAGGAAAAGGCCGGGGCGGTGGTGGCGGTGAAGGTGAACAGCGGACGGGTGCTGGTTGCCGCCAGCGCTCCGCAATTGAAACTTGATGAGTTCGTCGGGGGCATCTCGACCAAAGCCTGGAAAGAAATGCTTGAAAATCCACGGCATCCGTTGATCAATAAAGTCGTTCAGGGGCAGTATCCCCCGGCTTCAACCTATAAAATAGTCACCGCCCTTGCCGGGCTCGGCGAGAAGGTGGTCGATCCGGAGACGGTCATTTTCTGCCCCGGGCATTACAGACTGGGCAACAGGACCTACCGCTGCTGGAAAAGGGGAGGGCATGGTGCGGTGGATTTCAAACGGGCCCTGGCCGAATCCTGTGACGTTTATTTTTACCAGGTCGGCAAACTCGTCGGCGTGGACCGGCTGGCTGAATATGCCGCCCATTTTGGACTTGGCCGACGGACCGGGGTGGATATGGAGCACGAGAAGAGCGGTCTGATACCCACCGCGGACTGGAAAAAGCGCCGGTATAATATACCCTGGCAGGAAGGCGAGACTCTTTCCGTTGCCATTGGCCAGGGGTTTGACCTGGCAACGCCGATGCAGATATGCATGATGACATCCGCTCTGGCAAACGGGGGAACATTGTACAAGCCCGGTATAATAGAGAAAGTCAGGGATCCGGACGGCAGGGTGATTGAACGGTTTGAGCCCATGGTTGTGGACCGGCTGACCGGCCAGGGCCAGAATTTGAAGCTGATCAGGAGCAGCCTGGTCGAGGCCGTCAACGGCCGCCATGGAACCGGCAAGCCGGCGCGTCTGGACAATATAACCGTTGCCGGCAAGACCGGGACCGCCCAGGTGGTCCGCCTCAAGCAGTATCAGCATTTGAAGGAGGAGGATATCCCGTACAAATTCCGGGATCATGCCTGGTTTACCTGTTTCGCCCCTGCCGAGAATCCGGAAATCGCGGTAACCGTTTTGATTGAGCACGGCCTGCATGGCAGCTCCGGCGCCGCACCCATTGCCCGGGCGGTGCTGGAGGCATATTTCAAGGACCGCCTGGAGCAGAAACAGGATGTGGCTTTTGTCGTGGTGCCGGGCAATGTTCTTGTGCAGCCCGAAACCGCGCAGGACGGCTAAATATTAATCATCTGATCGTGTGGATCCATGATTCTTCGTTTTGACAGACGGCTCATACATTATTTTGACTGGGTTATGGTGCTGCTGCTCCTCCTGGTCTGCGGCATGGCCCTGGCCAATCTCTTCAGTTCGACATGGAGCGGCGGGCCGTACGCGTCGTCGGTTTTTTACAAGCAGTTGTATATCCTTGTCTTCGGCCTGGCGCTGAATCTCATTCTTATCAGCTTTGATTACCGGGAGCTTGAAACCCTTGGATTTCTGCTCTACGGCATCATTATTCTCCTGCTCATTTATACCGCCTTTTTTGTCCAGTCCGTTGCCGGCACCCAGCGCTGGATAAATCTTGGATTTTTTCACCTGCAGCCTTCCGAGCCGGCAAAGCTGATCACGGTCATTGTCCTGGCCAGTTATTTCTCCAGGCGGGAGGTCGGGCAGGGGCTCCGGTTCCGCGACATCATCAAGCCGGGGCTGCTGACCCTGCTCCCCTTTGTGCTGATCCTTATTCAGCCGGACCTGGGCACGGCTCTGATGCTGGTAATCCTGTATGTCTCCATGATCCTCTTTTTCAAACTGCGCATGTCAACCATCGCCATTCTGGGCTTTCTTGGATCGGCCGGGGGGGTTATTCTGTGGAAATATCTGCTCAAGGATTATCAGCGCCGCCGTATTGAGACATTCCTGAACCCGGAAGCAGATCCCACCAACCAGGGGTACCAGATCATGCAATCCAAGATTGCGGTGGGGAGCGGGGAGGTTTTCGGCAAGGGCTTCATGGAGGGCACCCAGGGGCATCTTCATTTCCTTCCCGAGCGCCATACCGATTTCGCTTTTTCGGTCTGGGCCGAGGAATGGGGCTTTTCCGGCAGTGTATTTTTTCTCGGCTGTTATTTTTTCATGCTGCTCTGGGGGATAAACATCGCCATGTCCTCACGCGACAAGTTCGGGGTGCTGCTGGCCTTCGGGCTGGTGATGCTTATTTTTTGGCAGGCGGTCATCAACCTGATGATGATAATGGGTTTTCTGCCGGTGGTGGGGATACCTCTGCCCCTGTTCAGCTATGGCGGCTCCTCGCTGCTGACGACGCTGATCGCCGTCGGCCTGTTGATGAATATAAGGATGCGGCGGTTCCAGGTGTGAGGCTATTTCAGGGCGCCAAGCACCAGGCCGGCCAGGGCTTCGATAAACTCAGGGTCGTCGTTGAGGGCCCTGGTGGACTCCAGGCGCATCCCCAGTTCTGCGGCCAGATCGCGATAAAGCATGTCTATCTCGTACAGGGTTTCAACATGGTCTGAGACAAAACTGATGGGCACCATCAGGATATTTTTGCATCCCTCTCCGGCCAACTGTCTGAGCAGGTCGGGAGTGGAAGGCTCCAGCCATTCCACCGGACCGCTGCGACTCTGGTAGCAGAGCTTCCCCTGATTCCCGGTTATCTGTTCAACAGCCCTGATGGTTTTCGTGATCTCGTCGACATAGGGATCCCCTTCAAGGATGAATTTTTTCGGGAGGCTGTGCGCGCTGTACACAACCTGCACCTTTTCCCCCTTGAACCGGGCGATGCCTTCTGCAATGCGTTTTGCCAGACACCGGATGTAGAGCGGCTGATCCGGCCAGGAGCGGATCTCCGTGATTGACAGGGATGGATGTTTGCGGAGGGTCGCATGCAGGTCGGTCATGGATGAACCGGTGGTGGCGATGGAGTAATGCGGATAAAGGGGCAGGGCTATGACCTGCTGAACGCCGCCGTTGACCAGGTCCCTGACGGCTTCCGCGGCAAAGGGATGCCAGTAGCGCATGCAGGATCGCACCATGAAATTACCTTTGTCCGCAAGGAAATTCTCCAGCGCCCGGGCCTGCTGATCGGTTATGCGGCGTATCGGGGAGCCCCCGCCGATCTTCAGGTAACTGGCGGCGGATTTCGGTGCCCGGCGCCGGGCGATCAGTCTGGCGATGGGTTTCTGGAGAATAGCCGGCCCCAGCCGGATAATCTGGCGGTCGGAAAAAAGGTTGTAGAGAAACGGCTCTACATCTTCCTCTTTTTCCGGTCCCCCGAGGTTGAGCAGGAGAACGCCTATGCTTTCTTCATGGATCATGGCCACAATGTACACCCTGGCATCACTTATCGTCAAGAAAATGAACTCCCGCCCTTGATTTGCTAGGATAACTATGACTATAATTGAAGTATGAACAGGTGTTTTTTTCTTGCCGCAGAAATTTCATTTTTTTACCAGATTTTCATTATAATCAATTTGTTAAGGCAGCAGCACGGGGTTGCTGTCATGGTAAACACTGGAGGAACTGTATGGAACTGAAGATTGAAGCCAGGAATCTCGACATGCGGAAAGGTTGGCTCGACAAGATCGAAGGCGAAAAAGAAAAGCTGATCCGCCATTACGCCAACCTGGTTCTTCACCTGCGTGTGACCATCGAAAGCACTTCCAATCATAAGGAAGGAGGATTTGAGGTCCGGGTGGTCGCATCAGTGCCCAATGATACTGTCGTCGTAAAGCGGCGCGGTGAAAAAGTACATCCGCTGTTGGTTGAAGCCTTCGATGTCCTGGGGATGCAGCTCAAGGAGATCGTCCGCAAGAAACAGGACCACAAGGGTGTGAAGGCCCAGGGTGCGGTGCTTGGCGGCAACGGTTCTGGGATTATAAAAAAACTTTTCCCCATCGACTCATATGGTTTTATTATAACTTCCGATGAACAAGAAATCTTTTTTCACGAAAATGTTCTCAAGGATGTGGTCATGGATGACCTTAAAGAGGGTGATTCGGTCATGTTCGGAGTGACAGAGGGAGAGATGGGCCCCCAGGCAACCTTTGTCCGCGCGGAGAAGGGGTAAGTTGAAATTACCTCCGTAGCCATGCCCCTGCCGAGGTTCCCGGCAGGGGTTTTCTTTTGCACTCGGAAAAAATTCAGCAAACAGGCGCCAGCGCCAGCCTCCAGGCAACCCGGGGGGGGCGTCTTTTTAACCAGGACACGTACATCTATGGTTTGTGACGAAATTTATCTTATTGACGGCAGCGCATATATTTACCGGGCCTATCATGCCATAGCGCCTCTCAGCAATTCCAGCGGACTGCCGACCCATGCCGTGTATGGCTTTACCACTATTCTGCGTCGGATCATACGGGAGCGGCAGCCGCAGTGCCTTGCCGTAGCCTTTGATACCAGGGGTCCTGTCTTCCGACACAAACTTTATCCGGAATATAAGGCCAACAGGCCGCCAATGCCCGATGATCTTGCAGTCCAGATTCCGTATATCAGAAAGATTGCCGGTTCCTATAACATCCTCAGCCTGGAACACGACGATCAGGAGGCCGATGACCTGATCGCCTCGGTAACCAGGCGCCTCACCGCCCGCGGTTGCAGGGTGGTAATCGTGTCGGGCGACAAGGATCTGCTGCAGCTTGTGTCGGATTCCGTATCCATGTGGGACCCGATGAACGACCGGACCATGACTCCGGAAACAGTGAAAAAAAAATATGGTCTCGATCCGGACCAGCTGCTTGATTATTTCGCCCTCACCGGCGACAGCTCGGACAATATTCCCGGCGTCCCCGGGGTGGGGCCCAAAACAGCGGAAAAACTCATCAAACAGTATGTCACCCTGGAAGGGTTGTATGAGCAGATCGATTTCCTGAAGCCCTCAAAGATGAAAGAAAACCTCATTGCCCATAAGGATGACGCGTTTCTGTCCCGGAAGCTGATCCGTCTCAACCACGAGGCCGTGGTGCCTGAGCAGCCGGAAGAATACCGGCTGGGCGAACCCCATGGCGACCAGTTGCGCGTGCTGTTGTCCGAACTGGAGTTTCATTCCCTTCTCAAGTCCGATGTTCCTGCCAGTAAGGTTGATACGTTGGGGTTTTCCCTGGTCCAGACCGGGGAGCAGATGGATGAGCTGGTCAGTCAGCTGCAAAAAGCCGTTCATCTGGTTGTTGATACGGAAACAACCTCCCTTGATCCGCTTGTCGCCCGACTGGTAGGTATTTCCCTTTGCATCGACACCGGCAGTGCCTGGTATATTCCCTGTGGGCATCGTGACCGGGAGGATGAGCGTGTTGCCGACCAGCTTCCTCTGGGGGAAGTCGTTTCGGCGCTCCGTCCCTTTCTGGAAGAACGGAAGCTGCCGAAGATCGGTCATAATCTCAAGTATGACTGGGCAGTGCTTTCTGCTCCGCAGAATGAGGGGGTCAGGCTTGCCGGTCCCCTCTATGATACCATGGTCGGCGCCTGGCTCATTGACCCGGGCCGGAGATCCTATAAACTGGATGATCTCTGCCTGGATCTTGATATCCGCCTGACTTCCTTTGCCGAGGTTGTCGGAGGTGATAAACGCGAGGATGGTTTTGCCAGGGTGCCCCTGGAGCAGGCCCGTGATTACAGCTGCGAAGATGTCTACGGTGCGCTCAGGCTGTTTGAGCACCAGGAACCGCAACTGAGGGAGCTGGGCCTGTGGCCTCTTTTTGCCGATCTTGAATGTCCGCTGATCCCGGTTCTGGCGGAAATGGAGCGCCGGGGAATTTGTGTCGATACCGGTCTGCTGGACACCTTGTCGAAAGAATTCGGTCGGAAGATCGATGGGCTGAAGCAGGATATTCATAAAATGGCCGGCAGGGAATTCAATATCAACTCGCCGCAACAGCTGGGGGAGATCCTGTTCGATGAGCTCAACCTGCCCAGGGGCAGAAAAACCAAGACCGGTTATTCCACCGACGTCAAAGTGCTTGAGCGGCTGGCCCTGCAGCATGATTTGCCCCGTATGATCCTGGAGTACCGCAATCTCTCCAAGCTCAAGTCGACCTATGTGGACAGGTTGACCAGCCTGGCCGGGGAATCGAGCGGCAGGGTGCATACCTCTTTCAACCAGTGCGGCACAACCACCGGCAGGCTGAGTTCCAGCAACCCCAATCTGCAGAATATTCCCATACGGAGCGAGGACGGGCAGCGCATCCGCTCGGCCTTTGTAGCGCCGCCCGGGCATCAGCTCCTGTCCGGCGACTACTCGCAGATAGACCTGCGCGTTCTCGCGCACTATTCCGGCGACCAGGCGTTGCGTGAGGCATTTATGGCCGGGGACGATATTCACCAACGGACAGCAGCCGAGATTTTTTTTGTCGCTCCCCAGCTTATTACCCCTGAAATGCGCCGGGTGGCCAAGACCATCAACTTCGGGATCGTCTACGGCATGTCCAGTTTCGGCCTTTCCAGTCAGTTGAATATAAGCCGTAAGGAGGCGCAGACGTTCATTGACCGCTATTTTGCCCATTACCCGGGGGTCAGAACCTTCATGGATGAGATTATCGCCCAGGCCCGCAAGGATGGCTATGTTTCAACCCTGCTGGGCAGGCGTCGCCGGCTGCCGGATATTGACCATAGCAATCGTACCCGGCGCGAATTTGCCGAACGCGCTGCCATTAATACTCCGATCCAGGGGACAGCGGCCGATATTATCAAGCTGGCCATGCTCCAGGTCGACCGGGAACTCAGGCGGCAGAGGCTGGAAGCCAAAATGATCCTGCAGATCCACGATGAACTGGTACTGGAGGTACCGGAAGAGGAGATCAGCGCCACCGAGCAGCTCCTGCAGGCTGCCATGGAAAAGGTCATTCAACTGGATGTGCCGCTGGTGGTCAATCTTTCTGTCAGCAGCAATCTTGCCAAGGTTTGAAATAAGATATTTTGTCAGTTGTATAGCGGGGCTGCAGGGTATTGTCTGTTTCGAAATTGTAATAAGTGTGTCTGGAATTACAATTATGGGCAATGACTTTTTATTTGATTTGCGTTGCCATCGGTGATAAGATGCTGTAAATTTGAACTTTTTTTTTGTGATGGGAAAATGTGCAGGGTTATTTAACCTGGAATTAATCTTGCATCTCCATAGAAGAGATATTTGTGAGCTGATACCATGAATCCACGTGAGGCGATCAGGATATTAATGCTGAGTCCTATTTATTTCCAGTTGCAGCTTGCCCAGCGCAGAAAACTGGTATTTGAATACTGCCGGCTGTTTGTGCAGAGTGAGCCCCGGGAAGAGCGGAAGAGTACGATCTGAGTGGTGATGACAATGACGGAAAACAGGGAAAGGCGTAAATATACCCGGTTCAGGGTAACTGAGGGTGCATTTGCCTTTATCAACAAGATTCCCTTTACCATAGGGAACATCAGCGAAAACGGCGTGCAACTGCAATCCGTCGTGTTTGATGGTTCTCCGGATGAGGAGATGCTTCTGGACTTTTTTCTGCAAAATGACAATTTTTACCTGCAGGATCTTCCGGTTCGTCTGGTTCGCTTCCAAAGAAAGTGTTCCTGTTCGCCTTTCAGCAATACTGAAATCAAGTTTTTTGGCCTGCAGTTCGGGGAATTGACCCAGCAGCAGAAGACAAGGCTTGATTATTTCATCGCCCACAGTGTCACCGGAGAAGCCTGAACTTCCTTCAAATATCCTCGGCCGTACAGTAGTGCGTCCTGTTCATGCTTCAGCTAATCTCAATACTCCGTCGCAGTCCCTTTTGACCGGTCAACCTTCTGAAGTCAAAAATTCTACTGTAATTCGGATGGATTGCGGGAGAGAACCGGTTGACAGTATATATTGCAGAACATATAATTACGAAATGGTTGTTATCTTCCTTTTCGGGGAAATACGCTTTGGCTGAGGGTGATAACGGGATTTTTTGTTCAGGGGGTATGCTATGACAAAAGATTGGTGGTTGTTTTGTCTGCAATGCACTGCACATCGTCAATACAACGACCTGTGCTGACCTCCAGGTGATTTGTCGCACATGACAATTCGTAATCCAACACAGAGCGGGCGGCTGAAGAGCGCGATTCTTAAAGGGGTTTATGATGAGAACCTCAGGATTGACGGCGATCTCCCTCCCGCGGACAGAAATGGTCAAATACTGACAAAAAGAAAGAAGAAGGCGCTGACGGGCTCTCTTTTATTCCTTGCCGTTTTTCTGCTGCTGGCAAGCCTCTATCTGGATGTCCTGAATTTCCGTGAGCAGCCGGCAACAATAGCCGGGAGAACCACAGCGCAAACGGAATTTTCTCTCGGCGAAACCGGGGTGGTGGAAATGTCGGCTCCGGCTCTGCTCCCCGCCTATTCCTCCGCACAAGAATCATACATTCTCCGGCAGCCGGGAATTGAACCGGTGGAGCTCAATGCTGAAAAGCTTCTTGATTACAGCATTATCCTCAATAATGCCAATGTCCGCCTCAGTTCCGTTTTCGGCCTGGATGTTCAGACAATCGTCATTGATCCCGGACATGGCGGAAAGGATCCCGGGGCCATAGGTGCTCTGGGAACCAAGGAAAAGGATATTGTTCTGGATATTGCGCTGGGGCTGCGGGATAAGCTTGAGGAGAGCGGCAAGTACAAGGTCGTCCTGACCCGGGACAGTGATGTCACCATGTCCCTGACGGAACGGGTGGAATTTGCCAATTCCGGCAGGACCGACCTGTTCATCTCCCTGCATGTCAATGCCCTTCCCCAGAAGCGGGAAAATCTCATCGAAACCTATTACTACGGCCCGCCACAGGATGAGGAAACCCTGCGTCTTGCGGAGCAGGAAAACAGGGGGTCCGGCCTCCTGACCAGGGATTTTGAGAACATGATCAAGAAGATCGGCAATACGTTCAAGGAGCAGGAGTCTGCAACGCTGGCTTCCTCCATCCAACATAGTCTCTTCACGAACGTGAAAAAGTATGATAAGGATATTGCTGATGCCGGGATTAAAATTGCCCCTTTTGTTGTCCTGCTCGGGGTGGACGCCCCCAGCGTCCTGGTTGAAATCTCATGCATTACGAAAAAACAGGAAGAACTGAAATTGAATATGCCGGCCTATCGTGATGAAATTACTTCATTTCTTGCGGAGGGCACAACCCGTTATCTTGCCAGAAGAAATTTACATGTATTAAAAGGAGTGGAGAATGGCCAAAAAGAGCGAAGCAAAAGCAGTTGATGAAAAAATGATTGTCGGCATCGATCTCGGGACCTCGAGAAGTGCCATTTCCGCTAGCAATGGAAAGAAAAAATGGGTTGAAAGCTACGTGGGGTGGCCAAAGGATTTTATCGCCAAAAAAGTCGTGGGCGCTCCTATTCTGTTTGGCGGGGAAGCGGTCGAGCATCGTCTTTCCCTGGATTTATACCGTCCCCTCAAAAACGGGGTTATTAAAGAGGGTACCGCCCGGGACGAGGAGGCTGTCAAAGAACTCATTCATCATCTCATCTCTCTGGTGCAGGCCAAAAATGATGCGGACAAGGTCCGGGCCGTGGTTGGAGTGCCGGCGGAATCCTTCAAAGTGAACAAGGTGGCCCTCAAGAAGGCCGTGGCCGAATACGCGGATTCGCTCCTCGTGGTATCCGAGCCCTTTGCGGTCGCTTACGGGGTGAATGCCCTTGACAACGCCATGGTCATTGATATCGGCGCCGGCACGGTGGATTTCTGCATCATGCACGGTACTGTGCCCAACGAGGACGACCAGCGGACAGTGCTCACCGCCGGCGACTACATTGATCAGCAGTTGTACAACTTCCTTGAGGAGCGTTATCCCCATTCTGATTTCAACCTCAACATGGTTCGCCGTTTCAAGGAAAAATTCAGCTTTATCGGTGAGCCGGAGAAAGCGGTCAAGGTGGATATCCCCGTGGATGGGCGTCCGACCAAGCATGATATCACCGATGAGATGCGGCGGGCCTGCGAAAGTATCCTCCCGGCCATTGTTGAATTAATGCTTGAGCTCATCGCCAAATTTGATCCGGAGTATCAGGATGTGATTCGGAAGAACGTTATTCTGGCCGGCGGCGGCAGTCAGATTGAAGGACTGGCCGAGTACCTGGAAAAGGTTCTCAGCGAGTACGGAGAGTCAAAAGTCCTGGCTGTGGATGACCCGCTGTTCAGCGGTTCCGACGGCGCGCTGGCTCTTGCCCAGGATATGCCGGAGGAGTACTGGACAGAAGTCTGATCTCTTTTTAACCATAACGAACAAAAGCCCGGATTGTTGCGATCCGGGCTTTTGTATTTTTACCGATTATGCAGGGGAACGAATTCCCTGGCGGTCTCGCCGATGAAGATCTGGCGCGGCCGACCGATCCTGGTTGCCGGGTCTTCCCGCATTTCCTTCCACTGGGCGATCCAGCCCGGCACCCTGCCCAGGGCGAACATGACGGTGAACATGTTGGTGGGGATGCCCAGCGCCCGGTAGATGATGCCGCTGTAAAAATCAACGTTGGGGAACAGGTTGCGCTCGATGAAATATTCGTCCTTGAGGGCGATCTCCTCCAGGCTGTAGGCGATATCCAGGAGGGGGTCGGATACATCCAGGACATTCATGATCTCGTCGCATGCCTTTTTGATGATCTTGCCGCGCGGATCGTAGGTTTTGTACACCCGATGGCCAAAACCGGAAAGCCTGAAGGGATCGTTTCTGTCTTTGGCCTTGTTGATATACTTTTGAAAGTTGCTGTCGTCGGCGTAAATGGTTTCCAGCATTTCAAGAACCGCCTCGTTTGCTCCGCCGTGCAACGGTCCCCAGAGGGCGTTGATGCCGGCGGCAATGGAAGCATAGAGATTGACACCGGCGCTGCCGACAAGCCTGACTGTAGAGGTGGAGCAGTTCTGCTCATGGTCGCCATGCAGGATCAGCAGTTTGTTCAGGGCTGCCACCACTTCCGGCAACACGACGTACGGGCGTACAGATTTGTCGAACATCATGTTGAGGAAATTGCCGCAATAGGAAAGGTCGTTTCTCGGGTAGACCAGCGGGTGGCCCATGGATTTCTTGTATGAGAAGGCGGCAATGGTTCTGATCTTGGAAATGATCCTGGTTGATGTGATGTCAAAATCCTCCATGGGGTCATTGCTCATTTCCGGATAGTAGTTGCAGAGACTGTTGACCATGACCGAGAGGATGGACATGGGGGAGGCATGGGACGGAAAATGGTCAAAAAAGTGGATCATGTCCTCATGGATGAGCGCAAAACGTTCAATAAGGCTTTTGAAGGATCTGAGCTGTTCCTCATCCGGCAGTTCCCCGTGAAGCAGGAGATAGCAGACCTCGACAAAGGAACAGTTGTTGGCAAGGTCTTCAATGTCGTATCCCCTGTATCGGAGAATCCCCTGTTTTCCGTCAAGATAGGTAATAGTGCTGGTGCAGGAGCCGGTATTCTTGTATCCCGTATCCAGAGTGATGTAGCCGGTTTCCTTGAGCAGCGTGGAAATATCGATGGCCTTTTCGCCCATTGTTCCTTCCACAATGGGCAGGGTATAGACGTTACCCTCAAGAGTGAGCTGCGCGGTACGGGTATTGTCTTGCTTCATTGGTATCACCTTGTCTTCTGTATGATTTCAGCAGTTTTTCCTTTGCATGAAACAAGCTGCCGCCACAGGGCAGATTGGGGAAAATCCATGCACAGGTTATTCCGTTGGGTTATAATAGGAAATAACGTCGCCGACATGTAAACAACAGGCTCGACAGGGAAAAATTTCTCAGGAGGCGCTGTCCGAGACCAGTGGCGACTGTCTTGATTGCAAAGTATAAAATTACCAAATTGTCAGGATTTTTTCAAGTCGAATGATCCTGTTGTCCTGTAACATGTTGGGATTATTATGTATTAGGTTTTGGTTGTGAGAGTTGGGCGAAGTGAAGCATATATCCGCCGTCTGCGGCAGCTGCGGGATGAGGTGACTGTCTATCCCGTTTCCTGTGAGCGGTTGGCTGAGGGCAGAAGCGATGAACAGTGGCTGGATGATGTTCTGCGTGGCGGCGCCAGGATAGTGCAGCTACGGGACAAGGAGTCAACAGACCGGCAGCTGCTGCGCAAGGCGAAGTATTTCCGTGAAAAAACCAGGGAGGCCGGCGCGCTTTTTCTGGTCAATGACCGGGTTGATATCGCCATGCTGGCGGATGCGGACGGTATTCATCTCGGCCAGAAGGATCTTCCCCCCGAAGAGGTGGTAAAACTTGTGCCGGATATGCTCATCGGCATATCCTGCAACAGTGAGGAGCAGGCCCGGCAATTGGGCGTTATGGAGCGGGAAGGTAATCTTCCGGTCAGTTATTATAACATTGGCCCCATCTACCCGACCAAGACCAAGGACGGGCTGGTCGAGTTCATCGGCCCGGACGCCATCGGGCTGTTTTCATCGTATCTTACCATCCCGTTTACGGTCATGGGAGGAATCAAGCTCGACCATGTTCCTGAACTCAGAGCCCGGGGCGTCCGTCGGATCGCTCTGGTTACTGCCCTGACCCAGGCCCCGCATATTGCTGCTGAAACCGAGCGCTGGATACAAGCCATGAACGAGACGTATAAAGGTGTAGAATGAGTGAATTTGGTGAAAAAAGAGAACGGATCAGGAATCTGATGGAATATGCCGTGCCCGAGGGCTCCTTGGATGAGGCGCTTGATCTTCTGGATATATACCGGGATGACCGGATTGCGCTGGATCTGCTGCACGAGTTTTACGCCTTTCTGCCGGAGGCGAAAAATGATCTGGTGCGGGAGATCCGTCTGGCCTGCCGGCGGCAGGGAGTATTCCTCCTGGCGGCCATGACCCGGGAGAGCGGGTACTTCTATCTTGTGTCAAGCGAGGGAATCGAGTTCCAGGGGACTGTTGCCGAGGGAATGTATGACCAGGATGTTCTTGATTTTTTCGGCTACTCCGGCCGGGAGCAGTTTCAGGCCGAAAGTAGTCGGCCCGGGAAGTTCCAGGTGTATGAACCAATGGGCAGCGACGAGGATCTCTGCCCTGCCTGTCATGCCGCAACCGGCGAGCTGCATGAGCTGGGCTGTCCGGTGGAGCTTTGTCCCTGGTGCGGCGGGCAGCTGGTTTATTGCAGCTGCCGGTTCGAGAAACTGGAAGTTGAAAGCCTGTCCAGCGAAAAAGATCTGGTCCGTTTTGAAGAGATCCTCAACGAGCAGGGACGGATTCCCTACTCCCCGGAACAGAGGCCCTCATTTGCTGACGAGGGCCCCGGGGTGATCATCGAATGAGTTTGTAAAGTTTATCAAGTTAAAAGTTATAAAGTTAAAAAATGTTGGCCTCCGGCCAATATTACAATTTCACTTTACGAACTTTATCACTTTAAAAACTTGTAACTATTTTTCTCCCTCGATGGATTCCATGTACTTGAACAGGTCCGAGTCAGAGGAAAGTATCAGCGACGTATTGTCGGTAATGATATCGCGATAGCTTTCCAGACTTTTCTGGAATGCATAAAATTCCGGATGCTTGCTGTAGATTTCGCCGTAAATTCTGGTTGCTTCCGCGTCTGCCTCGCCTTTGATGGTCACCGCTTCTTTCTGGGCACCGGATGTAATTTCCTTCAGTTCGCGTTCAACCCGGCCGAGGATCTCGGCCTTGCGCCCTTCACCCTGGGATCTTTTTTCCGCGGCAATCCGTTTACGCTCCGAGATCATTCGGTCATAGACCTTCTGGCGCACCGAATCGATATAATTGACCCGCTTGAACATAACCTGCATCAGTTCGATGCCATACTGGGGAGTTACCCGGGAGGCGGCTTCCATCACCATCTCGCTGATTTTATCCCTGCCCAGCTCAGGCGGATAAACCAGTTCGCCGCTGGCCGTAAGGGATACCATGAATTCAGGGGACCAGTCCGAGGAGCGGATGATTTCGATGAGGTTGTTTTTGTTGACAAAGTCACGCACCGTACCGTCGATGATGTCATCAAGCAGACTCTGGGCCCTGGTTTCAGTGCCCACGGCCTGCAGAAAGCGCAGGGCGTCGGTGATCCGCCACCTGGCCGTTGTGTCGATATAGATAAAGGTCTTGTCATTGGTGGGAATCTGGTTGGGATCCCCGTCCCAGATCAGGATCTTCTTTTCAAAAAAACGCACCTTCTGGATAAAGGGTGTTTTGAATTTAAGTCCGGCCTCGGTGAGCGAATCCCCTACGGGTCGGCCGAACTGGGTGATTACCGCCTGCTGTCCCTCTTCCAGGATAAAGAAACCGTCCCAGACGGAAACTGCCAGGGCTGCGATAATGATGAGCAGGATTACTTGGATAAATTTTTTCATGGATTGCGTAACCTTATATTGTATTCACTGTTATCAGTCAGTCGGTTTAAACGTCTCGTCAGGGCTTGGGAGCTGCCGTGGCCGGCGTGAGGTTGAGAAAGGGCAGGAGGCTTTTCTGCTCACTGTCCATGACATAGACCCGCTCAACATTGGGCAGGATCTCCCGCATTGCTTCCAGGTACATCCGGCGCCGGGTAACTTCGGTGAAATTGAGATATTCGGTGACAATGGAAGTAAACCTGGCTGTTTCGCCCTGGGCCTGGTTGACCCGTTCCACCGCGTAGCCGTGGGCTTCCTCGACAATCTGCTTGGCGCTGCCCCGTGCTTTGGGAATAATCCTGTTGTAGGTTTCCTCGGCTTCATTGACCAGCCGCTTCATGTCCTGATCCGCTTCATTGACTTCGTTGAAGGCGGGTTTGACCGGGTCAGGGGGATTGATATCCTGCATCTGCAGAGCCGTGACCTTGACGCCGGAGTCAAGCCTGTCCAGTTCATGCTGCAGCTCCTGCTTGGCGTCACCGGCCAGGATCTCGCGGTTGCTGAGGACATAGTCAAAGTCCATATTGCCGACAATCCGCCTGGTCACCATTTCCGAGGCATCCCGGACCACTTGGGGGACGTTGCGGACTTTATAGAGATAATCAACCGGGTCAGTTATTATATACTGGACGATCCAGGCAACGGTAATGACGTTCTTGTCCCCGGTGAGCATCAGGGCTTCCATGTCAAAACCTTTCCGGTCAAATGAGGACTGCGCGCCCGGCAGACGGGTGCGGAATCCGAATTCCTCCTTTCTGACCGCCTCGACGTTGACCTTGGTCAATTCCTCGATATAGGGGATTTTGAAATGAAGGCCTGATTTCGTTGTCCGGTTATACTTGCCGAACTGGAGAACCACCCCGACCTCACCCGGCTCAATGGTGTAAAAAGAGGTGTAGACGACCTGAAAAATAATGACCGCGACAAAGATGAGGGCGATCTTGCCGATGCCGGCAAAAGGATTCGGGCTCTGCTGCGAAGGCCCGTCATCGCCAGACTGGCCTGGTTTGTTTCCCTCCCCGGTAAAGGAATCCCTGATTTTCTGGATTATTGCGGCAAGGATTTCTTCCGGTGATGAAGGTTTCTTTTTGTGGCCCCATGGAGGCTGCTGGTCGTTCATTGGCATGGAATTGTCCTGATTTATGGTTTACGGGATACCGTTGAGGCGAGAAATGACTGTAACCTTTCGCTGAATTCACAAGCATACTGAAATAGAATGGCTTTGCAAAGATATTTTGGTCATTTTTTCACGAATGTCAAATTGAATTATTGCCAGGCAATGACCCAGCTGATGAAGACAGCCAGCAGGCTAAGCACGAACAGCTTGTGCTGCAGCTGCTGGTTGCCGGTCAGTTTGGATATATCAAGGCGGTTGACAAGAATGCCGAAGCCGAGACCGCAGAGGAAACCGAAAAAATGGGCCCCCAGGTCGGTCCGTTCTCCGGATGTGCCCAGCATGGCCAGCAGGCCTGCTCCTGCCCCCAGGGGCGCAAGGAGCGCTTTGAGACTGGTTCGGCGGCCGGCAAGTATCTGGATGCCGCTGAAGATCCCGACCGCGGCAAAGATTGAAGTGGAAAAGCCCACGGAATGGTGTGCCTGGTCGCGGAGAATGATGTTCAGGAAATTGCCCAAGGCGCCGCAGGTGATGAGTGAGAACCATCCCAGACCCGTACCCAGAGTCCGGCACAGCATGTGGACAAGAAAACCGCCGATTACACAGTTGCCCACCAGGTGGACCTGATCTGCATGGAGGGTAAGAGCGGTTATCAGGCGCCACCACTCGCCCTGCTCCAGGATGGCTTTGCTGTCAATGGCGCCGGCCTGGAACCAGGGGGCGTTGTCACTCCAGGGACCGGTGACCAGAAAAAAAACAATCAGTCCGCCGATCATCAGCATGGTGGGTGGATTTCCACTTTGGGCAGGAATTCTCACCTCCACCGGTCTTTCCGGCCAGCCGGTGTTTTCGTGAAAGTACTGTTCCAGCTGGTAGCTAGCCGCCTCCGAAGATGAAGCGGGCACGGTCAGGGTTCCTTTGACGGGGTCGAAGGAGTGGCGGATGCCCACGGAGCTGAGCACCAGCGAACATGTTTCCAGGTATTCGGCGGAACCGGTGAAAAGGAGAGGAGGCTCTTCCCCTTCGCTTCCCTGGGGCAGTGACTGATCTGGAGTAAACATGTCCTGGTCTGTGGTAAAAATGTAAGCGGTCACGGGGTGCCGCATTTCCTCTGTAATCGGCCTGGCCGCATACCTGATGTAAAGCGGGCAGGTCTCTGTCGCTGGTCCGCGCTACTGTGCAACCGCTATAAATGTTGGCAAAAGCGCAATGTGTGGTTGCTCAACCCCTGGAGTATATACATAAAAATGACAGGTTTCCGGTTGTGGATCTGTTCCGCAAGGGAGGGAAATATTTCTGTTTCATCAATTCAGTATTAAGATTAAGTACGATTGCAAAGAAGGCAATGGGGGGGTCAGGTAATTTGAAAGCGGTTGCAAAGGTTGATAATCGCGTATGGCGTGGTTGCCTGACCCCTGAATGTTTATTACGGTAATGCCGCTTTTCCTAGTCCCGGTCAGTAATGAACGGTTATCCAGACCGAGGAATGTGGCAGAGGTGGCAGTTGTGCAGCACAAGTACGGCGTTCACTACGGGTGGCTGGTTGTCGCGGCCGGATGTCTGTGTATTTTTGCCTGTCTGGGCCTGGGCCGCTTTGCCATCGGCATGCTGCTTCCGGCCATGGGATCATCCCTTGGGCTCACCTATTCACAGATGGGACTGATCAGTACCTGCAATTTTTTCGGCTACCTGCTGGCCGTCCTTACCTGCGGCAGGATGCAGTCGCTGCTTGGAGCAAGGGCGCTGATTTTTCTCGCCTTGCTGCTCATCAGTGTCTCAGCCGGTTTGATCGGCCTGGGGCAGGGACTTGTGTCCATCGTCCTGCTGTATACGCTGACCGGGCTGGGCAGTGGCGCGGCCAATGTGCCGATGATGGGGCTGGTAACGGCCTGGTTCGCCGGCAGTCTTCGGGGTCGGGCCGCCGGATTTGTGGTTATCGGCAGCGGTTTTGCCATCCTGCTTTCCGGATTTGTCTTTCCGCTGTTGAACGGGCTGGGTGAGGAGGGGTGGCGGTTGAGCTGGTTTGCCCTGGGGGGGGCGGTTTTTATAATCTCCCTCATCTGCTGGACTGTTTTGCGTAATCGCCCGCAGGATATGGGCCTGGAAAAAGTCGGAGAGCAGAAGAAAACCACACCAGGGGGTTCGCCCGATGTTTTCCGCCCCCTTGACCGCAAGGCTGTTGCCCATTGCGGCGCCATTTATTTTATTTTCGGTTTTACCTATGTGATCTATGCTACGTTTATTGTCACCGTTCTTGTCAACGAATACGGTTTTTCCGAAAAGGTGGCCGGGACGTTCTGGGCATGGGTCGGGCTGCTGAGCCTGTTTTCCGGTCCGGTTTTCGGCACCCTGTCGGATCGACTGGGACGGAAGGCCGGGTTGATGCTGGTGTTCTCCATCCAGACCCTTTCCTACCTGCTGGTGGGGCTGCATCTTTCGGGACCGGCCCTTGTCCTGTCCATCGGCTGCTTCGGCATCGTCGCCTGGAGCGTCCCTTCAATCATGATAGCCCTGGTGGGCGACCTGGTGGGGTCGCGCAACACGGTCCGGGTGTTTGGACTGATAACGTTTGTTTTCGGCCTGGGGCAGATAAGCGGTCCGTATATTGCGGGATTAATAGCGGAAAAAACCGGGAATTTTTCAGGCTCTTTTCTGATGGCCGCTGGTATGACATTTCTCGCAATCCTTGTTTCTTCCCGATTGAAAACACCGGCAAGGCAGGCGCGGTAGAGAAAGATCAGGCAAGTGCCCCTTGGAATTTGGAATGAAAAAGTGTATAGCTACTTCCCTTGAGCACAAATCTCTGGGGAGAAAAAAGTCGATCAGGACTACGGGGATCAAGGGATAATAGTGCAAGAAAAAAATGATCGATGGTGCCGAAGGGGAGAGTCGAACTCCCACGAGGATACCCCCACTAGACCCTGAACCTAGCGCGTCTACCAATTCCGCCACTTCGGCACGATCGGGTGGAAATATGCTAGCCAAACCGGGATTTGTCAAGCACTTCTTTCTTGTTGAGGAAAAAAATACAGGGGAACATGAAACTTTACACCAGTCTCAAAGACATCAGCCAGCCGTTTCATAAGGCCTGCGCTACCATCGGCAACTTTGACGGGGTGCACCTGGGCCACCAGATGCTGTTCAGTGAAGTCGGCGCCCTGGCCCATCGGCATGGCGGGACAAGCATAGTCGTAACCTTTGATCCGCACCCCCTCAAGGTGCTTCGCCCGGGGAGCATCAGGCTTATTTCAACCACCGAGCAGAAAATCGAGCTCATCGAAAAGGCCGGGATCGATGTGCTGGTGGTTATTCCCTTTGACCGTGATTTCGCCGCCACCACTGCCGACGAGTTTGTTGACGATATCCTCATCGGCAGGATCGGGGTAAAGGAACTGGTTGTGGGATACGATTATGCCTTTGGCCGGGGCCGGACCGGCAATATCGAATTCCTGAAGGCCAAGGGCAGGGAAAAAGGTTTTCCCGTGACCGTCATCGAAGCCCATCATGAAAACGGCATGCTGGTGAGCAGCACCAAAATCCGGGAACTGGTTGCCGAGGGCAGGATGCGTGACGTGCGACATCTGCTTGGCCGCTATTATCAGATCCGGGGCGAGGTGCAGCGCGGCAGGCAGCGTGGTGGACGGGTGGTTGGATTTCCCACCGCGAATCTGCAGATATCGGAAGAGGACCTGTGCCCCAAACGCGGTGTGTATGTCACTCAGGTCGTGTATGACGGCCGCTGTTTCGGGGGAGTGTCCAACATCGGCTATAATCCGACCTTTGGTGAAAACAGGCTGGTTGCCGAGACCCATATTTTTGATTTTGACGACGATATTTACGGCAAAGCGATCAAGATCAACCTGCTGCAGCACCTGCGGGGGGAAAAGAAGTTCAGTGGTCCCGAAGAACTGGCCGTCCAGATCCGGAAGGATATCACCATCGCGCACCAGGTCCTGGAAGAGGCGCAGAAAGAATTGCTGCTTTCCTGCGAGGAAAGGTGGAGCCGCTGATTGAGGAAAATTTTTTATCCCTTGCCTGAATGAACTTTATACCTATAGTGTAGAATACTTTTTCCCCGGCAAAGGGGAGATGCCCGATAACTATCAGATAACATGAGATAAAAAGGAACAGCCATGTCAGAACATACGCAGCAGGCCGATATGCAGACGGTTATCCAGGACCTGGAGGATGTTGTCTCCCAGCATCCCCAGAATGTCATCGCCCATCACCAGCTTGGTCTGGTGTATCGCCAGGTCGGCAGGGTTGACGATGCCATCCGGGAGTTGGAAAAGGCCCTTGAGCTGGACGACCAGTCAGTGGAGAGTCTGATCAACCTCGGGGCAATCTACTTTGACCGAGGTGATGTGGACAAGGCTCTGGCGCTCAATGAAAAAGCCCTGCAGGTGGCGCCGGATATGGCCGAGGCCCATGTCAATATCGGCCTGATCCGCCAGCAGCAGAACAGGGTTGACGAAGCCATCGCGTCGTATACCCGGGCGACCCAGATTGTTCCCACCCTGATCACCGGTTGGATCAACCTGACCTCGGCCTATACCATGAAGGAAGAGGATGCCAAGGCGGTTGAAGCGGCCCGCCAGGCCGTGGTTATTGATCCGGATTCGGCAATGGCCAGGAACAATCTTGCCGTGGCTCTGTATTTCAGCGGTGACTATGCTGAATCGAAAAAGAACATGGAAAAGGCCAGGGAGTTTGGATATTCTGTTGATCCCCGTTTTGTCCAGGCCCTGGAAGAAAAACTCGGCAGCTGATGAAAAAGGGAAAGAACAACCTTAAGCCCTGGTGTCCATTCTGCGGCATGGATGTGGGCCGGACCAGGGACGCCGTGCAGCGGAAAATGACGGAATTCCCGGTGGGCAGTTGCGATTGCGGGGCGGTATATGTGTGTGACGCCACGGGGCATAACGTTGGCGCAGCCATAGTGGAATCTCTGGTCTATGCCTGTGGTGATGATTGGGACCTGGCCTGGGAGTTGATCCCGGAAGATGATTACCTGACCGGGCGCATTGACGATTATGACGAAATTACGCACCAGGTAGTGCCGGCCAGGGAGCTGGACGGCAGGTGGGTGCGGGGTGTTCTCTATTTTGTCCGCCTGCACAGAAATGTTGCCGAAATTGCCCAACGTGTCCAGGAAAAACAGGGCGCCGCTCCGGGCAGTGCGGCAGGGGAGCCTGTTTCAATGGCCCCGGTAATGGAGCCGGAACGCGATCCCAAGCGGAAGAAAAAGCGGGCGGATAAAAAACTGGTCAAGGAGCTTGTCGCCTCGGGCGATATCGATTCCCTTGTCGATCTCTGCTTCGATGATCGGAGAACATTGCGCTTCCTGCAGCGGCTTCTGTATGAACCGGATGAAGCCGGCAGGTATCACACCTCCTGGGTTATCGGCCAGGTCTGTGCAAGGCTGTCGAGCCGTGAGCCTGGCCCGGTTGCCGATCTTCTGCACAGGCTGTTCGAGGCATGCACCGATTCTGCGGCAACAAACTGGGGGATGATTGAAGCCATCGGCTCCGTTATTTCCGCCCGTCCTGATATTTACGGCGCTTTTACCAGGCACCTGCTCAATTTCATGGGCGAGGAGTCAACCAGGCGCCATGTGTTATGGGCACTGGGCGAGATCGCGGAATCCAGGCCGGACCTGATCCGCAAGACCCCGTTTTACTCGACGTTCCATTTTCTCGGGCACCATGATCCTGTTATCCGAGGGCTGATGGCCCGGCTCATGGGCCGTATAAAAGCCTCGGAAGCGCTTTTCCAGGTAATGGGGCTGCAGGATGATCAGCACCAGATAACGATTTATGAAGAAGGGCGGCCAATGCAGACCACTGTTGCACAGCTGGCGACCAGGGCCGTAGAACTGATACAGCACAATTAGGGAATAACGATGACAGAGCAGAGACAACCCGTGGAATCACTTGATCCGCTGTACAAGGAAGAGAAAAAAGACCCGGCCCTTGATGAGGATCCGGCCAAGGCGGATTATAAGGCAGGACGCGATTTTTTCAGCCAGGGTGAGTTTGCCCAGGCCGCCATGGCATATCATAATGCCCTGCGCGGTTTTGAGGAGCAGGGGGATGAGCAGGGGATTGCCAATTGTTCCGACCGACTTGGAGACGTCTGTGTGGCTAAAGAAGAATACCGGATGGCCCTCGAACACTTCCAGCGGGCTTATGATATCTGCGAAAAAGAGCATGATATTTTTTCCACGGTTTCGCTGAACCGCAAGATTGCCGGCATATATAAGCGGACCGGGGAGCTGGACAAGGCCTTGAGCCTGTTGTTCGATATCTTTGATCATTATTCCCAGCTGCGGGATCCCAAAGGAACGGTTGAGATCCTGGAGGTGATTGCCGAAGTCTATACCCAGATGGGCGAGAACGCCAAAGCAGCGGATGCCCTGCGGACCATCGCCGGGATTCACGCCAACTTCAAGCACAGCCGTTTGGCCCGGGAATTTGAACAAAGAGCTCAGGCGGCGGAGCTGGCCTGATCCATGTTCACCGGGATTATCCAGGGGCGCGGCAGGGTAGACAGAGCCCAGGCATCCGGCGGGGGGATGGTTTTTCTGCTCAAGGCCGATTTTGATCTGAGCGATCCGGAGGAGGGCGAGTCCATTGCCGTCAATGGCGTGTGTCTCACCGCCCGTGATATCAGGGGAAATTCTTTCCTGGTTGATGTGTCCCCGGAAACCCTTTCCCGGACCGGTCTCAGCGGCCTGAAAACCGGCAGCATGGTGAATCTTGAGCGGGCTCTGCGATTGAGCGACAGGCTGGGGGGGCACATGGTCAGCGGTCATGTGGATGCCCAGGGCCGGGTGGAGGATCGCCGCAGCAAAGGTGATTTTACCCTGTTTACCTTTTCTTTGTCCCGTTCGCTGACAAAATATGTTATTGAAAAAGGTTCCGTGGCCATCAACGGTGTCAGCCTGACGGTCAACAGCTGTGAAGGGGATCGATTCACGGTATCGATCATTCCCCATACCCTGGCGGTCACCACCCTGGGTGAATTGCATCCGGGAGACCGGGTCAACATCGAGGTTGATATTATAGGTAAATATGTCGAAAAACTGCTGACAGATAAGTCCGTCCATGCAGGAACCGGCAGTAAGATAAATTCCGCCTTTCTGGCTGAACACGGTTTTCTCAAAGGTTGATGACCGGAAAGGAAGGAGAATCAGGAAAATGGCAGTAAGTCCCATTGAAGAGGTTATAGAGGATATCAGGGCCGGTAAAATGGTCATCCTGGTTGATGATGAAGACCGGGAAAACGAAGGTGACCTGTGCATGGCCGCTGAAGCGGTCACGCCCGAGGCCATTAACTTCATGGCCACCCATGGACGCGGTCTCATCTGCCTGTCCATGAGCCCTGATATTATTGAACAGCTGAACCTGCCCATGATGGTGCGGGATAACAAGTCGCCATACGGCACAGGTTTTACTATTAGTATTGAAGCCCGTACCGGGGTGACAACCGGCATTTCGGCTGCTGACCGGGCACGGACCATTGAGGCTGCAGTGGACCCGGATGCCAAGCCGTATGATATCATCAGTCCCGGTCATGTTTTTCCGCTCAGGGCTCGCAAAGGCGGCGTTCTGGTGCGCACCGGCCAGACCGAAGGATCGGTGGATCTGGCGCGGCTGGCCGGAATGCGGACCGCCGGTATTATCTGCGAGGTCATGAAGGATGACGGCACCATGGCCCGGATGCCTGATCTGGAGAAATTTGCCCACAAACATAATCTGAAGATCGCGACCATCGCCGACCTTGTTGCCTACCGGCTGCGCATGGACACCCTGGTGCACCGTGCAGCCGAAGCGCGCCTGCCCACCATTCATGCCGGAACTTTCCGCGCCATAGTCTATACCAATGATGTCGACCAATTTGAACATATCGCCCTGGTCAAAGGTGAGATAGATCCCGAGAAACCGGTTATGGTGCGGGTCCATTCCGAATGCCTGACCGGCGATGTTTTCGGCTCCGCGCGCTGCGACTGCGGAGCGCAGCTCCATGCCGCCATGCGCATGGTTGAACAGGAGGGCTGCGGGGTCATATTGTACATGCGGCAGGAAGGACGCGGGATCGGCCTGGTGAATAAGCTGAAGGCCTATACCCTGCAGGACGATGAAGGCCTTGATACGGTGGAGGCCAATGTCCAGCTTGGTTTCAAGCCGGACCTGCGCGACTACGGCATCGGGGCGCAGATTCTCCGCGACCTTGGTGTGCGGGAGATGCAGCTTTTGACCAATAATCCGAAAAAGATAGTCGGTCTTGAAGGATACGGCCTCAAGGTTGTCGACCGTTTCCCCATTGAGATACTGAGCGAAGCGGAAAACAAGGAATACATGCGGACCAAACGGGACAAAATGGGCCATATCCTCGAACTGTATGGAGATGCGCCCCTGGACGATATTACCGGTGATCCGTGATGGACCCTGATGGTGCGGCAGCGAACCGGTCACGATAATAAAAAAAAGGCAGAGAGATGGTAAAATACATAGAAGGCAGCCTGAAGGGCGATGGCAGGAAACTGGGAATCGTTGTTTCGCGTTTCAACTCATTTATCTCGGAAAAATTACTGGAAGGGGCGCTGGACGCCCTGATCCGTTCCGGGGTGGCGGATAAGGATATTGAAGTCGCCCGGGTGCCCGGCGCTTTTGAAATCCCCCTGATCACCCAGAAAATGGCTAAATCGGGAAAATATGACGCAGTGATCTGTCTCGGGGTTGTTATCCGCGGGGCAACGCCCCATTTTGATTATGTGGCCGGCGAGGTGGCAAAGGGTTCGGCACAGGTCATGCTGGACAGCGGAGTACCGGTGCTTTTTGGTGTGCTGACCACCGAGACCATTGAACAGGCAATTGAACGTGCCGGGTCCAAGGCCGGCAACAAGGGATCCGAGGTGGCAGTCGCCGCCTTGGAGATGATCAACCTGGTTGATGCGCTTTAACCGTTGTCTGAAAAAGTCGTGAACAGGGCTGGGTGAACACCAATGGGACTGCGTCGAAAATCCAGGGAGATCGTTCTGCAGTTTCTTTTCGGCCATGATTTTCAGCAGCAGGCCCATGACCCCGCTTCCGTTGCTGAAGAACTGGACCGTTTCTGCGCCTCTTTCGAGACCGGCGGAAAACCCCTGCCCTATGCCCGGCAGTTGATAACCGGCATCTGCGCAAAGATTGACGAAATAGACCAACTGGTCAAGGCCCAGTCCCATCACTGGCGGCTGGAAAGAATGTCCATGGTCGATCGTAATATTCTGCGTATCGCGATCTACGAGATAAAGTATGGAGATGAGGTCCCGGCAAAGGTAGCGATCAACGAGGCGCTCGAAATTGCCAAGCACTATTCCATGCCTGATTCGGTTGCGTTCATTAACGGTATACTGGATAGTATTGAACCGGCTGCCAAAGAATAACCATGCCCCTGCCCCAGAAGAAAAAATCACCTTTCCGCGACGAGATTATTTCCCTCTTTACCCTTTTCCTGGCAGTGTTTCTGCTGCTGTGCCTTGTCAGCTACTCACTTCCTCTGCTGGAGGAGCCGCCGGCTCTGCAGGCGCCACGGGATAACTGGTGCGGCACCCTGGGGTTTTATATCGCTCACAATCTCTTCAGTTTTTTCGGCCTTACTGCTTTTCTCCCGGTGCTGATTCTTGTGTATTCTTCGGTTGCCGCCATGCTCCCCGGCAGTTCGGGCAATCGATTACCGTTCCTGGTGGCTGGCATTTCCGGTATACTGCTTTCGGCCAGCGGTCTTCTTGCCATTGCCCGGCAGCTTGTTTTTTCGCCGGAATTTCTTAAACCGGGCGGCTATCTGGGCGAGCTGATCTGGCGCCTGCTCAGCCGGATCATCGGGAATGTCGGCTCTATTCTGCTGCTGCTGCTTATCCTCATTTTTTCCTTGATGGCTGCTGTGCGTTTTTCGCCGGCGGGGACATTGAAATGGTTGTGGCAGACGATCACGTCAGTGGGGAAGAAGTTCTCGAAAAAAGCGGTGGCATCGAAAAAGAGCGCGCCTGCCGCAGTCAGAACAGAACCGAAGGTTGCTGATTCCGCTCCCTCGTCCATCAGGAAGGAGGAAAGTGTGCCGGCGGTTCATGAGCCGGTGGCGGTGGAACAGGTGGATGATGCCGACGACAGCCATTTTGCCGTGCGCCCGGCGCGGGCCGGAGATTACCGGCTGCCCTCCCTGAAGCTGCTTGACCGGCATGAACAGCAGGATATCGGGATCGACAAGGATCATTACTACCAGGTCAGCCAGATTCTGATCGCCAAGCTCGAAGATTTCGGCGTTTCAGGGCAGGTGACGGGCATATCCCCCGGACCGGTGGTCACTACATACGAATACGCGCCGGCCCCCGGGGTCAAGATCAACAAGATCGTTTCCCTGGCAGAAGACCTGGCCCTTGCCCTCAAAGTCAACCGGGTTCGCATAGTCGGTTCCATTCCGGGCAAGGCGGCCCTGGGCATCGAGATCCCCAATCCCATACGTAAAACTGTGTACCTGCGCGATATTCTGGCAACGGAAAAATACCGGGACTCCAAGTCCAGGCTCAGCCTGGCGCTTGGCCTGGACGTTGTCGGCCGGCCGGTTGTTGCCGATATCACCCGGATGCCGCACCTGCTCATTGCCGGAGCTACCGGCGCCGGGAAATCCGTGGCCATTAATGCCTTCATCGCCTCAATTCTTTTTAAATCCTCGCCAGAGGAAGTGCGGCTTCTGATGGTTGACCCCAAGCGTATCGAACTGTCCGTGTATGAAGATATTCCGCACCTGCTGCACCCGGTAGTGGTTGAGCCGAAAATGGCCAGCCGGGCCCTGATGTGGGCTGTCAAGGAGATGGAGCGCCGCTATCGGCTGTTGGAAGAGAAACGGGTCAAGTCATTTGATTCGTACAATGACCTGCCGGACGTAGAAAAGATTCCCTATATCGTTATCATTGTTGATGAACTGGCCGACCTGATGATGGTGGCCTCCAAGGATGTTGAAAGCTCAATTGCCAGATTGGCGCAGATGGCACGGGCAGCCGGAATGCACATTATGCTGGCCACCCAGCGCCCGTCGGTGGATGTTCTGACCGGTCTGATCAAGGCAAACTTCCCGACGCGCATATCGTTCAAGGTCTCCTCCAAGGTTGATTCCAGGACTATCCTCGATCAGGGCGGCGCCGAGAATCTCCTCGGCGACGGTGATATGCTGTTTTCACCGCCGGGAGCGGCTAAATTACAGCGTATTCACGGCGCCTTTATTTCCGAGGCAGAGACCGAAAGGATAATTGAGTTTATCAAGGGGCAGGGAACCGCTGAGTATGACCAGTCGGTCCTGGCAGTCGTTGAAGAGGAGACCCCTGCCAACGGCGAGATCGAGGGGGATTATGATGAGAAATATGACGAAGCCGTTGCCGTGGTTACCGAAACTGGCCAGGCTTCGATATCCATGGTGCAAAGACGGTTGCGGGTGGGATACAATCGCGCGGCGCGCATGATCGAGCTGATGGAAAAAGAGGGGATCGTCGGACCGTCGGACGGATCAAGGCCCAGGGAGGTTCTGGTCCGTTCTGATTATTCTGCCTGAGGCCCGGTGAATTTTTTTTTCGCAATTCCCCCGGGATCTGATTCGACGATTTTTCTTGACATTGGTCCGGTAACAAATTATAAGGTTCAATCGACCAAAAATGAGTGACTGTTCATTTTTTTTCTGCCGTAAATGCGGCCGGGAAAATGAGGTAAAATCAGCTTCTTTTGCAATTGGTCATCCTGCTGGGAGAGGGGGCCGCACGATGTGGTATCGTGTTGGTTTTTCTACCGGCTAAAAATAAACCGAGGTTAATGGCTCCGCATGGGTGGGGTCATCAAGGAAAATCCAAGTGAGGAGGTAGTTTAATGCCAAGTTACGTAGATCCTGAAAAATGTGATGGTTGCAAAGGTGGTGACAAGACTGCCTGTATGTACATCTGTCCCAACGATCTCATGGTCCTCAATGTTGAGGAGATGAAAGCGTACAACCAGGAGCCGGATGCATGCTGGGAGTGTTATTCATGTGTAAAAATCTGCCCGCAGGGCGCAATCATGGTTCGCGGTTATGATGACTTCGTGCCCATGGGTGGCCAGGTTCATCCGATGCGGAGCTCTGATTCCATCATGTGGACCGTTAAGTTCCGTAATGGCAACATGAAGCGGTTCAAGTTCCCGATCCGGACCACGGCTGAGGGTGCTGCCAACGAATATCCCGGTCAGAAAGGTGAGAGTCTTGATGACGAGCGTCTGCTGCTTGAGGCTGAACTGCCGACACCGCAGAAGCTGGCATAATTGTTTTTTATCGTTGAATTAAAAAAAAGATATCGAATCTGTAATTTATCTAAGGAGATAGAAATATGGCATTACCAAATAAGCCGAGAGGCGAATTGAAGGCCGTTCCGAATCCGGAAATCCAGGAGCATGAATGTGATGTGCTGATTGTTGGCGGTGGTATGGCCGCCTGCGGAACCGCATTTGAGATCAAGAAATGGGCCCCGGAAGGAATGAAGATCACCTTGGTTGACAAGGCAGCCATGGAGCGTTCCGGCGCTGTTGCCCAGGGTCTGTCTGCCATCAACACCTACATCGGTGAAAACCCCATCGAAAATTACGTAAAGATGGTTCGTAACGACCTCATGGGTGTTGTTCGCGAAGACCTTATCTATGATCTGGGACGTCATGTTGACGAGTCTGTCAAGCTTTTCGAGGAATGGGGACTCCCCATCTGGAAAAAAGATGATAAGGGTGAAAACCTGGACGGCGCCAAGCCTGCACCGAGCCTTCGTGAAGGCGGCACTCCGGTTCGTACCGGTAAGTGGCAGATCATGATCAACGGTGAATCCTACAAGTGCATTGTGGCAGAGCCTGCCAAAAAAGCGCTGGGCGAGGAGAATTGCCTTGAGCGTATTTTCATCGTCAAGATGCTCCTGGACAAGAACAAGGAGAACACCATCGCCGGCGCTGTCGGTTTCTCTGTTCGTGAGAACAAAGTTCATGTCTTCAAGTGCAAGACTGCCCTGGTTGCCTGCGGCGGCGCGGTAAACATTTTCCGTCCCCGTTCAACCGGTGAAGGTAAAGGCCGTGCATGGTACCCGGTATGGAACGCAGGTTCCACCTACACCATGTGTGCCCAGGTCGGCGCCACCCTGACCATGATGGAAAACCGCTTCACCCCGGCCCGTTTCAAGGATGGTTATGGTCCTGTTGGTGCATGGTTCCTTCTGTTCAAGGCGAAAGTACAGAACGGCCTTGGTGAATTTTATGCCAACAGTGACGCTGTTAAGGGTGAACTCGAGAAGTTCATGCCCTATGGCGGTTCAGCCGTTACCCCGACCTGCCTGCGTAACCACTTGATGCTCAACGAACTCAAGGCCGGCCGCGGACCGATCTACATGGCCACTGACGTTGCCCTGAACGCATTCCTTGAAGAAAGGCGTGCAGCCGGCATGGATGAGAAGGAAGTGAAGAAATTCTGGAAGCACCTCGAGTCCGAGGCGTGGGAAGACTTCCTTGATATGTCTGTTGGACAGGCCGGCCTGTGGGCTGGTGCGAATATCGAGCCGGAAAAAGTCGGTTCCGAGATCATGCCCACCGAACCCTACATGCTCGGTTCTCATTCAGGCTGCTGCGGCATCTGGACCTCCGGTCCGGATGAAGACTGGGTGCCTTCCGTTGATGGTCCCCGTTCGCACCAGTACAAGTGGGGATACAACCGCATGACCACCGTTAACGGCCTGTTCACCGCTGGTGATGGCGTTGGCGCATCCGGTCATAAGTTCTCCTCCGGTTCCCATGCCGAAGGACGTATTGTTGCCAAGCAGATGGTCAAGTACTGCCGCGACAATGCCGACTTCACGCCGGAATTGTCCCAGACCGCACAGGAACTGGCCGACGAGATCTACGCACCGGTTAAACTTTACCATGAGCATGTTGGTGCTTCCACCGCTGCTGATGTTAATCCCAACTACTGCAAACCGGCCGGTCTGATGATGCGCCTGATGAAGGCCACTGACGAGTACGGCGGCGGTGTTGCTACCTACTACATGACTTCCGGCAAGCTGCTCAATATCTGCCTGGATCTTCTGCGGATGCTTCGTGAAGATGCCGCGAAAATGGCAGCGGGCGACCTGCACGAGCTTCTTCGGGCATGGGAGAACTACCACCGCATCTGGTGTGTTGAGACCCATATCCGTCACATCGAGTTCCGTAAGGAATCCCGTTACCCGGGCTTCTATTACAGGTCAGATTTCCCGACCTGTGACGATGAGAACTGGAAGGCATTCGTTAACTCCACTTTCGATCCCAAGACCCAGGAATGGAAGTGTGAGAAGGTTGAATGCATCAACATCGTCGAGACCGAACCGTGGATCTAAGCTTTTAGAAACACTGATTGTTTGAGTATGAAATCTCCAGGCCCCATCAGGGGTCTGGAGATTTTTAGTATATTCCCATTTTTTGTTTGAGTTGACCCGAGTGATTGGGTATTGATAGTGACTCGATTCAATTGAAACAAAAAACACCTTTTATCAATACTAGCATTAATGGAGGTTTGGCATGAGTGACACTGCAGGAACTGGTGCTGTATTGGTTGTGGGCGGCGGCATAAGCGGTTTAACGGCTGCTCTCGAGGCTGCTGAGGTCGGTAACGATGTTTTTATTATCGACAAAAACCCCTACTTCGGTGGAAGGGTAGCCCAGCTCAACCAGTATTTCCCCAAACTTTGTCCCCCCACTTGCGGGCTCGAGATTAACTTCAGAAGGGTGAAGGATAATCGACGGGTTCGTCCTTATTCGATGACGACGGTTAAGTCCGTAACCGGCGGGCCCGGCAACTATGAGGTTCAGCTGGAGATCGCCCCCCGCTACGTCAATTCGAATTGTACTGCCTGCGGCGAATGTGCCAAAGTATGTACCGATCAGATTGATGATGCCTTCAACCTGGGCATGAGCAAAACTACCGCGATCTACCTGCCCCATGAAATGGCTTTTCCCCATCGGTATGTACTCGACAAGAATGCATGTTCCTCCGAATGCCTTGAAGCAATCAAAGCTGCCTGCAAGTATGACGCAATCGATACCGATATGCAGCCGGAAACCATAACGGTCAATGTCGGTTCCATTGTCTGGGCCACCGGCTGGGATCCCTATGATGCAACCAAAATGGACAACCTTAAGTTCGGTCAGTCTCCCGCGATCATCACCAACATGATGATGGAAAGAATGGCTGCGCCCAATGGTCCGACCAAAGGCAAAATACTCCGTCCCGGTGACGACAAGGAACCGGAATCCATTGCCTTTGTTCAGTGTGCCGGCTCCCGCGACGAGAATCATCTTGAGTATTGTTCTTATATCTGCTGCATGGCGACTTTCAAGCAGATGACCTATATTCGCGAACGGTATCCTGATGCCCAGATATATGTGTTTTACATAGACCTCCGCACCCCCGGCAAATACGAGCATTTTCGCGAGAAACTCATGGGTGACGAAAAAGCTCATTTCATCAAGGGGAAGGTTGCTGATATCCTTCCTGAGGATGACGGCGGCGTAACCGTTGTTGCCGAGGATGGACTCACAGGTACGAAAGTACATCAGAAGGTTGACATGTGTGTTCTGGCAACTGGAATGCAGCCGGCGCTTGGTGACAGGGGGAAAGCCCTCGGTGTCAACATGGACCCCAATGGTTTTGTTGTCAGTGATGCCGGCAAGGGGCAGTTTGCTGCCGGTTGCGCCAAATCAGCTGCTGATGTGTACACCTGTGGCCAGTCTTCGACTGCAGCTGCTCTTAAAGCAATTCAGATCGGAAGATAGGAGGAAGGTCAATGGATAAAGTATATGGTGCATATCTTTGTACAGGGTGTGGTATCGGTGATGCGCTGGATATTGACGCCCTCAAGGGGGTAGCCTCGGAAGCCGGCATTGAAATGCAGGATTTTTCCTGCATGTGCGGAGCTGAGGGGCGCGCCCTGATAGAAAAGGACATTGCGGAAAATGGCGTTAATACCATCGTTGTCGCTGCATGTTCCCCCAGGGTCATGCAGAAGGAGTTCAACTTCGGTGACGATACCATAACCATCCGCGCCAACCTGCGCGAGCAGGTGGTATGGGCTGCCGCTCCTGTTGCCAAGGAAGGCGAGGAAGGAGAAGCCCAGGAAGCCGCTGAAGGTGAAGGTGTTGATGAGTTCCTACAGGAATTGGCCCAGGATTATGTCCGTATGGCTGTGGTTCGTGCGTTGAAAACAAAAAAACCTGAACCTTTCCATCTTGATACGTTGAATAAACGTATTCTTGTCATGGGGGGCGGTATCGCCGGCCTGACAGCTGCTGCAGAAGCCAGCAAAGCCGGATACGAAGTTACCCTTGTGGAAAAGGAATCCGCCCTGGGCGGCAAGGCCGTTGGATGGCGTAAACAATTCCCCACCAGCTATCCCTATGCTGAATTGCAGGAAAATTCCATTGCCGCCATGATATCAGCCGTGGAATCCGATTCCAATATTACCGTCAAAACAGCCACCGAGGTGGCGCGTATTTCCGGAGCACCCGGTGATTTTACCGCTACGTTCAAGGCTGCGGGGACCAAAACCGAATGGGATGCGCCCTATCGAGTAACTGTTGATGAGCAGGAAAAAATCGAAAAGGGTGAAATGGAAGACCCAAATGTCGGGATGAAACTCTATACAGAGAGAAATCCTGACGGAGAAATCTTCGGCGCTGTAGTTCTGGCAACCGGCTGGCGTCCTGCCGATGTATCCGAATATGAACACCTCGGATATGGGACCATCAAGAATGTGGTGACCAATGCCGAGTTTGAAAAACTGGCCAAGGACGGCAAGGTGCCGGCTAACGTAGTTTTTATCCAGAGCCCCGGTGGTCAGGAGCATGACAAGGACTTTCCGTATTGCAATTCTGTTACCTCCATGGTGGCATTGAAGCAGGCAAAGTATGTCCGTGAGGATAATGCTGACGGCAAGGCCTATATCCTGTATCAGCATATGCGCACCCCCGGCAATATGGAGTTGTTCTACAAGGGTGTCCAGAACGATGACGGCATATTCTTTTCCAAGGCTTCGGTGACACAGGTTGAAGAAAAGGGCGACGGCAAGCTTTCCGTGCAGGCTGAAGATACTCTGCTTGGTGAAGCTCTGAACCTTGATGTGGACATGGTGGTGCTGGCAGCCGGCATGGTGCCCACCACGGTTGATAAAGCAACCATTAACCTTGCCTATCGCCAGGGCCCCGGTTTTATGGACCTTGGCCTTTTTGACGGGTACGCTGATTCGCATTTTATCTGCTTTCCCTATGAGACGAGAAGAACCGGCGTCTATGCCTGCGGTGGTGTCCGTAAGGCAGAGAACATGGAAGAAACCATAGATGACGCGACAGGCGCTGCTCTGAAGGCAATTCAGTGCATCGAGTCGGCAAATCGAGGTGTTGCCGTGCATCCCCGTTCGGGTGACATGACCTATCCGGATTTCTTTTTCCAGCGCTGCACCCAGTGTAAACGCTGTACCGAGGAATGTCCGTTCGGCGCGCTTGATGACGATCCCAAGGGAACTCCTCTGCCTAACCCGACCCGCTGCCGTCGTTGCGGTACATGCATGGGGGCCTGCCCCGAGCGTATTATCGGCTTTGCCGACTACAGTATCGACATGATCGGGTCAATGGTTAAATCCATTGAAGTGCCGGATGACGATGAGGACAAGCTGCGGATCATTGTTTTTGTCTGTGAAAACGACGCATATCCAGCCATTGATATGTCCGGCATGCACCGCAACGGTCTGAACAAGCTGGTTCGTTTTGTGCCGGTACGCTGCCTTGGCTCCATGAATATGATCTGGATCAAGGATGCCATGTCCTCGGGTATGGACGGGGCGCTGCTGCTTGGTTGCAAGTGGGGAGATGACTACCAGTGTCACTTTGTCAAGGGCAGTGAGATCGCCAACAAACGGATGGAAAATATTGGCGAGACCCTTGGTACTCTCGGACTCGAGCCGGAACGTTGCGCTGTGCAGCAGGTCGCTATTTCCGATTACGACAAGATTCCGCAGATGATCGAGGAATTTGTCGAAGAGATCATTGAAATGGGTCCGAATCCGTTCAAAGGCTTCTAACCTTTTGTTTGGAGAAACAGGTTGCCATCCGGAAATTCCGGATGGCAACTTTTCTAATTTTTTGATTAACAGTTTGTTTAATTGACTGATCGTCGAAACGATATTCTGGACTGGAGGACAAAATGTCTATGAACGTGCAACCCGATCTCGAATTTATTAAAGACATGAAGAGTGCGGGTGGTGACACCTTGAAAAAATGTTATCAGTGCGCCACCTGTTCGGTGGTCTGCCCACTCTCTTCCGATGGCAATCCCTTTCCCCGCCGTGAAATGATTTTTGCCCAGTGGGGCTTAAAGGAAAAACTCATCGGTGACCCCAATGTCATGCTGTGCCATCAGTGTGGCGACTGTACCGTCTATTGTCCGCGCGGCGCAAAGCCCGGAGATGTGCTGGGCGCTATACGCGCCTACGCGTACAAACATTTTGGTTGGCCGTCCGGACTGGCCAAGCTGGCAAGTTCCGGCAAGAACCTGCCGCTCCTTATCGGTATCCCGATGGTCATTATTTTTGTCATGTGGCTGATATCCGGCGGCATGAAATTCCTGCCTGCCGAAGACTTTGCCCAGTACGGCTATGGTCATTTTTTCGATCACTGGGATTTTCACCTGCTGACCAAGAATGTGTTTTTCATCGATCTGATCATGCTTCCCACTGTGGCCCTGGCTATTTATGCTTCGTATAAGGGAGTGAGCGCCATGTGGAAATTGATGGCGGAAAATTCCGGTGTAGGCGAGGCGCTGTACAGGCCCTCCGCCATTCAGTTTGTCAAGGAATTTCTCTGGCCGTCGATTGTTGAGATCATCCAGCACAACCGGTTCCGTAAGTGTACGGCCAATGCTGATCGTGTCCGGGGGCATCTGCCGCTTGTGCTCGCGTTCATCGGACTTTTTATTGTTACTTCGTATTCGTTTTTTACCCAGGATGTACTGGGTATTTTCTGGCCGGAGTTGCATGGCCCCATTTCCATGTGGAATCCTTTTAAAATCCTTGCCAACGTATCAGCCATAGCAATGATCGTCGGTATCGGTATCCTCTGGGGCAATCGTTCCGCGATGGAGGCTGAAGGGCAGACCACTTCAACCTTTTATGACTGGTTCCTGATCTGGATGATCATGGGGGTCGGCGTAACCGGAATCGCAGCTGAGCTCTTCAGGCTTATCAATGTCAGCTCTGTCGGCTATATAATATACTATTTGCATCTGGTCAGTGTTATGATGCTTTTTCTGTATATGCCCTACACCAAATTCGCCCACCTTGTTTACCGTACATTTGCCATGGCTTTTGAACGATACCGTGACAGCGCCTATGTAAAGAATCCTCTTGCTGAAGAATAAAAAATTTATTCCAGCAGCGGAAACTTAGAAAGCCGGGGCTTCCTCCCCGGCTTTTTTTTTATTGAACAATGGTGTGTTTAAAAAAGAAGTTGATTTTTTGTGCGATAGAGGATAAATAATCAAAGTTTAACGCTGGCGTAGCTCAATTGGCAGAGCAGCTGATTTGTAATCAGCAGGTTGCGGGTTCAAGTCCCATCGCCAGCTCCAGGCTGGAAATCGGAAATCAGAGGACAGAAAGCAGAGGGCATTGTTCTGACTTCTCTTTTCTGCTTCCTGTTTCTGTTTTGTGGAGGGGTTCCCGAGCGGCCAAAGGG
>JAMJFO010000001.1 GCA_023544645.1 Desulfobulbaceae bacterium | reverse complement strand
GCAAAAGAAAAAGATTATTTACTTTCTTTGAGCATCCGCTCGCGTTCAGCTTTCAATTCCAGATACTCCTGCTCCGCCTTCTGCAGGGATTCATCCTGGCGCTGTTTGATCTCCTTGATCTTGGCATCGAGCTTATCTTTTTTGATCTTCATGCCCTGGGCGCCGAAAAGGGTGTTTGCCAGGTAACGGAATGAAAAATGCATCAGGGCCTCGTCATCATCCCTGATCGCATTCAGGGTATCTTCATCGACATCATAGGTCTCAAGAAAAGAAGAATTGAAAATAAAATTGCGGAACGAATCAAGATCGGTGGAGGCCATAAAAAACATCCGTTTGGCAGCTTCACTCAGGCTTGCCTGGTGCCCGAATGATTTACGGCGCATGACCAGGCGGAGCCATTCCTTGTTCATCTCGTCGCGGACATCAACTCCCTGGTCCTCCCGCCATTCGCGCACAGTCCATTCCTTATCCTCTTCAAACCCCTTGCAATGGGGTTCCTTGACGATAAAGAAAAACTTTTCCTCTTCGGCATCGTCAGTGCCACCCTCATGGAAGTCAGCCATACCAACGGGATAGTATCGGCAGGCTGAAGGACGGTCGCTGTACACCGTGCATCCTTCAGGAGTCACAAAAGGGCATCCGCCGGTATCCTCGCGCAGCTTGATCTGTACACCGGGCATATCGGTCTTTTCCAGATAGGTGGGCTGCGTGTACTGGGTCACAAAATCGGAAGCGGGAATATGCAGCCGCTGCCGGAGCCTGAGGATATCATAGGGAGTAAGAATGATCTTGATATTGTGGCAGCAGGCCGTGAAGCAGGGAACTCCGGGGTGACAGCTGAACTTGAGCCGGCTGTCCAGGGTCAGTTTTTTCGGCATTATATGCGAAGGATTCTTATCTGTGCTTCCCACGAAATCCTTTTCCGTATCGGTTAACGTCTCTTCAGTCATGGATGCCTCATCCGGTTCAGGGTTAAATTCTTAGAGCGAATAAACTGTACATATTATCATCAATAGCCCTGCTGTCAAATTGAAAGCGACCTGAACGGGCTTTCATCCGTTGGTTTTCATTACTCCGGCCACCGGCGAATGTTGCTTGCTAATTCAGCAAAAAATAATTACTATTGGAACAGAAAACAGGTTTTTCTTGGCGTTTTGCCCCGCCTACTTTGGATGAGAATAAGCAACAGATCCATATTGGATCTTTTTTGGTTCACATTGATGAAAAAAATTTATTACCGCTCAATTGACTTCACCAAGGTTGACACCCTTGTTTATCACCTGCCCGATGGGCCAACTCTTTCCGTGGAACTGGAAGGGCTGGAGGATTTCATTGATTTTGACACGGAAATCGGTGATATCTGCGACACCTCGGACATTGACGGCGTTGTTCACTTTTTCCCGAAAGGGAATGCCTGAACAGTTCCTCCCCTTTTGCGTACCGGACATGCCGGGACATCCGCCATTTCCATCCACCATGCCCGATCTGTAGCATGTCCCCGCAACCCCTTGCAACCGAGTCTGCCGTCAATGTACGGCAGGACCACCACGTCCATACCCGCCTCTGCAATCATGCCTCGGGTGAAATGGAAGAATATGTCCTGGCGGCAATTGACAGGGAGCTGAGGTCAATCACCTTTCTCGAGCATCTCGAAGCAGACATACTCTATCCCGAGCGCACCTGGCTCACCGAACAGGATTTCACCAGCTATTTCCGCGAGGGAGAACGGCTCCGGAAGAAATACCGGGAGCACATACGCGTACAGCTCGGCGTTGAGGTGGGATACAACCCGTCAGCCATCGACTCGCTGCAGACCACTCTGGCCCGTTATCCCTGGGACCTGACCGGCCTGTCCTACCATTTCCTGTTTGATGGGGAAAAACATCTCAACATGGTCAGTCGCAGGAAGGAGAACATTGATGCCCTGTCCGCTTTAGGGCCTGACAGGGTGATCAGCCGGTATTTTGACGGCCTGATCCACGGCGTGGCGGAACTGGACTGTCATGTACTCTGCCACCTCGACGCGGTCATGCGCCATTATCCCGGTCTTGTGTTTCAGGCGTCCCACTGGGAGCAGATCGACAGGCTCCTGCAACTGATGCGGGATAAAAAAATGCTGCTGGAGGTTAACACCTCGGGCTTCACCCTGCGCAACACCCCCTATCCATGCCGCCGCATTGTCCGGATGGCCGTGGACATCGGCATCCCGCTGATCGCGGGATCCGATGCCCACCGGCCGGAACAGGTGGGACGGGACTTTGACCGCCTGCCGGAATTTCTCGCCTCCTAGCCCGCATTTCTCACAAGGGTTGTCGCGAGAACCCGTAAAGTGCTGTGGATAGAAGGCGCTGTACCGAAAACACTCGCAGGCATACTGTACGTATGTCGAGAATGTTTTCGGTGCTGCAACGCTGTAGACATGGTGCTTTACGGGTTCGCAGTAGATTCTGGTGAGAAATGCGGGCTAGCCCGGAATCCAGTCGACCCCGATCCGGCGAAGGACATTGAATCCGCCGCTGAGCACCAGGCTGTTGTGTTTGCCGACAGCATCGAGAAAAACCTGGACCTCGTATGATCGGGTGCCTGCATCGCAGACGATGACCATGGTTTTGTCTTCCGGCAGTTCAGCGTGCCGTTCCCGGATTTCCGGATAGGGAATGGCAGCCCATTTATCCTGGCTGAATTTTTCCACACAGGCAGCGGCCTCCTGCGGATGGCGGATGTCAAGGGCTATCCACCCAGGCTCGGCGCTGAAATCGTCCATCCAGGCCAGAAACCTGTCCAGGTTCACCTTGCGCAGCAGGCCGGCGCACAGGTTGTCGGCAACATAGGCGGCGGCATTGATCGAATCAATGGCGGCGGAAAAAGGTGGCGAATATGCCATCTCAACCGTCATGAAATCCTCGATGGTTCCGCCCTTTGCTATGAGCGCGGCCGCGGTGTCGATGCGGGCAGAGATGGAGTCGTTCATCATGCCGAACCCCTGGAGGCCGAGCACTTTCCTGCTTTTCCGGTCAAAGACCAGCTGGTAGACAACGATGGCCTCTCCCGGGAAAAAATGCGCCCGGTCAGCCGGCGCCGTCAATGAATAATCGGCGTCAAATCCCTCTGCCACTGCCGTTTCATAGCTGATGCCGGTGGAGGCAATGCACCGGTCAAAGGCCTTCATGACATAGCTGCCGACAACACCGGGAAAAAGGGAAACTCCCCCGGCCATGTTGTCCGCGGCAATCCGGCCTTCGCGGTTGGCCAGCGACCCGAACGGGGCAAACGTTTCCCTGCCGGTGACCAGGTGGGTGACGGCAATGCAGTCACCGGCGGCATAAATGTCCGGATCCGTTGTCTGCAGGCGGTTATTGACCCTGATCCCTCCCCAGGGCGCAACATTCAGACCAGCTTCCCTGGCCAGGTCGCTTCGCGGCCTCACCCCGACAGCCATGATGACGATATCAGCCGGAATCTCCCTGGCGGCGGTTTTAACGGCCGTTACCCTGCCGTCGTCATCACCGATAATTTCAGTGGCCCCTTCACCGGTGATTACCCTGACATTCTTTTCCTCCAGATGGGTCTTGAGCATGGCGGCGAAAGGCCAGTCAACTATCCGGGGCAGCAGCTGCGGCATGAATTCAACCAGGGTGGTCTCCACCCCCCAGAGATCGGTGAAGGCCTCAGCCATTTCAATACCGATGGCGCCGCCGCCGACAACCACTGCCCTGGCAACCTGTCCCTGGGCGATGCGTTTTTTAATCTCGATGGCCTTATGCAGATTGGCAATGGAAAAGACCCCGTCAAGGTCAATACCGGGGATCGGCAGATCTATGGGCTGGGCGCCGGTGGCCAGCAGCAGTTTATCATAGGGTACCAGCGACTCCTCACCCGTCTCCAGGTTTCGCACAAACACTGCCTTGGCCTGCCGGTCTATGCCTGTTACCCTGGTCCTGGTCAGAACAGTAACCCCCTTGGCCTGATCAAAAAACTTCTCGTCCCGGACCATGTGAAAACTGGTGGAACGGAGTTCTTTCTCGTCCGAAACGTCACCGCACACGTAATAGGGGATGCCGCAGCCTCCATAGGATATCAGGCTGTCCTGGTCAATGACCGTTACATCCCATCCGGGCCGCAGCCTCTTCATCCGGCAGGCAGCCTTGGGGCCGGCTGCCACACCTCCGACAATAACGATTTTCCTGCTCATAAAACCTCCAATATATAAAATAAATAATAGGTATGGATCTCAAAAGTAAAATTATCCGGACTGGTGAAAATATAATGGTGAAAACAGCGACTGCTATGAGAACTAGGTTGCTGCCCCGCCGCCCTGTTTTTCGCTCCGGTACATCCGGATATGCATTTTTTCAAATGTCACCAGGCCTTCCTTGAGCGCCGGGCTGACGATTTCCAGAAAGTCCTCGAGCATTTCCCTGGTATCGACCATTTCGATGATCACCGGCAGATCCTCTGACAAGCGGAGAATGGAAGTGGTCTTTATCCGGCTGTTGGCCCCGTAGCCCATCATCCCGCGAACCACTGTGGCTCCGGCAACCCCGAATTCTCGGGCTTTGACAACAATCCATTCGTAGAGAGGCGTCCCCTTGTGCCGACTGCTTTCGCCGATGATGATGCGAAGAAGATGTCCTTCCTGCGGCAAATCCATAATTATCTCCAGATACCTGCGGCCAGGAGCCGGCCCAGCCAGACCATACATACACCGATCACCACCTGTCCGCCGGCATAGAGCGCCGCCATATCAATCCTGCCGCCGCGAATGAGCAGCAGGGTTTCGCTGCCGAAGGTGGAGAAGGTGGTAAAGGAACCCAGCAGGCCGATCAGAAGAAAGGCCCTGGTTTCAACGGAAAGAAATGACCTGGTCTCAACCAGAAAGGTCAAAAGACCGATGAGGAGGCAGCCGACCAGATTGACAGCGGCCGTACCGAACGGAAAGGCAATGGATCCTGACCGGTTCTGCACCCAGCCGCTGACGAGATAGCGGAGCACCGCACCGGCAAACCCTCCCAACCCTATACTGCACAACCTGATGACCGTTTCCATGCACGCAGCCTGTTGCCGCCGACCCTGTTATTCATCGGATACGGCGGTGTATCATGTTCCGTTATTTTTATTGGTTGTCTCATTGGCAGCTTGATCCGCGAGACCTTGAATTTTCGATTCAACCGCTTCCCTGTCAAAGGTCGGCTCCTCGGTCGTTCCTTTTACGGCCACCTTGACTCCGGCCCCTGCGGCGCCCCTGATTTTTCCGTTTACCGGCACATCAATTTCATAGGCGAGGGATCCGTCCATGCCGACAAAGCCGCTCAGCACAATCTCGGCATCACCGACCAGAACCCGCACAGGGGAGCATTTGATCCGGCCCTGTTTACCGATACAGTATAGATTATTATCCCGCAGCTGCAACGTTTCCTTTTCCAGTCCGAAAAGAGCCAGCAGGTCTTTGAGCTGGTTCTTACTCTCAAGATGTATCTCACCAACATCAAAAATAACGACAAAATCCGCTTCATCCCCTTTTCCTTCCCCCATGGGCCACCAGAGCGAATCCAGGCGGACATCAACCAGACCGGTCGGCTGCGCCAATCCTCCGAACAGGGGATGCGTCCAGGACAACAGGAGAGCCACCAGAGGATCACTGAGCTTCAACCCGGTCAAGGTCTGGTTGCTGCCGGACGTTTTCACAACAGCTGTATCAGCCGCCGGATCAGTTCCAACAACAAACTCGAACCCGCCTTCATCCATACCGGCCGGTTTCTGTGACAGAGAAAATTGCGAATCCATTCCCTGGAAGGGTTCGCGCCAGTCCGGGACCACCAGTCTGTCAACGGAAGCTGAAACGGATTCACCCTGGAGCCGCACGTTGTGCAGGATGATCTTCCGTTCCGAAAAATCCACCATATTCCGGCTGGCGTCATAACGAAAAAAACGATCCTTATCAGCAGCTACCTCGAGCTCCCTCACCGAAAGAAAAGGTACCTCCTCATTCACCGGCTGCATGACCTGCAGATGGATGCGGGGCTCGGCAAAAACCGTGCCGCTGTCTTGCACAGCAAAATTGATGACCTCAGCCGACAGGTCTCGAATTTCCCCCCCCGTTTCTCCGGCAAAACCGGCGGCCTGCAATTGCATGGCCCCGCCGATAACAGGCCATTTGTCAGAAACAGCAGAGGTCGCGAGCAGGGTGGACAGTTGATCAAGGTCAATCTCCACATCCGTGGTATAATAGGGCCTGAAAGGCCGGTCCCCCGATCTTTCACCATTCATTACCAGAAAGAATTCTCCAAGCCACGAAGAAAGCACGACCTGCAGATCCATCTCGCCGGTCCCATGGTCAAAAAAAGTATTCGGGATCCTGAGTTCTCCGTTCAATGAAAACATATGCAGCGGCGCAACCGGCTTATCATGACGGCGCAGGATGAAATCGTCGATATCAAGGGCGGCATCGATCTGTAAACGGTTGTCTTCATTTTCTGCCAGCCCGCTTTTAATCAACAGAGCCATGCTTCCTGCACCTGACCAGTCGATCTGAAAAAGCATGCCCACATCGGAAAGCGCCCTGTCAATGTCTACTTCCCCGTCCAGCACAAAGGAGTACAGGTCCCCGCTTCCCTTTACCCGGGCAAATGGCGCGTCAAACTGCAGGGCGCTGACCCGTGATTCAGCGCCATTTTTTTCACCGTTGAACAGGAGGGAGACCGGAGATTCCCATGAAAATCGCTGATCTTCGAAAATACCGCCAATGGTGTCGGCCTTGGCCTTGAACTTTATACTCGGATTGGGGCTGCGTTCCAGATCCACTGTAAAATCGAGAAAGCCGGTTTCCACAAATACCGATTCATTAACCTTCAGCAGCCGGGGGATCTGGTCAAACAGCACCGGAAGATTTATGGTTCCCTGGCCGGTCAGCTGCATTTTTCCCGGCGCCGTCTCCCTGGACACTTTCATATGCAGGGTATCGGAGACAAGTTCCAGCTCCTTGAAGCTCCATTCACTGCCGGTCCTCCGCCCCTGCTCCACTGCCAGGTGGAACTGCCGGAACGACGGCTGGTCATCTCCCAGGAAACCGCCATGGAGCGAAACGTCGGACAGTTCAGTCAGACCGCTGAATTCAATGTGATCAAGCCCTGTTGCCTTGATCTGCACGTCGGCCTTCATAACCCCTTTACCCTGCGGGAATGATGACAGCGCCGCTCCCGCCCGCAGTACATCCTCCAACGGTAGGGAGCTGACCTTCACCGCAGCATCGACAATAATCGTTTCAAGCCAGCCGCGTTCATGCACGGGAAGGTTGAGAGTCCCGACAGCTTCAACAAATCCCTGGTCCATGGCCCGGAATCCGATATCATAGGAAGCGATTCCGGCTGCCAGAGTGGAATCAACAGAAACGTTCGTGAGGGCGATGATGAAGTCCTGGTCGTCCCAGACCGACCTGACCTGGCCGCCTCTGGCCTTCATTTCCATAACCACCTGGTCCCAGACCGGCGCTTCACCCCCGGCAGCGCCGCTGCCCTTGCCCGTTTCGGCAGCTGTGGTTTTTCCGTTGGCAATGAACTCCTGGATAGAGCGCCGGGACAGCTCGACCAGCGGGCTGTCGACATGAACCGTGCCAAGATTTTTCGGCGCCAGCATCAGTTCCAGCAATCCCCTGTTGCTGGCCAGGCTCGGGATGGAAACAGTGATCCCCTTTTCCGGGGCGCTGTACACCACATTACGGCAGAGAACGCCCTGCTGCCAGCCGATCAGCCATGAATCGATACTGAGCCGGCCGGGAATTTTTTTATTAACAGAGTTGAGAAAATACTGAAGGGCAGGAGGAGAGGAGAGCAAAAATGGAGTCAGGGCGGCAACTACAATAAAAACAGACACCAGGACCAGGACCAGATATCTTTTTTTTCCATAGATCGGCTTCACCTGCCACCCCTTTTACGCATGGTTTCCTGCTCCTGATCGTTTACTACGGACCAACAGCAGTCAATTTGCCTTGATTCAGACATATTGTCAATACAGTTATCATTGCACCAACGGGGAATGCAATGGAATCGAGCTGCCGGAAAATTCACGCCGGTTGCTGTTGGTCATCCGGCATGCAGCGACAGAATGAATTCCGCGCACTGGACCGCCCCGTTTTGCCTGCTTGCCGATCTTTTGTCCAGTTGAAAAAGTTGCGGCAAGTTCTCGACCCAATCACCCTTCCGGAAATCCATGGCATCAATTTGCACACCACTCATCTCCTCCCTGATGAATGACACCAGCGGGCCGGATTCTCTGAAATCATGGGGACATATGTACCCGAACGGCACATTGGCATGATAAACCTCTGCCAGGGTTGAATAACCGACCTTGCCGACAACTGCGTCACTGGCCGCAACCAGGTCCGGGTGAAAAAAATCCGTCTCCGGGGGCAGAAATATCAGATTGCCCCTCCGGACCATTTCTCCGGAACTGCCGGCAACCACAAAAACCGTATTGCGGACTGTCTGCATTGACTCCAGCGACAGCTGACCGATCCCTAGGCCGCCCAGGCTAACGAGAACCAGACGCTCATCCTTCCCCACATGCAGGCGGCGGCGCACCAGACCAGGGCTTTCGCGAAATGTCCTGGCAATGGGCGGAACGACCAGATCCGCGGCAGCGGCATTACAGACCGGCATTGCCTGCACCCGGAAATCAGCCTGCCTGTTGACCTGGCAAAGATACTGGATAAAAGGCTCCAACTCCGGACATGAAGTCTGGTACCCCTCGTAGATCCAATCCCAGGTGAAATTCTCCAGCAAAACCGATGAAGCTCCTGCTTCGCGGGAACCAAGGATTCCGGCCGGCGAAATATCGCAGACCACTACACTGCATTGCGAAAAAATCGCGGCCAGAGACCGGACAGTCTGCGGACGGACAGGATAATAATCGGACAATGCTTTAAAGGTAGCAGGAATGTCCTGCTCCAGGGCGTTCTTCTGGACAAGCCCGACATCGGTTTGCAGCGGATAGATTGAAAACCGGGCGGAACAGGAACCGCGCAGAAACCATTCCGGCACCAGCGTGACGACGGTCAGCTCTATATCAGCCAGTTTTGATAGCGCCTGCATGACAGCCATTGTCCTGGCGGCATGACCAAAACCGTGTGCGCTTATGCAGCAACCGATCCGCAGGGGAGTCATGATACCGACGTCGTTGTTCTAGCCAAGCGATCTGCTGAATGTCAGGGTAAAGGTGCTGCCCTGCCCTTCGTTACTGACAACGGTTATGCGCCCATTGTGCTTGTCAATAATATTTTTGGCAATGGCCAGGCCCAGACCGGAGCCGCGATTCTTATCCGTGAAGAACGGGGTAAATATCTGCTCCGCCTTCTCAGGAGGCATGCCTGTCCCGGTATCACCGATATCCAGCTCAACATCTCCCCGGAGAGTTACCCGGGACCTGAGCGAAATTGTACCGCCGTCCGGCATGGCCTGGACACCATTGATCATCACGTTGAGCAGAACCTGATAGATCTGTTCGGGATCCAGCGGTATCCTGGGAAGTTGAGGATCAAGATCAAGGACCGGCTCCACTGACTTGTTTTCGAATTCGGGCTGCATGAAAGAGGCGGCCCGTTCCACCAGGGTGTTCAGAGAGACCATCTCCGGCTGCAGCTCCTTGGGACGGGCAAAATCGAGAAATTCGCGCACGATATTGTCAAGACGGGATGTTTCATCGACAATGATGTTGGCCAGATGCTCATTGCCCGGTGCGACCTTGCTGATGCGCTTGCCGAGAATTTCAGCGGTCGACCGGACGATTCCCAGGGGATTTTTGATTTCATGGGACACCGCGGCAACCATCTTGCCGAGGGTGGCAAGACGTTCGGTCTCGTGCAGTTTCACCTCGAGCTGCCTTCTTTCATCAGCCCGGGCCTCGATGATCCGATCCGCCCGGAAAACAATATAGGACAGCGCCCCGAAAAGGACGCCCATGATGACCAGGGAAAGAAGGATAATCCTGCCCTGGAGCTTGATGATGGCTTCCATGTCATCGGAAAGATCATTGACCACCTCGATGACCCCCATGATATTCCCCTGCCGCTCACCCAGTTTTTCCTCGCTGCGGAAAGGGATATAGGTTTTGAGTTTACAGTATACCGGGCGTGCTCCGGGAAGCAGATTTATCAGCGACGCACTGGAAATGAGCACGGAGTTGCTTTCTCCCAGCAGGGCCTTCCGGTATTCGATCCCTCCCTTGTCTTCTTTGCCCACAAGTTCAGGAATGGTGGAATAGGAGATAATATTCTCATTGGAATCAAAAATGGTGACCGAATCAATACCCATTCCTCTGGTCACGTTCCGGACCACCAGGTCAAGCCGCTCGAACTGGGTTTCATTGCTGAGGGCAATGGCCCCGTATTGAATAGCAGTGGGCAGTACAAAACGAAGAAAAACCTGGCGGCTGAGGTTCTCGGCAAACAGTTCCGAATAGCTCTCACTGCGGTCGAGCAGCACCCGCTTGGCGTTATTTGAGATGATCAGTGAAAGAAAAAATGATGCAACCAGAATGACGACCAGGCTGGTATAGGAAAAATACTTGACCAGTTTAAAAGGCTGGATGCCGGCATGAATCTCGCGCGCCTGTCTTTTTCTTCTCCTTTCAAGAAAATCAGACTGATACTTGTTCATTACACACTCCGCAGCTCCTGCACCGGGTGGGATCACAGGGTATGGTCGGCTTTTCCTTCATGCTCCTGCAAAACTCCTGCCAGAGATAGTCCTTCCGTATGCCATGGTCAATAACATCCCAGCAGAACCGCTCTTCCCGGTCCCTGTGCCTGACCGCATATTCCCATGCTGTCAGTCCATGTTTCTTCAGGGCCTGCCCCAGCGACAGCCCGCGCAGACCGATATCCATCAGGACCGGGCCCAACCGCCGGTCACCCCGGGCATACACCGCCTGCTGCAGCACCCGCTCCGGCCGATCCGCCTTGATCCTGAGGTTGGCGACTCCTGAAAGCCCCTGGCGAAGGTACCTGATTTTGCCCTTGAGCGCCATAACCGCGTTATTTTCGTCCCGGTCGCGGTCTGCTGTTTCCCGGTCAATTCCGCCAAAGGATACATACTGAAACGGTGTCCACGGTTTGGGAACGAAACTGTTTACCGACAGGGTGATTTCCGATACCCGGCCCCGCTTCCTGCCGATGGGCAGGATTCTTTTGCGCAGCCGTTTGACCAGCCGGACCATCTCTGCAAGATCATCTTCTGTCTCCGTCGGCAGACCGACCATTACATACAACTTCAGATTGACTATACCGGCGTGGACCAGTTTTTCCGCGGCTGCCAGCAGCTCTTCCTCGGTCAATCCCTTGTTGATAACTCTGCGCAGCCGTTCAGAGCAGCCATCCGGCGCGATGGCCACACTCCTGAGGCCGGAGCGCGACAAGAGAGACAAGAGCTTTTCGCTGATGCGATCCGCCCGCAACGAAGAAAAACTCAAAGAACAACTATTTTCAGCAAGATATTCCGCAACCCTGTCCAATACATCCTGACCCGCCATTTCCATCCCCAGCAGGCCGATGCGGTCCATTTCCCCGGGACAGGCCTGCAGTCCTTTGAGGATAGTTGTCACATCCCAGCGGCGCGGCGGGCGATAAATAAAACCGGCGGCGCAAAACCGGCACCCCATGCTGCACCCGCGCCCGAGTTCGGTCATGAACATGCCGAGCTCGGCCTCCGGAGACAGTATCTGCGAATGGGACGCCGTATCCGTATGTTTGAGCGTCACCTTTGCCACCCGGTCCGGCAGCCCCTGTTCATGACTGGTTGAGAGCACCCGGCCCTCTGTGTCAAACTGAAATGAATAGAGCGAGGGAATGTAGCAACCGGGCAGGGAACGTCCGGCACCCAGGAGAAAATCGCGCCTGGTCCCGCCACGGGCCAGGAAATCCTCGATCCTGCCAACCAGGGATGGCAGCACCGGCTCCGCCTCTCCGATTACCATGATATCGGCAAAAGGAGCCAGGGGCTCGGGATTCATGAACACTGCCACCCCGCCGAAGATAACCAGCGGCGAACCCGGACCGACGACCGAACCCCGATCCGCGGCAAAGGGTTCAATGCCGCCCGCCGCAAGCATGGCCGCCAAGCGGGGATAGTCATCCTCGAAGCTGATGGAAGCCAAAACAACGCCAAAATCACTCAGCGGCCGGTTCGATTCCAGCGAACGCAATGTCTGGTGGGCTGCCGGATAGACAAACCGCTCACACACTATGTGGGCAAAATCATTGAGCTGGCTGTACACCAGCTGGTAGCCGAGGTTGGACACTGCCAGCGGATAACTGTTCGGATAGATCAGGGCAACAGGCAGCAGGCCTGTCCATTTTTTTCTGATCGTACCTTTTTCCGTGGCAAGGGGGGAAGACGACAAGGGAGTTCTTGAAATCGAAGTTGCCTTCAGTTTATGGGAGGAGACGCATCATGCACCAGACAAGCCCGCCTCCTCTGCGCAGTATGGATATATGAACCACCACAAACAGCGAACTGCTCAATTGGCTTTTTTCCGAATATACGCCGGTTCATCCCAGTTCTCATGTTCCCGGTCATCGAAAATCGGTGTGGGCATGTCCGGAGAACGATGCTGGGGATTAGGCTGGGCATTGCTGACCGACCTGTTCTGGGGCGCGGATTCGGTTTGTTGTTTATGCTGCGGGGAGTGATCAGCCGCTTCGGATTTGCGGCTCCGGGCCACATTGATATGCGAAATCGTCTCTGTTTCTTCAATGGCCGAAATACCGGTGGCAATGACCGTAACCCTGAGCTCGTCACCAAGCATTTCATCAAACAGGGCGCCAATGATTATGTTAGCGTCCTCATGGGCCTTTTCCTGGATAAGGGCGGAGGCTTCCATGAATTCCGCCATGGTCAGGCTTTCCTCGGTAGCGGAGATGTTGATGAGAATGCCCATGGCTCCGTCAATACCAATGTCTTCCAGCAATTGATTGTCAATTGCCCGCTTGGCAGCTTCTGCCGCCCGATTTTCCCCCGAAGCCGCACCGGATCCCATAATCGCCGGACCGACCTCCTTCATCACTGTTTTCAGGTCGGCAAAATCAACATTGATATGGCCGGGCAGATTAATCAGGTCGGTGATTCCTTTCACAGCCTGCAGCAGAACATCATCAACCTTCTGCATCATATCGACAAGGGTCGAGTTTCTCTGCATCAGGCTGAGCAGCCGGTCATTGGGAACCGTTATGATGGTGTCAGCGTATTTTTTGAGTTCATCCCAGCCCTTCTCGGCATTGCGCATCCGGGTCTTGGCTTCAAAGTAGAAAGGCTTGGTCACCACGGCCACGGTCAGGGAGCCGCTTTCCTTGCTCAGCTTGGCGATAACAGGCGCAGCCCCCGTCCCAGTCCCGCCGCCGAGACCGGCGGTGATAAAAACCATATCTGCGCCGCTGAGGGCATTGCGGATATCCTCGTAACTTTCCTGGGCGGCGTCCCGACCTTTTTCAGGGTCGGCGCCGGCGCCCATTCCCTTGGTAATGCCCGGGCCAAGCTGCAGACGCACATCGGCCCGCGATTTCTCAAGGGCCTGCAAGTCGGTATTGGCGGCAATGAACTCAACGCCATGGAGACGTTTCTCGACCATGGTGTTGATGGCATTCCCCCCGCTGCCGCCGACACCAATTACCTTGATATGAGCTACCGGTTCTTCTTCTGCAATTCTAAAGGGCATGACGTTCCCCCCATTCGCTCCATATTTCCATGGTTGGTGGTAATATACCATCAACCCCTTGCCAACCAAAGACAATTAATATTTTTTTCATACTATATTTTTAACAATATCCTTGAATTTTTTAATAACCCCCGACGACCTCTTGGATTTTGTGCGCGCAGCATGACTGCCATACATAAGCAGACCCACAGCCGTGGTGCATCGAGGAGAATTCACCTCGTCCATGCGTCCTTCAACCCCTCGAGGATACCCTATCCGCACCGGCATATCAAATATCTGTTCAGCCATTTCGACAATATTCGCCAGCAGGGCGGAACCTCCGGTGATGACCACTCCGGCATTCAGACGGCTCCGGTAGCCGGAGCCATTGATCTCCTTGCTGACCAACTGGAGGATCTCCTCCATCCGCGCCTCCAGAATCTCCACCATAACCCGCTGGGAAACTTTTCTCGGCTTGCGATCGCCCACGGTCGGCACTTCAACGACATAGTTTTCCTTGACCATCGCGGACAGGGCCGATCCATACATGTATTTCAATTTCTCAGCCTCCTGCATGGGCGTCCGCAGGCCCACGGAAAGATCGCTGGTAAGGCTGTTGCCGCCCAGGGCAAGCTCCCAGGTATGCTTGATCGTGCCGTTGCAGAAAATAGCCAGATCCGTTGTCCCTCCGCCGATATCGATCAGAGCAACCCCCAGTTCCTCCTCATCCCTGCTGAGAACCGTCCGGGCCGAAGCAACAGATTCCAGGACTATTTCAGCGACCTCCAGACCGGCCCGGTTGCAGCTGACCAGGAGATTGTGGAGCGAGGTGTTATCAGCGGTCACAATGTGCACATTGGTTACCAGGCGAACGCCGGTCATGCCCAGGGGATTCTGAATGCCGGTATGGTCATCGACCATATACTCCTGGGGCAGCACGTGGATTATACGTTGATTATCCGATATTTTCACGGTCTGCGCGGCCTGGATCACCGCATCAATATCTTTTTGTTTGATCTCCTGGTTGTTAATGGCCAGGATCCCGGGGCTGTTAAAACCCTTGATGTGATTGCCAGCAATACCGACATACACCGTATCAATTTCACAGCCGGCCATATTTTCCGCCTGCTCCACGGCTTCACGCACCGCCTTCACCGTCGCCTCGATATTAACGACAACGCCTTTCCGCATACCTGATGATGCTGCCGTGCCCACTCCGATAACCTCGATCCGATTATCGAACACCTCGCCGATCACCGCGCAGATTTTCGTCGTACCGATATCAAGACCGGCAACCAGTTCGCCCTGTTCGTGAATTTCCGTTTCTTCCATTTTCATTTTTCCCGCGAGGCCTCATCAACCCCGGCCACAAGTATCTTGTCTTCGCCATAATCCATTCTGATTTCCCCCACTCCCTTGATACTGTCATCCCGGTACAGTTTTGCCAGGATCCTGACCAGCCTATCAAACCGGAGCCGTATCTTGTCTTTTCCCATATAGATCGGGAAAGGGTGGTCCACCAGATAGACAATCAACCCGTTCTCCCGATCAACACTGATCTCGGACACAGCCTGTGTCGGCAGAATCTGGTTCCCTCTGGCGGTCAGCTTGAGAAAATCGAAGGCCGTCGCGCCCAGTGAATTTTCCCGGAAGCGCTTGCCCTGCAGGTCTTCCGCAAGGCCCGCACCGTTAACCACCGGATAATCAAGGTCCCTTTCAGCAGTTGAAGGAGCAAAAACCTCCCCTTTACTGTCCATATAATAAAGTTGTCTGATTCCGTCACGCTCCAGATTGATCAAGGCAAAAGGTTTATATTCCCGGATAATAATTTCAACGGTTGAGGGCCAGTGTCGTTTCAGCCACACCTGGTCCACCCACTGCTCCTGCCTGACCGATGCTTCAATGGCGGAAACATCGAGGGTCAGCAGGTTCACTCCCCGTTGCAGACCGGCTGTTTTCAGAATCTGCGCCGGTGTTGTCACCTGATTCCCCTTGACCGAAACCGACGTCATCCGGAATATATCCGAATGGAGCAGCATGACATAAGCCAGCCAGCCCAGGCTGAACACCACCAGCGGCATCAGGATAAACAGCATGGCTTTCTGGGATATTTTTTTTATCCGCCACGAACGCTGCCGGCTGTCCACAGTCCCCTTTTTCCCGATGGCGGGCCGGTACCACCTCCCGGAAGCGCGCAAATCCATCCCGGCAACTCGACGAAAAAGCCGCTTGAAAAATCCTGTTGTCTTTGCAGCACGCGGATTATACATATTTCGTCTTTTTTTCCGCACTCCTTACAGCAGATGCACTTCCGGCTCAAGCATCACGCCGGAATGAAGATATACTTTCTGCTGCACCTCTTTCATTAAGGCAACAATGTCATCAGCCGTCGCCTGACCGGTATTGACAATAAAATTCGCATGTCTGGACGACACCATGGCGTCCCCCCTGCGCAATCCCTTCAAACCGGCAGCGTCAATGAGCCGCCCTGCCGAATCCCCTGACGGATTTTTGAAAAAAGAACCGGCCGAAGCCGCGCCCATGGGCTGTTTGGCTCGACGTCTGTTCATATATTCCCGGCATTGCGCCCTTATTTCTTCCCCTGTGCCCGGATGCAGCCGCAATACAACTTCAACAATGATCGAATCGGCAAGGCTCCCCTTGTTCAGCTGCAGCCGGCGATAGGAAAAATCGAGTTGTTCTCTGGCCAGAGTCCGCGTAACACCTTCCTGGCCGATACAGGTAACGGTTACCACCCTCTCCCCGATCTCACTGCCCCAGGCTCCGGCATTCATACAGACGACGCCGCCGATACTGCCCGGGATGCCGACCAGAAACTCAATGCCGCGTAAATGGCGGCGGGCGCACCAGCCGACAAGATGCGCCACAGAGCAGCCGGCTCCGACCCGCACCTTCACCTCCTGTCCTTCCGTGCCGGGATCGTCCACCGGGTCAATGGCCCCGAATCGACCGCCGAGAATGATGATGACCCCGTTAAATCCCGCACTCTGGACCAGTATATTGCTTCCCCGTCCGATCACCTGCCAGCTGACCCCGTTTTCGCGGAGCCAATGCATGAGCGATTCAAGCTCTGTCCGGCCGGTGGCAACCACCAGCGCTTCAGCCTTACCGCCGACCTTGAAGGTACAGTATTCCGCCATATCGACATCCCAGTATATTGCTCCGGACCAGAATCTTGACAAGTTCTGCCGCCACGCCGATCCCGGTGCATACCGCTTTTTCCTGAGACTATCCATCAGCCAACCTGTTCAACCTGCTGCCGGTCATCGCCGCCGTCACCGGTCATGAGCCGGATCAGCTCTTCGCCCGCATTGACGATATTGCCTGCCCCCAGGGTCAGCAGCAGGTCGCCCGGCTGGAGGATCTCGACCAGATGGGTATGCAGCTCCCGGACATCGGGCATGAAATATACCTCGCGCTGGCCATGCTTTTTCACCGCCTCAACCAGCGCTGCGGAGGTTACCCCTTCAATGGGCGCTTCGCTGGCCGGATAAATGTCGGTCAGAACCAGTATATCCGCCCGATGGAATGCCGTCTTGAAATCATCGAACAGCGCTTTGGTCCTCGTGTAGCGATGCGGTTGAAAAGCAACAACCAGCCGCCTCTCCGGCCAGCCGTCACGCACGGCATCCAGGGTAGCCCTGATCTCGGTGGGATGATGACCGTAATCATCGATTATCAGCACCCCGTTCACCTCACCCTTGATATCAAGCCGCCTCTGCACCCCGCTGAAACTTCCCAGGGCATCGGCAATAATCGAAAAATCAATTTCCAGTTCAAGCCCCACCGCCACAGTGGCGAGACTGTTGTAGATGGTATGGCGGCCGGGTATATTGAGGGTTATCCGACCAAGCTCTTCCGCGCCGCGGCGGACCAGAAATTCGCTCTGTCTGCCCCTGCAATGAATATCCGTGGCGTATATATCAGCCTGTTCATGCAGACCGTAGGTAATTATTCTTCGCTGGATGCGGGGAAGCAAGTCGGCAACATGGGGATCATCAAGACACAGGATGGCTGCCCCGTAGAATGGAATCCGTTCAATAAACTGCAGGAAGACCTCCTTGATATGATCAAGATCCCTGTAGTAATCCAGGTGTTCCAAATCGATATTGGTGACGATCTCTATCACCGGTGCAAGCTTGAGGAACGAGCCGTCACTTTCATCGGCTTCGGCCACCAGGAACTCTCCTTCCCCCAGTTTGGCATTGCCGCCCAGGCTGTCCACCTTGCCGCCGATGACCACGGTGGGGTCAAGACCGGCCCGGTACAGCATCCAGGATACCATGGAGGTGGTGCTGGTCTTGCCGTGGCTGCCAGCCACCGCTATGCCGAACCTTTTCAGACGCATGAGTTCGGCCAGCATCTCCGCCCGCTGAATGACCGGCACCAGGTTATCCATGGCGCTCCTGACCTCGGGGTTTGCCGGGTCAATGGCCGAAGAGGTGACCACCACGTCGGCGCCTTCGGAAAAACGGGCTTCGTGGCCGTAATTTATCCGTGCTCCGAGCCGCTCCAGGCGTCTGGTTATCTGCGACACCCGCAGATCAGTCCCGGAGACCTGGTATCCCAGGTTCAACAAGAGCTCGGCAATACCGCTCATACCGATACCGCCGATACCGACGAAATGAATATTTTTGGTTTTTTTATACATAATCGCTTTCAGGCGCCTGCCTGTGCCTTTCTCTGCTCAATCAGCGCCAGACACTCATTGATGATCGCATCGGTCGCCTCGGGTTTCCCTAAACTTTTCATCTTTTCGGACATTTTCTGCAACCAGTCCGGATTATGGAACAGATTCCTGATCTCCCTTGCAAGTTTTGCACCGTTCAGCTCCTGTTCGAGTTGCATCGTGGCTGCGCCGCCGTCCTGATAATACAGCCCATTGGTCTTCTGGTGGTCATCGGCGGCATAGGGATAGGGAATAAGGATCGCCGGCAGGCCCATTACCGAGAGTTCGGCCAGAGTCGTTGCCCCGGCCCGGGAAACGACCAGATCGGCCCGGCTGTACACTCCGGCCATATCCTGGAAAAATGGTTTCACCTCTGCCTGCAGCCCTATCCTGCTGTAACGGGATCGGACTTCTTTTTCATCGGCTTCGCCGGTCTGATGGATCAGTGTCAGCCTGTCGGCATACTCACGGGCCAGCTCATCCATCGCGTCTGCTACCAGGAAATTTACCCGATGCGCTCCCTGACTGCCCCCTAAAACAAGAATAGTTATCCTTTTTTTTTCGCTCACACCACGATGCGATGACGCTTCAATTATTTCACGACGCACCGGGTTGCCGGTCACCAATGTCCTGGCCGCCGGAAAGGGATATCGACAGGGTATGGAAAGAAAAATCCTGTCCACTATCCTTGCCAGCATCTTGTTGGCCAGCCCGGGCACTGAATTCTGTTCATGAATACACAGCGGAATGGAGCTCAGCCGCGCCGCCAGGAGGACCGGCCCGGTTACATACCCTCCCACCCCGAAGACCAGATCCGGTGCGAATCGCTTCATGATCCTTCTTGCTTCCACCACTGCCGCGGGCAGCTGCAGCACACTTTGTATCCTGTTGCCCAGCCCCATTCCCTTGAGCCCCATGCATTTAATCGATGCAAGCTCAAAATCATACCCGGCCAGGGCCTGTTGATCCAGCAGACGGCGGGTGCCGATAAACATGATTCGACAGCCGGGAATCCTCTGCTGCAGACCGGTCGCCAGCGCAATCCCGGGGAAAAGATGCCCCCCTGTTCCGCCGCCGGTTACAATAACCCGCATCATGGCCCTGGGGCCTTCACTGCCTCAACAACCGTATAAACCGACCTGCTCCACTCCTGCAGGGCATATCGATCCACCACATCCATCAGGTCATCAAAACATGCCGGGCAGTATGCATGGCTTACTTTTTGACCGGGGTAAACCGCGGTCCCGAGCCATTGCCCATCCCGTTCAATTTTTCTGCACACACAGCATACCCTGACCATATCGACCTCAACAGCAATCATGACTGATCTTTCCCAGGTCACGAACGGCCTGCTGAAAGACCTCGCCGCGATGGGCATACCCCGTGAACATATCAAAACTCGCGCAGCCCGGTGAAAGCAGCACCGTATCTCCGGGGGTGGCGATCTCCGCCGCTTTACTGACAGCCTCCTCCATGTTGGCCGCCCGGACAACCGGAGCCAGGGCGCCCAACTGCTTCTCCATCCGCTCCGCCGCTTCCCCGATCAGGATCAGCCGGCGGACATGCTTGCGCACATGACTTGCCAACAGGCTGAAATCACTTCCCTTATCCCTGCCCCCGGCGATAAGGACAACCCTGTCCCCACTGCTGGCCAGCGCTGCGGCCACCGCGCCTGTATTGGTCCCCTTGGAGTCATCTACATATTTCACCCCGTCTATTTCCGCCACCAGGGCCATGCGGTGGGCAGGGGGAACATAATCGGCAAGACCGATGCGGATTGCCTCCGGACTGCATCCATAGGACCTGACTGCCAGGATCGCCGCCGCGCTATTGAGGCGGTTGACCAGTGAAGACAAGGCGGTCCCGGACAGGTCGTAGAACTCATCCGCCTCCTGCCCGAACGTCCCGCGCCTGACCAGAACCCCTTTTTCCTCGACCACCGCCGCGGAAGAAGGATGAATTCCAAAATCAAGCACCCGGCCGGCGGTGGTTATCTTTTCCTGCATGACCAGTTCATCATCCCTGCCGATGATGGCAACATCCTCGTTCCTCTGGTGGCGGAATATCCGCCGTTTGGCGGCCGCATACTGTTCCAGGGAGCCATGCCGGTCAATGTGATCCGGCGACAGATTGATCAGCAGGCCGATGTCCGGCCTGAATTCTCCGCCGATCTCCAGCTGAAAACTGCTCAATTCAAGGACCAGGACCTGGGCGCCCTGGCCGCCGCGGCAATAATCGAGAACCGGCGTTCCGATGTTGCCGCCGACAAACACGTTTTGTCTGCCTGCCGCCAGCAGATGGCCGATCAACGAAGTTACCGTGGTCTTGCCGTTGCTGCCCGTCACCGCTATAACCGGGGAGCTGATCCTGCCGGCGGCAAGAGCCAGTTCTCCACCGATCACTGCACCGGCTTCAACGGCCTGTCTGATCACCGGCAGGTCAAGGGGCACGCCCGGACTGGGAACAACCAGGGCGGCATCCCGGAAAAATCCATGACTGTGACCACCGGTTTCCATGGCCACTCCCAGGTCCTTCATTTCCCGGAGGATGGCGGCGCCGAGCTGATCTTCGCTCCTTGATTCCGACACAGAAACGTGCAGCCCCAGGCCATGCAGGAAGCGGACGGCAGCAAGACCTGACGCGCCCAGGCCTATAATTACACAGCGTGTTTCCCTGGCAAGCTGCATGGCCTCACCGCAGCTTCAGGGTGGCAAGGGCCGCCAGGCCGAGAATGATCGAAATGATCCAGAACCGGACCACCACCTTAGGCTCCTGCCATCCTTTTTTTTCAAAATGATGATGAAACGGCGCCATTAAAAAAATCCGCCTGCCGCCCGAAATCTTAAAAAAACCGACCTGCAGGATCACCGACAGGGCTTCCATGACAAAAACACCGCCGACAATGGCTAACAGTATTTCCTGCTTGATGATAATGGACACCGCGCCAAGCATGCCGCCTAGCGCCAGTGAACCTACGTCGCCCATGAAAACCTGGGCCGGATAGGTATTGAACCAGAGAAAACCGAGACAGGCCCCGACCATTGCCCCGCAGATAACCGCCACCTCACCCGCCCCATGGACAAAGGGAATCTGCAGGTAGTCGGCAACAATGGCATGCCCGGCGACATAGGAAAAAATCAGGTACACGGACCCGCTGATCACCAGCGGACCGGCAGCCAGGCCATCAAGACCGTCGGTGAGATTAACGGCATTGGATGCCCCGACAATGACCAGAATCGCAAAGGGAATATACCATAAACCGAGATCAGGCTGAAAGGATTTGATGAACGGCAGGCTCAGGCGGCCGTCATATACAGGATGGATGTAGAGAAAAATCCCCACCGCCATGGCGCCAAGGATCTGGAGCGCCAGCTTGCCCCGCGCCGACAATCCCCGGCTGTTCTGCCGGCGAATTTTTTTCATGTCATCGATGGACCCGATAAGCCCGAAAAACAGAGTCACTCCGATCACCAGCCAGACCAGGCCGTTGCTCAAATCAGCCCATAGCAGAGTTGCAGCGGTCATTGTCGCGAGAATCAGGACTCCGCCCATGGTCGGGACGCCCTGTTTGCTCATATGGGTCTGGGGACCGTCATCACGAACGACCTGACCAATCTGCATCAGCTGCAGTTTTCTGATAAACCAGGGACCGATAACGAAAAGGATGAGAAAAGCGGTCAGAGTACTGCCGATGGTCCGGAACGTTATATAGCGAAAAACGTTCAGGAAACTGAAGTATTCATGAAGCGGATAAAGTAAATGGTAGAGCATCGCGTCAGTTTTGTTCCGGATTCAGTTTTTGCTCAAGGGTTTCCAGGACCTGCTCCATGCGCATCCCTCTTGATCCTTTTATCAGCAGCCAGTCATCCCGGCCGATTTTTTTTTCCCAGACAAGTTTTTCAATCCACCCGGCCAAGGCCTCTTTGTCCCCGCAGACCATTACCCCGGATCTTTTCATGCCCTCCTGACGGGCCGTTTCAGCAACGGTTGCACTAAATTCCCCGGTCACCCCCAGATAGTCATAGCCAAGTTGCGCCACCAGCTTTCCAATCCCCTGATGGGCTTCAACAGCGCCCTGCCCAAGCTCGAACATGTCACCCAGCAGGGCAACCCGGCGGCAATTTGTGCCGAATCCGGCCACGGTCCGCAGTGCCGCGGCCATGGAGGCGGGATTGGCATTATACGAATCATTGACCACCTTGATTCCGCCAGCCAGATTAACGATCTCCAGCCGTTTGTCACCGGATCTGTATCGCGCAAGGCCCCTGGCGACAACTTCCGGATCTACGCCCGCTGCAATGGCAATCGCCGCAGCTGCCGCGCAGTTGCCGACATTATGCGCCCCGGTAGCCGGAACAGTGATCCTCTTTTTCCAGCCGTTGACATGGAGGGTGAATCGCATGCCCTTTTCGCCGAGGCTGATGATACGAGTTGCCCTGACCGCAGGCTTTCTTCTTCTTCCGACGGGTGTGGCGGCAAAGCCGACAACAGAATTTCCATGACCCCCTCCCAGCTTCAAAACATGAGGATCATCGTAATTGATGACCCTGATTCCCCGATCAGCCATGGCGGCAAAAAGCTCGCCCTTGGCCCTGGCTACGCCTTCAATGCTGCCCAATCCCTCCAGATGCGCAGCCTGAATATTTGTAATACAGCCGATATCAGGTTCGGCTATGCGGGCCAGACGTTTAATCTCGCCCGGTTTATTCATGCCCATTTCCAAAACAGCCACCCGGTGTCCACCATTGACAGCGAGAAGGGACAGGGGCAGGCCAATGAGATTATTCAAGTTGCCCCGGGTTTTCAGAACCGGTTGCCCAGGAATTCGGTCAAATTCTGCCGCAAAAATAGATGCGGTTATTTCTTTGACTGTGGTTTTACCAGAACTGCCGGTTATCGCGACAACCTTCACGTCGGGAACAAGAAGGCGGCGATAACGGGCAAGCTCGCCCAGGGCATGGAGCGTATCCGGCACCATGATAACGGCAGCCTCCTTTACCCCGGGACATTCCTTTTCGACTACAATCGCCGCCGCCCCTTTGTTGACCGCGGCTTCAACGTAATCGTGTCCGTCAAAATTCTCGCCCCTGAGGGCCACGAACACATCTCCGCGCTCCAGGCTCCGTGTGTCGGTGGATATCCGGTCGGTAAAGATATCCTTTCCCATGTGCGTCAGACGCCCTCCCGTTGCCGCGATGAGATGATCGGCCGTCCAGCGCAGGCAACCGTTGCGCGCTTCGATCCGGTCGTCAAAAAACTGTCTGCCGGCCGCGGTGATCTGATATGTTTCATGCCCCTTGCCAGCTATCAGGACCACATCCCCTTTCACCGCCCGACTGCAGGCCAGGTGGATGGCCCGGCGGCGGTCTTCCAGGACAACATATCCCCTGGCCGATTCCGGCAGGGCAAATAATTCATCCAGCCCGCATTTCCGCAGGCCTGCCTCCAGCAGCCCCTGCTCAATTTCCGACAGAATTGCGACGGGATCTTCCCCCCGCGGATTATCCGAGGTCACGATGATCGCATGGGCCGAGCCTGCCGCAACAGCTCCCATCAGAGGCCTTTTGCCCTGATCCCGGTCGCCGCCGCAGCCAAAAATACAAAACAGGCGCCCCGGCGTGACCGGCTGTAACGTCTTCAGCACATTCTCCAGCGCATCAGGGGTATGCGCGTAGTCAACAAAAACCGTGGGGCCGCCGCCACCGGAGAATCCCGGCAACCGCACCCGTTCAAGGCGGCCCGGTATCCGCTGCACTTCCCGCAATCCCCGGAGAATGCTTTCATGCTCCATACCCAGTGCGACCCCGGTTGCTGTTGCCGCCAGCATATTGTTGATGTTGTGCCGGCCGATCAAGGTTGATTCCATTTTCATCCGTTTTCCTGCCAGGACAAAAGCACAGCTCAGGCCATGGATATCCTGCCGCACATCCTCTGCCCGTACAGTACAGTCTCTGTCAAATCCGCAGGTCATATATGTTGATTTGTTTCCCTTTGCCGGGTAGGGCGCAAATCCTTTATCCCCAAGCAAAGCAACAAGAATTCGCCCCCAACCCCTGTCCTTCCTTGTATTTTTCATGTTCGGTCCCACAGCTATCACAGCGATTCCCGAGGGCTGCAGGTATTCCTCGAACATTTTCTGCTTTGCCCTGAAATATGCTTCCATGGTGCCGTGGTAGTCAAGATGATCCCGGCTCAGGTTGGTAAAGACTCCCACATCAAACAGCAGTCCGGCCAACCGCTTCTGCGCAAGTGAATGGGAGGATACTTCAAGTATCACATGGGTAACCCCCGCATCATGCATCTGCCGGAGGAGAGCCTGCAGGGTCATGGATTCCGGCGTTGTCAACGGCGCGTCAAGCTCAACGCTTTTACCATCAGGCCCCGGGTACCGGTAGTTAACGGTTCCGATAACCCCTGGCCTGCCTCCACCTGCCTTTATGACCTGTTCAACGAGCCAGGAAGTCGTTGTCTTGCCATTGGTGCCGGTAAGGCCGATAATCTTCATTGCCCGGGCCGGATGGCCATGGAATTCAGCGGCCATGAGCCCGTAGGCACGATGGCTGTCAGCAACTTTTACCAGGGGCAGGTCATGGGGCAGATCCGCCTCATCCTCCACGACCGCGGCCACGCATCCCCGCGCCACTGCGTCGCCAACATACCGATGCCCGTTGACCTTTTCCCCCCGCAGGGCGACAAAGACCAAACCCGGGCCGGCGGTTCGTGAATCACTGGTCACTCCCATGACCGGTTTACCCGGATCAACTATTCCTTTCAGCTCCGATTCCGGAACTGAAGCGAAGAGCTGCCGCAGGGTGATCACAGGTGACCGCCTTTCAGATTTCCGACCCCAGGGTCAGCACACATTCTCCAATTCCCTGCAGCGACTCTCCCGGTCCCGGTATCTGTGATACAATCTGCCCGCTGCCCTGGACCTTGACCTCCAGCTTGTAATCGTTGAGACGCTGCAGACCTTTGCGTAGACTGAGCCCGACCAGTTGGGGCATTACCGCGACACTTCCTGTCCCCCGGGAACTCCCCTCCTGAAAATCGATCCTGCTGCTGATCAGGAACTGGTTATAATTCGCCATGTCAGGAGCATCAGGAACCCTGGCTGCAAGTATTTGCGCTGGAGTGCTCCCTGCCTGCTTTTCGCTGTACAGCGATGCAAGAAGCTTTTTGCCGAAATCACCGATGGATAACGCGTGCTGGCCGGTATCCTGTGGGAAAGGATACAGGTCATCACGCTGCGTCACCATGAAAAGCAACATCTCAGGTGATTTTGCCGGAATGGCGCTTAACAGAACTTCCTGCATAACATGTTCACTTTTCCCCTGATTGGTCCGCATCTTTGCCATTGAATCCGTCAGCAGGATCATCCTGTCCTGATCCTCGGAAAATGTTGAAGCCAGGTCATGTCTGACCCTGATGCCCATGGCAGGAGACAGAACCCGATCTCGGAGTTCGTAGCTGTCGGATCGTCCATACACCCGACCGCTTCCGTGATCATAGACACCGGCAAGAATGTAGGGAGATACCTGCCACCCACCGTTGAGCAGGCCGGCAGCTGTTGCCGCCCACTCAACCGGATTGCCGGCATCAATATTTCCCGGCTCCCATGGTATATCGTTCCCGGCAGGAGACGGGCCACAAACCGGAAGGCTACAGCTTTCGCCCCTGTGTTGATATTTGAGTTTTCCGAATTTTTCAACTTCTTCCGCGGTGAGCCCGTAATCATTTTTCGCCACCGTTTCCGGAAGAAGAAAATCCCCACTGTCTCCCTTTTTCCTGATCGCGGCAACCCTGACCCGAAGATTTCGCAGAAGATCGGGATCCAGATACTCCTCAAACAGATTCCGGCGTTCGGCATCGGGCATCCGCCAGTAGTAATTGGGATTAAATGATGGCTGGCTCGCCCAGGCAAGCACTTCTCCGCTTCTTGGCTGCATCAGCAGCGCCACTCCCCTGGCGGCTCCGTTTTTATCCAGAAATTCCTTGAGCTGCTGTTCAACCTGTTTCTGCATCCCGAGATCGATGGTCAGGATAACATCAACCTTGGATCGGCCCAGAACTTTTTTTTTGCTGAAATCAATACCCGCTATGATGTCGGTGGGGAATTCCCCCGCCTGCAGCAGCATATCAAACACGCCCTCAACGCCGGACAGGCCGACCCCGTTTCCGGTAAACCCGACCATACCGGCAGCAGTTGCGTGCTGGGGATAAAACCGCTCCTCCACCGGCTTGACATACAGTCCCGACAATCTGGCATTCCTGATCATATCGACCTGTGCCTGCTCCAGATGCCTGGCGACGTTGATAACACTTTTGGCTTCATTCAACCGGACATGAAGAACCTCCTCTTCCTGGCCGGTGATATCGGCAAGCACCCGGACCACCTCCCGGGCATTGGTGATTTCCGAGGGACGGACATACAGGGAGTACAACCTGTAGCTTACTGCCAGTTCCTTGAAATTACGGTCATAAACCGTGCCCCTTAAAACAGGTTCAGCGGACATGGAGTCCGCTGATTGGTCAAGAATTTTGTCGGCAGCGTGCCGGAAAATTCTGCCGATATCCGGGAGGGAAGGAGATAACTGATACAGTCCTACTCCGGCAGCTGCCGACAAAAAAATCAAAAAACAGAGCCCATATACCCGTCGTATTGTCCTCTGTCGCTTTCTGGTCACCCGAACCATCTATTACATGCGGCGAATCTGGTTTTGTTGCGGAACAACAAGCTGAAATTTTTCTTTAGCCCGTTTTTCAACAAATTCCCTGGAAGCCAACTGCGCTCTGGCAGCGAGCAGCTCGATATTTCTGTTCTTCGATTCAACCCGGACAGACTTGAGCGCCTCAAGCCGGTTGGCGGAGGCGCCTATCTGCCGATGCATAACCAGACTGAAAGCAAAGACAACCACAAGGCTGAGGCATATAATCAGGGCTACCACCCTGGCCATGCGTCGGGACATGCCCGCGCGGGTCCGGCTTGCCACCTGCTGCCGCATACCCATGGTTACCGAGCGAGGTCTGAACATCCTTGAGTGAATTTCTGCGATCATCTCGTCCTCCTACTCCATATCGTTTCCCTTTCACCGTTTCAGCAAAACGGCTGCGGCCGACCTCCCCTGCTACGCTCTTTCAGCTACCCGTAACTTCGCGCTTCGTGCCCGGGGGTTTTCCGCGACCTCTTCTTCCGCCGGCAAAATCGGCTTGCGGGCAGCAACCCTGTACGCCGGGTTATTGGTGAATGCATATTTAACGATTCTGTCTTCCAGCGAATGGAAAGTGATCACGCATATCCTCCCGCCCGGAACTACTACCGAAGGGGCATCCGCAAGGACCCTGACCAGGTTGTCCAGCTCCCCGTTGACGGCAATGCGAAGCGCCTGGAACACCTGGGTCGCGACATGTCTCTTCTTTGGATGATATTTTCTCGGTATGGCCTCACCCACCAGCTCAGCCAGCTGCCTGGTCGTTTGCACCGGTTTTTTTTCCCGGGCCTCTACCAGGTGAGCGGCAATCCGCCTAGCCTGGCGCTCCTCGCCATAGTTGTAAAAAATATCGGCCAGCTCATCCCTGGACAGTCTTTGCACAAGCCGCGCCGCGGTTTCCTTTCTTCTCCTGTCCATCCGCATGTCCAGGGGCGCGTCAACTTGGAAGCTGAAGCCCCTTTCCCCGTTGTCGAGCTGCAGCGAAGAGACGCCTAGGTCCAGCAGCAATCCGTCAATCGCGGTGATACCTAACTGCTCCAGGCCTTCCAGGAGCTGCGCATAACTGGACCGGACCAGATACAGCCGGCCGCTAAAACCTTCCAGACGCTTCCGGGCAAGCTCGGCCGCCTGATCATCCCATTCAAATCCGACGACCCTGCCTCCCGGGAAACTTGCCTGCAGAATCCGCAGGGAATGCCCACCCAGCCCGAGAGTTCCGTCGACATATATCTTTCCGCTTTCCGGACGCAGCCATTCCAGGATTTCCCCGCTCAGAACCGGCACATGCGCATCTTTGCAACATCTTTTCATGCCTCAGTTTTACAGGATGCCCAACGACGAGAGACCCTGTTCAAAATCCTTGAACTTGTCGCGGGTCCTGCGGGTTTCGTCAATCCAGGCCGCCTTGTCCCATATTTCAAAATGATCCAGCATCCCGTTCAGGACCACCTCACTGCCAATGCCGAACTCGGCGCGCATGTTTCCCGGCAGAAGGATCCGGCCCTGCTTGTCCAGCGGACATTCAACGACCCCGGAAATAACATAACGGACAAAATCACTGAATCCGGGCAGACCCGGGGCCTGGTTAATGAGCTTGTCCTCGACTTTTTTCCACTGGGAAACCGGATATGCCTTCAGGCTCTTGTGCCAGTTGGTGACCACCAGGCTTTCGGTATAGGCGTCCCGCAAGACTTCGCGGAATCTGCTGGGAATGTTCAGACGACCCTTGGAATCAAGGGTGTGCTCTGATCTGCTGCGGAACCGCTGTTCCGTTTCTTTATTCTTCACCTTGCCGGCCATCCAGAATAAACCACCTTGGCACCCCTTTTACCCCACTTTACACCACCTAATACTACTAATATAACAACGCCCATGGAGTGTCAAGGAAAAAAGTCACAATATCAACATGTTGCAAGATAACACAAAAGGAAGAAAATATACTATATATAGTATACCGGGACGGAACATCCCACAAGGAGACGAGTTCCCCACTGCAGAGACGCGGAGGGAGGATAGGCAGCAATCAGTTTAACAATTAGAAATGATTACGATAAAATAAAAAAACAAAAAAAATGCAACATGAAGAAAAGAAGCGGCAATCTGCCATAAGCAGCAGAGGGGTGCAAAGTGGGGAACTATCTTGCCACATCATTCCGGGCAACAATTTCCTCATAAAAATCACCCCCGAAAACATCGTTGATCATCACAGCGGGAAAATCCTGGACTTCAAAACAAAACATGGCTTCCGGTCCGGCATCTTCAAAGGCCACGATCCGCACCTCTTTTACGCATTGCGACAGAAAGGCCCCGGCGCCGCCGAAGGCTGCCAGATAAACGGCGCCATGCTCCTGCATGGATTGGCGGACAGGCATGGAACGTGAACCCTTGCCAAGAGTTGCCTTCAGGCCGAGTTCGAGCAGGCGCGGCGTATAGACATCCATCCGATAGCTGGTGGTCGGCCCGGCAGCCCCGATAATTCTTCCCGGACGGGCCGGGCTGGGACCGACATAATAAAGAAGCTGTCCGGCAAGATCGACCGGCAGGTCACAGCCTTCATCGAGCAGGGCGCAGAGACGCCGATGCGTCTGATCCCGGCCGGTGTACATGGTTCCGGACAACTGGACCAGGTCCCCGGCCCGAAGCTCTTCAACTACGCCGTCGCCAAAGGGCAGATCGATTTTTTTGCAATCACCTGAAAAACTCGTTGCAGTGCGAAGAAGAGACATACACAACCTTCCCGGTATCGTTGGTCATTGGCCGGATCAGCCGGTCCGGAATACCCGGCGGAACACCCGGCGCCGGTTCCCGGTAAAATTACAACACGACTTCCTTGTGCCGGTGCGAATGACACTGGATATTAACGGCCACCGGCAGACTGGCGATATGGGTAGGACAGGTCTCGACATGGACGGCCAACGCGGTATTGCATCCGCCCAGACCAAGCACCCCCCTGCCCTGCCGGTTGATCCGCGCAAGCAGTTCTTCTTCCAGCCGGGACACATCATCGCGCGCCGAAGGGGCGCCGACCGGACGCAGCAACGACTTTTTCGCCATGATCGCCGCCTTTTCAAAGGTGCCGCCGATTCCTACCCCGATAATGAGCGGCGGACATGGATTGGAACCTGCATTGATCACGGTTTCCACGATATACTCAAGCGCCCCGGGGATGCCGGCGGACGGCGACAGCATTTTCAGACCGCTCATGTTCTCGCTGCCGCACCCCTTGGGCAGAAACGATATCCGGCACTGGTCGCCCGGTTCAAGTTCAACATGGACAACCGCCGGCACATTGGTGCCGGTATTTTGGCGGGTCACGGGATCACAGACCGATTTCCGCAGATAGCCTTCCTCATAACCTTGCCGCACACCCTCCTGGATGGCTTCACCCAGGTCTCCTTCGAGCCGGACTTCCTGGCCGAGTGTCACAAAAATTGTGCAGATCCCGGTATCCTGACAGGCAGGAATCATCTCCCGGCTGGCGATGTCCGCATTCAGCAGCAGCATTTCGAGAATATTCTCCGCCAGGGGTGATGTCTCCCTGTCCCGTGCCGCCACAAGGGCATCAAGTATATCCGGCTCCAGGTCACGAGCCGCACTGATGGCCAGCTCCCTGACCGCTTCGATGATCGCCCGGTTGGCAAGTGTTTTCATGTCAGCTTCCGCTTCCCATCTTGTCAGGATTGTTCTTCATCCAGCAAGATCTTGAAATCCGTCTTGGAGGAGAAGGTATGCTCAGGGGCCGGAAAAATCCCATTTTCCACCTCGTCACGGAACGCGGCCACGGCCCCGGTGATCTGCGGAGCCAGCTTCACGTACTGCTTGACAAACGAAGGGGTGAATTTCCCGAACATGCCGAGCAGATCATTGATGACCAGCACCTGTCCGTCGCACTCCGGCCCGGCGCCGATGCCGAGGGTCGGCACATCCACCGAGCGGGTGACAATAGCTGCCAGCTCCCCGGGCACGCATTCAAGCACAACACCAAACACCCCGGCTTCAGCCAGGGCCTTGACGTCGGCAACCATCTTCCGGGCCGACTCGATGTCCCGGCCCTGTACCTTGAAGCCGCCAAGCTGCCCGGCGGTCTGCGGCGTAAGGCCCACATGGCCCATCACCGGGACGCCGGCCCTGGTCAGGGCCCGCACAACATCGCACATTTCCTCGCCGCCCTCTAGCTTGACCGCATCGCACCCGGCCTCCTTCATGAACCGCACGCCGTTGGTCACCGCCTCAGCCAGTCCGGCCTGATAGGAGCCGAAGGGCATGTCGCCGACAACCAGCGCCCGCACCCTGCCCCGGCTCACCGCCCGGGCATGATGGAGCATCTCCTCCATGGTCACCGGCACCGTGCTGTCATACCCCAGGAGTACATTCCCCAGGGAATCGCCCACCAGAAGAATATCAATGCCGCCATCGTCGAGCATCCTTGCCATGGCAGCATCATAGGCGGTCAGCATGGAAATTTTTCTTCCCTGCCCCTTCATGGCCATGATATCTTTTACCGTGCACTTCTGAACCATTGTCACCTCCCTGCTTATTCAAACAGACCCGGTTGCCTGGTGATTCCGGGATGAACCGGTCGGCCGAAATGTTCATACGCGGCAACCGTCGCCATGCGGCCCCGCGGCGTCCGGACAAGGAATCCCGACTGAATGAGAAAGGGCTCATAAACGTCTTCAAGGGTATTTTTTTCCTCGCAGACAACCGTGGCCAGGGTATCCAGCCCGATGGGCCCGCCCTGGAACTTGTCGATCAGGCTCAGGAGGATCCGCCGGTCCATCTCGTCCAGACCGAAACGATCCACCGCCAGCATGGTCAGGGCCGCATCCGCCACCTCACGGTTGATCCGCGCATGGCCGCCGACCTCGGAAAAATCACGGACCCGGCGCAGCAGCCGGTTGGCGATGCGCGGGGTTCCGCGAGAGCGGCGGCCCAGCTCCAGGGCCCCCTCGTCGTCGATACCGATTCCCAGCAGAGCGGCAGAGCGCTTGATGATCTGCACCAGTTCCTCGGCGCTGTAGAAATCCAGCCGCAGGATAACCCCAAAGCGGTCGCGCAGGGGCGGGGTCAGCAGACCGGTCCTTGTGGTCGCCCCCACCAGGGTAAAGCGGGGCAGGTCCATCTTGACACTTCTGGCGCCGGGCCCCTGGCCGATGACCAGGTCCAGCTGAAAATCCTCCATGGCCGGATACAGGATTTCCTCCACCACGTGGTTCAGGCGGTGGATTTCATCAATGAACAGCACATCCCCAGCCTGCAGACTGGTAAGAATAGCGGCCAGATCGCCGGGCCGTTCAATGACCGGACCCGAAGTCACCTTGATGCCGGCGCCCATCTCATTGGCAATAATGTAGGCAAGAGTCGTTTTACCCAGACCGGGAAAACCATGGAACAGCGCGTGATCAAGGGCCTCCCCGCGTTTGCAGGCCGCTTCGATGAAAATACCGAGACTTTTCTTCAGCTGTTCCTGGCCGATATACTCGTCCAGCCGTCTCGGCCGGATATCAATGTCGACCCGGACCTCTTCCGGCTCTTCTTCGCCTGAAACCAGGCGCTTGCCCCTGATATCTTCCTCGAAATTCATACGACCCTGTTAACCGGTTTTTCCTGAACAACGCGCATGCCGCCTGACCTGTTCACGGCTTTCATGCCAGCACCCGGAGCGCCTGGCGGATAAGTTCCTCGACAGGCATTTCGCTTATGGGATGCTCCTGCTGCTTCTGCACCTTGCGCAGCGCCTGCCAGGAGGTGTTCTGGGGATAGCCAAGATTAATGAGCACCGATACGGCATCTTGAACATTATCGCCCTCCATCACCCGGGCTTCCGGGAAATCTTTGTCCACGCCCGGGGCATGGCTGATAAAATGGCTTACCTTGTCCTGCAGTTCAACGCACAACCGCTGCGCTGTTTTTTTGCCCACGCCGGGCAAGGCGGTCAAGCGCGAGATATTTTTCATGCTGAGAGCTTCGCCCAGTTCAGAGGCAGAAATGCCGGAGAGGATCCCGAGAGCCAGTTTCGGGCCGACCCCGGATACGGTATTGAGCAGGAGAAACAGTTCCTTTTCCTCGAGCTGGGCAAATCCGAACAGGACAATGGCATCCTCGCGCACACTGGTATAGACAAAGAGAAAAACCTCGTCGCCGCCGGCAGGCAGCCGGTCATAGGTGCGGGCCGATATCAGCACCTCGTAGCCCACCCCGCCGACATCGACAATGGCGCGGCCGGGATGCTTGACAAAAAGTGTGCCGGTGAGGGTGGCGATCATTTCAGGCCCGGTCCTTTCGCTTCAGCAAATCCGTTCACAGTTCACTCCACGATTTTTATAACCATCTGATTGGCATGGCATATTGCCACGGCCAGGGCATCAGCCGCGTCACTGCTCGGCGACGAAGACAGCTCGAGCAGGGCGCACACCATGCGCTGAACCTGTTCCTTCTCGGCCTGCCCGTACCCTGCAACCGCCTGTTTGACCACCCGCGGCTGATAATCATGAACCTGGAGGCCGCTCTTCATTGCCGCCAGCACCGCCACCCCCCTGGCATGTCCCAGCTTGAGGGCCGACCGCGGGTTATGGGCAAGGAACATGTCCTCGACCGCCGCCACATCCGGCCGGTGCAGTTCAATGACCTGGGCAAGCCCCTCAAAAATTTCCAGCAGGCGGCAGTTCAGCTTGCAGTTGGAGGTGGTGCGGATTACCCCGCAGGCAACAAAACCGATACGTGATCCGTTCTTGTCGATTATACCGTACCCGGTTGTTCTTGAACCGGGATCTATGCCGATTATCCTGCTGTTAACAGCCACCTTGCCTTTTTCCGAAATCCCCGACCAAATCCCTGCTCAGGAAAGCTCTTCCATCAGTTCATCGGAAATGTCAAAGTTGGCATGCACCTTCTGCACATCATCATGATCATCGAGATTTTCCAGTAATTTCATCAGCGAACGGGCGGTTTTCTCTTCAGAGACATCCACGGTGTTTTTCGGCACCATGGATATCGAGGCTTCCAGATGCTGCAATTCAGCTTTTTCGATGTTTTCCACCACCTGGTTAAAATCTTCGGGCGCCGTTATAACCTGGAAGGTGGCATCCTCCTCGACGACATCTTCAGCGCCGGCTTCCAGGGCAAGCTCCATCAGCTCGTCCTCGGAAATGGCATCCTTGCCGACAACGATGACTCCTTTCTTGTCAAACATCCAGGCAACGCAGCCCGATTCGCCAAGATTCCCGCCGCTTTTGCTGAAATAGTGGCGCACATCGGCCACGGTGCGGTTCTTGTTATCGGTCATGGTCTCGACCAGAACAGCCACTCCCCCGGGGCCATACCCTTCATAGAGTATTTCTTCGTAGTTTACCCCTTCAAGGTCGCCGGTTCCCTTCTTGATCGCCCGCTCGATATTGTCCTTGGGCATATTCTCGCTTTTGGCGGCCAGGACCGCCGTCCGCAGTCGGGGATTGGCATCGGGGTCCCCGCCGCCCATCCTCGCCGCCACGGTTATTTCTTTGATCAGCTTGGTAAATATCTTGCCGCGCTTGGCGTCGATCGCACCTTTCTTGCGCTTGATTGTGCTCCATTTTGAATGTCCAGACACGTTTCAACTCCTCCGTCTATCCTGACTCTGTCATTTTTTTTCCGTATCAGCTGCCCCGGCCTTCGGCTTGAATCCCCGGCCGAGAATGAAAACTTCCCGGCTTTCTTTTCTTGAGCTGTCGGGCTTCACGACCTTGACGGTCTGAAACAGCGGCTTGCACTCCTGTATCACCTGGGGAAAGTCCTCTCCCTGAAAGGCCTTGCAGTAGAAGGTCCCGTTTTCATGAAGCAGGTCGCGGGCAATCTCCAGAGCCCTTCGGACCAGCCGCATGGAATGCTGATGATCAGCGTACCGGCTGCCGGTTGTCCGGGGAGCCATATCGCTGAGCAGTACATGAAAACCGGGCCATCGGCTCCTCAGTTCAGGGACCAGCTCGTCAGCATATACATCATAACAGAGCCAGTGAATTTCAGCATGACCTTTTTGCGACGGCAGCTCGGTTCGCTGCAGATCAACGCCCACCACCACCCCCTTTTCGCCGACCACCTGCGAGGCATAAATACTCCAGCTGCCGGGATGGCACCCCAGGTCCAGAACACGCTGGCCGCCCTTGAGTATTTTGTGTTTCCTCTGCACCTCGTCAAGCTTGTACACCGAACGGGCCGGATACTTTTCCTTCTTGGCCTTTTCGAAATAAAAATCTTTTATTTTCCGCATATCAATCTGTTCCCCCATGCCCGGACGGCTGTATATTTACAAAAATTATCCACCGGCGCCGGCCCCCGGCTTCCCGACGGAACCGAGGAAGGTCCGGACAAACTGCAGCGCTTCCTGTTTGGTCGTCACCTCGCCCTCCATGTGGGCCTCCTCCACGGCATCGAGGATTTCCCTGAAAACCGGCCCGGGAGCGAGGTGCAGTTCATCAATCAGGTGGCGGCCGGTCAGCAGCGGCGGGCCGGAACGTACAGGCGCCACATGCTCCCGGTACACATCTTCCATACGGGCAAACAGGGACGCAACCTCCTGCTCAACCGCCTCGGGCCTGCCCTCACCCAGCCCGGCCATGGCATCGGCCATGCTGAGCAGAAAAAGTCCGGGCAGGTCGGGACCAGCCAGCCTGACCAGCCTGAGGCAAGCCTTGAGGCTCAATGCCCCTTTCCTCCGGACATTACCCAGGTGAAACGGCCGCATATGCAGCGCCACCAGACCGGTGATCTTCCGGGTATCGCTGCCGCTCCATTTCAACCGCCGGGCAATAGTCCCTGCCAGCTCCGCGCCGGCGCGGTCATGGTTGTAGAAGGTTATCCGCCCGCCCCTGTCTTCGTCAATGGCCATTGTCGACGGTTTGCCAAGATCATGCAGGAGGGCTGCCCACCGCAGCTGCACCCGGTTCCGCCCCGTGTCGATATATTTCTCCATCACCTCGGGATACCCGGGAAAATACCTGGATGGCTCCTGCTGCACCCCGACCATGCATTGCAGGGTCGCAAGAGCATGCTCGAACACATCGAGGTGGTGGCTTGCCGGCTGCTGCATGCCGACCCCGGCCCTGAGCTCCGGAAAAATATGGAAAAAAATTCCCGATCGGGCAAGGTCGGCAACTGCCTGATAGGCCCTGTCTGATCGCATGATCTGGTCCAGTTCATAGGCCACCCGTTCCGCTGCCGGCCTGGATATCCATTTTTTTTGGCGGACCACCAGGTCAAATGTCTTCCTGTCCACAACAAAATCAAGGGAGGCCGCAAATCGGAAAACCCGCAACAGCCGCAGAGGATCACATTGAAATGAGCGGGGCGAAGTCACCCGGATAATTTTCCGGTCAAGATCGCCAAGCCCGCCCACCGGATCAATGACTTCCAGCCCGGCCCAATGGGTATCCCTTCCTTTTGCCAGCAATTCGCCAATAGATACGGCCATGCTGTTGACCGTCAGGTCCCTCTTGCGCAATTCCTCCTCAATGCTTTCAGCGCCTTCACGAAAGGACGAGAAATCGATATCCCGGCCCTGCCAGACCACCCGGGCCGCATCTTCGTCCCGTCCCAGCGGCACATACGCCCCGCCGGTCATGGCCGCCAGTCCGGCAGCCCATTTCTGCGCTGCCCGGGGCACGGTCAGATCTATATCCACGGGAGTCCGGTCCAGAAGAAGATCGCGCACCGTACCGCCGGTCAGATATACCGGCCCGTGCATCCGGCAGCCGATCCGGGCAAGCTTGTCCATCAGATCCCGGCCCAGGAAAGCAGCAACCTGCCCGGCGTTGAGTGTTCGTCTGTTTTTTCCGCTGCTCCTCATAATTGTTCACTATACCAGTGGCCCCTTTCCTTTTTCCAGAAAATCCTCTACTATGGGCAGGAAAACTATACAACACTCCCGCAATCAAAACATGTATTCCATGGACCAGGCGACCACACGCACCATCCGCATCGGCAAATCCACCATCGGCCTCATCGGCATCGATGTCGCCCTGAACCAGGCCGCAGCAAAAAAACTTTCCGAAGACGAAGCGGTTGATTTTCTTTTCACGGCGGTCAGTCATAAAAACTATATCCCTTCCGCTGCCCGCGACAAGTACCGGGAGGCCCTGCGCAAAGCCTATCACCGGCATCTGCAGCCCGATGACGCAAACGACGAGCTGCTGGTTATCCGCATTTTCGGTAAAAGCTGCGTCAGCTGCGATAATCTCCAGAAAATGGTCATTGACGTGCTCAATACCATGGACCTGGCCGCGGACATAGAAAAAATCCATGACCCCGACGAAATAGGCCGTCACGGAATAACCACCACCCCGGCCCTCATGATCAACGGCAAACTCAAAAGCAGCGGCCCCATGCCCACCCGGGCCCGGATCGAAGAATGGCTGAGGGAGTTGGTCAGATGAACAACCTCTTCCTGGACTTTTTCCTGCAGATCGGCGTGCAGGAACCGACAGCCGGGATTTTATACCATGCCACCATTATCATTGCGATAATTCTGCTGACGATCCTGGCCACCTGGATGGTCCGCAATATCCTGCTCAGGTCCATCGTCCATTTCATTCAGCACAACAACTACCACTGGGACGACGCTCTGCTGCACAACCGCTTTTTCACCAGGTTATCCTGGTTCGTCCCGGTGGTCATCCTCTATCTCAGCCAGGACCTCCTGCTGCCTCCTGAAGTTGCCGCGGCCATTTTTGTCCGCCGCCTCCTGTTATGCATATTTGTCATTATCACGGTGCAGCTCATCATGTCGCTGCTCCGGTCCGTCGACGAGATCTACCGAATCGTTCAAAAGGGGGGAGGCACACCTATCCGGGGCTACATCGATGCCGCCAAGATCATCACCTATGTCCTTGGAGCCATCTTCCTCCTGTCCATCCTGACCAACCGCTCCCCCTGGGGCCTGCTCAGCATCCTCGGCGGGCTTACCGCCGTGACCATGCTGGTATTCAAGGACACCATCCTCGGGTTTGTTGCCTCCATCCAGCTGTCCGGGACGGATATGGTCCGGATCGGCGACTGGATCGAAATGCCGTCCCACGGCGCCGACGGCGATGTGATCGACGTTTCCATCCACTGTGTCCGGGTGCAGAACTGGGACAAGACCATCACCACCATCCCGACCTACGCCCTTACTTCAAACGCCTTCAAGAACTGGCGCGGAATGTCGGAATCGGGCGGACGCCGCATCAAGCGGGCCATCAATATTGACATGAATTCCATCCGCTTCGTCACCGATGATGAACTGGCGGAACTGGGCAGGATCAAACTGATCACCGATTACGTTGACCTGAAACAAAAGGAAATAGAGCAGTACAACCGGGAAAACAACCTGGACACATCCGTGCTGATCAATGGCCGCAGACAGACCAATATCGGCATATTCCGCGCCTATGTCGCCTCTTATCTGCGTCATCACCCCAAGATCAACAAGGAGATGACCTTTCTGGTCCGCCACCTGAAACCGGGCGAATACGGACTGCCCCTGGAGATTTACATATTCAGCAGCGATAAGGTCTGGGCCCACTACGAAGCCATCCAGGCCGATATTTTTGATCACCTGCTGGCAGCGCTTCCCGTTTTCAATCTGCGGGTATTCCAGGCGCCCAGCGGATATGACTTCCGCCATGCCAATATCGGCTCATGACCGGGTTCAATCACCCGCCAAGAAAATTCTTGACCCTGGTGGGCACATTATGCTTCACCGGATATTTCCCCCCATGGTATACTACAACTGTGTCTTTCTTTTACTCCACCCAACCCGCAGGAGGTAGCGTCATGAAAAAAACGCTCATGCAACGCCTGGTCGCAGCAGTCCTGTTTTCCCTGCTGTTCACCCTTCCGGCCGGAGCCGCCAACGATGAAGCAACAGCCCAGGCGATCATGGCGGCGGAGGAATTTCTGCTCCTTCTTGACACAGTTCAATATGTCAGGAGCTGGGATGGTGAAGCCTCTTTTTTCAAAAGCCAGGTCCCCAGGGACACATGGATCAAACAGATCAGTTCTCTCCGGCCGGCTTTGGGCAAGGTCATCACCAGACTGATCCTCGATGCCCGGCACGTGACCAAGCTCCCGGGCGCACCGGACGGCCAGTACGTGGTCATTCAGTACAACACCAACTTTGAAAACAAACGTGAGGCGGTCGAAACCGTCACCCCCATGCTTGACAAGGACGGGAAATGGCGGGTGTCCGGATACTACATCCAATAACCCTGGGAACCAACCATGAACAGACGCGAATTCATCCGTGATGTGCTGCTCTGGTCAGCCGGGCTGACCCTGTCCATTCCCCGGTTGACCATAACCGAATCCTTTGCCGCATCAGGCCCCTCCCTGCTCGCGGTCGAAAAGGGGCCAGACCATGTGCAGCTTGTCCGCCGGGTGCTCGCCTCGCTGGGCGGCATGAAAAACTTTGTCCGCCCCGGGGACCGGGTTGTGGTCAAGCCCAATATCGGATGGGACAGATCGCCTGAACAGGCCGCCAACACCAACCCGGTGGTGGTCAAGGCGCTGGTGGAGGAGGCCCTTGAAGCCGGGGCTTCCCGGGTCCTTGTCTTTGACCGGACCTGCAACGAAGAACGCCGCTGCTATACCAACAGCGGCATAGCGGATGCGGTGCAATCCCTGAACAACAAAAAAGCCCGCGTCGAATACATAGACAACAGAAAATTTGTTCCGGTTGAGATCAAGCGAGGCAAGTCCCTTACCACAATGGAAATCTACAAGGATGCCCTTGATGCCGACAGGTATATCAATGTCCCCATCGCCAAGCACCACGGTCTGAGCGGACTCACCCTGGGCCTGAAAAACTCCATGGGGGTCATTGGCGGCCGGCGGGGCATGATGCACTTTAATATCGGCCAGAAGCTTGCCGACCTGGCAACGGTTGTCCAGCCCACCCTGACCGTCATCGACGCCACCAAGATCCTCATGGCCAACGGACCCCAGGGCGGAGACCTGAAGGATGTACAAATCGCCGATACGATTCTCGCCTCCACCGACCCGGTGGCAGCGGACGCATATGCCACCACCCTGTTTGATATGCGGCCGGATGAAATCGAATCCAGGTTGCGGCGTACAAAATGGGACTCGGGGAAATGGATCTCAACAAGGTGAGAATACTCTCGTCGTAACCGATCACAGGGGTAAGACAGCCACGTTTTGTGCTTTCACCTGCGCTTGCAAGCGGTTTCAGGATGCCGCAAATCCGTGAAAGGGGCGATGATCGTCAACGGTAACAATTGGAGGAGGCAGCATAATCTCATGCCATCTGCAACCAGAGAAAATCCACCGCGAACATGAGGAAAAGGATACCGCGCGTCCCGCGCACATTCTGGCGCCGTCTCAGCCAGTGGGCCTTTCTCCTGCTCTTTTTCTTCCTATTTATCAAAACCGATTATACCGGGTCCGATGAAATTGAATACGCGGTAAACATCCTGTTCCGCATTGACCCCCTGCTGGCCGCCTCGGTGATGCTCGCGGTCAAAACCTTTGTCGCCCTCATGCTGCCCGCCCTGGCCCTTCTTGTTCTCACCCTGATCCTCGGCCGCTTTTTCTGCGGCTGGGTCTGCCCCATGGGCGCGCTTATCGACCTGTTCCACCCCCTGCTCAAACCCGGAACCAAGGAAATCGACACCCGGTTTCCGCAGATGCCCCTCATCATTCTCCTTTTCGTCCTGGTCAGCGCTTTTTTCGGCCTGCCCATGGCAGGATATTTCGACCCGTTTTCCATCCTGGTGCGCGGTCTGTCCCTGTCCGCCTATCCAGCCCTGAACGACTCATTGGCAACCGTTTTCACCTTTACCTACCAGGAGGCTCCCCCGTACGTAAACGCTGTCACCGAACCGGTGTATGCCTTTCTAAAAAAAACCATCCTGCCCTACAGCCAAAAAGTGTATACCCTTTCACTGCTGTCAGGCTTCATCCTCGTTGCCGTATTTCTGGCCGAACGTATCCAGCAGCGCTTCTTCTGCCGCAATATCTGTCCGCTAGGTGCGCTTCTGGGGCTAACCGCACGGGCGGGTCTGCTCAAGGGGCATGGCGGGAGCGACGACTGTGCTAAATGCCGCGCCTGCCGGTCCGTCTGCCGCATGGGCGCCATTGACCCCGACCGCCGAATCGGGATGCATGAGTGCATCCTGTGCCTGGACTGCCTGGAAAAATGCCCCCGGGGCATCATTGATTTCCGCTTCTCGAAACCCGTTGCCGGACCGGCCCCGGTATCCCTGACCCGGCGATCCCTTATGGCCTCGATGGCAGCAGGCGCGCTACTGCCGATGTTCACCGGATCGCGCACCATTGCCAGGTTGAGCGACCCCCTGCTCATCAGGCCGCCCGGCGCCCTGGCCGAGGATGAATTCCTGGAACGGTGCGTCCGCTGCGGTGAATGCATGAAAGTATGCATCGGCAATGCCCTGCATCCAACCTTTCTTGAAAGCGGCATCGAAGGCATGTTTTCACCTAAACTGATAGCGCAGGTCGGATACTGTGAATTCAACTGCACCCTGTGCGGACAGGTCTGCCCTACCGGCGCGATCAAGGCCCTGCCACTGGAGGAAAAACATACCTTCAAGATCGGCCACGCATTTTTCGACAAGAACAGATGCCTGCCGTACGCCAAGGGAATCCCCTGTATTGTCTGCGAGGAACATTGCCCGACTCCGGAAAAAGCAATAGGGTTCAATACGGCAACGGTGAAAAACGATCGCGGGGAGGAAATCAAGGTCAAGCAGCCCTACATTGTGGACCGGCTCTGCATCGGCTGCGGCATTTGCGAAAACAAATGCCCTCTTCCCGACCAGGCCGCAGTCAGGGTAACTGCCGCCGGAGAACAGCGGCATCCGCAAAAAACCATACCTGCGTCCAGTATGGACTATTACTGACCCCTTACCCCAGATATCCCTGCTCTTCCAGGTAGAGCAATATTTCCTGGACCGCTTCGGCCGGGGTCATGATTGAAGTATCCAGTGTCAATTCAGGGTTGGACGGCGGAATATAGGGATCGGAAACACCGGTAACGCCTTTGATCTTGCCGGCCCTGGCTTTGGCATACAGGCCTTTCCGGTCACGCTGTTCGCAGACCTCCAGAGGCGTCGAGATAAAAACTTCGACATACCCTCCATAGCGGCTGATCAACGCGCGATTGACCTGCCGCGACTCCTCGTAGGGAGCGATGGGCGCGCAAAGTGCAATGCCGCGGTTCTTGGTGATCTCGCTGGCAACAAAACCAATCCGAGTCACGTTCAGGTTCCGGTGCTCTTTGGAAAAGGTCAGCTCCGAGGAGAGGTTTTTCCTGACAATGTCACCATCCAGCAGAGTTACCGGCCGGTCACGCATTTCCATGAACTTAACCATCAACACCTGGGCAATGGTTGATTTGCCTGATCCGGACAACCCGGTGAGAAATACGGTGAATCCCTGTTTTGAACGGGGCGGAAACGATTTCCGCAACTCTTCCACCACCTCGGGATAGGAAAACCACTCCGGAATTTCGAGTCCCCATTCCAGCCGTCTGCGCAGTTCCGGGGAAGAAATCGATTTGACCTCCTGCTCATCGACATCCTTGAGAAATACATACTGCGCTTTTTTCTCAAGATATCCCATCTTCTCCTGGGGCACCATGCCGATCCCGGTTTGCGCGCTGAACTGGTCCACCAGCCTCTGGGCGGCATGCAGCGGATAGAACAGTTCCCGGCCATTGCGGGCAAAGGGATCCCCATGGTCATCAGCAACCATGAAATGGCTGCAGCCGAAATTTTTGCGGATTATCGCATGCCACAGAGCTTCCCGGGGACCGGCCCACCGTTCGGTCAATGGGGTAAGGCCGAGCATGATCATATTGGAGGGAAATTTTTTCACAAACTGCTGATAACAGCGGACATGGGTATAATGATCCATGCTGCCCGGGGCCTCCAGCCCTACGACAGGGTGGAGAAAAATACTTGCGCCGATTTCCCTGGCCGAGGCCAGGACCATTTCACGATGGGCGCAATGCAGGTATTCTTCGGTGTGGAAGCCAAGAACCCGCCGCCAGCCATACTGGGTGAAGCGGCGATGCGTTTCCGAAGGAGTCAGGCGGAGATCCCGAAAATCATAATGGATGGGAAGGCTGATCCCTTCAACGGCGCCGCCGATGTACCAATCTTTTACCTGATCATACAGCTGCTGTACACCGGGATGGAGAGCAGGATCATCGGTGCCGTAGACCATCTGCGCCTCTTTCTTCTTGTCAGGCTGCCAGATATCGCCGACAACCATGGTTGCCAGCAGAAAACCTTCGGAATCGTTGAGCGCCAGGACCTGCCCCGGTTTGATCCGCTGGGCGAATTCTTCGCTCACATCAAGACAGATGGGCATGGGCCAGACCGTTCCGTCCTGCAGCCGCATTTCTTCAACCACGCTCTCATAATCCCGCTGATTCATGAACCCGGTTAATGGATAAAAGGCGCGATTGAGCAGCAATTCAATGTCTGAGAGCTGCCTGGCGTTGAGATCCAGTGATGCGTATTCCAGCGCTTTCAAGCGCAGATCTTCCACCCGGCGGAAGTGAACCAGCAAGCTTTCTGAATATTCTTTTTTATCGATCATACTCTTTATAATAGTTGTAATGAATTATCAGAGTCAACCTGAAAGAGGCCAAACACCTTACCTCTCTTACATAAAATTCTGACCAGATAAAAGAAGAAATTTATTCAATATACCAAGAAATAAATTTGCGGTTACCGCTGATCTCTTTCCGCGTCATGAGGGTTATTCATAACTTGTTAAAATTATGGCGTATCTGTCTTGCCGGCTTCACGAACTCGTTGGCCTTCAACAAATGCGAGATATTTTGATGGACAAGGGATAGATCTTTCGCGCAGCTTCGAGGTAAACGAGATCACGAGACTCCGAACTGACGACTGAAAACTCACGACACAGCCGCGCATCCAACGCCCTGGAAATAATCCCTTGAAAATTGCAGTGATAGTCAGGAATGGAGATACAAAGAAAAGAAACAAAACGTACAACTATTTTAGTATACTTCAGTGATGCTGATCTGATTTACAGAAAAACTGCAGATTCGGCATGGCCGAAAAAACATCCGGCCATGCCGATGGAGAAAAATTACTTACCTACTTCGATTTCGTCGCTTATCTTTTCAAAAACTTTCTCACCGATCCCCTTGACCAGGACAATGTCCTCGGCCTTCTGGAAGTTGCCATTGGCCTCACGATATTTGACTATTGCTTCCGCTTTCGCAGGCCCGATTCCCGACAAGGCTTCCAGCTCCGCTACGGTTGCCGTGTTAATGTTTATCTTGGCCCATGCGGCCGTGACCACGAACATCAACAGCATAACCGCCAAAACTACTTTTTTCATAACTACCCCCTCTCTAATTAATTAATGTTACCCAACATTATGTTCAGAAAAAATTATATAACAATATCAATCATGTCAACAAAAAAATGCAACGAAAACTCCAAGTTCCACGTATTACCAATTTGTCATTCATTATAACACCGAATAATTAGATATATAGTTAAAAATTATAGAGTAAAAAAAATCCGGCAAGACACCTTGACGAAGGTGACCATTTTACAGGCCGCAACTCGTGGCAAAGACGGCGTGAGCACATGACATGATCTTATTAACAACCACTCGATTTTATTGACTAAAGATGACTGAAAAAATTACTTGCCGGATGCAAATGGAACGCGGTGGGTTCAAAATACCCGTTGATGAGTTGAACAATACAGGCACGATGAGTATAGTCATTTAATATCCGACCGACAGGGCTCCGAAATGATACTAATGTATTGAATTCACAATTTATTTCTGAGCATGTAGCGTAAAAATACCCCATGCCTGGAATTCCTGGTAACGGGAGGACAGACAAATGGAAAGGAGGCTTTCGATGGACAGCGCCAGAGATTTTTTTACCGGTTTGGACTGGGATATTTTTATCAAGACCGGTTTGCGGGTTACCCTTGTTCTTGTTTTTGCCTGGATTGCCACTAGCCTGCTCCAGCATTCTCTTCGCCGCCTGGAAAGACATCTGATCAAAAAAAGCGAGGAAGGCGGTGAACCCCCGTCCGAATCGGAAAAACGGATTGAAACCATTATCAGGTTGATCAGGCAGGGGGCACTGCTTGCGCTGTGGACAACGGTCGGCCTGATAGCCTTAAAGGAAATCGGCATCGAGATCGCCCCGATAATCGCCAGTGCAGGCATAATCGGGCTTGCGGTGGGCTTTGGTGCGCAAAACCTGGTGCGCGATATAATTTCCGGTTTTTTCATTATCCTGGAGAATCAGGTTCGAGTTGGCGACGTTGCGATCATCAACGGTACGGGGGGGCTGGTCGACAAGATCAATTTCCGCACCATCGTGCTCAGGGATCTTGGAGGCGTAGTCCACATCTTTCCCAACGGCACCATAACCACCCTGAGCAATCTGACCAAGGACTGGTCGGCGTATGTATTTGAGATCGGCGTTGCCTATAAGGAAAACACCGACCAGGTAACCGAGGTAATGCAGGAAGTCGGCGCCGAACTGGCAAACGATGAAAAATTCGGCCGACTCTTAATTGAGCCGCCTGAGATTTTCGGTGTGGACAAGTTTGATAATTCCGCGGTCATAATCAAGGGGCGGATCAAGACAAAACCGATCCGGCAGTGGGAAGTCGGCCGGGAGTACCTGCGAAGAATCAAACTGGCCTTTGACCGGAACAACATAGAAATACCCTTTCCGCATCGAACAGTCTATTTTAGCGAAAAAAGCAAGCCCTTCAGTTTACAGGTGGTTGAAAAATATCACCAGCAGTCGGCGGAAAAGGAGTAGGCCGGGAGCTTTCGAAAGCAAGGTTTGGTTATGCACCTTGCATCATCTCTTTACAACCAACCTGGGCTGCCATTATGAAAACATCCCAACTACTCGCTGCCGGTAAAAATTGCTGGAAAGTTGAACAGGCAGAAAAAATATCCTTTCTGATTGACGGGGATGCATATTTTTCCGCTTTTCGCGAAGCATTGAAAAAAGCTCGGAACCATATTTACATATGCGCCTGGGACATCGACAGCAAAATAAGGTTGGTGCGCGATGATCCCCATGACGGCTTCCCCCTGCAACTTGGTAAAACATTGAATGCGGTGGTCGAAAACAGACCGGACCTGCATATCTATATCCTTTTGTGGGATTTTTTCCGGCTCATGGGGGGTGACCGGGAATGGTTCCCGCCCCTTAAGCTGGGATGGGAAACGCATCCGAACATCCAATTCCATCTCGACAACGTACTTCCGTTAGGCGCTTCGCATCATCACAAATTCGTAGTTATTGATGATGCCCTGGCCTTTGCCGGCGGACTCGACCTGACCAAGGAACGCTGGGACACGCCCCATCACCGGCCGGACGATGAAGAACGGCGGAGACCGGACGGAAATCCCTACCGGCCCCATCACGATGTTCAGGTTATGTTATCAGGAGCGCCCGCACTCAGCCTGGGAAAATATTTCCGGGAGCGGTGGCAGCTGGTAACAGAGGAAAAGATCGAAGGTGCCGAGAAACCGCAGGAGAACACCTGGCTCGATATGGTCGATGCAGACCTCAAGGGCTGCCGGACGGCCATTGTTCGCACCCGCCCTCAATACGAAGATCTGCCCGGAATTTATGAGGTGGAACAGCTGTACCTGGACGCCATTGAGGCCGCCGAAGAATATATTTATATCGAAAATCAGTATCTGGCCTCGGCAAAAGTAATAGCTGCGCTCAAGGAATGTTTGCAAAAAAAGAACGGTCCGGAGGTGGTTATCGTTCTCCCCTTTTCCACGGACGGGTGGTTATCGCAGAATACCATGGACACCTTGCGCGTCCGGGCAGTCAAGATACTGACAGAGGCTGACATCGGCAACAGGCTGGCGATTTATTACGCCCATCAGGATGGCCTGGAAGGCGAGGACACCATCAAGATTCACTCAAAAGTCATGATTATTGATGACCGGTTTGCCCGGGTCGGGTCTTCCAACCTCAACAACAGATCCATGGGATTTGATACGGAAGTGGATATTGCGGTGGAAATCCCGCCGGGATCCAGCCAGATGGATGCGATACTCCATTTTCGCAACCAGCTGCTCGCCGAGCATCTGGGGGTGGAGATTGCTGCGGTGCGGGACGCGGCCAAAAAGAAAAATTCTCTGCTCAAGGCAATTAAGGCGCTTCGGGGAAACAGCAGGACCCTGGAAAAACTTCATCTCACCTATGACAAAACAGTTGAGTTCATCGCCGAGGAACAGGAATTCTTTGATCCGGAACGGCCCATCGATGCCGCAGAAATTGCGGAGAAATGGCTGCCCGCGGAAAAAGTGCGAAAGAACGGCTTCAGATATATCCAGTTCACCGTTTTACTCGTTGCAGGCATTGGACTGGCCCTGGCCTGGCGTTTCACCCCCTTGCGCGAATTACTCACCCAGGACAAACTGCAGGAACTCGTAGATATTCTTAAAAGCAATGATCTTGCCTGGTTCTATGTATTATGTGCTTATGCGGCAGGAAGCCTGCTGATGATCCCTATAACGGTCCTCATTACCCTGACCTTCCTCATCTTCGGCATTTTCCAGGGATTTCTCCTGGCCCTGCTCGGTTCGGCCATAAGCGGGGCTCTCACCTATTGGCTGGGGCGGATGATGGGCCGGGATCTTATCAGAGCCCTGTCCGGACAAGCAATGGAACGCGTGAGCCGCGAGCTTGGCAAACAAGGTATTTTCTCCACGTTTATAGTCCGCCTGGTTCCAGTGGCGCCTTATTCCATTGTCAATATTGTAGCCGGTTCCACTCATATCAGATTTGTCGATTTTATTGTCGGCACCATCCTGGGTCTGCTCCCCGGGATGCTCGCCATCGCCGGAGTTGTCGATCGCGGCCTTGCCGTGGTCAGGGACCCGGGCTTGGCCACCATGCTGACCGGTGCCGGCCTCCTGGCCATAATTGTTGCCGCATTCTATTTTATCCGGCGAAAATTCAACAAAGAATGAACAATGCGCTTTTATAATGAACGTAAAACTCGCCACCTATAATATCCATGGCTGCATTGGTTCGGACCGCCAAAAAAACCCCCGGCGAATAGGCAGGGTCCTGCTGGAAATGAATGCCGACATCATTGCCCTCCAGGAGGTTGAGTATACCCATACCGTCGATGAGCTCGACATTATATCCGATAATCATCCATACAATGCTGTTCTCGGTCCGACGGTGAGCTCAAGGAAATCGCACTACGGCAACGTGCTGCTGAGCCGTTTCCCGGTAGCGGCGGAAAGAAAAATAAATTTAAGCTATCCGGGCAGGGAGAAACGAGGGGCAATTGATGCTGATATTGATTGCCGGGGTACGATAATCAGGGTCATTGCGACCCATCTTGGCCTGATTCCTGCTGAACGGCGCCATCAGGTCGGGGTCCTTCTGGACAATATTGGCGACCCGCGTTTCAGCAGGGAACTGACGGTGCTCACCGGCGACATGAACGAATGGTTCCTGTGGGGAAGGCCCCTGCGCCTGATTCATCAGTATTTCGGCCACAGCCCCGCAATTACAACGTATCCTGCGAGATGGCCCGTTCTCTCACTGGACAGAATCTGGTGCCGTCCCGCCGCCAGTATCACAGCAGTCAGCAAACACAAAACACCGTTGTCAACCGTCGCATCAGACCACCTTCCCCTGACAGGAACCATCATCGTGGGCTGAGCATGCCTGGTCGTTCTGCAGGTATTGGTTATTTCGTAGGAATGCAAGGAATCTTTCCCCCGGCGCAGCAAAATTTCTCCCCGCGGTTGAAGGAGACACAGAGCCCGAAGTCGCGGCATGCGCCATGACCGTTCCTGAGGACACCTGGACCAGATAATCGGTCCAGGCTGCCGCTCTGTTTTTGTTCATATGCACAAAAATTCTTGACAGGCACCATCCACCGCTCTATTTTGTGCATATGAACAAAAACCCTACCCATTCCCACCACCATTACGGAGCTTCCCCCATGAATCCGAGCAACCTTTATGCCACTGAAACAACGAAGAACAACAAACAGTTTGTCCAGGACTTGATTGCAACTGCATCCCGCAACGGTTTTATCGTCCATAATGAGACCACCATGGAGATGGCGCATTCTTTCGGGCGGCACGGGGTTGAAGTGGCCGAAGATTTTGACCTGCACATGATCCAGATATGCAAACCGGAGAAGGCCGCCAAAAGTCTGCAGGCCAACCCGGAACGGGCGATTCTGATGCCGAAATTCATCATGACCTTCACCGGCAACAACAAAACCCAGATCCGCTTTCATCATTTCCGTGAGGAGGATATCAGGAGCCTTGTCGATGACCAGGCGTTTCCTGCCTCGCTGGCGGACACCTACACAAAAATCATCGCCATGATCGAAGAAGCCAGATAGGTTCTCGCCGGCTGCAATTTTTCAGGAGTTTTGCCCATGTGGAACCTGCTCTTCAGGATCAACAAAAAACTGACCCTGGCCATCCCCGCGGTGATGCTGCTTGGTTTTGCGGTTGGGATCAGTGTCGGGGCTGACCAGATCAGCCGGCTCAAGATGCTGATCCTGCCCCTCACCTTCCTGATGGTCTATCCGATGATGGTCACCCTGAACATCAGGCATCTGCGGGAAGGGATCAAAAACGTTAAACTGCAATTTTTTACCCAGATAATCAATTTTGGTGTCATCCCCTTCGTGGCTTATGGCCTGGGTGTGCTGTTTTTTCCCCACCGGCCGTACCTGGCGCTGGGACTCCTGCTGGCCGCCCTGCTCCCCACCAGCGGCATGACCATCTCCTGGACCGGCTTTGCCAGGGGAAACATGGGCGCGGCCATCAACATGACCGTTATCGGCCTGACCCTTGGCTCACTGCTGACCCCCTTTTATATCCAGGCATTGATGGGGGCAAAGATTGATGTCAACTTCCTGCTGATCGTCAAGCAGATCGTAGTTATCGTTCTGCTGCCGATGATATTGGGCTACCTCACCCGGCAATGGCTCATCGCCGGACATGGCGCAGAAAGCTTCAAGCAAAACCTGGCGCCCCGATTCCCGGCGCTGTCCACTCTTGGAGTACTGGGCATCGTTTTCGTTGCCATAGCTTTGAAAGCGCAGACCATTGCCGATAATCCAGCCATGCTGGGGTATATTTTCATTCCGCTGCTCATCGTGTACTTTCTGAATTTTTCTCTCAGCACCATAGTCGGCAGGATCTTCTTCACCCGGGACGATGCCATCGCCCTTGTTTACGGGACTGTCATGCGCAATCTTTCCATTGCCCTGGCCATCGCAATTAATGCCTTTGGCAGCGCCGGTTCCGAAACCGCGCTGGTGATAGCCGTCTCCTACATTATCCAGGTCCAGGCTGCCGCATGGTACGTCAAACTCACCGACTCGATTTTCGGGCCGGTTCAGCAGTAATCACGCATACAGACAGGAGGTATCATCCATGAACACCTTACGAATTGCAGTTCCCACAGACGCTCCGGGCGGCCTTGGAGCCAAACGATCAGACCATTTCGGCCATTGCGACCTGTTTACCCTGGTCGACGTCACCGACGACGGCAATATCAGCACCATTCAGACTGTCAACAATATCGAACATGGCGCGGGCGGCTGCGTTCGCCCGGTGAAACTATTGCGGGAAAACAACGTGAACACCATCGTGGTATCCGGGATGGGAGCCAGACCTCTGCAGCGTTTTGCCGAAGCAGGCATCAAGGTACTTTTTGCGCCCCGAAATTTTGCTGAAGATATCCAGTCTCTGATTGACGGGGTAGTCAAAAATGCATTTGCGCCGATGGACGAAAAAGATGTATGCCAGGGGCACGGAAATTGCCACCATTAAGGCTTGCCGGATCTGACCTGCCGGGAGATGAAAAGGAGTACGCGGTTGTTACAGACCCTGCTCCTTTTCCTCTTCATCCATGACCAGCGCCGCGCCCTGGGTAAGCGCCTCGGCAATTTTTTTCCTGGCAGAGGTCAGCAGCCGCTGCACCGTGCCGCGCGACACGCCCATCTGCTCGCCGGCCTGCTCCTGAAAAAGACCTTGATAATCACACAGTCTGATTGCCTCAAGCTCGTCCTGGTGCAGGTTGATCCGCCTCAGGTCACGCAGGGGAATGCATGTCGGTTTAAAAACCTTGCCGCATGGCTTCCCGGCGCAATTTCTTTTCTTCTTTGGTCTCGCCATAGGTTATGCAACTCCTCAGACCCGGAACCGTTTTCCAGCGGTGTTACTTACACTAGCATTGTCCATTCATTTACTTGGATTAACTGGCAACGTGTATATAATAAGGATTCCTGCCAGGCGCACAAAATAAAAAAGGGATTCAAGCTAACCAGCTGAATCCCTTAATATTTTACTGGGGTGAGAGATGGGACTTGAAATCTTTTTTCTACCATTTCCCTAAAAATCATTATCCTTCCCTTTACTTCCTACCTATCTGATGTTACTCTCAAAAATAAGAGTTAAATTTTCCCTACCCTTCCCGCCTCTTCCTCAAAGATATGGGACAGGACATGGGACCAGAAAGGAGATTGTGAGCAATGGGGCGAAAAACCACCTCTCAAACCGGCGTCAGGGTCAGAGAACATAATACCAGAAAATACCGAGGCAGACCAGATAAGTATTTCATGATCCGGTATTACAATTCAACCCTCAAAAGGTACTTTGAAGAGGGGGCCGGGTGGTCAAGCAGGGGAATGAACGCGCAGAAGGCGGCAAAGATCCGGGCGGAACTGCTTGGCAATATCCAGACAGGAAAAAGGCCGCAATCCCTCAAAGAAATGCGCCTGATGGACATTGAGCGGGAAAAAGCCGAGAAGCAGGCGGCGGAAAAGGAAGAAAAACTGAACATCTCCCTTGATACCGTTGCTCAAGAATACCTTGCCGGACTCAACAAGAGCACTCAGCTTGCAAATACTTCCCGGTACAACAACCATATTAAGCCTATTTTCGGCAATACTCCACTCCGGGAGATTGACCCCTTATCACTGGAACGATTCAAGCGCAGCCTTGCCAAAAAGGGCCTTGCACCAAAGACCATTCACCACACCTTGACCATTATCCGGACAATATTCCGGAAAGCTATTTCCTGGGGATATTACAGCGGGACCGTACCGACAAATAGAGTTGATTTTCCAAAAGTGAATAATAAGCGGCTCAGATTCTTGACCCATGACGAAGCAAGCCAGCTGCTTAATGAACTGGCGAAACGTTCACCAATGACACATGACCAGGTCCTTATTGCCCTTCATTGTGGATTGAGGTCCGGGGAGGTCCGGGGCTTGAAATGGCGCGACCTTGATTTCAAGAGCAAGGTTGTCCACCTGCCGACAACCAAGGGGCAGGAATCGCAACAGGTTTACATGACCGATCCCGTCAAGGAAATGCTTCTTGAAAGAATCCCGGAAGACGCGAAGCCGGAAGACTATGTCTTCCCGGACACAAAAGGCGGCTTGCAGTTCAAGATTTCCGACACCTTCCCCCGGACCGTGGAAGACCTGGGATTTAATGAGGGCCTGGGGCCAAGAGATGCAACGTATAGAGTGGTCTTTCATACCCTGCGGCATACTTTTTGTTCATGGCTGGCCATGCAGGGAACCCCGCTTTACACCATCCAAAAACTTGCCCGACACAAGAGTATTTCAATGACGGAGCGATACAGCCACCTTTTGCCGGATCAGAAACAAGATGCGGTCCGGGCCATGGCTGAGGCATTTGACCAAAAACGGCAACACGACAACACCGAAGCGCGGGAGGTCGGCCGATGAAGAGACAATCAAGAATCCGGTTTGAAAATTTCTTCCTTACCTGGGGCAAAATCAACCCTGGAAAAGCTGGCGGACGGGATTGAAAAAATTTTGGCGAAAAAAAATAATTTAAAAAAAATTCTGAAAAAACTCATGCTATAAATTTTAACGTTAAAGCATTTATTTAAGCAATAAAAATTTACCGAAAATTTACCGAAAATTTACCTAATTTCAAGTACTTAGCTTGACTTGCAACCTCCTTATGGTTTATCTTCCTTATAACCAAGGAACACAGATAAACCCTAAGGAGGTTGAACCATGTCAAAGCTCAACAATTCATTTCTTGATGAAATTCAAGAAAAACTCCAACCGTTAAATTCCCCCGAAGACCTCGTAAAACTCGGCCTTGCCGGGTCGGTCAAAACCCTTGCCAACAAGCGCAGCGTTGGGACCGGGCCTGATTACGTCCGCATCAAAGGCGTAGGAATCCGCTACCCGAAACAGTCAACTATTGATTGGCTGAAACGGGACACCGTTTTTGTCAAAGCCTCTTAACCCTGGGGGCCGACCATGAGCAATAACAGCAAAATCATTTTCTCTATCATGGCGGCTGCCAGGCGGCAGGGCCTGAAAGTGGTACGTGTCAAGATGCCCGGAAAGGATGCTTATTTCGTGAAGGACTCCAAAGGCAAGGTTTTGCACGATTGCCGGAGCCTTGAGCTGGACGAACTGCGGCAGTTGTTCCCCCCGGCCGCAAGCTGCAACAAATAACCCTGGACAGGACAGTCATATGGCAACTTTAAATGAAATACTAGCAGGCGCACAGGGAATAGGCTTCCGGGGTGATGCTGGCCAAATAAAAATTAATGCGGGATTTCATCATGCCCCCGTTGACGGCGATAAGGGCGGCAAAAAATCCGGTTCTTACAAAATCACAGGCAACAGCTTGCAGGAAATAACCTGGGCTTTTTTCGAAAACCATAAGAACGGCCAGAAATACAGATACCCCGCTGACGGCCAGGATAGCGCCTGCAATCAATCCCCGGGGGAAAGACTGGCTAACTCTCTTATTGCCGAAAAAAAACGCCAGGAAGATGAAAGGGAGCGGGCAAAACGCCAGGAGAAAGCGGCAGAGGATTCTTCAACAGTATGGGAAGCGGCTGGACCGGTCCCCAATGATCACCCGGTACTTATAACCAAGAGGGTACAATCCCATGAAGCCCGCTTTGAAAAGTCAACCGGGGCCTTGATTATCAAGATAGTTGACCGGAACGGCAACCACGTTTCTATACAGCGGATATTTGATAAAAGCCAGAGGGGTGAAAACGAGCCCACAAAGCTTCTGTACAAGTACGGCCAGAAAAAGGGCTGTTTCAGCATCATAGAAGGTAAAGAGGACAAGATTTTCATTGCTGAAGGTTGGGCTACAGCGGCGACTGTTAACGAATTGACCGGTTGTAAAGCCTATGTTGCCATTGATGCCGGAAACCTTCTTTCTGTAGCTAAAACAGTCCGGGAAATTTACCCGGACTGGAAAAACCCGAAGCCTATCATTATTGCGGCTGACAATGACTGGAAGAAGGCCGAAGAGATAGGAAAAAATACCGGTCTTGAAGCAGGGAAGGAAGCGGCAGACGCAATCGGGGCCGACCTGATTTATCCGGAAGGTATCGAGGGAACCGACTTCAACGATATGCGGTCAGAGCTTGGGGACGGTCCCACAAAGGCGGCATTGCTTCAGGAGAAACCCCGGGTCAAGTCTCTAACGGCACGGGAAATCATGGAAACTGACTACCCTCCTATCAAATGGGCCGCTGAAGGGATTATTCCAGAGGGCCTGACCATAATTGCCGGGCGTCCGAAATTCGGGAAAAGCTGGATGATGTTGGGGCTTTGCTATGCCGTAGCAATGGGGTTTCCGGCCTGGGAGTATGCCAGGACCAAAAAGGGAAGTGCGTATTATCTGGCTCTTGAGGATTCATATCGCAGGGCCAAAGACCGTATGCAAAGCATGGAAGGCTATTTTGATACATACCCGGACAACCTCCACATCTTTACCGACTTCCCCCGGATCGGCAACGGCTTTGTCCGGGAGCTGGAACGAATTGTTCAATCCGATAAAAACACAGGGATTGTCGTGGTCGATACCCTTCAGAAAGTGCGTCCGAAGTCGAACGGCGGAAAGCGTAACCTGTATCAAGCCGAATATGAAGACTATGAGCGTTTACAACGGTTCAGTATTCACTACGGGGTCCCGGTAGTTTGTGTTCACCATACCAGGAAGGGAAGTCCAGGGGCCAAGAATTCAAGCCCAATAGACGAAATGAGCGGTTCAACAGGTATCCAGGGCGTAGCTGACACCCTTATTGTGTGTACCAGGGACGGCAACCAAGGCATCATGCACGTTACGGGCCGGGAGGTCAACGAGGAAGATTATCCACTTGAATTCAACCGGCGAAACATGACGTGGAAGCTTTTTCCCCCGGAACAGCAGCAGATTGATATTGGACCGATGATGCTAAGCGAATTTTTCAAGACGAATGTTGAAATCACGGTCAAGCAGGCGGCGGATGTTTTCGACGTCAACGAAAGAACCGCCCGCCGGATGATTGGTGAACTTGTTGACCAGGGCAGGTTGATAATTTGCCGGTCGGAAGGTCCCCTAAAATACTACTCCCCATCCAATATATTTTAGCTTTTGCCACTTACACACATAATATTGTCAAAAGGTCCATGAAAATGATGATAACTATCTGTAATAACAGAAAAATAGCTTTTGACATACCTTTTGACAATGGTGTCAAAACCCTGTCAAAAGGTGGTAAAATATTGAAATCATTACTTTTGACACCTTTTGACAAGCTTTTGACATACAGTGTCAAAAAGAAAAAACAACACAATAACAAGTATATATATAGATATTTGTATACCTTTTGACACTTTTTCATACACGCGAGGAAATATGGACAGAGTTGAATTCAAAACCATGGCCGAAATTATGAGAACCAGATTCCCCGAGGACCGGCAAATTCGCCGAATCAAGAGGCCAAACGCGATCCGCTTCAACCTGGATGACTTCGGCTGTGATATCCACATGGACACCCTGCAAAGCGAGGCCGATCTTGTCCAGTGGATTTATTATTTTTCCGGCAAGCAATGGATAACCGGGGCGATCCTGTCCAGATTCATCGAACTGGTAGCAGAGGAACGGGGCTTTAACCTGCATGATTTTGTCGATGAACCTGAAAAGCCTTTTCCTCCTGCCCTGGGTGATTGGTTCATGGACCACCCGGAAATTACCGTCAAGCAACTTGCAGACCTGGAAGGGATAGCCCCCCGGCGAGCACAGGAGAAGCTTTCCGCCTTGGTTGCCGAAGGCAGGTTGACTGTTTGCAGGACCGAAGGAAGGAAGAAATTTTATGCCCTGCGCAGGGCGCAACTTTAATAAATGGAGATCAGGAGATGAAAATTGAAAACGGTTATTCACAGGCTGTAGCAAGCTACTTTATTGCCGGGCGACCTTTGGCAATGCTGGACGCGGCGGCAACATCAATGCTTGACGAAATATCGAGCGTTAAAGATTGGGACCTGCAGGCATTGGCGGCAAAATCCGGGGAGTGGTACCGCCCGAACGTGACAATGAGGGGCTCTGTTGCCGTCTTGAACGTGGTTGGCCCTATTTTCCGGTATGCAAATTTGATGACAAGGTACTTCGGACTGCAGACCTTGGAAAACCTGTCAAGGGACTTCGCGGCGGTCCAAGATGAAAAAAGGGCGGAAAGGCTTGTCATGGTGTTTGACAGTCCGGGCGGTCAGGCCACAGGCATTTCAGAAATGGCGGAGATGATCAAGAAGTCAAAGAAGCCGGTCATTGCTTATGTTGATGGCATGGCAGCAAGCGCGGCCTATTGGATGGCTTCAGCGGCCGGGCGGATCATTGTTTCAAAGACCGCTGAACTTGGATCAATCGGGGCTATCCTGGGGGTAAGGACCGACCGGGAAGACGGCGTTGTCAAGCTTATCAGCTCTCAGTCACCCTTGAAGCAGGCGGACCCCGGAACAGAAAGCGGGCGCAACGAACTTCAGCGCAGGGTTGACGCCTTGGCACAAGTCTTCATTGAAGACGTGGCGGAAAATCGGAAGGTGTCTGTTGAAACTGTCCTGAACGAGTTCGGCAGGGGTGGAATCCGCATGGGTGATAAAGCGGTCAAGCTTGGCATGGCGGACGAAGTAAGCACCTTTGAAGAAGTGGTTCGCGGGTAACAATGGGCAGTAAGGCCGACATAAAGAGCCCTGTTGAGCTTTTATTGACCGTTTCCCGGATCGTCCGGGAGCATGGCGGGCAAGAGGTCAATGAATGGCTATCTGACGGCCTGGACAGGGCTTTCTATGGCGGCGAGGACCTGGGCAAGGCATTAGGCTTGAATAGCGCGGGAGTGGGCAGAGAGGCGGAAATTAACCTTTTCAGGCGGCATGAAAGAAATGGGTTCCTGCGGATCGGCTTCTCCTTTGTCGATGGCGGGAACACTCACGAAAAGGTGAAGAGGTTCCGGCAGAAGATAACCGAGTTTGAAAATCACTTCTGGCCGAGGCTTAAAGACAGCAAAGAGCCACCCGAAAGCCTGATTCATTCACAGCTTTGGCTTTGCCTCTACAAGGCGCGGCGGTTCGGGCGGTTGCCAGGATCAATCCGTCAGCTTCGGGAGATTGTGGAGGAACAGGAGCAATGAGGATTCTTGATCAATTACTGAATCGTGGAGAGCTTTCCAGGCGGAACCGGCACTTGCGGGAGGCTTTCAATTATGTCCGTGGCCGGTCCTACCACCTGCGGGTGATTGCCTTCGGGAGGGCTATTTGCCGCTTTGAAAATACGTGGGAACGTACCGGCGGGGCCTACCTGCGTAGGCCGACCGCATTCAATGAGGCTCTTTGCAAAGCACGGAAGGCGAGTGGGAAATCATTACCGGTTTGTGAATATGAATTGGCAAAGATACTGCGGAATGACGTTTCAGACGAATAGGGGTCAATATGTGTATTGACTGCAAAAGCCTATTCACCGGGACAACCTTATGTCATCATTGAAACATAGGAACAATTTTTTATTCAACAATTTCAAAAGGAGCAGAACACCATGGAGAAAGAACAGTATGCCAATGAAAGAGCAATCATCGAACCCGACGCGAAACGCGCATGGGAACAAGACATCTCAATCCGGACCGAATTCAATGGAAATTTTGACGATTATATTGCCTTCAAAATCGCACAGTCAAAGGGCCTGATTCGGATTCAGGGTGAGAAACGGGGAGGGGTTTAAAATGGCAAATCCATTTTTAAAGCTGAAAGCGGCCCTGGGCGACCTTGCTGCAATGGTCCGCGAAAGGGAGGCCGCGAGAGAGAAGCTGTTGCAACGGATCGACGAACTGAACGGCTTGCCCCTTCCGAAGGAAGACGCACTTGAGATGCTGAATCGGACCGTTGACATGGGAAAGCAGGATTACATTGACCGTCTTTCCCGGCTGATAAACGAGTCTTTCCACAAAAACGGCATGACGCCACGGGCCGGAAATGCGCAACTGCTTGCGCCGCACTCAGCCGGGGGTATCAATAGCATATTGCCTGTGGCAATCTACGGCTTGTTTCAAAATCAGCTGACGGAATCCCTTGCCCGGATCATTCAGGATATGGAGTGGCCGGAAGCAGGACCGCCCCTTGCTGAAAGGAAAGCCGAGCTTGAAAAGCTGAATCGTGACCTGGGTAAGGTTGAATCCGAGCTTGAAGAGTTGAAAAATTCAGCCAAATCGGCAGGGGTCATGCTTCAGTAGGAAACAAGCCGTAGGTGCGAGACGGTTTGACCTCATGCGCTCGCAAAAGGCTTTTTCCTTTTTGGCCTTGGTTCCCGCATGAGCACAGTGGAAAACCCCTGGGGAATGTGCCGCCCTGGGGGCTTTCTGCTTTTAGGGGTATGGGATATACCGCCCTGGGCGAATGGCCGAATGGCTATACCAATGACTGCAGTAAGAGCATAACATGCTGGAAGATTGCAAATCATTTCCTGTCGAATGTCATAAATGCATATCAATTATGAAATATCATCCTGCATCAACTCATGAGATTCTTTTGATTCAAGGTGTAGTCATATCCACAGTACAGGTATAGAATGTATTTGTTTATCAATCCAACAATCATTATGATTAATTTTGCAGTCAACTTCCTAATATATCGTTACTTATATATTAACGGGTCCTTCTGGCGAGTTGCGCCGGGGGTAGTTCGCCGCGCGCCCGCCTTCGCAACTTTCGGAAAAGCCTAAGGGCATCATCAGAGGAATTTAAAATGAATGTCAGTTTAAACCATCTATCGAGCCTCACCGGCATGAGCTACCGAACACTCAAAAAACGCTTGACAGAGGCCGGAATAAGGCCAATACAGGACTCCAAGAAACCGGGGTGCGCGATCCTGTTTGAAAGCTCCGAGGCATTACCGATCCTCTATGGCGTGACTTCTGACGCGGATCAGCTTGACCTGTCACAAGAACGGGCTGTGCTGGCACAGGAACAGACCAGGAAATTGAAACTTGAAAACGACTTGAAGGAAGGCCACCTTGTGCCAACGGACCTTGTCACTGAAACACTGGCAAAGGTTGGCAAGCAAATTATTTCAATTCTTGATTCTATCCCCCTGAGCATTAAAAAACGGGTTCCGGTCCTGGAAAGCAAGGACGTTGACTTTATCCGGAAGGAAATTGCCAAGTGCAGGAATGCAATTGCCAACATGGACATTGGAGCCAGGTCAGAGGATTAGCAGCCGGGAGTCACAACAGCGGGGTTTGTTTTGCCTGGGCCATGTGGCACCGGGAATTGTAGGACGCGGCCTGCCGCTCCCCTCCTGGAAAGCCTCTTGCCGCTTCGGATCGTCTGCCGGTATCCTGGAAAGCTGAGAGATAGCAATTCCGGAAAACTGCAACGCGCATGAATAGGCGGGCGGTTTGGCCGGGGGCTTCTCTTCCTCTTCGGGAGGTTCCGGGGAGGGGGAAGGGGTATAGGTACGTTTCGTACCGATATAGCCGCCCTCATGCCTGACAACTCGCTGCCTTAATTGGCCCCCATCGACCCGATCCCCCGCCGCCGCCCCCTCGTTGTGCCGGTTGGCTAGCTCCCGGCACACTGTCCGCGTCCCGGCCCCGGTTTGGGCTTCTGCCTGCTTGACTATGTGGAAGAGCTTGACAGCGAGGTCATTTTCAACGATTATGAAAATGTCAAATTATAACGGTGCAAGACCGGCACCTGAAACCAGGTCTTTTTTATTTGGGGAATATTATTTTGCCTTGAGTGTCCGGGAACCCGTGAGGGCCTGGGAGCCGTTATAAGCTTGACAACACTCAAGGCATTTTTTTATGGAGGTTCAGAAAATGGGAAAGAAGATGGAGCTTGCAAGCAACCAGGGGGCAAAATTTATCAACGCTGAGTTAGAGCTTGCAATGATCGACATTCAGCCGCGTTTGCACTTTATCACTGACGCTGTGCTCAGAATGAGCGAATCATTCAACCAGGAGGAAGTTTCACAGGAGGTATTGATCGGCCTGGGCATGGTCCTTGCCGACCTGCGGAAAGACTTTGCCGAAATGCGGCGGCTGTATTATTCCGAAGTCGAAAAGAAGGCGGTCAACGGGTAGACCCTGAAGAGAGCCAGACGGAAAAGCCCTTGCCATTCGGCAGGGGCTTTTTTTATGCTTTTGGGAAATCGCATGGGACAGCATATGGGGCCAATAAACAAAATAAAAAAGGGATTCAAGCTAACCACCTGAATCCCTTAATATTTTACTGGGGTGAGAGATGGGACTTGAACCCACGACCTCCTGGGCCACAACCAGGTGCTGCCACCAGCTGAGCTACTCCCACCACACGGGACCCATTTATAATAGCATGCGGGCAGTTTGGCAAGCAGAAAGTCAGCTTTCAGCCAAGCTCCTTTTGGCAATGTTTGCAGATCTTTGCCCGGACCTTGACCAGTTCGGCGCAGAACGGACATTCCTTGATAAAATTGGCGCCAAGTATACCCGAAATGGCCATATTGACCGACTGCTCAAGATGTGTGTCCTTAAAATCGTGGTTGCGCAGAGGTTCAACGCAGGCCGGATCATTGAGCTCTGTCAACAATCCTACCGCACGTTTGCGCACGTCCAACGCGACATGATCATTCAGCAGAAGATAGAGGAGCGGCTCCATGTTCTTCTCGGCAACACAGGTGTCCAGCCGGGCAATGGCCTCCTGCTCTTTCCGGTAACGTTTGTTTGATGCCTTGATCTGCTCTGGATCGACGATGCTGCCGGTGAACGCATCTTTGCCGGCGACCATCATATTATAGCTTTCATCGCTGTCCGGCAGTTTCATATATCGGTATGACCCTACATGACCGTACTGGTTCTCGATGTGTTCCCAGCCCGAGGCAAACAGATTGCATTCGTCGTTAAGACAAATGAACAGGTATTCCGAACCCCAGCCAAGCCCGTCACCGACATGGATCGGCGGCGCGTGGCACAAGGTAAGTCTTACTTTGCAGTGAGGACAGGTATGGACCTCTTCAAGGAGATCAAAAACAGAGACTGATTTCATATGCACTTTCCACTCCGGGATGTATTGATAACAACGAAATATTTAAACGCAGAAATAAGAGTAACCATTGTGCATAGGCTGGTCAACCGTAAATACTCATGGAATAGAGCAACACGCATTACGCTTTTGCCTACATTTCTCGCAGTTGCACGGTGACGCAGGTTCGCGAAATAAGGCCGGCCGCTCAACAGCAGGTATGCGGACAGGCAGATGACTAAAAAAATGCGTTCACCGGTGACCGCTTACGGTCAAGCGCGCCGGTCAAATCATTTTGCCCAGCACCTCGTCAACCGCCTTGGCCTGGAGCATCCTGGCCTGCAGAAATTCTTCGGTAAGATGAGTGCAGTTCCTGTCGATAAGACCGCACAGATCAGGAATGCGGGCATCATCGGCCAGACCGATGACCTCCCGCAGGTTTTTGGCAAAATCATGCACGATCCGGCGGCTGTCACCGCTGGTTGACAGGATTTCGGCATAGGTGCGCGGATTCTGCGAATGAACCCTGGCCATGGCCAGGATGGGATACAAAGAGGTCAGGGTACAGTGACTGGCAATGTCATCGCTGGTAATGCCGTGCTCCTCCAGGGTCATGGCCAGCGCCACCGATATGATGGTGGGCAGCTTCTGGCCTATTCCCATGAGCAGGTCGTGACGGGCCGCCGAGTCCTGGTAAATATCCGCGCCGTGCTTATAGAGAAATGTCTCAAACTCGTTGCACAACCTGCCGCTGCGCGCAGTACGGACAACAATGGCATTCTTGTCCTTCATGGTGGCCGCCTGGGGCCCCCACAGATTATGGACCAGCAGCACCTCTACATCCTCATTGGTCGCCTCCAGCGCCGTTTCCAGAGTTTTTTCGGACTCCCCGGCCAGGAGAACAAGGGCCTTGCCGGCTTCGATCAGCGCCCCATACTTCCGCACCGTGTCCGAGGTTGCGCTGATGGGCACACAGACGATCACGACATCGACCTGCGGTATCATTTCCTCGGGCCGCAGTTCCGTTGACCTGCCGGTCATCAGGATGCGATAGCCCTCGTTTTCCAACCGCTCGGCAAACCATTTGCTCATGTCGCCGGTACCGATAAAACCAAAGGACCGGATGAACTTGGTCCGCATGTCGATGCGGGGAAAACTGCCCAGCAGCCTGACCATGCCGGGCTGGCCGATAATCCGGTTTTCAACATGCTCTATGGCGTCGGATACAGTCTTGTCCTGGATATGTCCTTCCGCCTCGATATAGATCTGCAGCTTCTGGGTTTTGATGTCGCTCTCTGAACGCAGATCCAGGATATTTATTCCCCGGCGGGAAAACTCGTTGAGTATATCCACCAGGATGCCGACCCGGTCATCCAGGGGTTTGGTGATGAAAGCCGTAGCATCATAGCCTGTTTCCACCGCCAGCTCCGGACCGAGCACCGCGTAGCGGGTCCGGTTGTGCGGGGCGACTTCACGCTCCAGGATGTGCAGGCCGTTGGCCTTGAGCATCTCTTCGGTTTCAATGATCCCGCGGTCAGCAATGGTATTTTCCCGTATCTCCCGCATTGCCTGTTCTATATCCTGCACACTGAGCCGCGGAAGAGCGGAAAAGGTCTCGGCCACGTACTCCTCGCACTGGCGGAAGACAGGTCCTTTGCCGACCAGCAGGCGCAGGTCCTCCTTTTTCACGCCGGCATGGGCAACACCGAGTGACAGATGTGAGGGCAGAACAATGTTGTCGATCCAGAAACCGGACCTGATCTTGTCGAACAGTCTGAAATACTCTTTATTCTCCCCTTCCCTGGTGTTATAAATAGGTACTATTGCCAGCTGGAAATCACCGCGCGAAAACCCGTCGATCAGGGCGCTGGTGTGCGGGCAGGTAATGATTCTGGCCTTGGGGGCATAGCGCATTGCCGCCTGCCAGGCATGTGAATTTTCTGGTCCGAGGGTAGCTATCGTTATCATTTTTTCCGGCTTCCGTTATTGAGGATAAGCGGCACGGTTTTCATGCAGACAGAACGCATGGCAATCGTGCTGACATATCCCGAAATTGATCACAACCAGGTGAGTAACCTTTTATACTAAAATAAATGTTCCCAATGATAAACATGAAATTCACGCTGGCTGCAACATGAATTCCGACCTTGAGCCGGTTGCCGAATATCTTGCCGCCCTGCTCGGTTCAGAACGCTTCGGCCCCCAGGTCGTGGCCAGCCGTCGTTTCCCGCCGACAGAGAAGAAATGCGCCCCTGCCCCGAAGGGCCTGGCCGGACCGGTTCTCACCCTGCTGAAAAAACTTGACATTGACAGCCTGTTTTCGCATCAGGCCGAGGCCATCCGCCATATTCTCGCCGGTGAAGACATACTCGTGGCCACCCCCACCGCCAGCGGCAAGTCGCTGATCTATAACCTGCCGGTTTTCAATACCATCATCTCCCGTCCCCATGCCCGGGCGCTGTATCTTTTTCCGCTTAAGGCGCTGGCCCAGGACCAGGTGCGGACCATTGAAACCATAGCCGCATTGCTCCCCGAACACTTTCAGAGCCGAGGGATGGCCGGCGCTGCCATCTATGACGGAGACACCTCCTCCTACCTGCGGAAAAAAATCCGGGACAATCTGCCGGGTGTGCTGGTCACCAATCCGGACATGCTGCATCTGGCCATGCTGCCGTACCACGACCTCTGGGGCAACCTGTTCAGCAACCTGACCCATGTGGTAATTGACGAGGTGCATACCTACCGCGGCGTTTTCGGCTCGCACATGTCCTGGGTAATCCGGCGGCTGAAACGGATCTGCCGCCTGTACGGATCCGATCCGGTCTTTATCCTGTCATCGGCAACGGTGGGCAATCCGAAAGAGCTTGGATCCAACCTCATCGGCTCACCGGTTACGACGATTATCCGCTCCGGCGCCCCCAGGCCGCCGAGGAATATGATCCTGTTCAACCCCATGGATTCAGCCCCGTACGCCGCAACCATGCTCCTGGAAGCCGCTGTCAGGAGAGGCCTGCGGACCATAGTCTACACCCAGTCCAGGAAAATGACCGAGCTGATCACCATGTGGACCGGGCGAAGGATCGGCAATCTACAGGAAAAAATCGCATCCTACCGGGCCGGCTTCCTGCCCGAGGACCGCCGCCGGATCGAACAGCAACTCGCCGACGGCAGCCTGCTCGGTGTCATATCCACCTCAGCGCTAGAACTGGGCATTGATATCGGCAATCTGGACATCTGCATCCTGGTCGGCTATCCCGGCTCGATAATGGCCACCTGGCAGCGGGCCGGCCGTGTCGGCCGCGGCAACGAGGAATCGCTGGTGGCCCTCATCGGACACGAGGATGCCCTTGACCAGCATTTCATGCGCCATCCCCACGATTTTTTCAGCCGCGACGTGGAAGCAGTGGTGCTCAATCCGGACAACCCTGCCATCGCCAGGCAGCATCTCACCTGCGCGGCCGCGGAAGCTCCCCTTACCGCCGACGACAAGCTGTGCCCGGCAAACATCTGCCGGCGTCACCTTGATGCCTTGACCAGGCAGGGCGACCTGCTCTGTTCTGCTGACGGCACAACATGGTTTGCGGCCCGAAAATATCCCCAGCGCAACGTCAGTCTGCGGGGCGGCGGCAGCCGTTTCCAGATCAGACGCCGGGGCAGCCGTGAAATACTCGGCGTAATCGATGGATTCCGGGCGCTCAAGGAATGCCACACAGGGGCGGTATACCTGCACATGGCCCGGAGCTGGCTGGTGGAAAGCCTTGATCTTGAAGGACATGAGATTCTGATCACTCCCTTCAAAGGCCACTATTTCACCAGGGTCCTGTCCGACAAAACCACCGAGATACTCCGGACTCTGCAAAGCTGCCGGATTGGTCCGGCAATGGTACATTTCGGACAATTGCGGGTCACCGAGACCATTACCGGGTATCACAAACATCTGCTGGGGACCCAGAAGGTCATCGGCAGATATCCCCTGGATCTGCCGCCCCAGATCTTTGAAACCGAAGGATTGTGGCTGGAAATACCACCGGAGCTCAAGCAGCGTTTAGAGAAGCAGCGCGTGCATTTCATGGGAGGAATCCATGCGGTGGAACATGCCATGATTGCCATGCTCCCCCTGCTGGTACTGTGCGACCGCAATGATATCGGCGGCATCTCCCATCCCTGGCATGAGGAATTGGAGAAGCCTGCCATCTTCATCTACGACGGCTACAGCGGCGGAGTCGGCCTGACCCGGAAAGGATTTTCGCTGATCAACGAACTGATGCGCAAGACTCTGGCGGCCGTCCGCGACTGCCCCTGCGAAACCGGATGCCCTTCCTGCGTGCATTCCCCCAAGTGCGGATCAGGCAATCGGCCCATAGACAAACAGGCCTGTATCAAGGTACTTGCCGGACTGCTGCAGCCGGAGCGGGACCGAGCAACCACCCGGCCCGGGAAATCTATAACGGTCAGGGAAGAAGAACCGAACCGGGACGCGAAACCGCACCAAAACCCGGCGTATATCCTGCCCGAGAATTACGGGGTCTTTGACGTGGAGACCAGGCGATCGGCCCAGGACGTCGGCGGCTGGCACCGCGCTGAACGCATGGGCATAAGCGTTGCCGTGCTCTATGATGGGGGGAAGGACCGCTTTTTCAGTTTTGCGGAACACCAGGTCGACAAGCTGCTTGACCATCTTTTCAGTCTGGACCTGATCATCGGCTTCAACAACAAGCGTTTTGACAACCGGGTCCTCTCGGCCTACACCTCACGCAGGCTCGGGCGGTTGCCCTCTCTGGACATCCTTGAAGAAATCAGCGGCCAGCTGGGCTACCGTCTGAGCCTGGACCGGCTGGCGGAACACACTCTGGGGATCAAGAAAACCGGCAACGGCCTGCTGGCTCTTAAATGGTTTGCCCAGGGACGAATGGACCTGCTGGAAAAATACTGCCGCAAAGATGTGGAGATCACCCGGGACCTTTTTCTCTTCGGGCTCCGGCAGCAGTACCTGCTGTTCCGCAACAAGGCGGGGAACATCGTACGGCTGCCGGTGAATTTCGGGAAAACTATTGCCTTATTAGTCCCGGCAGCCAAAGAAACTGGTCAGGGCCAGACCAGTTTGCGGTGAATCCAGCCTTTCAGCTTGGGATGGTCAAACTGTATCCAGTCTCCCTGTTCTCCGACTTTCCTGAGAAGAACCTCACGAACGACCACCCCTGTTTTCTCGTTATTAATGCCGGGACCGGAACGGACATTGCCCTCATTAACGGTTACGATCACGTGCGTATTGGTCGAAACCAGTGGTGAAAATATCCAGCCCTGGTCGTTTTCAAAATCACTGACCTTGAGCCATTGTCCATTTCTGGAGATAACCTTCAGGGGATATCCTTCGGGCAGTTCGTACAGCACGCTATATTTGGTATCCGGTCCCGAGCGGAGATTCACCCCGTCCTTGGCCACGCTGACATATTCGGCGCCATGGACTCCTGCCACCGACATCAGGAGGAAAGCAGCCCCCAGCGCCATCTTGGCCAACAACTTTGTTCCGTTCAGTTTGCTCATAACACTCTCCTTATTCAAACTCACTCTGTTTCAAGTGTTGTTCCTTTATTTTCTTCCTTGCTGACAATATGCATCAGAAATTCCCGGTTGCCCTTGGCCCCTCTGATGGGCGAGGCTACAATACCGCGGCACTCAAGCCCAACAGCAGGCACAAAAGCTCGAACTTTCTCCAGCGCTTCCTCGTGCAACGCGCTTTCCCTGATAACTCCCCCGGACGTGACCTTGTCCCGCGGCAATTCAAACTGCGGCTTGACCAGGGCAAGTATTGCAATAGCACCTTCAAACAACCTGCTGACCGGTTCCAGCAGCAGTTCCAGCGAAATGAACGAAGCGTCGATCACTGCCAGCTGCACCGGTTCCGGTATGTCTTTCCTGGTCAGATAACGGGCGTTCTTGCGCTCCAGCACAACAACCCGGTCATCCTGGCGCAGTTTCCAGTCAAGAACGCCGTAACCGACGTCAACGCTGTATACCCTCGCCGCCCCGTGCTGCAGGAGACAATCGGTAAAGCCCCCGGTGGAGCAGCCGATATCCGCACAGATCATCCCGCGCGGATTTATCCCGAAATATTGCAGCCCCGCTTCAAGCTTCCGGCCGCCCCGGCTGACGTAGCGCTGTCTTTCCTTGATTTCGACCGTGCAGCCGGACCTGAACTGCATACCCGCCTTGTCGGCAAGATGTCCGTCCACCAGAATCCGACCGGCCCCGACAAGGGCTCTGGCGGACTCAATGCTCTCGACCAGTCCGCTCTCCACCAGCAGGATATCAAGTCTTTGTTTCGACACCTGACGCCAGGCACGCCTACTGCAGCGTTGTCAACTGCTGCTGGGCAGAATCTGCTTCGGCGCTGTCAGGATATTCCGCGATCAGCTTCTTATAGATAATCTTGGCTGTTTCAAGATCCGTCAGCTTTTCGAAAGACATTCCCTGTTTGAGCAGGGCCGTCGGCGTCCGCCGATGCTGACCATGATTGGAAATAACCTTCTGGTAGTCGAGAATAGCCAGATCATATTCGCCGCGGGCGAACAGGCTTTCCCCCATGAAAAACAGGGTTTCCGCGGCTTCGTCGCCCCTGGGGTTCTGCGAAAGCACCTGCTCAAAGAGCTTGTATGCCTCGGTATACTTGTTATCCTTATACAGGCTCATGGCCTGGTTAAACAGATCCCCGCCGACCTCCTTTTCAACCGGCGCGGCAATAGACGGCTGCTCGACGGTAACAGGCTGGTCAGGAACAGTCACCGCCGCTTCCACCCTCTTGCTGTCATCAAGCTTTACCTTACGGTTTTCCGGCACCACCTTGACGATGCCGCCGGAGGCTTCCGCAGCAACCACCGTTCTCCTCCTGGCCTCCTCAGCTCTTCTGGCTGCCGCCCGGGCGCGCTCTTCCGCCTCGCGGATGCGGGCGTCACTCATCTTGTTGAGATTCCTCTCCAGCTGACCTATCCTGTCTTCGAGCATTTTTATCCGGCTGTCATTCTCAGCCTTCATGCTTTCCAGCATGGCCTGCATACCGACAGCGCTTTCCTTGGCCTGTTCGCGAAAAAGAATCTCCTGATGGGCGTTTTCTTCCAGTTTGGCCTGCAGCTGGGTTATTTCCTCCTGCATCACGTCGATACGGCTGACGGAACTGGCCTGTTTTTTCTGCATCTGGTCAACAGTTGAGCTGCGGACATCATCAACCTTCTGGTTCACCGCCCGAATGCGGTAATTCAACTCCCGAACCTCATCCCTGGTCGCGCATTGGCAGAGAAGCAGAACTGCACAACCCGCGACAGCCAGATTTATTACCCGTTTCATTCGCATTCCTCTCACTGGTCTTTTACATTGTTTTATCAGGATAACACCAAAATATTATTAATCAATATACATATCACATCCGGCTCCGGAAAAGGCCGTTAATCCATGGGAACCGTCCATTGGGGATATGTCTGGTTGCCCGGTATATCAAAAAGAACCCGGATGTCTCTGCCGTCTTTCTGCATGACACATATCTGTTGTTTGCCGTCCCTTCTGCGTGAAAAGGCGATCTGTTTTCCATCCGGAGACCAGGTGGGCGACTCGAACTCCCCCCACCCGGAAGACACCTGCCTGGCCGAAAGAGGATCATCGGGATTGATGACGAATATCTGGTAGCCCCCGCCCCGCTGCCCGGTAAAGGCAATCAAATCACCTTTGGGCGACCAGGCCGGCTCACTGTTTTCGCTGCCCTCAAAGGTAAGGCGTCGGACCTGTTTTGATTTGACGTTCATAATATATAACTGGGGCCTTCCACTGCGATCCGATACAAAAACAATGGACTTGCCGTCGGGAGACCATGATGCTGAAACATTGATTCCGGCCCCCTGGGTAAGGCGCTCGAGAACTTTACCCTCCCGGTCGATCCTGTACAGGTCGGGACTCCCATCTTTGCTGAGGGTTACGATCATTGACCTGCCGTCGGGCGACCAGGCCGGGGCAAGATTCATGCCTTTGCGCCGGGATATCGCCCGGGTCACCTGGTTCTGCCGCAGATCGGTCAGATACAGATTCTGATTTCCGCTGTGATAGGAAGAATAGGCCAGATAGATTCCATCCGGTGAAAAACGCGGCGACACCGCCAGGTGCTTGTGCCGGGTGACCTGGCGCATATTCATGCCCAGCACGCTGGCTACATATACCTCTTTTTTGCCGCTGGCATCGGACACAAAAGCTAACCTGGACCTGCTGATTCCCTCCTCACCGGTAAACTCCTCGACCAGGTGGTCACAGAGCCTGAGGACCATGTCCTCCTGCTGGCTCACATCTCCCCGATAACGGCGGCCGGCCAGCATCCGGTCCGCACCGACATCAAGCAGACGCCCTTCGACTATCAATCCCGAGTCCTGGATTTCATACCTGCCCAGGACGACATAATCAGCGCCGAGCGTTTTCCAGTCGGCATCACTCCTCCCCCCATAACGCTGGGAATCAAGGATCTCGATAAATCCGTGAAATTCCAGCCCCCTGGCCAGGAGCTCCGCCATGGCCCGGGCCCGGTCTTGATCCGCCGCCCCGGATGCCCCGGTAAACCAGGGCACCGCCACCACAACCTTGCGCATATCCTGGGCCGTGATATCAAGATAGACCCTTTCAGCCGCGGCCGGAGAGAAGCTGCCCAGAAGAAATACCAGCAGGCAGAAGAGAAGAGCGAATAGATATTTCATTTCGGTTGTTCTTTTTATACAAATCATAGTCCAGATTATTGATTAGACGTTAAACGTTATGCGCTCATAAAAACCGGGAAATTTCAACGAACGCCATGCATATCACCCTGTATCAGACTGATACGTCGGCGGACTACTTTCCTCGAAGCAGACAGGCCCTACATGGACAGCAGTTCGCCCGGCCGGAACCGGAGACCTATCTCAATCGAGTTCTGGGTCATGAGTTTTGGAAAACCGGGCAGAGGGACCGCCTTCTGCAAAGTTTTCATGGCAAGCTGATCAAAAAACGGGTCCGTGGATTTTTTCTCGACCACTGTCTTGGCAATAGACCCATCTCTCCGGATAGTTGCCACCACAATGGTTTCCAATGAAGGATTCCACTGCCGCATTTCCGGCAGAACCCAGAACTGCTGCACCCTGTCGTAAAGCGCCGCGTAATAGTTCTGCTCAACGATTGAGTTGACCCTTGCGTCGCCCGACGACCTTCGCCCGGAAGCAGGGGCTGACTGTTGAATACCCTGGCGGCGGAGCATTTCGGCCAGGGCGGCCCTGGCATCCTGGGCCGCATCCCTGGCTATTTTCTCTTCCTGTCTTACCCGGGCCAGGGCTTTCTGCCGTTCCAGTTCACGCTTTCGCCGTGCTTCATCTTCGGCGATTTTCTTGGGATCAGCCTTCTGGACCTTTCGCTTGATCGGCTTCAGGGAAACCGGTATAACCGGTTCCGCCGGCGGCGGGACCGCCTGGGGTTCAACGGGAATCTTGACCGCTGCTTCCGGTTCAACGACCGGTTCCGGCTTTGTGACTTCAGCCGGCGGCGGCGGCGCTTTCTGCTGCGGAAGACCGGCGGGCTCGGGCAGCGATACCAGATTGACGGTCACCACCTGGTCAAGGAGCGGCTTCCGGTCCAGTATTTCCGGCAGGGTCGCCGACAGCGTAAAGGTGATAACATGGACCACCAACGCAAGGATAACCGGCTGCAGCCACTGCCGGTCATCACGCCGCTGCTGCAGATAAAAATCCAGCTCGTTGAAACTTGCCCCGTTCAGATCAACACCCCCTAGCGCTTAGAATCTTCCGGCTGGGTCAACATGCCAAGCTTTTCAAAACCGGCCCGCTTGATATCGGCCATCAGGACAACCACCTTTCCATACGGCACATCCTTGTCGGCGCGGAGAAAGATCGGATTCTTCTTTTCCTCCTCACTCATACCGTTCAGTTGTTCCCACAGGTATTGCGGACTTGCGGATACATTGCCCAATTTAATGTTTCCATCCTTGTCCATTGAGATCATCAAAGGCTCTTCTTTCTGCCGCAAAGCCTTGGTCGTGGTTTCCGGCAGGTTGACCTCAAGACCCTGGGTCATCATCGGCGCGGTGACCATGAAAATGATCAGCAGCACCAGCATGACATCAACCAGCGGCGTAACATTTATTTCCGCCATCACGCCCCGGTGACCGCCGCCGTTTCTTGTGCCCATGGCCATCGTCTTATTTGCTCCAGGAAAAATGGTTATGCACGGGTCAGAAAATCACGTTCGATCAGGTTGAGAAAATCCGTTGAGAAATATTCAATATCGGATTCAAGTTCGCCAAGTTTATTTGCATAAAAATTATAAAAAATAACGGCGGGAATCGCAACCGCCAAACCTGCCGCTGTTGCCACCAGGGCCTCGGAAATTCCCGGCGCCACAACAGCCAGGGAAGCTGATCCGCGCATGCCGATATCGTGGAAGGATGTCATGATGCCCCAGACAGTGCCGAACAGGCCGATGAACGGAGTCGCGCTGCCGGTGGTGGCGAGAAACGCCAGGGATCTTCCCATCCTGTCGATTTCCATGACATGGGCCTTGCGGATGGCCCGCTTGACATTATCCAGGGTCGCCAGCCGGCTTTCCAGGGTTTCCCCTTCCCTGCCTTCGCGGGCGGCGCTTATTTTTTTCAGCTCATTAAAACCGGAGACGAACACCGCGGCTTCCGGACTCAAGGGGAACTCCCCGGCCGATTGGTATGCCTCGTTCAGGGTTTTGCTTTCCCAGAATCGGTCCAGGAAGTCGTCGGAATTCTGCCGGGCCCTCTTGAACATCAGCTGTTTCATGATGATAATGCTCCAGGAAACAACCGAGAAAATAAGAAGAGTTATCATAACCGCCTTGACCATGAGGCCGGCGTGCAGCATCATCTGTACCAGAGAAATATTCACCGTGAATGTTCCTTATAAACTATGCAACCGGTTCAATACCGTTGATTTTTAAAAAAAAAGTTCCGAATGATTCCGCCCCGGAAAAAGGATACTGTGCGGACAGATTTGTCCTCTGCCGCTCACTCTCTGATCCTCACGGGCAGAATATCGTTCCGGCGCGAAGAACGGCCGGCTGGAATTGCCATCGGTTCAAGCCGCATTATACATTAACCAAATACCATAACGGAAAAACATAATTCTGTCGACCTTGATATGAAGATGGTGTACAAAACAGTGGATCAATGACTTACATGGCTCCGGGCCTTGCAAATTCTGCATCCGCATGTATTCTGTAAATGATTTCTTTCTAATTTTCACAAGGAGAATTCCAATGACTGCCCCGATCTACGATGTGGTTATTATCGGTGCCGGTCCGGCCGGCATCCAGGCCGCCATCCACGCTTCCCGGAAAAAAACCGATGTCCTGATGCTGGGGCGCCTTGAAAACAGTGCGCTCCAGGCTGCCCATGTTGAAAACTATGCCTGCATTGACGGTGTGCAGGCCGGAAGGGACCTGCTGGAGGCAGGGCACCGGCAGGTCACCAGATTCGGAACCAGGATCGAACCGCAGGATGTGCTCAAGATCAGCCAGGCAGACGACCTGTTTCAACTTGAGCTTGAAGCCGGAGACGAAATAACAACCCGGACAATTATTTTTGCCATGGGTGTTTCCAAGAAGAAACTGGCCGTCCCCGGGGAAAGAGAACTGGTGGGCATGGGCGTCAGCTACTGCGTTGATTGTGATGCTAATTTTTACCGCAACGCCACGGTGGCGGTTGTCGGCGACCGCAGCGCGGCTGTGGACGGAGCGCTGACCCTGCTCGGATATGCCGACAAGGTGTACCTGATCACCAGGAAACTCGATGTTTCACCGGAACTGCAGAAGCGTCTCGAGCAAAGCGAGGTGGAGGTGCTGGAAAACACCTGGGTCAAAGCCATTGAAGGAGAGACCGCCGTCACCGGCCTGCGCCTGGAAAACGACCAAACCATTCCGGTCGACGGAGTGTTCGTTGAACTCGGCTCCAAGGGCGCCCTGGAACTGGCCACCCAGATCGGGGTGGAGCTGGACACCGAATCCTTCAAGTATATCGGCACCGGCCGCAAACAGGAAACAAACATTCCCGGCGTCTACGCGGCGGGCGATATTGTCGGCCCCCCGTACCAGATGGCCAAGGCGGTCGGGGAAGGCTGTGTGGCAGGGATGGAGGCGGCCACCTACGCCAGGAAGCTCAAGCAGAAGGAATCAAACTGACACTTGCTTTCCTGCAGACTTGAACCTTCGCCCCGGCGTATCGGATCACGTGTGAGAAATGCGGGCTAGAGCGGCAGCCGAGATCCGGGTCAACGGGACAGTCCAGGGGGTGGGATTCCGCCCGTTCGTTTACCGGCTCGCCCACCGGTTCAACCTTGCCGGCCACATAACCAACAGCGCTGAAGGTGTTGTCATCAGGGTTGCCGGAGAGGCCGCAGACATAGACGCCCTGGTTGATTCCATCAAGAACCATCCTCCGCCCCTGGCCCGGATCGTCACCCTGCGCCGTTCCGACATCACCCTGACGGAACAGCCTTCATCGTTTTTGATCATTGAAAGCGATACCGGCGGGCAGAGCAAAACCCATGTTTCCCCCGACATTGCCACCTGCGCAGACTGCCGGCGGGAAATAACCGATCCTGCCGACAGGCGCCTCCTGTATCCCTTCACCAACTGCACCAACTGCGGACCGCGCTACACGATCATCCGTTCCCTGCCCTATGACCGCCCCCGGACGACCATGGCGTACTTCAGCATGTGTCCGGAATGTAGTACGGAATACACTGATCCACAGGACCGGCGGTTTCATGCCCAGCCCAATGCCTGCCCCGTCTGCGGGCCGGAACTGGAATGGCGGGACAACAACAGCCTTTCCCCGGCCGGCGGCACACCTCTGGACCGGGCCGTCCAGGCCCTGGCCGACCATCGGGTCGTCGGCATCAAGGGGCTGGGTGGTTTTCACCTGGCAGCCAGCGCCTACTCAACCCGGGCGGTCGCCCGACTCCGGGAACGAAAAAATCGTCCGGCCAAACCCCTGGCAATCATGATCAGGGACCTGGAGACAGCCCGTCAGTTGTGCCATATATCACCAACTGCGCACCAGCTGCTGGCATCAAACTCCTGCCCCATTGTCCTGCTGCAAAAAAAAGACGACTGCGGCCTTGCCGACAATCTTGCCCCGGGCCTGGATGAACTGGGGGTAATGCTTCCCTACACTCCCCTCCATCATCTCCTTTTTGCCCGTCCCCAAGCGCCGGCATGCCTGGTCATGACCAGCGGCAACGCTGCCGGGGAGCCGTTATGCAAGGACAATGACGACGCCCTGCAACGGCTGGGATCATTCTGTGACGGGTTCCTGCTGCACAACCGGATCATCCATACCCGGGTGGATGACTCAGTGATCCGCGTCATCGGCCATAGCCCCAGGTTCCTTCGCCGATCAAGGGGATACGCGCCGGCCCCGGTCCGGCTCGCCCGGCGCCTGGAACCGATCCTGGCGGTGGGCGGCGAACTGAAGAACTGTTTCTGCCTTGCCCGGGACCGCGATGCCTTCATGAGCCAGCACATCGGCGATCTCAACAACCTTTCCACCCCTGATTTTTTCCACCAGACCTTTGAGCGGCTGAAGGACCTGCTGGAGATCGAGCCGCAGGCTGTTGCCGCTGATCTGCACCCCGACTACCTGAGCACCAGGTTTGCCGAGGACCTGAACCTGCCGATAACCCGGGTTCAGCACCACTGGGCCCACGCCGCCTCGGTAATGGCGGAGCACGGCCTGGACGAATCACTGGCCATCATCCTGGACGGCACCGGGTACGGCCCGGACGGCACGGTCTGGGGCGGAGAGGTTCTGCACTGCAGCCTTCATGAATATAAACGGCTGGGGCGCCTGTCCCCGCTCCCCCTGCCCGGGGGAGACCGGGCTGCCAGACAGCCATGGCGGATGGCCCTGGCCGCGCTGCAGGCCTCGGGAATAAACGATCCCCGGGCTGCTGTAAACCTGGCGGAGATAGACGAGCGGCAGCAGCAGTTCATCCGGGAAATGATCGACAAGGGAGTCAATTGCCCCCCAACATCCAGCTGCGGCAGACTGTTTGACGGGGTCAGTTCCCTGCTGGGCATCTGTCAATTCAATACCTTCGAGGGCCAGGCAGCCATGGAACTGGAGGCTGCGGCATCCAGGGCGCTTGGCCGGCGTTCACTGCTCGAAGCCAACAGTTTTACGGATATCGGCGGAACTGAATTTTTTCATGAAAAAGACGGACTCCTGGAAATTCGCACCCCGGAGCTGATTCAGATTCTGACCGGGAAAATGGCTGCCGGTTCCTGGTCCGTTTCTGAACTCGCCCTCTTTTTTCATCTATTTCTTGTATCGAGCTTCGGCAATATGATAGGCTTCTTAAGCAGGCAGACCGGAATAGATACTGTCGTCCTCAGTGGCGGCAGTGTCCAGAACAGAATACTTACGGAAGGATTTATTGACTTCTTCTCCCTTACTCATCTCAAACTCCACACCAATGTTCAGGTGCCGGCCAATGACGGCGGTCTGGCCCTGGGACAGGCTGTCATAGGAGGCGCCCATGTGTCTGGCTATTCCCATGCGGGTTAATGAAATTCATGGCAACCAGGACGATCCCCTTTCGTTTCCCATAGCCGTGGTCGATGAAAACGGTCTGCGCAAGGAAGTGCGGCTGGACGTGGTGGACCGCTGGCCCCGGGTTGGCGATTATGTCATTGTCCATGCCGGTTTTGCCATCCACACTCTTGATCCGGCCGAGGCTGAAACCAACCTGAAACTTCTCAAAGAGATGGCCGACAATGTTATCGGGACAGATAGCTGACGGTTTCCGCGACCGCGAACTTGCCGGCAGGCTGAGCGAACGCATCCGGGAAACGGTTCCCGGCCCCCTGCGGATCATGGAGGTCTGCGGCACCCATACCATGGCCATCTTCCGCCATGGCATCCGCTCTCTCCTTCCCGATGAAGTCGAGCTGATCTCCGGACCCGGCTGCCCGGTCTGCGTTACCAGTGGAGGAGACATTGACCAGATCATCGACCTTGCATCAACACCCGGGGTTATTCTCGCCACCTTCGGCGACCTGGTGAGGGTTCCCGGAAGCAATGGAAAAAACCTCGCCGAAGCACGGGCCGAGGGCGCCCAGGTGGAAATTGTCTATTCCCCGGCCGATGCCTTGAAAATTGCCGAATCAACGGACAGGCCGGTTATTTTCCCGGCCATCGGCTTTGAGACCACTATTCCGGTTATCGCCGCAACAGTGCTTGAAGCCAGACAGAAGAAACTGGGCAACTTGATGCTCCTGGTATCGCACAAAGTCGTGCCGCCGGCCCTTGACGCCCTGCTTGGCGATCCGGAGCTGGCCATCGACGGCCTTCTCTGTCCGGGCCATGTAAGCGCCATTATCGGCGAGCAGGCCTACCAGCCGATAACCGAACAGTTCCATATACCCTGCGTCATTGCCGGCTTTGAACCCATCGACATCCTCAGCGCCGTGTACAGGATTGTCAGCCAGGCGCGCGAAGGGCGAGCCGAGGTGGAAAACACCTACAACCGGGTCGTCACCAAAAACGGCAACGCCAGGGCCAGGGCCATGATCGATCTGGTTTTTGCACCCTGCGATGCCGACTGGCGGGGTCTGGGCACCATACCCGGCAGCGGACTCGCCCTCAGGGAAGAATTCAAAGAGCACGATGCCCGGAAATATTTTGACCTGAAACCGGTCTCCGTGCCCGAACCCAGGGGATGCCGCTGCGGCGAAATTCTGACCGGCAAGGTCAGACCGCCTCAGTGTCCGCTGTTCAACACCCGCTGCACCCCGACCAGTCCGGTGGGGCCCTGCATGGTATCCAGTGAAGGCACCTGCGCGGCCTACAGCAAGTATGGCAGCGTATGAGCAGTAAAAAAATCCTGCTTGATCATGGCAGCGGCGGCGTTGCCAGCCGCAACCTCATTGAAGAAATATTCCTGCCCCGCCTGGACAATCCCATTCTTGCCCAGTTTGAGGACAGCGCCGTCCTCCAGTCCGGTGCGGCCAGACTGGCGTTCACCACCGACGGCTACGTTGTCGACCCTCTTTTCTTTCCCGGCGGGGATATCGGCAAACTTGCCGTACACGGCACCATAAACGACCTGGCCATGCAGGGCGCCCACCCCATCGGCCTCAGCCTGGCCCTTATTATTGAGGAAGGCTTTGCCATGGCTGACCTTGAACGGATAGCAACCTCCATCGGCCAGGCCTCGCGCGAAAGCGGCGTCCCGGTGGTGACTGGCGACACCAAGGTCGTTCCCCGGGGAAAGGCCGACAAAATATTCATCACCACCTCCGGCGTCGGCACCGTTCCCGATGGCCTTGTCCTTGGTTCGGGCATGGCCAGGGAGGGCGACGCTGTCCTGCTTTCCGGCACCATTGGCGATCATGGCGTCACCATCATGGCGGCGCGGGCCGGACTTGCCCTCCAGAGCAGTATACAGAGCGACTCCGCTCCCCTGCATCGCCTGGTCGCAGCGATGCTGCAGCAGGCGCCGGGCGCCGTCCGCTGCCTGCGGGACCCGACCCGGGGCGGGGTGGCAACGGTTCTGTCGGAAATTGCGATCAAATCAAATGTCCGGATCGAAATAAACGAAAAAAATCTCCCCATCCGGCCGGGGGTGGATACAGCATGTGAAATGCTGGGGCTCGACCCCCTGCACCTGGCCAACGAGGGAAAATGTGTTGTTATTGCCGATCCTGCGCATGCCGAGGCTCTGCTGGCAGCAATGCGCGCAACCAGGGAAGGGCGGGATGCGGTAATGTTGGGTCATGTCACGGGGGCCGGCGCAAAATCCATGGGTTCGCACGCCAAGGTGGTCATGAACACCGCCATTGGCGGAGCGCGCATCATCAACCCGCTCAGCGGTGAGCCCCTGCCGAGAATCTGTTAACCATGATTCCAGATACCATCAATAATCGACCCTTTTTTCCCACCAAAATAAACAAAAAAAATGCCGAAAAAATTTGACATTCCTCCCCCTTCGCCCATAGTATAAACCTATGCAGCACAAGAAGGGTGCCAATTCAGCATTATTTCTCACTTCTTGTTTTTTTTTGCCCGGAGGCATGATGGAATTTCTTTTATACATGTCAACAATTACTGTATTTCCGCACTTATCCGCTTCCCTTGCCGGACCGGTCCAGCCACTTCTTTCCCGCTCCCCTCGACACAACATATTTTTCCCGATAGGGAATACAACTCACATATATATGCCCGACCGGCTGCTCCGGTGTTGCCATTGTGTATAAAATATACCTCTGGACCAGAAATCAGATTTTTTTTCTCGACTTCCACCAGGAGACTAATGTCATTAAATGACACCAGACATCAGCATTTTATTGACCGGTGAACGGCATGAAGGTCCAGGTTTAAGATAGTTTTCTCCACTTTTGCCACCGGGTTTTATCCGGTGCAGATCTGTCTGTTTAACGCCCTGCATCCCGCAGGAATTTGACAGTTAACCCCAAGCCTTTTGCAGGGAAAAAAGGAGGGAAGAATGTCACGACATGATTTTGGCAAGGAATGCAGCGTAAAGGTCAATCGACGGACCTTTATCAAAGGTTGTACCATGGCCGCGGCCGCCATGGGCCTTTCCGAGGCCATGGTGCCCAAACTGGTCGAAGCCGCGGCCTCGGACCAGAGACCGCCGGTGATCTGGCTTCATTTTCAGGAATGCACCGGGTGTACGGAAACACTGCTCAGGGCGTCGCACCCTGACATCGGCCGGCTGATCCTTGACATCATCTCCCTGGACTACCATGAAACGGTCATGGCTGCCGCCGGGCACCAGGCTGAAGAGGTTCTGCAGGAGACCATCAACAAGTACCAGGGCAAGTTTATCTGCGTCGTCGAAGGCGGGATTCCCACCAAGGACGACGGCATCTACTGCAAGATCGCCGGTCGTACCGCCATGGACATCCTGGCCGATGTTGCCCCCAAGTCCATGGCCGTCATAGCTATTGGAACCTGCGCAACCTTCGGGGGAATCCAGGCGGCAGATCCCAACCCCACCGGCGCGGTCGGGGTGAGGGATCTTGTCAAGGGAACCCCGGTCATCAATATTTCCGGCTGTCCGCCCAATCCCATCAGCTTTCTCGGCACGGTTCTCCATCTGCTGACGTTTGGCAAACCGCCGCGCACTGACGCCCTCGGCCGGCCGCTTTTTGCCTATGGCCGCAAGATCCACGACCAGTGCGAACGCCGGGCGCATTTTGATGAAGGCCGTTTTGCCGAACAATTCGGTGATGAAGGACACAAACAGGGTTATTGCCTGTACAAGGTCGGCTGCAAGGGACCCGGCACCTTTGCCAACTGTCCCGCCGTCCGCTTCAATGATGTGGGTTCATGGCCGGTGGGCCAGGGGCACGGCTGTATCGGCTGCACGGAACCGCAATTCTGGGATACCATGACCCCCTTCTACGAGCGTCTGCCCGGCGTCGACATGCCCTGGGGTGACGGAATCGTGACCGGAGCCAACAGCGCCGGCATAAAGATCCTCGGCGTCACAGCTGCCGCGGTCGGTATCCATGCCGCGGTCGGCATCGGCAAGAAAATTATCGGTTGCGGCAGGTGCAACACATCATCGGAAGATCAGGAATAACCTGAGGGAGGAGACGAATGGCACAGCGAATTGTGGTTGACCCTGTTACCAGGATCGAAGGCCACTTGAGAATAGATGCAGAGGTAGACAACGGGTTCATCTCCAAAGCGTGGTCATCCGGCCAGATGTGGCGCGGGATCGAAGTTATCCTCCAGGGACGCGACCCCAGGGACGCCTGGCTTTTCACCCAGCGGATCTGCGGGGTCTGCACCACGGTGCATGCCCTGGCTTCGGTCAGGTGCGTTGAAAACGCCCTGGGCCTGGAGATACCGATGAACGCGCAGTACATCCGCAACATGATCCAGTCAATCCATGCCCTGCACGACCACATTGTTCATTTTTACGCCCTGTCGGCACTGGACTGGGTCGATGTGGTGTCCGCCCTGTCGGCCGACATCGGCAAGACCGTTCAGCTGGCGGAGAGCCTTTCCGACTGGCCCGGCAACAGCGCCAACCGTTTCAAGGCGGTAAAGGAAAAGGTCCAGGCCATAGTCGACAGCGGCCAGCTCGGGCCCTTTGCCAATGCCTACTGGGGGCATTCGGCAATGGCTCTGCCGCCCGAGGCGAACCTGATGGCTGTTTCCCACTACCTTGAAGCTCTGGATTACCAGCGCAAGGCCAACCAGGCCCTGGCCATCTTTTCCGGCAAAACGCCGCATGTCCAGAACCTGTCAGTCGGCGGCGTGACAACCGCCATCAACCCGGACAACGAAAACACGCTCAACATGGAGCGGCTCTACTGGATCAAACAGCTGGTGGAGGAGGTGCAGGGATTCATCAAGCAGGTATATGTGCCGGATGTCATTGCCGTGGGCGCCCTGTACGCAGATTGGCTTCCCTACGGGGCCGGAGTAACCAACTACATGGCATTTCCCGATATGGTGCTCGATGCCAAGGCCACCTCCTTTGATCTCCCCGGCGGCACCATCATGAACGGCGATCTCGGCACGGTGAAACCGTTTACCAGCTTCAATGATTCCTACTTAAAGGAAAATGTCGTCGAGTGCATAGCCCGGTCCTGGTACGACGGCGACTGGACGCGGCATCCCTACGAGGAAGAGACCGTGCCGAAATATACGAATTTCCAGGATGAGGGCAAATACACCTGGCTCAAGGCGCCGCGATTCATGGGTGAACCGATGCAGGTTGGACCGCTGGCCCAGGTTCTCATCGGGTATGCCCAGGGCCACGAGCTCACCAGGACCTATGTCGACCATGTCCTCTCCCAGGTGTCGACCCTGGCCGGAGCCCAGGTCGGTCCCGGCGCGCTGCACTCCACCCTGGGCCGTCATGCCGGCCGGGCGATACGGGCAGCCATGCTTTCCGACCTTGCCCTCAAGCACTGGCAGCTGCTGGTTGACAATATCGGCAGAGGCGATCTTGCGATTTTCAACAAGCCGACCTTCCCCAAGGGGGAGATCCAGGGTTTTGGTATCCACGAGGCCCCCAGGGGTGCGCTTTCTCACTGGATTGTCATCCAGGACGGAGTCATCAAGAACTATCAGTGCGTTGTCCCTTCCACCTGGAATGCCGGCCCGCGTGACGACAAGGACAAGGCTGGTCCATACGAGGCATCCCTGGTGGGCAACCCCATTGCCGATCCGGAGAAGCCGCTGGAAGTACTGCGGACAATCCACTCGTTTGACCCCTGTATCGCCTGCGCGGTACACATGCTGGACCCGGAAGGCAATGAAGCCGTCAAGGTCAAGGTTCTGTAACGGACCCCTCCATCAACCGATGTAAAGGAGGATACTATGCGCTACGAACAACATTACGCCTGGAGCATCCTGCTGCGGCTGTTTCACTGGAGTTTTGCGCTTTCCATTGTCGTGCTGGTGGTGACGGGATTTTACATTCACTTTCCGTGGACCAACACGTTGATCGAGGGCGAGACCTCTTTTCCCGTGGCAACGATGCGCTACATTCATTTTATTGCCGGCTTCGTCTTTACCGGCGCTATTCTGGCAAGGCTGTATCTCCTGGTCTTCGGCAACAAGCAGGAGCGATTCTGGGATTTTCTTCCAGTGACACCGAGAAATATCAGCAACATGTTCCATACCGCCAAGCTCTATCTCTACTTCACGGAGGAGCATCGGCCGCGTATCGGGCATAATGTTCTGGCCGGAATTATCTACATCATCACCTTTATTATGGCCCTGATACAGATGCTGGCCGGATTCTACATGCTGTATCCGGAAAGCGCCGCCTGGCAGAAATGGGGACTGTTTTTCCTCGGGTCCCAGCAGCAGGGACGTCATCTCCATTTTTTAATCATGTGGTATTTTATAATATTTGCCGTTGCGCATATCTATATTGTGATCTGGAACGATATCAAAACCAGGGAAGGCCTGATATCATCAATTTTCAACGGGACGAAATACATTTCATCCGACAACCCATGAATATGACCGGGAGCAGGCAGCAAACCTGCTCCCCCTTTTTATGCATAAACAAAAAAGAATCGGCATTCTCGGCATCGGCAACCTGCTGATGCGGGACGAAGGTTTTGGTGTTCACTTCATTGAATACCTGACCAGTCATTATGTTATTCCGGATCATGTATCGGTCCTGGACGGCGGAACTGCCGGCATCATGCTGGCCCCGTTCATGGAGGATGCGGACATTCTCTATGTCATTGATACAGTGGCCGTCAAAGACGTGCCGGGATCGATTCATCGTTTTACTGACGATGATGTCCGGACCGGCAACATCCACACCCGGATGTCGCCTCACCAGGTAGGCCTCCTGGACATCCTGGCGCTGTGCAAACTGCGCGACAGGGCTCCCGAGCAAACGGAAATGATAACCATTGTCCCCGAGAACCTGGATATTGCCATAGGACTATCGTCCTGCCTCCAGCCAAAACTTGCCGAGGTCGCCGCTCTTCTCCTCGAATCCCTGGCCCGCCACGATACTATCCTTCAACCCAGAGAAACATTGACCAGTGCATGAATTTTCCCTGGCCCAGGGACTGATGAATCAACTTTGCCAACTCGCCGACGAACACGGGGCGACAGCAATTATTACGGTCCGGGTCAGCATCGGCAGGCTGTCCGGCATCGTGGCCGATTCCTTCTCCTTCGGCTTTGAAACCCTGGCCGGCGAAAACAGCTTGACCAAAAAAGCAGCACTTGAGATAACCCTGACCGAGCCTGTGCAGCGATGTCTCGACTGCCGGCTCGTTGCGGATTTCTCCACCAAAACCTGTCCCCGATGCGACTCAACCAGGCTTAGCCCCGAAGGCGGCGATGAACTGGTACTGACCCAAGTGGAAATGGAGTGAATAATGTGCGATATCTGCGGCTGTCATACCCCTGACCCGGAACAAACAACCAGAACGGTGGATGTACACCGGAGCCTGCTCGAGGCAAACACCCGTCAAGCCGAAGAGAACCGCCGGCACTTTGCAGCCATGGGAGCGGTTGCCGTCAACATGATCAGCAGCCCGGGGGCGGGCAAAACCACCCTTCTTGAACATACCATTGACATCCTCGCCGGGGAAATGCGGATCGGGGTCATCGAGGGCGACATTGAAACTGAACGCGACGCAGATCGCATTCGAGCCAAGGGCATACCAGCCGTTCAGCTGACCACGGGCGGCGCCTGTCACCTTGACGCGCCCATGGTCCACAAGGGACTGCACCAACTGCAGCATGACAGCGGTAGCGATTCGTTTGACGTCATATTCATTGAGAACGTCGGCAACCTGGTGTGTCCCGCCACCTTTGACCTGGGCGAACATCAACGGATCGTTCTCGTTTCCGTACCGGAAGGCTCAGACAAGCCTGCCAAGTATCCCAGGGCATTTATCAGCTCCCAGGCGTTCCTGATCACCAAAACAGACCTCCTGCCCTATTTCGACTTCTCCCTTGACGAAGCAAGGAAGGAGGCTGCCGCCCTGAACCCCGGGCTGAAGATCCTTGAGCTGTCAGTCAAGAACGGCAGCAGTCTTGATGGCTGGATCAACTACTTGAGGCAGCTGGCAAAGAAATAACCAGGCATAGTCCTGAACGGATCAACCTGGCAGCTTGCTGAAACAGCATAACGCCCGGCCAGTGTTTTTCCTTTTACCTGCATGGCACATTTTCATTCCGGGCCGAATATCCACACAAAAAAAACATCATTGTTTTGACCTATTCATCAGTTGCAGTATAATGAGTCCAAACTGACCAGGACTGCGGAATGACGCCAGCGATTCTTTTTATCATCATTGTCAACCTTGCCCTCGGACTTGTTGCCGGAGCCATCATGTACCGTTCCGACTTCTGCGTGGCCGGAATGTTCCGCGATCTGTTCCTGTTCAGGAAAACCGTAATGCTCCGCACCCTCCTTCTGCTGGTGGTCGCGAGCATGGTCCTGTTTGAACTCATGCGGCGGATCGGCCTTCTTCCCCTGTACCCCTTCCCTCTGCTCGGATCGCCGTCCCTGGGAAATATTGCCGGAGGAGTGATCTTCGGCATCGGCATGGTGCTGGCCGGAGGATGCGTTGTCGGAACCCTGTATAAAATGGGCGGCGGCAGTATGATCAGCGCCACCGCTTTTGCCGGACTGATCATCGGCAGCGGCTTATATGCTGAAATGCACCCCTGGTGGACAGCTGTCAGTAAAAAATTTTCATTCCTGCAGGGCCACATCACCCTACCCCAGGCCCTGGGTTGCGATCCGATTCTCCTCCTGCTGCCGGTGACCGGGCTGGCGGCATACCTTTTCCTTCGCTGGCATGCACAGCGCCGGTGGGAGGTGGCTTCACCGGCGGAAGGATATATCCAGCCGTGGAAAGCAGCCCTCTACCTCGCCATACTGGGAACCCTTTCCTATACCCTCATCGGCATGCCCTTCGGCATCACCAACGCCTATGCCAAGGCTGCCTCCTACCTCACAAATATCCCGGTTCCGATGCATGTATCCCAGGTGGCTTTCTATAATACGGTGCCGCTCAAATATACGGCGCCGGTCAGCCAGGTTGAACTCCATGGCGGACCCGGTCCTTTTTTCGATGCCATAGCCTACATCCAGTTTCCCCTTATTGCCGGCATCGTCCTTGGCGCGATGATTGCCGCCCTCAGGATTGGTGAATTCAGGGTTTACTTCAGGGTACCGGCACGCCAGTATGTCTCCGCTCTTGCCGGGGGCATCATCCTTGCCCTGGGATCGAGGATGACCCCTGGATGCAATATCTGGCACCTGTTCGGTGGAGTTCCCATTCTGAGCATGCAGAGTCTTTTATTCCTGATCGGGATCATTCCCGGATCCTACATCGGAAGCAGATTACTCGTCACATTGGTCCTTTCCATGAGACCGGAGGTATCGGCATGAAAGCCAGGGATGCAGAAAACATCGTTGTCTATGATATTCGCGGCCAGATATGCCCATCCTGCCTGCTGTTTACTCTGCGGGAAGTGCATGAACTGCGGGAGGCATTAAAGGAAGGCCGCATCGAAATATTAATCAAAACCGATAACCGGGATGCCACCGCAACCATACCCGATGCAGTCGCCAGCATGGGATATGACCACTTCGTTGAAAAAAAAGAAGGATTTTACGAGATCAGGATCATGCGGCACAAACAACAGAAGTTGGCAGATTGACCGGAGACCGCTATTTCATGGGACCAGACAAGATTGACCACCTTACCATTGCCGAATTGCAGGAGCAGCTTCGTCTTGCCAATGCCGAAAACCAGATGCTGGTGGAGAAAAACCACGAGGCAAATGCATATATCAGAGAAAAAGTTGACCAGCTCCTGAAGGTAATCGGGACAATTCCTCTGCAGCCCGATGAGCTGGACGACGACACCCTGATCCACCTCGACCCCATCGGCATCATCAGCAACACCTTTATCCAGATACTCGAACACCTGCGGCAAACCAACCTTGACCTGGAAACCGCAAAAAAGGATATCCAGGCCATATTTGAATCAGTGGGCGAGGCAATCCAGGTTCTCAACGCCAGGGGGGAGATCATTGCCTATAACAAAAAGATGACCGGTCTTTTTGTGATACAGGAGCAGGATGTCATCGGCAGGACCTGCCGGGAAGCTGTTTGCGCTGATGAAACCAATGAAGAAGACTGCCTGTTCAGAATGGTCCTGGAACGACGCAAAAGTGTCCGGGTCCGGTCCTGGGTGTGCCGCAACCGGTATTACGAAATTATCGGCACCCCTGTTTTTGACAAACAGGGAATCCTGCAGCGAGTTGTAATCCTGTATATGGATACCACCCGGAGAAGGAGATCCGAGATGGCCCTGCTGGAAAGTGAGGACCGTTTCCGCGATCTCTTTGAAAACGCAACGGATATGCTGCAGAGCATTGATCCCCAGGGGAGAATCCTGGTGGTCAACAAAGCCTGGCGGGAAACCCTCGGGTACACCGAGGAGGAGGTGACCGGCCGCAGAATACTTGATCTCCTGCATCCGGATGAGGTTGACCGCTGCAGAAAAAGTTTTGAGAATATTCTCCGGGACGGCCGGGAATTTACCTGCCAGACCGTTTTCATCAGCAAATCAGGCCAGGAAATCAGTGTCGAAGGAAAGGTCAACTGCAGATTTGTCGACGGCAAACCCATGGCCCTGCGCAGCGTCTTCCGCAATATCACCGAAAAACTGAAAATGGAGGAGGAACTGCGGCGCGCCCAGAAGCTTGAATCAGTCGGCCTCCTTGCCGGCGGCATCGCCCATGACTTCAACAACCTTCTCACCGGGATTCTCGGCAATATCCTGCTGGCCCAGCTTCAGGCCCCTGAAGGCGACCTGGCCAAACTGCTCAAAAATACGGAAAACGCCGCCCACCGGGCCCAGGAACTGACCAGGCAGCTGCTGACCTTTTCCAAGGGAGGAGCGCCGGTAAAAGAAACCGCATCGGTGGTCGATATTATAAATGAAGTCGCACCCTTTACTCTCAGCGGATCCAATACAAACTGGTCTCTGGAAGTTGAAGGTGAAATCAGCCCGGTCGATGTTGACAGCGGCCAGATAAGCCAGGTCCTGGAAAACCTTATTATCAACAGCGACCAGGCCATGCCTGACGGCGGGACGATACATATCAACATCAGCAACTATATCCAGGACGAACACCTGCCCGAGCTCCTCACCGGCGGAAAATATGTAAAAATCGCAATCAAGGATCAGGGTGTCGGCATTGCCAGGGAATATCTCCCCAGGATATTTGACCCCTACTTTACCACCAAAAAAAGAGGAAGCGGTCTCGGTCTTGCCACTGCCTATTCCATAATCCGCAACCACAACGGTCTGATCACTGTTGATTCCGAACCGGGACGCGGCACGACTATGGAGATCTACCTGCCTGTTTCAACAGGGAAACTGGAACGGAAGAAAACTGTTACGCCGGAAGCCATAAAAGGCAGCGGCAGGATTCTCCTCATGGATGACGATGAAGTTGTCCGGCAGGTGGGCGTACAGATGCTGAACCTGCTTGGGTATGATGTTGTTGAATCATGTGACGGTGAGGATGCCCTGCAGAAATATGAAGCGGCCCTGGGGGATGCCTCCCGGTTTGATGCGGTCATACTTGACCTGACCATTCCGGGCAAGATGGGAGGTAAAGAAACAATCGCCAGACTCCAGGCCATTGATCCGCAGGTCAAGGCCATTGTGTCCAGCGGCTATTCAAATGATCCGATCATGGCCGAATTCACCAGCTATGGATTCTCCGGAGTTGTACCCAAACCATACTCTCTGGAAAAACTCGGCTCCACTGTCCATTCACTTCTGTTTAACACTGATAACCGGTGACTGCCTCCTGCCCCTGACCGGACCAGGCGCTGCAAATTCCTCTCTGGCTGTTTTGCGATTTCATATCGGAACCCCCCAGCTATTGCTTGTCAAGCATGAAGGATTATGCTAAATATATGTACTTAACTCCCCGTTCATCGACAATCCGCTACGTCTTTTTTTTCGTCACAACGCATTCTGCCGGGGTTTTGTAAAAATTCATTAATCAGATACTGTTGAATAACAAAAAGGGTAAAAACATTGAGCGCTAAAACAAAAATTCTTGTTGCCAACCGTGGGGAGATTGCCATTCGGATAATCCGGGCAATCCAGGAGCTGAATCATGAGGCGGTCGCCATTTATGAAACACCTGACCAGCATTCCAGGCATATCCGTATCGCCAACGAAGCCGTATGGATAGGGGACGGTCCGCGTTCAGACTACCTGAATATCGACAAGGTCATCAAGGCCGCGAAACGCGCCGGGGCCACCGCCATTCATCCCGGCTACGGTTTCCTGGCCGAAAACCCGCTGCTGGCAAAGGCCTGCGACGAGGCAGGCATTATCTTTATCGGACCTTCCTCCGAGGTCATCGAGAAACTGGGGAACAAGGTCACAGCCCGTCGGATCATGGCTGAGGCAGGCATCCCCATGGTGCCGGGCACGCAGAATCTCTCCGCCGGCGAAGCCGGTCTGGAGGAAGCGAGGGAGTTTGCTGAAAAATACGGATATCCATTGATGCTTAAAGCCACTGCCGGCGGCGGCGGCCGCGGGATCAGGCGCGTTAATAATGACAGGGAGCTGCGCGACCAGTACTCGGTCGCCCGCCAGGAAGCCCTGGCCGCCTTTAACGACGATTCGGTCTACCTGGAAAAGGTGGTGCTCACTCCCAAGCACGTCGAAGTACAGATTATTGCCGACAACCAGGGCAAAACGGTTCACCTGGGCACCCGTGACTGCTCCATCCAGCGCCGCAACCAGAAACTGGTGGAAATCGCCCCGGCCTTTCACCTGTCGCCCGAACTGACCGAGGAAATCTGTGAGACTGCGGTCAAGGCGGCAAAAGCAGCCAACTACACCAATGCCGGCACTGTTGAATTCCTGCTGGACAGCGACAACAATTACTACTTCATGGAGATCAATACCAGGCTCCAGGTGGAACACACCGTAACCGAAATGATAGCGGGTATCGATATTGTCCGCACCCAGATAAAAGTGGCGCTGGGCCGGGAACTGCTCTTTGAACAGCAGGATATCTTTCTGCGCGGCCATGCCATCGAGATGCGGATCAACGCCGAGGACCCCAAAAATAATTTCATGCCGGAAGGCGGCAAGACCATCAGTGTCTACCAGTCGCCCGGCGGATACGGCGTACGCCTCGACGGCTTCTGCTACCAGGGGCTCACCATACCCGAGGAATATGACTCCCTGCTGGTCAAGCTTACCGTATTCGGCTGGTCATGGAACGAAACCGTTGACCGGCTCAAACGCTGTCTGACCAATTTCGTTATCACCGGGCCCAAAACGACCATCCCGTTTTACCTGAACCTGGTCAATGACTCGGATTTCCGCAAGGGCGATTTTGACACTTCATACCTTGACACCCACACCCATCTCTTTGATTACGAGGATTTCACCAGCGAAGTCAACAAGCTGGCCCGGCTCATTGCCGAGATTCACCACAAGGGAAAGAACACTTATGCCGCATAGATATTTCCCTGAAAATTGCGTTCTAACCAGTTTCTGAACATATTGAGGATATAATACAATGACCAAGATTACGACAGCCATGAACACTGCCGAGGTGCTCAGTACGCTGCGCCAGGCTGACGGATATTACATTACCAATACGGCCCGGGACATGTCCCAGTCCGACTACAAGAATCGGATCCTCCTCCACACCGATCTTCTGGCCGCGCCGGCCAGAGAGGACGCCGGGTATTTTTCCCTGGAGATCACCGGCGGCGCCTCGGTGCATGTTGACATCCTCCGCAAACAGGTTGACCCCTTTCTCAAGCTGGAACTGCTGCGGGAAAAAATGCCGAACACCATGTTTCAGACCCTGTGCCGGGGGGTAAACCTGTTCGGCTATCGTCCCTATCCCCAGAATGTCATCCGTTTTGCGGTCCGCGAGTTTGCCAAGTATGTCGACGTATGGCGAACCTTTGACTTCATGAACCACATTCCCAATATGACCGCGGTCTTCGAGGAGGTCGCCAAAGCCGGAAAAATCAATGAACCGTGCATCTGTTTTTCCACCGGCCCCGAACATACCGATGAGTTTTATGTGTCCAAGGTACAGGAAATACTCGATGTAACCGGCGAAGATATAATCCTCTGCATCAAAAACCACGGCGGGCTGGGCACACCAAAACGAATCGGGGAGCTGGTCAATGCCATCAAGCAGGCGTACCCTGATCTCATCATCCATTATCACGGCCACAACACCGACGGCAACGATATCAGCCGGATCACCGAAGCTGTTCTGAACGGAGCCGCCATAGTCGATGCTTCCGACCACGCCTTTACGGGTTTTTATGGTCCGCCGCCGATCCTGACCGTGATCCAGACACTCAAAGAGTACGACAAAACAGCCATCGCCATTGATGAAGAGGCGGTCATCAGGACCTCGGACGTTATCCGGGACGAGCGTATCCACTACGGCCAGTTCGAATCACAGATCAAGGGTTTCCTGCCCACCGTCCAGATCCATAAACTGCCGGGCGGCGCCATGGGCAGCAGCCTGGAGCAGGCCGACAAGGGCGGCTTTCTTAAACAGATGCCGGATATCCTCCACAAGGAGCTGCCCACGGTGCAGATAGAACTGGGCAACTGGTGGAGCGTTACCCCCGGCTCCCAGATTCTGTGGACCACGGCGGTCAGCAACGTGGTTGACGGAGAACGCTACGGCAACCCGTCAGGTGACCTGAAAAACCTGCTGCTGGGCAAGTACGGCCCCTTTCCCTTCTATCAGCCGGCTGACTGGATCTATGAAAAGGTCTTCGGCGACAACTGGAAGGAGATCCTGGAAAAAGAAGGCGGCATTGAGGATATCGACGACATGGATATCGAGCAGGAACGCGCCACTCTCACCGAACGGCTTGGCCAGGAACCGACGGACCAGCAGCTGGTAACCTACCTGCAGCACCCCAACGACGCGGTGGAATTCTTCAAGTTTGAAGAAAAATTCGGCCGTTCCTATGTCCTTCCTCCGGCGATCTTTCTGCGGGAAGGCGGTTTTGCCCTCGGCGAGACCCTTGTTTTCAGGGATCATAGCGGCAAGGAACACATGATCGAAGTCGGTCCCTCGCAGAGGGATAAATCAGGCGAGGCCAATCTCTACCTCAATGTCGATCACCATCAACGGATCTTTCTTTTTGAGCCGGAGCTGCCGGCCGGTGCGGCGGCAGTCCAGGCCCTTTCCAAGGAAGAAATTGCCGAACTGGCCATATCCGGTGATATTCGCGCACCGTTCAAGGGCAATGTCTGCGAAATCACCGTCAAGGAAGGGCAGGAAATTGCAAAAGGCGATCGGGTTGCCATCCTGGAGGCCATGAAAATGCAGACACCGGTGGTCAGTGAGGTGGCAGGCACCGTTGCCTCCATTTCAGCGAAAACAGGCCAGGCAATGCAGCCCGGCGACAAAATCCTCAAGGTGGACCCGGCAAAATAACCGGCCGCACAATATCTGCCCAAACCGGCCTCGTTCCTACCTCTGTCCCCCAGTGAACGCAGGCCGGTTAAATCCTCCCTGCTCGAACCAGGGACGGGTCACATCAATGTCCGTCACCTCCAGCAGGATCATTTCTATAACCAGGTAAACCCTGGTGTCTTTGCGCACGCAGCCGGTCAATGTCTCCCCATGATGTCCCATTGCCGCGTGGAGGTGAATGAGGGGCTTGTCATCATCCCAGAGGACACTTCCGGTTCCGATGACCTCCCTCGTATCCCGGACATCCCTCCAGACCGGGTCCGGCGGCATAACCGGCTCCCGGGGTCCGGTGACGACCCCGGCCCGGCGCAAACCGCCGAAAATCTGAAACCAGCCGCATTGAACCTTCTCCCTGGCAACCAGTTCACGTATTCCCTGGTGCAGATCTTCGCCATCATCAAAACGAACATAAAAAACCCTGCCTGCCTGCCCTGCCTGATATTCCATTTCATTTCCCGTTTTTGCTGTCGTTATTGTTTTTCGCGTGAAAAAGGGCCTGCTCATGGGCGGCACGGATGAGCCGGAACAACTCCCGACTGTGCTTGCGGTTCCTCGTTCTGGCATACATCCAGGCAAGCCTGGTCAGCAGGATTCTGTCGATTCCCGGATACTCACGGCATATCGCCTCCGCGACGCTGCTCGGCCAATTCTCTGCAAACTCCAGATGATTATGTCTGGCTTCCCGGTACTGCTCGATGGCCTCACTGAGGAGAGCCTCCCGCAGATACTCAACCTCCTGGAACTCTTTTTTCTCCTGCAGGGCCACCCCGGTCCGCTCTGACAGAAAGGTATACAGTTCTTCAACCGGTTCCTCCTTGAGCAGCTTGGTTATGTATTTAATATGGCGGTTGCGTGTCCCGCCTTTCATGGTTGCAGCCTCATGAAAAAGAGTGCGGACTTCCTCGGCGCAGGGCAGCTGGTTGATAACGGATGACGGAAGGCCGCTGAGCTCGGCGACCAGTTTCTCCAGCTGCTTCATCCGTCGCTTCTGTTCCGATCTGCTCATCTCGACATTCATGGCCGGCGCAACTCCCATACTGTTAAATTATTCTGTTGTCCGTTTTCTTTGCAGACAAAGAGTGCTATAGTAGCCCCGGCTACATAGCGGATCAACATCCGATACAATAAACAGGCAACCGGTCACCCGGGGAACCGGCATTCTTATCAGGAGCTGTTACCATGACAATACCACATTCCTTCACAATTACCCAGCCCACTCAGATCCATTTCGGCCAGGGGATGATCAATTCCCTTCCCCGAATCATCAGCAGTTTCAACGGCACCATCCCCCTGGTGGTTATCGATCCGGGACTGGAGAAAGCGGGGATAGATTCACTGATTACCGGAATACTGGACAAGGCCGGCATCAGCTGCACCGTCTTCAACAGGGTCGACCCCGAGCCTGGCCTGAAACTGGCGGACCTTGCCGCTGAAACCGCCAGACAGAACAACTGCGACTGCGTCGTGGGGGCCGGAGGCGGTTCTGCCATGGACATTGCCAAGGCGGCATCCATTCTCCTGACCAATGGCGGCAAGGCGGCCGATTATCTGGGACTGGGCAAAATAGGGAAACCCGGCGTACCCAAAATCATGGTGCCTACCTCGGCAGGAACCGGCGCCGAAGTAACCTTTACCGCGGTGTTCATCAACGAGGAAACCGGCTCCAAGGGCGGGATGAACGGCGACCCTCTTTATCCGGATGCCGCCATCCTCGACCCTGAACTGACCCTCAGCCTGCCCCCGGGCGTAACAGCCAGCACCGGCCTTGATGCCCTGGCCCATGCCCTGGAGGCATACACTTCGATCAAGGCCCATCCCATATCGGAAATGTATTCCCTGGAGGCCATTGATCTTATCACCGGCAATATCAGGGCCGCCTATGCCGACGGCAGGAACCTGGAAGCCCGGACCAATATGCTGATGGCAAGCTTACTGGGCGGCAAGTCGCTGGCCATGGCCGGCGTCGGCCTCGTGCATGCCATGGCCTACCCCCTGGGCGGAATGTTCGGTATTGCCCATGGACTGGCCAATGCTGTTCTCCTTCCCTACGTTACCGAATACAACCTGATCGGCAACCTCGAAAAACATGCTCATCTGGCCGCCATTTTCGGATTCGACACCGGCGGCATGCCGCTTCGCGAAGCAGCGGCCATGGTTGCGGACGGCCTGTTCCAGCTCAACATGGACCTGAATATACCGGCAACCCTGGCCGACATCAATGTTCCCGGGGATAAAATCCCTGAAATGGCTGATATTGCTTTGAAAGTGGCGGTTCCGATCGAAAACAATCCACGCCGGCCTTCGCGCGATGATATTATCGCCATATATGAATATGCGCTGAACGGCTGAAAAAAAGGGGCGGAAAGGGTCGCTACTTTGCCACAAGCGTGACAATATGATCCCATATCCGGTCGGCGGCCTGTTCCTTGGAAAGAAGGGGCAGCGGATGCGCCCCTTGATGATCGACCAGCGTCACCTGATTGGTGTCCGCCCCAAACCCGGTATTTTCGCCACTGATATCGTTGGCCACCACCAGGTCCAGGTTTTTTTCCCTGAGCTTTCGCCCGGCCTCTTCCTGGTGATCCCGGCTTTCCGCGGCAAACCCCACCAGCAGCTGGCCGGGGTGACGATTTCTGCCAAGCTCGGCCAGGATATCAGGATTAGCTTCCAGGGCCAGAGAGTCGGGCGCCGAGCGTTTCTTCACCTTGTGGAGTTCTGCTTGTGCCGGGCGGAAGTCGGCCACTGCCGCAGACTTAACGATAATTGATGCCTGAGAGCTGCGCTGAATGACCTCCTCATACATTTCCCGGGCAGAGGTTACGTGAACCACCTCAACGCCGGGCGGATCTTCCAGTGAAACCGGACCGGTAACCAGGACCACTTTTGCCCCTCTCCTGCGGGCGGTTCTCGCCAAGGCAAATCCCATTTTTCCGGAAGAACGATTACTGAGGAAACGGGCCGGATCAAGGACCTCCCTTGTGGGTCCGGCGGTAATAAGAACCTGCTGACCGGCCAGATCCTGTTGGCAGAGACAGGCCAGCAACTGCTCCCTTGCCCTGTCCCACTCCGGCAGCCGGCCCGGCCCCTCGTCACCGCAGGCCAGAGCGCCGGCATCGGGTTCAACAACAATGTACCCCAACTCCCTCAACCGTTGCAGGTTGTCCCGGGTCGCCGGATGCATATACATATTGCAGTTCATTGCCGGAAAAACCATCACCGGTTTGCCGGACGCTGCCAGCACCGAGGTGGCAAGCAGGTCATCAGCCATGCCGTTGGCAAGGCGGGCAATGGTGTTGGCTGTGGCTGGAGCTATGCAGATGCAGTCGGCATCCCTGGCCAGGGATATATGGGCCATGGGGGTCCGGACTGCATGGCCGAACATTTCGACATGGACTGGATTGGCGGTCAGGGCCTCAAAGGTGAGCTCGGAAACAAACCTGGTTGCGGCGCGGGTCATGATCACCGTAACCAGAGCCTCTTCCTTGACCAGGGCGTGAACCCAGGCTGCGGCCTTGAAGACCGCAATACTCCCGGTGACGCCGAATAATATTTTTTTCCCTTGCAGGCCGGTCATATCTGCTTCACCGTCAGGTTACCCGGATATCCGGCAACCGGGAGAGATCAGTCATAATAACAAAATCGATACCAGGGAGAGACCGGCGGGAGCAGCGTTTCCCCCCTGGTCTGCAGGCGGTCTACCGCCCAACCGCCTCACCGAAGGGATTCAATCCCGCGGCGGCAGTACGGTCAATGGTTACATACAGGGTGAGCCTGGTCTTGCCGAACCTGCTGTCTGAGATAACGATCATGCAGGTCTTGTTGGGCTTGACAAAGGCAAGAAAAATATCCTGGGAAGTGGATTCGCCAACCAGCTTCCACTTGTTATTATGCATGGCATTGACCATGTAATCCTTGAGCGAAAGAGGCTCAACCCGTCCTTCATAATGCCAGATACCGCCATTAAAGGACTCTGTTTTGATGGTCATGGATTTGTCGCGCTTCCATTCAAGCTCCACCGGAAGTTCAATATCTTTCAGGTCGCCGGCAAAAGCCGATATCGAAGACAGGTCCGGCATTTCCTCGGAGGATGTCATCCTATCCGCACAGCCGGCCAACGGAAGCAGGGCAATAGCCCAGAAAAGCATTGCCATGTACATCTTTTTTCCAAATGTTTTCATTCCTGATCTCCTCCGATTTCTTGAAGAATAAAGTCAGCGAGGGGTTTTCGCTGCGATTTCTGGTTGCGGTGCAGGGGATAACCTAGCGCCAGGACAGCCATCAGTTCAAACGTTTCGTCAAGTGACAACAGCGCATTGACCTTGTCACTGTTCTGCAGGATCTGTCCCAGCCAGACTGCACCCAGCCCAAGCTCTTCGGCAGCCAGCAGCATATTCTGAATGCAGGCGCCGGCGGCCTGGTGATCCTTGACCTCACTATACATGGCTTCCCTGTCCAGCAAAACAACGATCAGAGCCGGGGCGCCAAGTATAATATGCGAATAGGTAGTATGCGGGGCAAGCTTTTCCCGGACATCCCGGTCCCGGACCAGGATAAAACGCCAGGGTTGGTTATTCAATCCCGAAGGAGCCCAGATACCGGCCTGGACAATTGTATGCAGAACCTTGCGAGATACCGGCTGGCCGGTAAATTCACGAATACTCCGGCGATTTCGTATGGCATTCTGTACAGGCTGTTCCATGGCACACCGCATTGAAGTAACTCAAGTTAACCTGTTGTAAAAAAATACGCTTTCTTTGTCAACAGCCTTTCAGCCGTCCCCGGTAAAAGCAACGGATTGACAGTTGCGCCCGGTCAGTGATTCTGGTATGAGAGTTGCCAGGAAACAACATGAAAAAGAAAAAGATCGACAAGCCGCAACTCGCCCTGAATTCATCCCTCATCGACACCCACTGTCACCTCGATATGAAGGCGTATGAGGATGATCTGGACACCGTTGTCCGCGATGCAGCAGACAGCGGTATAACCAGGATTATAACCGTGGGCATAGACCTTCCCAGTTCATGTGAAGCAGTCGCGCTGGCCAAACGCTTTCCCGGTATCTGGGCCACCATCGGCATCCACCCGCACAATGCTGAAAGCGGCAACCCGGAAACCTACCGCCGCCTGCATCTGCTTGCCGAAGAGAAAACAAACAAGGTCATCGGCTACGGGGAGATCGGTCTCGATTTCGCGCGAAACTATGCGCCGCGCCCTGTCCAGATCGCTGCCTTCGGGACCCAGATCGACATGGCAAAGGAGCTGAACCTTCCGATCATTATCCATGACCGGGACGCCCATGACGACACCCTGGCCATCCTGAAATCCCACGCCCCTTACCCGATGCTCGGCGTCATGCATTGCTTTTCCGGCGATCTTGAACTGGCGTCCAGGGTGATGGAACTCGGCCTGTACATTTCTATCCCGGGCATTGTTACCTTCAATAAAAGCGAAAGTATGCAGCAGGTGGCAAGGGAAATACCTCTGGAAAAAATGATCCTGGAAACCGACGGCCCCTTTCTCGCCCCGGTCCCCTATAGGGGAAAAATCAACAAACCTGAATACCTTCTCCATACCGCGCAGAAAATCGCCGACTTACGGGGAATCTCCCTGGATGAGGTTGCCCGGCAGACTACAGCCAACTCGGAAAATCTCTTCTGCCTCCCGTCAGGGAAAACCGGCCGATGATCTGCGCGAACCTCGAAAAGATACGCAGGAACATTGCCCTGGCCGCGGAAAGATGCGGGCGCGATCCCGACGACATCCAGCTGCTGGCGGTCTCCAAGCGCATGGATGCCGCAACAGTGGAAAAAGCCCGGCAATGCGGCCAGAAACTGTTCGGCGAAAATTTTGTCCAGGAAGCCCAATCCAAAATCGAACAACTTGATCCGGCCATCTCCTGGCATTTTATCGGCCACCTGCAGAGCAACAAGACAAAAATTGCGGTCCGTCTTTTCCGGCTCATAGAGACCGTAGACCGGCTCAAACTTGCGCGGTCACTGAACCGTCACGCTGCCGGACTGGACCAAACCCTCGATATCCTGATCCAGGTTAATGTCGGCCGGGAAAAACAGAAATCAGGAGTCCTGCCGCAGGATGCCGAGCAGTTGATCAGGGAAATCGGCAAACTGACGCATCTCAGGATACGGGGCCTGATGACCATACCACCGTATACCGACAACCCGGAATTATCTCGCCCTTATTTCCGGGCACTGAAGAAAATAGCGGACGAGTTCAGCGGAAAAGGATATTTTACCGATGAGGCCCCGCTGATTTTATCCATGGGCATGTCAGCCGATTATCCGGTTGCAATTGAAGAAGGGGCGACCCTGGTGCGAGTGGGCACGGCCATCTTCGGACAACGGACTTAATAAGGAGAGTTCATGAACATAACCATTATCGGGACAGGCTATGTCGGTCTCGTCACCGGTACCTGTCTGGCCGAATTCGGTCATCATGTCACCTGCGTTGACAAGGATGAAGACAAAATCAGACAGCTGCGCAAAGGCAAGGTCCCCATTTATGAACCCGGACTTGACGCTCTGGTCAACAAAAATGTCGGAGAGAAAAGATTGCGCTTCACCACGGATTTTGTCGAAGCGGTTCCGGGGGCGGAGGCGGTTTTCATCGCGGTCGGGACGCCTTCCAGTAGAAGAGGTGACGGATACGCCGACCTCACCTATATTTTTGAGGCAGCCAGGGAACTTGCCGGCAACCTCACTGGATATACGGTTATAATTGACAAGAGCACCGTTCCGGTGGGCACGGCCAGGCAGGTCGAACGGGTAATCCGGCAGACCAATCCGGACGCCGATTTTGACGTGGCGTCCAATCCGGAGTTTTTGCGCGAAGGGGCCGCGATCAACGACTTCATGCGCCCGGACCGGGTGGTTATCGGGGTTCAGACCGACAGGGCCCGGCAGGTGCTCCAGGAAATCTATAAACCCCTCTATCTGCTGGACACCCCGATCGTCAGCACAACCATTGAGACCGCAGAGCTTACCAAGTATGCCGCCAATGCCTTCCTGGCGGTCAAAATAAGCTTTATCAACGAAATCGCCAATATTTGCGAAGCTGTGGATGCGGATATATCCGCGCTTGCCAAGGCTATCGGCATGGACGGACGGATAGGAAGCAAATTTCTCCATCCCGGCCCCGGCTACGGAGGATCGTGTTTTCCCAAAGACACCCTGGCCCTGCTGCGCATTGTCCAGGAACACGGAGAATCACTGCGGATCGTGGAAGCAGCGGTGGAAGTAAACTCGGCCCAGAAAGCCCGGATGGTCAAAAAAATACGCGAAAGCCTCGGCGGGTCAGTGGCCGGCAAGACTCTGGCGGTCCTGGGATTGACCTTCAAACCCGAAACCGATGATATGCGCGATGCACCGGCGGTGACGATAATTCCGGCCCTGATCGAAAAAGGGGCGATGGTCAGGGCGCATGACCCCAAAGGCATGCAGGAAGCAGCAAAATATCTTCCTGCCGAGGTTGAATACGCGAAAGACGCCTACGATGCCTGCAAGAATGCCGACGCAGTGATTTTGATGACGGAATGGAACCAGTACAGAGCCCTGGACCTGAAAAAAATCCGCTCAGTTATGAAGTATCCCGTTTTTATTGATCTCAGGAACGTATATGAGCCGGAAAAATTAAAATCCGAGGGATTTCATTACACAGGGGTGGGAAGAAAATAGAGATGAACAAGGGGGCCGGGTGAACCACGCCCCCTTGAATATTACTTTCTGCGTGAGGCGCGCTTGGATGCTTTCAGCGGGTTAACCCGAACCTTGACCAGGTTCAATTCCGGCTTGGCATGGGTTGCAAAATTGCACAGGCCAAGGTGCCATTTGGCCTCGGGATCCTTATAGGTCCTGCAGTATTTAACACTACCTTCATCAACAATCCTGTCACAGCCTTCACACTTATCTATAATCGGCTGAAAGGAACGATTTGCATATTTTGTGGTTTCACTGGCCTGCATAATGCCAACCTCCTGAAAAAATATCACTTTTCTCTTGAATCAAGGAAAAAACTTCCATACAATAGATTAAATTACGTTCCCGTCATTTTCATAACCGGGAGAAACTCGATTGTATAAAAGGAATTGTGACAACTGTCAACAAAATATCCTGAAATATTAATCGACCGAAGCACTGAACCTCATCTGGAGAACCGTTAATGCCTGTATATATCTGGAAAGGAATCAATTCCTACGGTGAAAAGCGCAAGGGTAAGATCGAGTCTGTTGATGAAGCCGGGGCCCGCGCCCAGCTCAAACGGATGCGCATTGATGTCAAGGTGTGCAAGGAAGCTCCCAAGGACCTTTTTGAAAATGTTACAATTTTTCAACCCAAGGTCACGGGAAAGGATATTGTCATTTTCACCCGACAGCTGTCCACAATGATCGACGCCGGCCTTCCTTTGGTACAGTGCCTGCAAATTCTCAGCAAACAACAGGAAAATCCGACTTTTAAAAAGATGCTGCTGACAATTCAAAGCGATGTTGAAACCGGCAACACCCTTGCCGATGCAATGAGAAAACATCCCAAGGCTTTTGATTCACTCTATGCGAACATGATTGAGGCCGGCGAGCTTGGCGGCATACTCGATACAATTCTCTCCCGCCTTGCTGCGTTCATGGAAAAAGCCATGGCCCTGCAGAAAAAAATAAAAGGCGCCATGACCTATCCGGCTATCTGTCTGGGCATTTCTCTGGTCATCCTTGTGGTTATTCTTATTTTTGTCATACCTGTTTTTGAAAGCATGTTCGCCGATTTCGGCGCTGCCTTGCCGGTGCCGACCCAGATTGTCGTTAACATGAGCAATAGCTTTAAAAGCAATTTTATCTGGCTGTTCCTGGGTATCGCTGCTGTCGTCTTCTTATTCAAAAAAATCTATGCCACAGAAAAGGGTGAGATCAAAATAGATGCCATCATGCTTAAATTACCGGTCGTCGGATCACTTATCCGCCGGGTTGCTGTTGCAAAATTCACCCGGACCATGAGCACCATGCTGCAGAGCGGAGTCCCGATTCTTGACGCCCTTACGGTGGTTGGCAAGACGGCCGGCAATAAAGTTATCGAAATAGCTGTTTTCAGAGTTCGAGATGCCATTGCCGAGGGTCGGGCAATTGCTGAACCTCTCGAGGAAACAGGTGTTTTTCCCAACATGGTCGTCCAGATGATCAATGTTGGCGAACAAGTCGGCGCCCTTGACACCATGATGGAAAAAATCGCCGACTTTTACGATGAAGAGGTGGATCAGGCTGTGGATAATCTCACCGCCATGATTGAGCCGTTCATGATGGTTTTCCTGGGCGGTATCATCGGCGGACTGGTTGTAGCGATGTACCTGCCGATTTTCGAAATCGCCGGCGCGGTTGGCGGATAAACTCTTTACTTTAAAATTCTATCCCGAGGTTATACTACATGGGCGAAATACTTGACATTGTTGGACGGGAAATCATTGACTCCCGTGGCAATCCGACCGTAGAGGTCGAAGTCTTTCTTGAAACCGGCGCCATAGGCCGGGCAGCTGTCCCGTCAGGGGCATCCACCGGCAGCCGGGAAGCCCTTGAGCTTCGCGACACGAGAAAGAAAAGGTACATGGGCAAAGGCGTTCAGCAGGCGGTGAAAAACGTCAACGAAATCATTGCCCCCACCCTTCTCGGCATTGAGTCATCACAGCAGGTCCTTATCGATCAGGCCATGCTGCAGCTTGACAATACCGACAACAAAAAAAAGCTGGGCGCCAATGCCATACTCGGCGTGTCCATGGCTGTTGCCAAGGCTTCCGCCATGGAGCTGGAGCTCCCCCTGCACAACTACATCGGCGGCGTCAACGCCAAGGTTCTTCCTGTCCCCATGATGAATATCATCAACGGAGGAGCCCATGCCGACAACAACGTCGATATCCAGGAATTCATGATCCTGCCGGCCGGTGCGGATTCTTTCGCGGAGTCCCTGCGCATGGGTGTTGAAACATTTCACGCCCTGAAAAGCGTCCTGAAGAAGAAGGGGCTGCAGACCGCGGTGGGCGATGAAGGAGGCTTTGCCCCCAACCTGCGTTCCAATGAAGAGGCAATGGAATCAATACTTGAAGGGATAACCAAAGCCGGCTTCAAACCGGGCAAGGACATCTTTATCGGCATCGATGCCGCAGCCAGTGAATTTTACTCTAAAAAAGAGAAAAAATATATCCTCAGCGCCGAGAAAAAACCGAAAAAAACTGCCGAGGAGATGATCCGGTTCTACAGTAGCTGGGTGAAGAAGTACCCGCTGATATCCATTGAGGACGGCATCGATGAATCCGACTGGAAGGGATGGCAGAAGCTGACCGCGGAACTGGGGCACAAGATCCAGCTGGTCGGTGATGATATTTTTGTCACCAACACCTCGATTCTCAGGAAAGGCATCGACAACGGGGTCGGCAATTCGATCCTGATCAAACTGAATCAGATCGGAACCCTCACCGAGACCATCGATGCTGTTGATATGGCACACAAGGCCGGCTATACCGCCGTCATCTCCCACCGGTCAGGCGAAACCGAAGACGTGACCATTGCCGACCTTGCGGTCGCGCTCAATACAGGACAGATCAAAACCGGGGCCCCTTCACGCACCGATCGGGTGGCCAAATACAACCAGCTTCTCCGTATTGAAGAAGATCTGGGCAGCGCCGCAAAATTTGCCGGAACCGCCGCTTTTCGTTTTCTCAAAGGTTAATATTGACAAGTTGCGTAAAAAACATATCATACAAATAGAGTAATACTACTCACAAAAACAAGAACTTCAATATCTTATCCTTTACGCGGAGGTTCAGCAATCATGACCCTGACAAAAGCCGACCTTGTACAGCAGGTATACAAGTCGCACCCTCTCATGACCAAGGCCCAGGCAACAACATCTGTGGAAGCCTTCCTCGCTATTTCCAAGGAAGCGCTGATCAGCGGGGAGGACCTCCTGCTGAGCGGTTTCGGCAAATTCAATGTAAAGGACAAAAAAGCCCGCCGGGGAAGGAACCCCCAGACCGGCGACGAATTGACCCTTGATGCCCGGCGGGTTATTACATTTAAACCTTCCGGCATCCTGCGCGACAAAATCAACTCGCGCTGAACATTACATACCACCATTTATGCTGGGTGTCACTCCGGTGGCACCCTTTTTTTTTACCAGCAAAGACGTACAAAATACAAAAGCTATTAGCCCAACCACCTGAGCCTCCTCATGAATTTCTTCAGTCAGCTGCAATCCGTTCCCATATCTGCCATTGAAATTGAGGACACCTCATATTGCCTCACCCTTTCAGCAGAAGCTCCAGGTGACGAATTACTGGCAAGCATAAAACAGTTCGGCATACTGAACCCTCCCATCCTCCGCCGCCGAAAAAATAACACCTATTGTATTATCGCCGGCAGGAAACGGCTAGCCGCAGCCGGGATCCTTGATCCAGGGAACCCTGTTCTCTGTAGGATACTCCGTGAGGATCTGGAAGAAACGGCTGTGTTCTCTCTCCTTCTTGAAGAGGCGCTGACCGGAAGAGAACTCAGCATTGTTGAACAAATCATTTTTTTTGAGAAACTGATCACGGCAGCATCAATGGATGCCGCCATCCCGCTGCTGGGAAAACTTGGCCACAAACCACAGAAACATATACTCAATGACCTTTTGCAGCTTCGCACCTTGAGCATACCGGCGCTGAAGGCCTTACACCACGGTGTCATCCAGCTGAGAAACGCGCGGAAACTGCTTGGCCTTTCCCCGGGGGATCAGGAATTGCTGATTCAGCTCATCACAGATCTGCATTTTGGCGGATCAAAACAGCAGAAGCTCATAGACCTGAGCAGAGAATTGATCATGCGAAAAAATGTCCCTCTGAAGGATATCCTTACCCGTTTCCCCGCTGTGCATGAGGCTGGACAATCTGTCAATATTCCGCAACACGGGGCAGCGCTGCTGTCGTGGCTCCATGAACAATGCTTCCCCAGAATCTCCCAGGCTGAAAACGACTTTCAACAAAAGGTTGCCCGCCTGGGACTCCCTTCATCCATGCGCATCGACCATACCCCTGCATTTGAAAACGAGGAAATAATCCTTTCTCTTCGTTTCCCCGGATGGCGCTCACTGGACCGGGTCCTTGGCAGGATCAATACGCTCATGCAGGATGAAGAAATCAACTGACTTCCTTATGCATACACTCGTGCACACAGTTGTCCGGTTAAACCTGCTGCTGTAAAATAGCTCCAGCGACACTATTTCCTCTCTTCCCGACTTGCGCATCAGGAAAACAAGAAGTATAGTTCTGTCCTGACGAAAAGAGGTTCATGTCATTCATTGCTCGAACCAGCCAAGTTTTTACATTTCAACACAAGGATCTGATCATGCTCAAAAAAATTGTTACCATCAGTGCGCTGTTTTTGGTGCCGCTGCTGGCCGGGCCAATCCCTTCGCCGGCATCCCAGGCAATCGGTATTGACGCTTCGGTCAAGGCGACCTGGAAAATCGATGCCAAACCCATTGATATGGTTCACTCTCTGGACAACAAACGGGTTTTCATTCTTGGTGATGACAGCAAAGTCCACGTTTTTTCCACCAACGGTGACAAACAGGGAACTATCTCCGTGGACAAGGGCGTTGCAGCCATCGATATCGCGCCCCGGGGAGAACTGCTTTACTTGATCAACCAGCAGGATAACACCTTTTCCAGCCTCACCGTCAGCTTCAATGCCTCCATTGATATTACCGGCGCTCCCTTTCTCGGCAACGAAAACGCCCCAGTGGTCCTGGCCCTGTTTTCGGATTTCCAATGACCCTACTGTGGCACGATCCAGCCACTGCTCGAGCAGGTGCTCGAAAAAAATCCGCAGACTGTAAAAATAGCCTTCAAAAACCTGCCGCTGACCAACATTCATAATATGGCTGAGCCAGCCGCCCTTGCCGCATTGGCAGCACACAACCAGGGAAAGTTCTGGCAAATGCACGACGCCCTCTTTGCCATGAGTTCGATCACCATGCCCAACATCCTCAATGCTGCTAAAGAAATCGGCCTGGACATGGACACCTTCAACGCTGACATGAACAGCGAGGCAACCAAGCAGCGTCTGATCAAGGATGTCATGGATGCCCGCGAAGCTGAAGTCAGCGGCACTCCGACCATGTTTGTCAACGGCATACGGGTCAACGACCGCAGTCCCCAGGCGCTGCAGGCGCTCATTGACCAGGAACTGGCCAAGACAAAAAAATAATCCTCAGGACGAGTTGAAACAATCTGCTTCCAGCACCGCATCGGGCCTGCGCGAACTCGATTTCCCGGACAACGCTACCGCCCAGACCCTGTTCGGGGATCTTAACCGGAATCTCCAGACTGTTGAACTGGCCACGGGTGTGACCATCCATACCCGTGGCCAGCAATTGCAGATCAGCGGCCAGGACCATGCCGTTGAACTTGCGGCCTCCCTCTTTGAACAGCTCTACCAGCTCATTGGCAATGGATACCCGGTCTTTACCCAGGATATTGCCTTTGGCCTGAAGATCCTTGAATCATCACCCCGGGCCAGACTGGAAAACATTTTCCTCGACAAGGTATATATTACTTCAAGGAACAGGGTAATTTCGCCCAAGAGTGTCAATCAGAAAGCCTATATCGATGCCATCCGCAAGAATGATATTGTTTTCGGCATCGGTCCGGCAGGAACCGGCAAAACCTATCTTGCCGTTGCCATGGCTGTTTCCGCTCTGGCCGGCGAACAGGTTCGTTCAATAATCCTGACCCGGCCGGCAGTCGAGGCCGGGGAAAAACTTGGTTTCCTTCCCGGCGACATGGCCCAGAAAGTCGATCCATATCTGCGGCCGCTCACCGACGCGCTCAATGATATGCTGGGACAGGACCGCACCCTGGAACTTATTGAACGGGGCATCATCGAGATAGCCCCCCTGGCCTTCATGCGGGGACGCACTCTCAACAATGCCTTTATCATTCTCGATGAAGCTCAGAACACCACTCGGGAGCAGATGAAAATGTTCCTGACCAGGATAGGCTTTGACTCCCGTGCCGTGGTGACAGGGGATATTACCCAGATAGACCTGCCGGGATCAACCCACTCCGGTCTCATTGACGCCCAGCAGACCCTCGGCAACATCCTGGGAATACAATTCTGCACCTTTGCCAGATCAGATGTTGTTCGCCACCCCCTGGTGCAGGAAATCATCGAAGCCTACGAAAAAAAAACCGGCGCCCCCGGCCCCGGAAAAAAACTCGCCCGCTGATAACCTGCGGAAAAATCGATCATGCCGCTGCATATTATCCTGCAATCCGACGTATCCGCGACCTCCCTCAACATCACATCGCTTGAAAAGCGAGCTGAACGGCTGCTGCGGCTCCTGTGTCTGAAACGCAAGGATCTCAGCATCGTCCTGATGAATGACGCGGACATGGCCTCATTCAACAAAAAATACCGGAACCGGAAAGGTCCGACCAACGTCCTTTCCTTCCCGGCCCGGGATAATGAAGCAGCGCTTCCCTTTGTTATCCCCGGCAACGAACTCGGGGATATTCTCATATCCGTTGAAACAGCTGCGCGTGAGGCGGAGCAGGCCGGCAAATCGCGTGATGAGCGTATTACCGAGCTCATCATCCACGGCCTCCTGCATCTCCTGGGCCAGGATCATGAACGATCCGAAAAAGAAGCATTATCGATGTGGGAGCAGGAACAGAAACTGCTGAATAGACTGAACCAAACCGGGAGGAATACCATGGCGCATCTTGCCATCAATGTTGATCATGTTGCCACAATCCGCGAAGCAAGGGGAACCAGCGAACCCGATCCTGTCCTGGCAGCGGGCATCTGTGAACTGGCCGGCGCATCCGGCATAGTAGTCCACCTGCGCGAAGACCGGCGGCATATCCAGGACCGTGACCTGCAACTGCTCAGGCAGACAGTTAAAACCAAGCTCAACCTGGAAATGGCCGCGGCCAAGGAAATGATCGCCATCGCCTTGGCAACCAAACCCGACATGATAACCCTGGTGCCGGAAAAACGGCAGGAACTGACAACCGAAGGCGGCCTGGACGTTGCCCGCAACCACAAAAAAATTGCCAGGGCCATTGAAAAAATGCGCAAGGCCGGGATTCCGGTCAGCCTGTTCATTGACCCGGAAGCCAAGCAGATCAAGGCCGCCGGTGAAGTCGGGGCAACATTTGTCGAGCTGCATACCGGCAGGTACTGTGACGCTGCCACCGAGGATGCAAGGGACCGCGAGTTCAATCTGATCGCGGAATCAGCAGCCGCGGCAGCGGCCACCGGACTCAGGGTCAACGCCGGCCATGGTCTGGATTACCGCAACACCCCGCGTGTAGCGGCCCTGGAGACAATTGAAGAGCTGAGCATCGGGCATGCCGTGATCAGCCGCGCTGTATTTGTCGGACTGGATCAGGCGGTCCGGGAAATGCTGGCACTGATCAGACCTCCTTTTCCAGAGCGCTGATCTGATCATGCTCGCCCAGGACAATGAGGATATCGCCGGGCAGAATAACCGTATCCGGTTTCGGGTTGAAGAGCATCTCGTCTCCCTGCCGCTTGATGGCCACCACGATGATATCATACTTTTTCCTGAGGCCCGACTCCAGCAGATTCTTGTTAACAAATGATGCTTTCTCGCTGATCAGCATTTCTTCCATCCGCAGCCCCAGCTCCCCTGCATGCATGGTCAGATCAATGAAATCAATGACTGTCGGCCGCACAACCAGCTGGGCCATGCGCCTGGCGCCGATGTAGTAAGGAGATATAACCTTTGAGGCCCCGGCCCGTAACAGCTTGGTGTCTGAACCGACAGCGCCGCTTGAACGGGTAAGAATGAAAAGCCCGGGATTGAGTCCCCGGGCGGTCAGGGTAATAAAAACATTATCGGCATCAGTGGACACGACCCCGATAAGCCCCCGCGCTTCCTTGATGCCGGCTTTTATCAGTATTTCATCGTCCGCGGCTTCGCCCAGCAATGCAAGAAACCCCTCGGCCTCGATATTACGGATTTCCTCCGCATCGTTCTCGATAACCACGAACGGCCGTTTGTTTTCCTTCAGGATCTGGCAGATAACCTTGCCGATCCTCCCATAGCCGCAAACAATATAATGGTTTCGCAACTGAGCGACCTTCTTGTCCATCTTTCTCCTCTCAAGTATATTTCGCAAACCGCCTTCGACCATGGCTTCAGCGAGCCTGCTGAACGTGTATAAAACAAATCCGACCCCGGAGAACACCAGCAAAATCGTAAAGACCCTGCCGACAAAGTGAACCGGAACTATATCGCCATAGCCCACTGTGGTGATGGTAATGGCGGTGAGATAGACACTGTTCCAGAAGCTGAAATCCTCAAATACCATGTAGCCCGTGGTTCCCACCAGCATGATAGCAGCAAAAAAAAGGATGATGAATTTGAGATCTCTCATATGTTCAGTTCAAATTTTTGGCAAGCAATGACACATAACAATTATTAAATAGCACAACAGAAGTATCCTGCGCCACTATTAACATGAGGGAAAGGCACCCAGATATTAGTGTTTCCATAAAAACATACTCCGCCGGCGGATCAACCGAGGCTGTGGTCCATCCACAAGACTGTCCAGCCATACTAACCGATTATTTATCAGGTCATCATAATTGACAAAATCGAGGCGGACGGGTACATTGCCGCTCATCAGCCCGGGTGGCGGAACTGGTAGACGCAAGGGACTTAAAATCCCTCGAAGTTCTCTTCGTGCGAGTTCGATTCTCGCCCCGGGCACCACAGTCCTGACAAGGTCCGGATCCATCAGGATTCCTGGGCCTTTTTTATTGGCAGACCCATGGCTGTTTCTAAAATGGTATCTTTTCGCATAATGAATTGCAATATGTTATGATTCATTTTAAATAATACAAAATGAATACTATTATCTTACCATATTTAGGGAGAATACTGATGTATTTACTCAGACAGTTTTTGGTTGTCATTATTGCGTTATTGTTCCTTCCCTTCCAAATTGAGGCAGAACAAACTGCAGAACAAACTGAAATAACCGGAGAATGTCTTGAAGGAGGTTGTTTCAGAGGAAAGGGAGTGATGGTTTTCAGCGACGGCGGAAAGTATGTCGGCGAATTCAGTGAAGAAAAGCCCGACGGCAAAGGAACCTACACTTTTCCAAATGGCACGATGTACACCGGAGAGTTTTATGCAGGTTTCCGGCACGGCGAAGGTGTCGAGACATATGCTGACGGGAAAAAGTACCAAGGTGAATTCAAAAACGGGGAAATCGAAGGAATGGGTACCCTTACGTTTCCAAATGGCGAGGTATATGCCGGTGAATTTATTTCCGGACAGCCCAGTGGCCAGGGGACTATGACCTACAATGACGGATCCACGTATACCGGTGAATGGCAGGATGGCCAGCGAAACGGTCAAGGAACCATGACCTATCCCGATGGTGAAAAGTATGAAGGTCAATTTCTCAACGATACTCCTGAGGGCCAGGGAACTTACACCTTTAATGACGGCGCAAAATATGAAGGAGAGTGGCAAAATGGTCAACGAAGCGGCCAGGGAACCATGACCTATGCCGACGGCAGCAGATATGTCGGTTCATGGCTCAATGACCACAAAAGCGGCCAGGGCAGTGCAACATACAGTGACGGCAGAAAATACACCGGTGAATTTGCCGATGACCTGCCCCACGGAAGGGGAACAATGACCTATCCGGACGGCAAAAAATATTCCGGGGACTTTCAATACGGGGTAATAGATGGACAGGGAACCCTCACCCTCCCGGACGGCACTCAGTATACCGGTACATTCCGCAACGGCACCTATATAAACTAGTTGGCAACGGAACACGGCTAATATTAAGGGACCAATCCGGAATAAACACGAGACAGCCTGTAACTTTTTGGGCAGAATTTTACCAATCACCTTTACAACTACGGAGCCCCAGATAATCTTTAATCACAGCGGAGGCACCACCGTGACATGAAAAGCATTGCCGTACTGCTCTTGGTCACCGGCGCTTTTCTGCTCGCCGGCGGACTGCTGCTCCTGTTTTCCGATAAAATTCCATGGCTCGGAAATCTTCCGGGGGACCTGCATTTCAACTTCAACAAGGTCCGGATACATCTGCCCCTGATGAGTTGCCTGCTCGTCAGCCTTCTGCTGACCATTCTGATCAATGTGATCCTGCGACTTCTGGGCAAATGAGCCGGAAGGCGGCATTGCAATAATTTTTCCGGGAATTGCGATTCTTTCCTCCCTGAGCCCATTTCTCATTAACAAGTCCTGAAAATATATGGACACCGGCGCGCTAACTCCGTATAATTGATGAAGAAACTCAAGCGAAAATAATACGGGTTGGAGCGCGCTCACGCATTGCCCTTTTACCCGCATTTACCGTGCTTACAGGGGCCGCAGGTCCGCGAAAGAGGCCTGCCTGCTACACACCAGGCATGCGGGCAGGTCGATAACAAAGGAAATGCGGCGCCCTGTGACCGCTTACGCTCAATCAGATTCACCTCAACAGACATGGATACAGTTTTTTTCAGATGGCACTGTTTCAATACAAAGCATACGAACTCTACGAATGGCTGACCGACAAGAAGGATATGATTGTCGTTGACGTCAGGAACAACACTGAATTCGAGAAATTCAGGGTTGAAGGGCCGTACCCCTTCACCCTGCTCAATATCCCTTATTTCGAATTCATGGAGTTCGAAAAGGAGTCAATGGCGAAAATTCCTCCCAACAGCAGGATCCGCATTGTTTGCGCCAAGGAGGCTTCTGCGAAATACGTGGCTGAGATCATCCATAACAACGGATTTGATGATGTCGGTTATCTGCGGGGCGGCATCAATACCTGGGGAAATCTCCTTGTCCCCAAACTTGTCACGGCTTCGGGCGATTATCAACTTTATCAATTCATCCGGCCCGGCAAGGCGTCCTGCAGTTACGGGCTGATTGCCGGAGACGAAATAATGTTGTTTGATCCTTCCCGCAACGTTGACTTCTATCTTGGCTTTGCCCGGGAAAAAAAAGTCCGGATCATCAAAACCTTTGAAACCCATCTCCAGGCAGACTACATTGCCGGCAGCAGAATGATCTCTGAGCATACCGGGGCTGAGTTTCTTGCCAACGATAAAGATTTTGCCGGCGCCAGAATTACCTACACAAAGCTTGAAAACAATAGGACCTATGGTTTTACCGCGGATGGTCCGCAAGTGCAGGCTCTTTTCACCCCCGGCCACACCCCGGGGAGCACAACCTGCCTGATCGACGACAGATATCTGATCACCGGCGATACAGTGTTCATTACATCCATTGGCCGCCCTGACCTGGGCGGAAAGGCTGAGGAATGGGCCACGCTTTTATTTAACACCATGAATACAATCAAAAAAATGGACAGAAAGCTCATTGTTCTCCCCGGTCATTTTATGGACTGGGAGGAGGCTGACAGCAGTCTCATGTTCCAATGCACCCTGGGTGAGGCCCTTGACCGGAACAGATCCATCTATGAGATAGATACGGTTGAAGGATTTATTGAATTCATTAAGGACAATATGCGTCCCCAGCCCGAAGAATACAAAAAAATCAGGCTCATTAACGCCAATCTGGAGCAGGTTGATGAAGAAGAACAGAATACCCTGGATATCGGCAAAAATGAATGCGCCGCAACCGCGTATGCCAGGATGCGGGCAGCGTAGCATTTTTTACGGTTGAATATGCGTCAACTTATCGAGATTGCGACAAACAGCCGAGAAATGCTTGTTGACATCACGCCCCAGGTGGCCGACGCCGTTGCCCGAAGCGGAATCGCCAACGGATTGGTTTCAATCTATGCCCAGGGAGCAACCGGGGCAATCATGATCCAGGAAAACTGGGATCAGTCGGTGCAGAACGACGTCATTGCCCTGCTTCGCAAGCTCATTCCACAAGGGGTATGGGAGCATGATCGCCAGGACGGAAATGGCGATGCCCACCTCAAGGCCGGGTTGGTCGGCCCATCGGAAACGATACCGATCATTGATGCAAAACCGGGACTTTCTCGCTGGCAGAATATTTTTTTCTGTGAATTTGACGGTCCCCGCAAAAAACGAACCATCATATGTACCATTTTCAACGGTTCCTGATATTTTTGCTGGCCGTTACTCTTGCCTGCTGGCAGAGCAACGCCATGGCATCGTCCTTTGGAAAAAAGCCACCGGTAAACGAAAAGGTGGAAACCGTCCTGGCAAAGGTGACGCCCGCACTGGCAAAGGAGCTGAATGCCAAAGGATTCCGACTTGGCGCCCCGATCTTTATCCGCATTTTCAAACTGTCCGCACAGCTCGAGGTGTGGCTGGACAGAAACGGACGATATGAGCTGTTCCGGTCGTATCCGGTCTGTGACTTCTCAGGCTATCCGGGCCCCAAACTTCACGAAGGGGACTGGCAGAGCCCTGAGGGTTTTTACACTGTGTCCGCTGACCAGATGAACCCGAGAAGCAGCTTTCACCTCTCCTTTAACATCGGTTATCCCAACGAATATGACACGTACCGCAATCGCAGCGGCAGCAATATCATGGTCCATGGCAGCTGTTCGTCCATGGGTTGTTTTGCGATGAATGACTACCGCATGGAGGAAATTTATACCCTGGCGCATGCTGCGCTGAGCAATGGACAGCAGTCATTCGCGGTCCATATCTTCCCTTTCCGGATGACCGCTGACAACATGGATAAATTCCGCTCATCCCCGTGGATCGGTTTCTGGCAGAATCTCAAGGAAGGCCATGACGCGTTTGCGTTAAGCGGCCAGGTCCCGGCAATACAGGTTGTCGGCGGCAGATACGTGGTAACCGGGACAGTGAAAATGGCCATGCGCAATGGCGAAAACTGATTACCTATTCCCTTGCCTGCAATCCCTCAAAATCATCAATATAAATAGTCCTTCCTTCTACCCGGATGAGCCCTTCCTCGGTCATCCTGGCAAATATTCTGGACAAGGTTTCCGGGATGGTACCGAGCAGGCTGGCAAGCTGTCCCTTGGGTATGTCAAGGTTCACCCGGGTGCGGGAGCCCTGTTCTTCGGCAAGAAAAACAAGATATGACGACAAACGGCCCGGAACCTCCTTCAGGGAAAGGCTCTCGATCTGATTGGCAAAACGCCTGAGCCGGAGCGACAGCATGGCGAGCATATTGAGCGCCAGCGACGGGTTGCCAGTGACCAGCGCAACAAACTCCCGGCGCGGAAAAAAAAGAAGCCTGCACTTGACCAGGGCCAGGGCGTTGGCTGGAAAGGGCTGGCCGTGGAAGACCGGCACTTCGCCAAAGGGCTCCCCCGGGCCGAATATATGCAGAATCTGTTCCTTGCCGTCCAGGGACATCTTGAAGATTTTTACCCGGCCATCAAGCACCATGTAAAATCCGTCCGCCTCATCGCCTTCAAAAAAAATCGCTTCGCCCCGGCCAAAGGATTTGACCACCGCTATGGCGGCGACCTTGTCAAGTTCCTCCTCCGCCAGCCCGGAAAAAAGAATGCTGTCAGCAATCAGTTGTTTTTTATCGGTCATTATTTTTAATAAAAAAATCTATTTTGACCTAGGTCAAGGGAAGGTGCTCAATTTATCGTATAGTTACATCATAAACAATGACAACAGCACAAAAACAATTAACTTTAATAGTAACCCATAAATCCAACAAGGAGAATCGACATGTTTTGCAACCAATGTGAACAGACGGCAAAAACAGGCGCATGTGAAAAACTCGGCGTATGCGGCAAAAATGAAGAAGTAGCGGACCTGCAGGATCTCCTGATCCATGCTGTCCAGGGCCTGGCGCTGTATGCCGCCGAAGGCCGGAAGCATGGAATCATTGATGAAGCCGCCGACCACTTTACCATGCAGGCCATCTTCTCTACCCTGACCAATGTTGATTTTGATCCGGCCCGTTTCCAGGAACTGATCAACCGCGCGGTGGAACTGCGGGAATCCATGAAAACAAAAGTGGCTGCTGCCGGAGGCAACATTGAATTCAGCGAGGCCGCAGCAACCTTTTCGCCGGCTGCGACCATTGATGGCCTGGTGGCCCAGGGAGCCGCTCTTGACCTGATCCGGTCGCTGGACGAGGACGAGAACATCCGCTCGCTCAAGCAGACCCTGCTCTACGGACTCAAGGGTATTGCCGCCTATGCGGATCATGCCTGGATTCTCGGCCAGAAGGATGATGCCATTGCCGGTTTCATTTACGACGCCCTTGTTGCCCTGATGGCCAGGGGATTGAGCGTCGACGACTGCGTCGCCGCCGCCCTCAAGGCGGGCGAGATCAATCTGCGGACCATGGAGCTTCTTGACGCGGGCAACACCGGCACCTATGGCCATCCGCAGCCGACATCCGTACCCCTTGGCCACCGGAAGAACAAATGCATCCTGATCAGCGGCCACGACCTGAAGGATCTGCAGCTGCTCCTGGAGCAGACCGAGGGCAAAGGGATCGACATCTACACCCATGGCGAGATGCTGCCGGCCCATGCCTATCCTGAGTTGAAAAAATACAACCATTTCTACGGACATTTCGGGACTGCCTGGCAGAACCAGCACAAGGAATTCCCCAACTTTCCCGGACCGGTGCTGTTCACGACCAACTGTATCCAGAAACCGCAGGATTCCTACAAGGACCGCGTCTTCACCAATGGCCTGGTCGGTTGGCCCGGTTGTAAACATATCACCAACAAGGATTATACCCCGGTCATTGAAAAGGCCCTGGCCATGGAAGGTTTTACCGATGATGTTGACAATGGATCGGTCATGGTCGGCTTTGGCCGCAACACCGTTCTCAGTGTAGCCGACAAGGTTATTGATGCGGTGAAGTCAAAGGCGATCCGGCACTTTTTCCTGGTCGGCGGTTGTGACGGCGCCAAGCCCGGCCGCGACTACTACACCAAATTTGTCGAGCAGGTGCCGCAGGACTGCATGGTCCTGACCCTTGCCTGCGGAAAGTTTCGTTTCTTTGACAAGGACCTCGGAGACATCGGCGGCATTCCGCGCCTTCTTGATGTGGGCCAGTGCAACGATGCCTACTCGGCCATCAAAATCGCCGCGGCCCTGGCAGATGCCTTTGAATGCGATGTTAATGACCTGCCCCTGTCCATGATCCTTTCCTGGTATGAACAGAAAGCAGTAGCCATTCTGCTCACCCTGCTCCACCTGGGAATCAAGGACATCCGCCTCGGACCTTCCCTGCCGGCATTTATTACTCCGGCAGTACTCCAGGTCCTGGTGGACAACTTTGCCATCAAACCGGTGGCGGAAACACCGGAGGAAGACCTGGCAACCATTCTTGCAGCCTGATAACCCAAGCCCCCTCAGGTGGCGGCCGGGCCTTCCGGCCTGGCTGCCGCCTTCCCGACAGTTCGGGAAAAACGGGAACAACCGCAGGAAACATGATTGAGAAACAGTGGCGCTGATGAAAAAATGTCTTAGTTTCTATCAGAGCAAGGCACAATTCAAGACCCGCAGCGCCAGGTTCCTGGAGCGCATCGGCATAGATGAACTGAAAAAAGAACTGTTCGGGTCATAAACACCATATTACGTAACAGGAGAGGACGCCATGCAATGCCCGGGTCAGGACAGCCGTTACTGGAGCGGCGAGGATGTTTTTGAGACCAAGTGTCCGAAGTGCGGACACAGCGTCGAATTCTTCAAAGATGACAGTCAGCAGAAATGCCGTCAATGCGGACACCGGATGCTCAATCCCCGGATCGACTTCGGCTGCGCCTCCTACTGCCCCTATGCCGACCAATGCCTGGGCTCCATGCCTCCGGAACTCCTGGCCAAACGTGATGACCTGTTCAAGGATAAACTGGCCATCGCCATGCGCAAATATTTCGGTGATGATCACCGAAGGATAAAGCATGCCGAGCAGGTTGCCGGATTTGCCGAGGAGATAGGCAAGCTCGAAAAAGGCAACATGGCGGTGATTATGGCGGCCGCGTACCTGCACGATATCGGCATAAAGGAAGCGGAGAGAAAGTTTAATTCATCCGCTCCGCGCCATCAACACACGGAAGGACCGCCGGTGGCCCGGCAGATATTGAGCGATCTCAAGGCCGACCCCGGGCTGATCGACGAGGTGTGTGATATCATCGGTCACCACCATACGCCCCGGGATAAAGAAACAACAAACTTCAAGGTTCTCTATGATGCCGACCTCATCGTTAACCTCGATGAAAAATACCAGGAAAACCCGCCTTCCGGTGAAAGACTGGAAACAGTGCTGAATAAATCGTTTCTTACCAGCTCCGGCCGCAGGGTGGCCAAAAAAGCCCTGATGAAACGGGTCCGGCAGCATGCGGACAACATACAATAATCAACACGGAACCAACATGAAGATAACGCGACAAATTATCGAGATAGATGACGAATTATGCACCGGCTGCGGCGACTGCGTTCCCGACTGTGCCGAAGGTTCACTGGAAATTGTGGATGGCAAGGCCCGCCTGGTTGAAGATAAACTCTGTGACGGACTCGGCGCATGCCTCAAGTCATGCCCGACAGGAGCGCTGCGGATCATTGAGCGGGAAGCGGATGAATTTGACGAGGAAGCTGTTGAAGCCTTCCTGGAGGAAAAAGAACAAATGAAAAACGAAAACGCGCCGGCCATGGGTTGTCCTTCCGCCCGGCTGCAATCGCTGCAGCCTTCGCCCTGCGACGCCGCCAATAAACCCGGCCCGCAGTCAGGTTCGACCCTCTCCCACTGGCCCATCCAGATCAGGCTCATTCCGGCTGCAGCCCAGTTCCTGGAGAATTGCGACCTGCTGGTTGCTGCCGACTGCACTGCTGTCTCCTATCCGGATATCAACCGGGATTTTGTCAACGGTCGAGTGGTGATGATGGGCTGTCCCAAGTTTGACGATGCACCGATGTATGTGGAGCGGTTCACAGAAATCTTTCAGCAGCGCAAGATCAATTCCGTCACCATACTGATCATGGAAGTTCCCTGCTGTTCCGCCATGCTCCAGATAATCAAGAAAGCAAGGGATGATGCCGGCTCCTCGGTCCCGGTCCGGCAGGTGGTCGTCTCCACCAGTGGCAATATCATCAATGACCAGAGTTGGTAGCGCCTCCTCCAAGGCCCCATCTACCGGTGCCGCCGTTTTCGGCGGTGCCGGTACCATAACCCCAGAACGACAAGCAATCCACCCACCCCGATAATCACATACCTTGCAAGGGGCACGTCAACGGCGAGCATAGCCTTGACAATCAGGGCCACGCCAATGATGATCAACAGCCAGTCAGTCACCCTGTTGAAAAGAGTGTTCAGTCTCTGCCCCATTTCCTGCAATGCGTTCATATACCGCCGTTCATCGTAAAATATTCGCGCCAACTGACCAGGTTGCGTCCAGCGCCTTCCCCCTGTCGTTTTTTCTTCTCTGCTCAGGCTTTCACAAACGATTTTGCTGCTGGATTTATTATCAAAGCCTATGGTACAATAGCCCAAACCAAAGCGAAAACAAAGAGGAGCTTTATGAGCCAGAAAAAAAATATCTGTGAAGTCTGTGAGAAAAAAGCTGAAAAATTGAAAACCTGCAAAAGCTGCGATCGACAGTATTGTCCTAAATGCCAAAGCCCTTCCACCAAACAGGACTTCTGCAAAGACTGCGTCAGCATGGAAGGTGTTGTATCGAAAAGCTGATTATTCCCTTTACCATGCCATTTCGATGTAAATGGTCAAGGTCACATGCACCACATTTTCGCATGATCGTTCATGCCTGCACAGCGCACTTTAGTGAACACTCGCGCCCGCATAAACCTGCGGCACCTGTGACCATTTACAACTTTTGGGATAATCATATCGTTCAGTTACATACCCGGTAAGGAGTTACATTCCGATGACTGCTGCCGCAAGAAGTTTTTTTTCCGCAACTCCGGCACTATTCTTCGGCGTGACCTTTGCAGGGGAACCTGCCCCATGAGAGCAACCATGCAGCCCCGGACATGCCATGTGCTAATCGCCTTGCAACTCATGCTAGCCCTGAGCCGAATGCCTGCTTCTTATGCCGCAGAGTTCAATATCAACTCCGGCTATGATGTAAGGGATCTGGAACCGGGCAACGGACTCTGCGTTGCCTATCTCATTGTGTTCGCTCCATTTGTTTTACCCTTCTGCACCCTCCGGGCGGCCATCGAAGAAACAAACGCCCTTCCCGGCCAGGACATCATCAACGTCCCTTCCGGGCATTTCATCCTTGATATCGACGGAATCAATGAGGACCATGCTGCAACCGGCGATCTGGATATAAGGGACGATCTCATCATCCGGGGCACCGGCGCCGGACAGACATTTCTTGATGGCAACGGGCTGGACCGGGTAGTGGATATCATTGAATCCGGCACTGAAGTAATTATCCAGGATCTCACGATCATCAACGGTGGTCTCCCCGCAACCCTGACCGCCGGGAAGGGAGGCGGCGGAGTCCGCAATCGAGGCAATCTCACGCTGCAAAACGTTGTCCTGGAAAACAACCGGGTCAATGGTTCTTCACCGGAAGACGTCGGCGGGGGCATAGTGAACATGGCGGAGTGCGTACTGGCAAAAAGCACGGTCAGGGGCAATCATGCCGCAGCAGGCGGCGGTCTCTACAACGCTCCCGGTGGAAGGCTTATTGTCCGGTCAAGCACCATAAACAACAATGATTCCCTTGCCGGAGGAGGTATAGCCAATGAAGGAGATGCAAGGATCATCAACGCCACCATAAGCGGCAACAACATCACCGCCGGAAAACATCCTTTCGGGGGAGGTTTATACAATATTGCTGCAATGGAAATCCTACAGAGCACCATCACCGGTAATTCCAGCCCTGGCGAGGGCGGCGGTTTGAGCAATGAGGGCAGCCTGCATTTAATCAACACGATCATTGCCGGCAACATCGGCGCCAACTGCTATATGGGCAATCCTCCTGATTCCGCAGGCAGCAATCTCGTGGATGATTACTCCTGTCTCCTGGACGCAGACAGTAATATCATTGCTGATCCCGGACTTTCCAGTCTCCAGGATCATGGCGGCCCCACACGGACCCATGGCCTGTTGATCGGCAGCCCCGCAGTTGACCGGGGACAGGACCTTGCGTCCATTGGGATCACGATGGATCAGCGAGGCTTCAAACGTCCTGATGGGGATGCTTTTGATATAGGCGCTTTTGAAACAAAAAAACGATCCATTGTCCCCCTCTTTACACCCCTTTTGCGCATCGATGACAATCCCTGAAACATGGGCCTGCTCTATCTGTGGCCATTTTCGTGGCCGTTGCGCAAAAATATGCTTACCCGCATTTTGCACCAGTTTTCGTTACGAAAGTCTGGAGATCGGAGTCTTCGCTTACCTGGTTTCCCACAAGCGTTTCCGACCAAAAGGGCGCACAGGCATACTTTCAGTATGTCGAGCACCCTTGACCGAGGAAATGTTTGTGGGGAGCCGATATACAGGCTTGCAGTAGGAAAGTGGTGAAAAATGCGGGTTAGCCGCACTCCTTACGGGCTGCCAGGTAACGGCGAATCCGTAAACAGAACAGCAGGACAGATGCGAATATAACCAACGTATACCAGGGAAACCAGGAAATAGATTCCCGGAAAGCCTGGTTCTCAACAGCCTGGGTCGTCCAGGACGGGTGCATCTCCCCCTGCTCGGCACGGAGATGACGCATAAGACCCGCGTAGAGAAGGCCTATCATCCCGTAGGCCAGGTTAAAGCTGAGCCCTTTGAAACTCAACACTGTTGCCCGGTGACCGGAACTGGTTATCCGGTTGAGATAGTGGCTGGTAAAAAAAGATGTCAGCATCAGTCCGACAAACACCAGAACCATGGGCAGCAGACCGACGTATGGATAAAAACCGGTCAGGCCCCACAGGCCGGCCAGGGAGATAACCGCCAGGACTGCCAGATTGCGGGTGGGCATCCAATGCCTGGTCATTGCCCGGGCGATCCTCGGTATGACCAGGCCCAGTATGCCGATGGCGGAACCGATGAGGCCGAAACTGGCCTCGGGAAGTGATATGAGACGGTAATACTGGCTGGTCATGGTGACCAGCATACGCAGGGTGTGGTCAAAGGTCATGCCGAAAAGAATCACTGCCAGGGCAAAGGGCGTCCTGAAGATCCAGCAGCCGGCCTGCCAGGTCAGCCGCAACGCACGTCCGATCATCTCACCAGTCGAACCGGATCGGCTGCGGTCCTGACCATCGACCAGCGGCTCGGTCATGGACAGTGTTGCCATCAGGGCCATAAAGGCCAATCCCAGCGTGAGATACAGAGGAAATCGCATGCTCACCTGCTGGGTAACGGTCGCCGAAGAACCAAACAACTCCAGCACCCGGTTGACAATTGCCGGATCATACACCAGGGCGCCGATGGTCATGGTCACCACGAAGCCTGCCGACTGCATCCGCATCTGGATATCCAGGACCCGCGACCACTCATCAGCCATTCCCCTTTCCACCAGGGTATCATAGGCCAGGGCTTCATCAGCTCCGCTGGCCATGGCCTCGGCAAGGCCACTCAACACTCTGTTAACAAGAAAAACCCAGAATATCAAAGAGATATTTCCAAGAGGAACGAAGCAGATCAGGGTCATTTCAAGGATCATCAACACCGAGGTCGCAACCAGCAGCCGTTTTCTCCCGATGATGTCGGCCAGGGCTCCGGAGGGCACCTCCGCCAGCACAATGGTGGCAGCCCAGACAGTATTGAGCAGGGCGAATTGTTCTATGGAAAGACCGAAGTCAAGAAAAAGAATGGTAAACACCGGGTAGTAAAACCGGGTATTAAAAAAAATCCTCAGGGCAACAAAAAGTCTGATATTGGGTAGAGCAAAAGGTGATTTTTCGGCAACAGGATCCATATACGGTCATCAAGCTGCTTCCGGATAAAGAGAATACAAATTTTCCCGGCACCGGCATAATTCCAGCTGTCGGTGCCGGGAAAAAACAATACCCATCAGGACTGCCGACGGGCAAAACAGGCCCTGTTCATGGCGCTGAGCAACGCCTTGATCGAAGCAATGATAATATCGGTATCAACCCCTGCCCCCCAGAATTCGCGGTTATCGCCATCGGTGACCATAATATAACTCACCGCCTTGGAGGACGAGCCTTTGGCCAGGGCATGCTCGTGATACGCCTGCAGTGTAAAGGTCAGGCCAAGCCCGTCCCGCAGGGCTCCGCAAAAAGCATCCAGCGGACCGTTGCCGGAAGCGCGAATGGTTTCCACCCTGCCGTCGACAAGCACCTGTGCTTCCACATCCGCGCTGGACAGGTCCTCGTTCTCATCAATATGACGCTTGATAACATTAAATCCCTTCAACTTGTAACAGGGTTCCGTCAGCAGATATTCTTTTTCAAATATCCTGTAGACGGCGTCGGCCGGAAGTTCACCCCCTGCCTTATCCACAACCTTCTGGACTATGGCGCCGAATTCCGGATGCATCTCCTTGGGCAGTTTGAAACCGAATTCCCTGTCCATGATATAGGCGATTCCGCCCTTGCCGGACTGGCTGTTTATCCTGATGATCGACTCATATGTCCGGCCCACGTCACTGGGATCAATGGGCAGATACGGTACTGCCCAGCATCGATCCGGATCCTTTTCGCAGGCGGCCATCCCTTTGTTGATCGCATCCTGGTGCGAGCCGGAAAACGCCGTGTATACAAGCTCTCCGGCATAGGGGTGCCGGGGATGCACCGGCAGCCTGGTGCACCGCTCATACACATCGACCACCCTGTTGATATCGGAAAAATCAAGACCGGGATCGATCCCCTGGCTGAACATATTCATGGCCAGGGTCATGATATCAACGTTTCCGGTGCGCTCGCCGTTGCCGAAGAGAGTGCCTTCGACCCGGTCGGCGCCGGCCATCAGGGCCAGCTCGGTGGCGGCCACTGCCGAACCGCGGTCATTATGGGCATGCAGGCTGATAATGGCATGATCCCGGTTCTTCATATTGCGGATAAACCACTCTATCTGGTCCGCATAGATGTTCGGGGTAGACATTTCCACGGTTGCCGGCAGATTAATGATAACCGGGTGCTGCGGGTCCGGACGCAACTCCTCCATCACCGCTTGGCATATCTCCAGAGCAAAATCCATTTCAGTGCCGGTAAAGCTCTCGGGAGAATATTCATAACGGATCTCGGTATCTGTTTTCGCGGCCTCTTCCCGTATTATACGGGCGCCGTTGACCCCGAGTTCAATGATATCCCGGCGGCTCATCTTGAACACCACGTCCCGCTGCAGGGTCGAAGTTGAGTTGTAGAGATGAACCACCGCTTTTCCGGCTCCCCGCAATGCCTCGAACGTTTTTTTGATCAGCGGCTCCCTGGACTGGGTCAGCGCCTGGATCACCACATCATCAGGAATAAGGTTCCGCTCAATCAGCAGCCGGGTAAAGTCATGTTCGACCTGGGATGCCGAAGGAAACCCCACCTCTATTTCCTTGAATCCCACCTCCACGAGCATGTTGAACATCTCCAGTTTCTCATCCAGGCTCATGGGCTGGATGAGGGCCTGGTTGCCATCGCGAAGATCGACACTGCACCAGATCGGCGCTCTGGTGATGGTTTTATCCGGCCAGGTTCGATCCGGCAGATCAATCGGCGGATATGGTCGATATTTCTTTATTTTATCGCGAAACATTATTCACTCCATTTACTTCAAAAAAAAAGCCACGGTTCAACAAAGAACCGTGGCTTGATGGTTACCAATTGCTCCTGTTCTACTCAGGACAATCCTCCCCCTTGCGCCACAGTTCGTCTGGGCAGCTCAGATAGTATCAGGCGGGATAGGACCAGTTTCATGATTTGCTCTCTGTTTTCATTGTTCGTCACCTGCATCTTTTTTTTCAATAGTATTGTCCCTGGTGTGTTTGTCAAGGGTGAAATACATACTGGAGAGGAAAAACCATGAGAAAAGGCATTGACAACTTTCCTGCGCGCATATAGAGATAATTCCACTTATTAACGATTCAACAGCAAACCGGAAACATACCAATGGCGATCATCAATCTGAGAAAAATGGACATTAACCAGCGCGGCACCATTACCGCCGTCAAAGTAGGCGGTGTGCTCGGCCGTCGGATCAGGGAAATGGGGCTTGTTCCGGGAACGGAAATAACCATAAAACAAAGAGCGCCGCTCAACGACCCTGTGGCGCTGAGGGTCATGGGCGGCACTCTTACTCTCCGTAACAACGAAGCTGATTTTATCGAAGTGGAAATAGACTAAGCGTATACAGGTTTCCCCTTGATGCTCTGCTTGAATCTGTTTATTTTATTCTCCCGACCGGGAGAATAAAAATTCATCAGCCGCACGATTCCGCACCATAGGGATCATAGGTCCAGGCAGCATTCCTGAACAGGAAATCATTCATGATCTGGAGTTCTTCCTCGGTCAGCGAATCCCAGGATCCGTTCTCTGCACACTCCATATTTCGTCTGGCGAAGACCCTGTTCCATCCTTTGGAAACATAGGACTTGGCGTGCAAAAATGGCGCGCCCTGATCGTTGTCACGACTATGGCAGCTCTTGCAGACCTCCTGAAATTTCTGATTTCCCAGCCCCCACGGCTGACTCTCCCATCCCAGACGCCCTTCATTAATGATCCGGCACATCTGGGTCCTTTCATCAAAACGCTTGGAAGGACGGGCGTGCAGCATTGACGCCGTTACCATGGCCGCGATCAACACTATTGCGAACGCCGCAATTTTTCTGGACATGCATTACCTCCATAGTTAAAACAGAAAAAATACCTCATCGTGGCATAAATATACTAGTAATGATTACCTTTGTCAAAAGCTTCCTGTTCTTCTTTTCCTCTCCCGGGCAGCTGCATCGTCAGCAGCAATTATTCTTGCGGGCAAACGGCGTCCCATCATCAACATGACCGGCAGCACCGACCGACGATACATCGGGGCATCCTTTTTTCCTTTGTTCATCCGCGGCAGCAGAGCACGAAGACCCGGTACACCCGCAGTCATTTTTGCGTCGGGAGAAAAATCGCCGCAAAAATGATATACAAAGGGGAGCGGACAAAAGGACCAAGACCGCGGCTGACCCGGTCTTGAGCCAAAGGGGAACAATTTCCGTCGCGGTCCCGATGGTGGCCCGGGCTGACAATCCTGTCAACTCGTACACCTTGTCAAGACCTAGGCCGAACAGCACACTGACAATGGCAATGGAGACAAGGTACAGGATGGTTGCTCTTTTACCAAGAAGGCGGGTTAACACCGAAACCGACATGATATTTGTGGCTGGACCGACGAGCAGGAAAACCAGCGCCGCACCCGGGCTCACCCCCTTGAGAATAAAGGCCGCGGCTATGGGGGTTGAGGCTGTTGCGCAGATATAGAGAGGAATCCCCAGCACCAGCATTATCAGCATTGAACCAAAGCCGCCCCCCAGGTAGGAGGTGAAGAAATCCTCCGGGATGACGACATAAATAATCCCTGCCAACAATACTCCGATAAAAAAGGGACCGGCAATGTCTCCCCAGAGTTCAATGGCGGCATAGCGTATCCCCTGCACCAGCTTTTGCGTCATCGTATGATGATTTTGATGCTCTTGGGGCAGACAGTCACTGCCGTCACAGCAGTTATCCACCGGACAGCTCAGATCCGACGGGCTCTGATCATGGACCTGCGGCAAAACCCTGAAATTTTCCGCAACCCCTGCGGCAAAAGCGGAAATAAATGCTGCCACAGGACGAGTAACGGTCATGAGAGGATCCAGCAGGGCCCATGATATGGATATAGAATCAACCCCGGACTCCGGAGTAGATATAAGAAATGCCATTGTAGCGCCATTATTGGCCCCCTGCTTTTTCAAAGATGCAGCAGCGGGCAGAACGCCGCAGGAGCAAAGGGGAATGGGTATACCGACCAGCGCGGCCTTGAGTACCGGAAGAACTCGGCCCTGGCCAAGATGCGACGCAACTGAGGAAGGAGAAATAAATACCTTGAGCAGGCCGCTGACAAGCAGGCCCAGGATAATATATACCGAAGCCTCCTGCAGAACCTCCCAGGAAGAATAAAGAATTTCCAGGGCTATGACGAAAACATCATGCATATCGCTTATTCCCGTATGTGGACCAGACCGATATGGACCAGTTGACTGACATGGTCGTCGTCCAGCCGATAATAGAGTATCGGTCCTTTTCTTCGATTGGCGACCAGATGAAGTTGACGCAGCAGGCGGAGTTGATGGCTGACCGCGGATTCGGTAACACCGAGAAAAGCCGCCAGGTCGCATACACACATTTCGCCCTGATCAAGAGCCAGAATAATCCGCAGGCGGGTAACATCACCCAGGGCTTTGAACAACTCGGAAAGCCGCATGATCTCATCGTCTGGCAAAGCAGTATCACATGCGGCAGCCACTCGTTCCCGGTGGACCAGGCGGCAGCCGCATGTATCTGGAGAAAATTTTTTTTCTTTTGATTTCATCGCCAACAACAAATATATGAACAGATACTCATATATAAACAACTGAGGAAAAAATGCAATATATTTGTGCACGTTACGGAGAGCGGAAAATAAGGTGCGAGAGATCTGCGGCAGACAGGTGAAAAAACGGACGTTCTCCAGATAGAGATTCTAAAAAAACCCAGCAGTAAGCCGACTGATGAGAAGATCCCTATCTGGAGAACGCCGGAAGAAAGAGAACTATGATTTTGTACCACAAGGGCAACTTCATGCAAATATGGCAAATTGTCGCATCCATCACAAACCAACGTTTTCCGCGCGCCGGCCAAGAGCGGAAACGTGACAACCAATTGATATGAATATCATATTTCACTCCGCACAAAAATCCACCCCCTTCAATTGCGCGACAATTTGCCACACCAGCAAAGCTGTTTTTGTGTGGTAAAAAAATAACAGATACTTTCATTACCAATAAAACAATTTATACCAGGAGGAATAATGTTACTGCAAAGAGTGATTCAGTTGCCCAAAATACTTGTAGCCGCAGCCATGCTGTTAACCATCGCCATGGTTTCGCTCACCCAGGGATCAGAGGATCCTGCCACCGCGCCCAGAGAAATAGCAGAGGATGTCACCTGCGGGAAATGCGGTATGTTTCCAGCCAGGTATCCGCAGTGGCAGACCCAGATTATTTTCGCTGATGGCACCATGACTCCGTTTGACGGTTGCAAATGCATGTTCGATTTCCTTTTTAATATGGATCGATTCGACAAGGAGCATTCATCAGGTGACATTGCGGCTGTCTGGGTCCGTGAATTTAATACCGAAGACTGGATCGACGCCAGGAAAGCCCATTACGTCATCGGCAGCGACAAAAAGGGGCCGATGGGCAAAGAATTGATACCTTTTGCCGATGCGGCCGCGGCCGAAAGTTTCCAGAAAGAGCATAGCGGCGAGGCAGCCCCGTACGAAGCCATCACAATGGAAACCTTGAAACCGCTCATGGGCAAAATGCACATGAAAGGAAAAATGGATATGTGAACGTAACGGACAGTTCATCTTCACGCCCCACTGCCTCAATCAATGCAGCCGGGCAACCCCATCTGCCGCTACATGCCGGAGCGGGTTGCCCGTTTATCCCGTTCCCCACCACTCCCTTATTGCACGAAATAGAAAGACGGCTTCCCTGCCATCTCCTGCTGACAAACACTGCGATCATATGCTAGGGTAGAGAGGGTTTTTATAAACACCATGACCAGATATTTTCCTTTCACAATCAAGACAATATTGAACTCTGTGGAAAAAAACCGCATTCTCATCGACAGCATTGGCAGGGATGAAACCCAATCCGGCATTGCCTTTTCCCGCATACTTCTTCTCCGCTGGGGAGCGATGCTTTGCCAGACGCTGCTGGTGCTGGCGGCATATATCTTTTTTGAAACCGTAACGCCTGTGCCAATCCTGATCATGATCATCGGCTTCGGCGGCGCCAGCAATATCATTTTTCACTACCAGTACATCAAAAGAAACAAAACCATACCAGGCGGTTTATTTGCCATGGTCATGTTTCTGGACATTATCCTGCTCACCGCCCTGCTCCATTATACCGGCGGCCCGATGAACCCTTTCACCTTCCTGTTTCTCATTCATATCTCGCTGGGCGCAATCCTCATGCGGCCGCCATGGGCTTGGGGGCTGGCACTATTTACAACCCTGAGCTATGCTACGCTTTTCTACCTTCCCCAACGGCTGGCGGCGATGGAACATCTCTCGCCGGATAATTTGCTGCTATCCGCCTGTCAGCCGGATTCAACGACCAGCAGCATGCTTCATACCAACATGTCTCTGCACCTGCAGGGAATGTGGCTGGCCTTTGCCATTACCGTTTTTTTCATTGTTTTCTTTGTCAACAAGATACAGGAAGACCTGGAGGACCACCAAAAGACCTTAAATGAGCTTGAACTGGAAAAAAACCGCAGTGAAAAACTCGCCTCCCTCGCCACCCTCTCCGCCGGCGCGGCCCACGAATTCTCGACCCCCCTGGCCACCATAGCCATTGCCGCCGGCGAAATGCTGACAACACTGAAACAGCAATCCGCCGATCCTGAATTGATCGACGACACCAAACTCATCCGGGAACAGGTGGAACGCTGCCGTGAAATCCTCTACCAGATGTCAGCCGATGCCGGCGAGCATCTTGCCGAGGCCCTGCGAACCTTCACCATTGAGGAACTGTGCAGGGAAGTTCTGGATTGGTTCCCGGGAGACATCAGGGAACGAATCAGAGTCAGCAGCGATATCAAGGAAATGACCATCCGCATGCCTTTTCGCACCGTAAAGCGAATCATCAGAGGACTGGTAAAAAACGCAATCGATGCTTCCGATGCGACCGGCATTGTGACCCTGCTCTGCCGGCGAGACAATCAATTTCTTTACTTCGAGGTGCAGGATGAGGGAAAAGGCATGGACAAAGAGACCCTGGCCAGGTCAATCGAGCCTTTTTTTACCACCAAGGAACCCGGCAAAGGATTGGGCCTGGGATTATTTTTAACCGAATCAGCGGCCGAACGTTTTGGCGGAAGCCTTCAGATCGACTCGATACCCGGCAAGGGAACCAGGGCAGTCATAAGCTTTTCCCTGAAACAGGTTCTCTACAGATAAACGCTTATTCAGAAAAGGAGAGAGGTAACTCCAATGACGATTTCATTACTTCTAGTTGATGACGAGGTTTTTTTTCGCGAACGCCTTGGCCGGGCCTTTGAAAAACGTGAGTACAAGGTGTTTCTCGCCGAAAACTATGACCAGGCCATGGCTATAGTCAACAAACACCGGCCGGAAATGGCGGTTGTCGATTTGCGAATGCCCGGGAAATCAGGCCTGGAACTGATCAGGGACGCCCTGGCAATCCACCCGGATATGCGCATTGTCGTGCTTACCGGATACGGCAGCATCGCCACGGCGACCGAAGCGGTTAAACTTGGCGCAGTCTCGTTCCTGCCGAAACCGGCGGACGTTGATGATATTCTCAGCGCCTTTTCCAAAAACACCGAACTCGGCATCCCTGGGGCCGAAGAAAATTTCCATGCCCCCTCCCTGGCCAGGATGGAGTGGGAGCACATCAACCGGGTTCTGCATGACTGCCAGGGAAACATTTCCGCCGCGGCCAAAAAACTGGGCCTGCACCGCCGAACCCTGCAGCGCAAACTTAATAAATTCCCCCCGGACAATTAACCGGCATTTCTCACCAGGGTTATGGAAAAATACCGGACAGGCACAAGAAAAAATCACATCTCCGGTTCAACCTTCACCGCCCAGATACATGTATTTGACATAATGGTAGGAGGCGAGCACGATGAAGAGCGCCAGCAGCAACAGGGAGATATAAAGGGCTTTCCGCTGGTATCCGGAGACATCCTTTTCCATTCCCTGCAGCCGGCGCAACGGTTCGACCACGACCATGCTCATGCCCAGAAAGGCCCCGGCAAAAAGGGTCAGGTAAATGATAAAACCGATGTAATTATACTCCGGTTTGAGGATACAGAAAGGACAGTTGTGAAAGGGCATGGCATAGATGTAGGATGAGAATTCGGTTGTCACCATCATCAGGGCGAGGAGAAAGAAAAAGAACCAGGCAGCACTGTATACCAAAATCCCCCATGGCCGCCACCGCAAGGAAGCGCTTAATCCGAAGATGATCAGCAACAGGGATGTTCCATAAAACAATATCAGGCCTGCTTCATGGGACATGCCGGCCAGCAGATTTGTCCCGCCGCCGGCAGATTCCCCGAAGACAACAGCACAGCAGGAAGTAATGATATCCGGCTCAAGCCCGGCGATATATAATGTCTCAAGCGAAAGATCCAGAAGCAGCAGAGGCAGGAGCAGCAGCAGATACACATATTTGATCCGCACCAACGGATATCTTTCCGAGCGGACGTCCAGCTGATGCAGGACTATCCAGAATCCGTAAAAAAAGACCCCTCCGATCTTAACAATCAGGGCCGGAATACCGAAATCATTGGCCAGGAGGCTGCCGGTGGCGCACATTGCCCCGACAATGGACTGGCTGTAATGATCCGCAGCCAGGACAAATACCACCAGTGAAATAACCTGCACAGCCAGGGCATACTCCACCAGCGTTGACGTCAGCCATATCTCGTTCTCCAGGCGGATCTGCCGGTTGGAATCACTGTCCGGATCCCAGTAAAACAGGACCCTGACCGCGCTTCGGGCGGCAAAAATCATGAGAAATAAAACCACCAGGCCACAGGTAACCAAGGCAATGCTCCAGGAATCAAGGAACATGAATGCGTCCGTCCTTCATGTCAATCACCCGGTCAATGGCGGGATGTTCCGTCACCATCGAATCATGCGAGGTAATGATTATCGTCTTGCCTTTTGCCTTAAGGTCAGCCATGAAGTGCATGAACTCCAGCCCCAGCCTGCTGTCCAGGTGCGCGGTCGGCTCATCGGCCAGAATGAGCGGCGGATCGCTGACCAGGGCCCTGGCAATGGCCACCCGCTGCAGTTCTCCGCCGGAAACCTGGCCGGCCGGAAAGTTCCGCCGATGGCTGATGGAGAATTGATCCATCAATTCCTCTGCTCTTTCCTTCATGCGAGTCGGAGAGATCCCCAGAGGAATAAGCGGCAGGACAATATTCTCCCGCACCGTCAGAGATGTGAGAATGTTGAAATTCTGGAAAATGAAACCGATGTAGCGGCGGCGGTGCAGGGTGAGGAAGCGGTCGGGCAGGCGCGAAAGCTGCTTGCCCCCAATGGCCACCCGGCCGCTTGTCGGCTGAAAAACACAGCCGATGATCGAAAGCAGGGTGCTCTTGCCGCAGCCGCTGGCCCCCCGCAGGCAGATCATGCTGTTATCATCGACCTCCAGGCTGATATCATCCAGGGCAACTACCTCGTTAACCTGGCCCTGATTATATATCTTGGTGACTGATTCGAGCTCAATAAGCATGGATCTGCTCCGCAATCTATGACCCGCTCAGGGCTGAATCGGCAGGAACACTGGCGCTCCGCCAGGCAGGAATAACCGTGGCAGCCTGGTACGGCAGCACTGTCAGACAGAAAATCAACAGGAAATTCTCAATCACTAATTTCGGGGCCAGCTGAAACGGCGGATAGATGACCGACCAGCCCACAAGCACCGGCCTGAAGAGCGACGCTTCGAAAAAGGCCACATGAATATAGGCCAATGTGCAGCCTATGATAAAAGCCAGGCCCGAAACCACGAGGCCTTCCCAGAAACGGACCGCCAGGATATCAGCCGTCTCCCATCCCAAAATCTTGAGGATGCTGATCTCCCGCCGCTCTTCCGGCGAAAGCCCGGACGCCTTGTCCCAGGCAAAAATAACAAATGCCGTCAGGGCAGCCAGCAGGCACACTGAAGCGAAACCGCTGCGCCAGCCGAAAACCACCTGGTAGGTCTTGCTGATCTGCGACCGGGTCAGCACCCTGGCATCGGGCAGGATGCCGGCTATTTTTTTGGCAATGGTCGGGATCTCAGCTTCATTGATCACGTAAATGCAGAGATCCGTGGCTCTGTCCTGCGCGATCTGAAACAGGTCCCGGGCATCCTCAATATGCATGACAATAAGGTCATTGGTCAGGATATCGGTGTCTGCATTGAAAATTCCGGAGACCGTAAACGAAAACTGCGATAAATCCGGCCTGAACAGGGACAGCAACGAACTACCTTTCTTACGCAGCATCTCATGCACGGACCTGCCAAGCACCACCGCGCCCCGTTGCTCGGCGCCGAACATGACGCCTTCAGCCAGGCTGATATGCAGTTTCTCCGCCAACGGCATCCGGACCGGATCAATGCCCATAACCGTATAGTTGGCGCCGGTCAGCTCGTCAAAGTAATAGCCCCATACCCGGGGAACCACATCCCTGACGCCAAATATTTCAGATAATTTGTCGACATATTCTTCCGGCACATCGACCTGCCGGCCGGCAGACATGCGCTGGACGGTAATTTCGGGAGCGCTGCGCAGGACCTGCGCGGCAGTTTCCGTCAGCGCCTGGGTCACCATCTGAAATGAAGCCACCAGGAAAATAACCCCGGCAAACACGAGCAATACGCTGACATTCTTCAATCGGCGGCGCCAGAGTGACGCCAGGGTGAAGTCAAGGATATTGACATGTCTGGTCAGGCCGCTCAGCATCAGTACTCCCGGAGCGCGGGCACGGAACGAGGAGGAACCCAGAAGGATCCGGTGGGAAAATGCTCTATGGCGCCGGGATGGTCCATAAAGGGAACAACAGGGTCACTGACCGCCGGATGCCTCGTATAGCGCGCCTCTGTCGACACGCAAAGATCGGTCAAACCCAGGCTGGAAGTTACAACATCAAAAAGCAAAACATTATTTCGTAGTTCGGCCCGGCGGTGCATTGAATAATAGAAGAGAGATAAATCCAGAATACAGAGCGCCGCCAGCAGTACCAGCAGATAATGAACAGGTCTTCTTGCGTAAATGGTCACAGACACCACATCTTCGCGAAATCGCTCATACCCGCATAGCACAGGCTATAGCGAATATTCGGCCTCTGAGCCTACGCTTTTCAGTACAAATCTGCGGCGCCCCTGAATATGTACGACATTTTGCACAATCATATCGTTTAGTTACACACCTGCGCGGAGTTACCTCCTTGCAGCCTTTTTCGCAGGCATGTTCAGTTATCGCCATGACGCATTTTAGACCCGGAACGCATGGACTGGACAATATCATCGGTTATTTCCTCGAACCGCAGAACCTCCCGGCCCTGATGATCCCGCAGGAAATTATCCGCCGATTCTCTGCTGTCAAAAGGAATGAATTCCTTCCCCATGGGGCCGTAGACATCACTGCCGGTTACATAGAATGCTTTGCGACCATCCAGCCATCCCAGGGAATAATAATCCTTGACCCATATTTCGCTGATATCCTGCCGCTCCTTATCGCTGTATTTCCGGGGATTGAAATAAAACACCAGCATATCCTTGACCCCATCGAAAAACATTACCCGGTCATCAGCAAAACGCACCTGCACGATCCAGTTTTCATATTTGGCAACGAACATGCCGCAGACGGAACATCGTTCGTCGTGGCCGACCTTTTCTTCCGGGGCCGCCTGCAGACTGCCGCCAAAAGCTATCAGCAGCAGGACACCTGCCAGGCCCATTATTTTATTGAAACTGCACAGCATTACTCTTCCCCCATCAGGATTTTTCCGAGAAATATGGCGACAACAACTGCGTCAATTCAGCTTCACTCACACTGCCCAGAATAGCGGCTATGATATTGTGGTCCGGATCCAGCACTATGGTCTGGGGCAATGCCCTGACCATGTAACTTGACGAAACCGCACCTCCTTTATCCTGGGCGACAGGAAAAAGAATGCCCAGCTCCTTGACAAAGGCTTCAACAACCTTCAGGTTCGTTCCCAATGAATCGATATAGAGCACCTGCAATCCATTGGCATGATACCGTGTATAAAAGTCGTTGAATACCGGGGTATCGGCCCGGCAGTACTTGCAGTCGGTCAGGAAAAACCGCAACAGGACCGGCGAACCTTTCATGTCCGAAAGCCTCATCGTCTTTCCTTCAAGATCCTGCAACGTAAATGCCGGCGCCTGATCACCGATCCGCAGCTTGGTTACTTTTTCCTGACTGCATGCCGCTGACAGCATGGAAAAGAGCAGCAGGCTTATACAAAGCAGGCGCTTGATCATAGTTTTTTCGAGCTGGGCAAATAACATCCTGTTTCAAACTGCTCCGATCATATCCTTAATTTTTTCCTGGACAGAAATCCGGTCACCGAGGATTCCCTGGCGCATCTCAAGAACTCTCGCATCTTTTTGAGTCAGGGCCAGGTGGGTGTTGTGGGTAACCACCACAAAGGTCATTCCTTTTTCGTTATATTTGCGGAAAATATCAAGAATCTCCTTCTCGGTTTGCTCATCCAGGTCGCCGGTCGGCTCATCTGCCAGGATAATGTCCGGCTGATTGATGAATGCCCTGGCAATGGCTATCCGCCGCTGTTGGCCACCGGAAAGCTGGGAGGGAAAGGCATTGGCCTTGTCCTTCAATCCGACCAGCTCGAGGATTTCAAGGGCCTGTTGATAATCACCCCGCGGGCGCTTACCGAAGGACAGCGGGAGAAGAACATTTTCCAGGGAAGTAAGGGTGGGGATCAGGCTGGCAAACTGGAAAACAAACCCGATGGTACAGTTCCTCATATCCGAGAGGTCTTCATCGCTCTGCTGCCAGTTTTCAATCCCATTGATAAACACGCTGCCTCGGTCAGGGACGGTCAGCCCCCCGATGAGACTCAGCAGAGTAGTCTTGCCGGAGCCGGAATGGCCGAGAATAACGACGAATTCCCCTTTTTCGACGGAAAAATTGACATTGTGCACAGCGGTAACAACACGGTTGTCTGCACTATACTCCTTGTGGAGATCACGACATTCGATAATCATGTCCAGGTTCCTTTCAGGTTATTGAGAGTGTGTATCAGAATGATATCCGAAGCAAAGACGATATGCAACAACTGCTCATAGGCATATTTCTCGGAGTGAAAATTGCAGATTCGACAAAAAGGCAAAAAATCACCTTCTTTATTCAACAAACTTATTCAACAAACTGTAGTGATAAAATTATATGGACCGTAATCAACCGCCTAAATTTCCGGCATTAAATCGGAAATACTTCTTTCTGTTGTATTTTTTTGAAAAATGATTAAAATTTTATTTGCGAAACTACCACACGGTGTGGTACAAGTACCACAAGAGGAAAGTCCACATGACAACAGTAAGCCGACTGGCGCATGTGGTGGCCGGCAACGCCATGGAGCAGCAACCAAACCTGCTTCGGATTTTTGCCGGCCAATTACATCAATTGTGACGGAGGAAGGAGAATATGAAAATCATTTCCAAGAAAACCTGTTTGTACGCCCTTGTTGCTGCCGGCGCCCTGACGATGGGAACATTAGGCTTCCAGTCATCAGCGCAAGCTGAAAGCTACAATGCGGAAGTATACGTTGCCGGCATGGGCGGCCACTTTGCGAAAGCCACTGTTGAAATTGACCCCAGTGCAGCCGCACCTATCAAACTCAAAGCCCTGGACAAAGTAGATATCGGCGACGCCGCGACCCATCCGGTCCATGATGCGCGTATCGATGCCAACAAAAGAGACCTGATGTTCTGGTCCACCTATAAAATCGACAAGGAAGTCGGCGGCCCCCATGTCGGCGCAACTGATCTCAAATCAGGCGAGAAAGTAATGGACGTTGTGGCGCCGGTTCCTGAAAAGGGTCAGGGAAACACCAAGTCTATGTACTGTGGTTCCGGCCAGACCAAGGATTTCTTTTTCCCCATCACCATGAGCAGCAAGGGGTATATCGATGTTTTCCAGAAATCAGACATGAAACGTGTTGCCAGTGTTTTCCTGGAAGGAACCGAGGCTGACCCGGGGGTTCCTTACAAATTCTATCACGGCGTTAACTCGCCGGACATGACCAAGATGCTGATCTCCGTAAACGAGGCTGATTCGGATCATGGCAAGCCCATCGGCAAGATCCACCTCATGCTTCTCGATGCCCAGGCTCTTGAAAAAGGTGAAGTCAAGCTCATCAAAAGAGCAGCCATTCCTGGCAACGCCGGCAAGACCGTCAACTTCCGTTCCACCTACTCTCCGGACGGCAAGCTGATCGGACTCTCCGGCGGTGACACCATGTACATCGTCGACGCTGAGACCCTTGAACTCGTTGTTCGTCAACCCATGGGCGAGCTGGAAGAAAACCATGACGCCATGTTCACCCCGGACAGCAAGTATGTTATTGCCACCTCCAGAACCAAAACACTGAACAACGGCAATTTCAAAAAAATCTCCCGTGAAGCGCCGAACTGTGAAGACGAAGTGTTTACCGGTGACAAACTGGGAGCAGACGATTTCACCATGGACGGCCAGCTCAAGTTGTTCGACGTTGCAGCCAAGAAATTCGTTGGCCAGTCAACTTCAACATGCCTTGCCTGCCATAACGAAGAAGGTCTGGAAACCCACGCTGTTCTCTGCGGGCTTGATGCCAATTTTCAGTAAAATCAATTTTAACTGAAGCTTAAGAAACCGGAGGGGTTCGCCCTTCCGGTTTTTTTGTGAACATTCTCCGAATTATTCGTTGAATTCATTTCCCGCTCAATGTATACATTGTTCGTCCTCTCATACACATAGCATCATAATCATCACGATTTTGTAGAACCGGACTGACCTATGCCCCCCTCAAAGCGATTGGATTCCATCCTCCGTATTGCCTGGAAAACCGTTTCCCGTAAAATTTTCCGCAATATTGTCCTTGCCGCTGCTGTTTCCCTGCTGGTTTCCCTGCTGGTCTTTGCCCTGCTTTTCAACCGGGCGGTCCATGACGATATAGAAGCCGCATCAAGGAAACTCGGCGCAGAGATTGTTATGGTGCCTGTTGAGGCCATAGAAAAGGCTGAGGAATTTATCCTTGAGAGCAAGAAAAAAGATTTTTACATGGACAGGGAAGTCTATGAGAAAGTCAAGGATCTGCCCGAGATTGAAAAAGCCACCTTCCAGATTTACCTGGAAACCCTTGAATCCGGGTGTTGCAGCATTGTTGAAGGGCAAGTAGTGGCATTTGACCCGGAAACGGATTTTGTCATATCTCCCTGGTTCAGCGAACCTCCCAAACCCCTGGAAGAGGGAGAAGTCTATATTGGCAGCTATGTGTATGAATATCTCGGCCTGATCAAGACCATGGCCCTGTTCAACAAAGAGGTCAAAGTTGTCGGCGACCTCAGGGAAACAGGCACCGGACTGGACCATGGAATCTTTATGCGGGTTGAAGATCTGGACAAAATCTCCGCATCTGTCACGGGCAAATATTCTCCCGGGAAAATTTCGATTATATTTATTAAATTAAAAGAAGGGGTTGAACTGGTGGATGCGACCAATAAAATCCAGGGCATGTTCCCCAATATCGGAACCATGACCAGGGGCAGCATCGGCGCGAATGTCCGCACAACCCTCAGAGACATTACCAGCGTTTTTTCCATCACCATCCTCATTTCTTCAGCCCTGGCCGTGCTTCTTGCCTGGTCGACCTTCACGGCCCTGGCCAATGAAAGGCGGCGGGAAGTGGGTATATTACGCGCAATTGGCGCCCACAGGTCCCACATCATGAAAATGTTTCTGTCCGAGGCCGCCATCATCAGTCTCCTGGGCGGAATTATCGGCATCGGCATCGGCAACTATCTCATCCACCACCTTGCCGGCAACTTTGATCTGCTCAGCAAACTCGGGGCCTATGCCTCGATCTCCATGCTCAATGTCATGTACAGTATTATTGCCATGCTGGTCGGCATCGGCGTCTGCCTTATCGGCGCGGCCATCCCGGTGATTCGGCTGGCGAGGATGGAACCTCTCCAGGCAATTAAAGAAGAATAGTTTTTATATCCCAGACCCGGCAAGCCGGGAAGACCTGTTGCCAGACACCTCGGTCAAAGGTCTTTTCGTTGTCATATTTCAGAAAAATACCACCTTACTCTGTGTACCAGTTCCCGTCGGGCTCTTTGATCAGCCACAAGTGGGAGTACCAGTAATATTCACCATTTTCTGTCAAGGAAGGCGCGGTACAGTTAATTTTTTGACGGCCTGAACCCCAGTCCGGCAACCCCACTGAAATCCGATCGCCCTCCCTCCTCAGTTCCAGTTTTTCACCGTCACTGCTGTAGCAGGAAAGGGAGGATGAATGATAATCTCCCGCCAGCAAAGTGAAAGCCAGTTGATATTGGCTGGTTTCTCCGGCAACCTGGACGGCCGGTCCGGATGCAACGTCAATCACCGGCAACGGCCGGGAATTAACGCTGACTGCAAAACGATCCATATCCGCATGGTTTGTCGCCATGGGAAAGCGGGGCACGGCCAGCCTGTTGAAACCGTACCCCACAGCCCCTGACTGCTGGGCAATGCCCATATATCCAAGCCCGTCAACTATCTCCCGCAGTTCGGCAGTATGCTCTCCGTAGGGGTAGGCGAACATATGCGCTTGAACACCAAGTTTTTTCAGCAAACGCCTGCCGGCAAATTCAATATCCTGCTCGACCCGGGCGCGCCATTGCTGCTCGGTTTCTCCTTCCAGACGCCTGGCCAGATGGGCATGGGTATGACTATGGTTGCCGATTTCCGCCCCGTTATCAAGCAGCCGCCTGAGATCATCCCACCCCATGTAGCTGCGATACTGCCGGTCAATGGCATCGGTATTGACAAAAACCGTGAAAGGATACTTTCTTTGCTTCAGCATGGGCAGTGCCTGGTCAACAACGGACCGATACGCATCATCAAAGGTAATGGATACTGTTCTGTCAGGCACCGGACGCCCATCCTCAAGGGCCTTCAACACCCGGCTGAGAGGCAGAACGATGAAACCTTCCGATTCAAGATAATCAAGGTGCCGGCGGAAGACTGCCGGTGTTACGCTGGTGCTGGCCGGCGTTTTGTCGCTGACATGATGATAAAGAAGAACCACCGCGTGATCTGCGGCATGGAGTGAAGCACTCCAAAACAGGATGAGCGCAACCGCCATGACAGAATTTTTCATTTACCCTGTTCTTTGCTGTTGAAATAGATGGAACTGATGGATCATCTCCTTGACCTCCCTGACGTACGCCTGTCGTCTCTCCGAGTAGTAGAGCAGACCTTCAGCCAGCACCCGGCCGGAAAGGGGTTCATGACGCATCCGCAGGTTCTGGCGAATCCGCCTGAGTCTCGCATACTGAGGATGCGTATTCAGGTTATGGATATAACTGCGGGTGGCGTCGGAAACCGTGTTAAATCTCTTTACTTCATGAATGGCATCGGCAGGCCTTTCTCCGGGGATAACCCCGCATCCCTGATCATAGCACCACTGGCCGAAAAGATTATTGACTTCCACCGCGTATCTGGACCGTCCCCAGCTTGATTCCTTGGCCGCCTGCACAAGCGCCAATGACAGGGGAATGACGTCCACCCGACGGGCAAGCCTGAACACCGCTGCAGCAGGGTCGTCGCTGTTCCACTGTACTTCATACTTGTCGGCCAGCTGTTTCAGCCATCTTTTTTCCTCCCCGGGGAGTGCTTCTCCATTGAGGATACGTCTCGCTACCTTTTCCAGACGGGCTCTGTCATGCAGGATCTTATTGTTCTGGTATTCAATGATGGGGGACAGGTAATCGATAAATGCCGCTTTTCGTTTCTCGACCTGCCTGTAGGAATTGAAATCCGGAAGAGGACCAAACCTGGTCACCAGCGGCTGGATATCCAGCGTTGTCTTTTGCGTCAATTTTTTTTTCTCAACCTTAACCTGCTTTTCGGCAACAACCGGCGGTTCCTGCAAGACGGTCCTTTCCCTGACAAAAACGATCAGGAGCAGCACAATCGCCAGTCCGCCCATGGTGAACAAAAGATTGCGGAAATCGACGGACCGCTGTGGAGAATCATGATTCATGATGAAGGTTCTAACGCGATCTTAAGTGCCCTGAGAGTCTTGCCGTCCGGGTGTCCATCAGCAACCATACCGGTTGACTTCTGAAAAGCACGCAGGGCTGACCGCGTGGCCGGTCCCAGCACACCATCCACCCCGCCGGCGGAAAACCCCAGATCATTCAACCGCATCTGTATTTTTTCAACGGTTCTTCGGCTCAATGCCGATTCGGTTGTCGATGGAGGACGGGCAAGGGAAACTCCGCCGGCGATTCTATCTGCCAGCAATCCCACAGACAGCGCATAGGATTCACTGCGATTCCAGCGCATAATAACATCAAAATTCCGGTATACTATAAACGCCGGCCCGGTATGTCCCGCCGGAACCAGGATCGCCCCTTTCATTCCCACATCGGGCAGCGGGGTCCCATCGGTCATGGTTACTCCGAGATCTCTCCAGGCGCTGAGAGGCTTCCGATTTGCCAATCCGGTTTCCGCATACGGAAAATTTTCGGGCAGAGTCACCTCCCTGCCCCAACGCTCACCCGTTTTCCAGCCAAGGCCGGCAAGAAAATTTGCGCCGCTGGCCAGGGCATCACGCTCACTCTGCCACAGGTTGATGGTGCCGTCACCATCACCATCGACGGCATGCCTGCTGTATGCTGAAGGCATGAATTGGGTATGGCCCACGGCGCCAGCCCATGAACCCTTCATCTCATCGGGAGTAAGGGATTCCCTTTGCAGCAGGGACAGGGCAGTCATCAGCTCCCCGGTAAAATAATCACTGCGGCGGGGATCACAGGCGAGGGTGGCCAGGCAGTCCAGGGTTGGCATCTTTCCGAGATAATTGCCATAATTTGTCTCCAGGCCCCAGAATGCAATAAGATAGTGACCGGGAACACCATATTTTCGCGTCAGTTCTGCAAGAAACAGATCATACTCATCACGCAGCTGTCGCCCGCGTTCGATCCGTTCCGGTGTAAGCCGGCGATGGAGATAATCGGCAAACGTCTGGGTGAATTCAGGCTGTGACCGGTCCAATTCGATAACCCGGGACTGGTAGCTGAGGTTCGGCATCACCTCGTCCACTATCCAGGCCGGCAGGCGTTCTGACTTTGCCCGTTCGCGCAGACCGGCGATACACCGGGCAAAATCCCCCTCCTGCCCCACGGCTGGTTGCGCAAAAAATATGACGGCAAAAAATGAAAAAATCCATTTTATCATGAGCATACTCTGTGAAAATTAAGCCTTGAATAGCAAGGTGGAATTATACTGTGGTGGGGACGAATATGGCAACCCTGATTTGAACAAACAGGAAGGAATTACTATCTATCAGCGTTTTACAGTTGCAACTGCGCAAGAAATTGTAAAACGGAGGACATGGCGGCAACTGGTTAAATCGTTGTATCTATCGTCAACGGCGCTGTTCTTGTATACATTCATTGCCACCGGCAGGATGATTTTTTCATAAAAAATGGATCAGCCGTCAGAAATTACGCTCTGCCCATCTCCCATCCGCTGCAGCACATTATGCCATAAAGATAATTTACCGGCGCTGCCGATGCGTTCGCCACTCCACCCCTCATCATATCTCGCCAGCCAGTATCCTTCTGTATTGAAGCTGAAAACCGGGACAAGATCATGTCGCCTGGAAACAGGCAGGAGGGCGTTGTTCTGCGAATCAAGGACTATAAGCTCCCGGGATGAATCTACACGCAAAGTGAGGACCATATGCGGCTCTTTGGTTTTTACGGAAATGACATAGGTAAGCCGCATATCTTCATGGGAAATATTCAATTCTCGCAGGGTAAAATATTTGGCGATGGTGAAATCCTCGCAGTCTCCGGCGTTCTTGCCCAGGGTTTCAGACAAGGTTGCCCAGTAATCATCACTGCCCCACAAATACCTGTCTTCAACAAAATCAAACCCATTAAAGAATGCGTTCACTGCTTTGAGCTTCTGATCCATTGAAGCAAATCTATTCTCCCGGATAAGCGCCTGCCAACGATCCCGGGCAGTCGGTTCCTGCACGGAATTTCCAGACTCTGCGACTTCAGATTGAACCGCAAGGGTCTTTTGGGCGACCTCGGGAGCTTTGGTGCAGCTCACAACTGCCATGATCAGCAATAAAATGAAAAAGCAGGAAGAAAATCCTACACTCCCATATTGCCTTCCTCGCAATGCCTTGTTCAGCCGACGGATAGATGTTTCAACTGATTGATTCCACACGGTTCTCAAGAACCTTTTTGACTTTCTGCAGAGGCCGTCATATTGAGAATTCCCCCTGTTTTTATTAAACGGAACATCATTTGAACCTGCGTCTTTCTTTTTCACATAACAGCAGGCCAACTGCACAAAACAACAGGGCCAGTTCACAACCTATTTTAAAGAGCATTAACATTGCCATTTTCATTCCTCATCGTTTATTCTCACTTCTTCAAAAGCAGCATTGCAGCCGCCTGCCGGACAGCCGCCAGACCTTCCGGATTAACAGTAAGGTTCAATTCCGGCGTATAAGTGCTTTCGGCCTGAGCATTATAGGCTGTCAGCGCAAAATAAAGGCTGCCATGCAGGTTTGAAATCGTACACGTGGGAACATCCCGGTTCAGATTGACGCATTGTAATTCTTCCGAACTCAATATTCGACAGGATACACCGGAGCCGTCGGTATAACAGCGCTCAAGCTCGGCAAAATCAATATAATAATCGTAGGAAAAGTTGCTTTTAGGCTTGCCGCTGGAGTCGAACCTGCTGTATCCACCGTAATACAGGCGGTAGCCGATCACGTTATCCTCAGGAGGATTTGCCTGCCAGGCAAAGGAGACCTGACCGGGTATGGCCGCCACGGCAGGGCTGCCACTGACAAAAACAAAAATAGTTAAAAAAAAGAAAAAAAAGACAGGATAAAGCAGGGAGCGTACAGCTTTTCCTCCTCCGGTGCATGATACAGAATTCATGATACGTTTTTTCCCTGTTCGGTCATAAATTTTTTATTTAATAATCCATTGGCAATTCCCTCCCCTAAAGCAGTTTCTGTGCCAGAAAAAAATATTAAAAATCGTGCCCAGACGGCGTCGAAAAATGTTTTTTATTATAAAAATATCAAGCAGTTATATACAAGAAAACCATGCGATCTTCATTTCTCCAGCAAAAGAATGGGAAGATGCAGAGGAGCGCCGTTGTGTTTCAGACCAGGAAACTGTCTCCATCCGGCTACAGGTAAAAACTCCCTGTTTTCGCGAAACAAAGGAAATCAGCCGCTACTCCGGTCTCTGTAATGCGACAAAAGAAAAAAAATGATAAAATGAGAAGTTAGCCAGGCTTTATGATTTGTACAAAGAGGGAACGATATGATGGCGGTTCAACAGCTTATAAAAATCCGTGCGATTCCGGTTGGCTATCCGCGCAGCCTGCGACACATTACCATTGGTTGTCTGCAGAAGCTGAATAAGATACTGCTGTTCAAACTGACGACGGGCTTCGGACAATGGAGGTATCTTCCTCTGGTGTTGCTTAATAGCATCATGCAGAAGATTTTCGGTAATGAGCGAGGAGGTGGACAGGGCAAAGGCATTTTCTATAACGTTGTACAGTTGGCGGATATTACCCGGCCAGGCAGCGTCCACAAGTATCTGCATTGCTTCCGGAGTAATTTTTTTCATCTGCTCTTCATCACTATCCGAAAGAATTCCCAGAAAATATTCGGCCAGCAGCGGGATGTCTTCCTTACGTTTATGCAAAGGCGGCAGTTCAAGACTGACAACGTTGAGACGGTAGAAAAGATCCTGCCTGAACATCTTCTCTTCAATGGCTTCCTCCAGATTTCGATGGGTCGCCGAAATAATCCGCACATCAATGGGCACAGGGGTTGAGCTCCCTACGGGTCTCACCTGTTTTTCCTGCAGCACCCTGAGGAGTTTAACCTGAAGGTGTAGAGGCATATCACCAATCTCATCAAGAAAAAGTGTCCCCTTGTGGGCGGATTGAAACAGTCCGAAATAACTTTTCTCCGCGCCGGTAAACGATCCCTTGGCATGGCCAAACAACTCGGACTCGAGCAGTGTCTCCGGGATGGCAGTACAGTTGACCGGTATAAAGGGCTCATCCTTGCGGCTGCTGGCCCGGTGGATGGCAATGGCCAGAAGCTCCTTGCCGGTGCCGCTTTCTCCTCGAATCAAAACCGTGGAATCAGTATCGGCCACCAGTTTGGCCCGGGAGAGCAGGTCTTCCATGATAGCGCTCTTGGAAATTATATCACTGCGCCATTCATCCGTTTCATTCTGATCCAGGGTGCCGCCGGTGGAAAGCTTCAGGGCCTTTTCGGTCACCCTTATCAGCTCCTTGCCTTCAATGGGCTTGGTGAGAAAGGAAAAAACACCCTGTTTGGTAGCCTCTACAGCTTCCGGGATGGAGCCATGCGCAGTGATAATGACTACAGGGATGGTCTTGTTTCTCTCCCGAATTGCCTCAAACAGGGCCATGCCATCAATTCCCGGCATTCTCAGGTCGGTTATCACCACATGGGGGTTGACCACAGACATTTTGGCCAGAGCTTCCTCGCCGCTGAGTGCGGTTGTGACCTCAAAGCCATTACTTTCAAGTCGAACTTTCCACAGGCTGAGCAGATCAGCCTCATCATCGACAAGAAGCACTTTATATCCTTTTTCACTCATGGTCGATCAATCTCCCTGCTTTTAATTATATTTTCAATATTCTTAAGACGTTCTATCTGTTTCTGCTGCTCTTCAACCCGAACCTTTAACGAGTCGACTTCAGCCATAAGCTCTTTCTTGTCATTAAGCAGCGATTTCCAGGCGCTCCACCTGTTCATTATTTCCTCATCAATACGTTGAACAAGGATTCGCAAGCCCAGCATATCTTCGCCTGCGTCATGGTAGTCCTCAAGATACCGCTCAAGTACGTCAGCTCCCTGTTGAAACTGTTTATAATCAGCCTTTTCATGCAAACTCAGACAAATAAAATGCAGTTTATCCAGTTTGCGGCCATGCTTAAGCTCAGCCTCGGCCAACTCGAACTTGAAACCGAATTCTTCACTGTCCAGATTCTGCGTGTCGTTCAGGCATGAAAGCAGATAATTGCAGCTGAAGGCGGGAAAAGTGAGCGGCTCGATGCACTCTTCGTCCCCCCCGGCATGTTCCCGCAATTGCGCACATCCACCCAGAATAACTATACTGCAGAACAGGACAATGTATTTTTCCACCACGTGCATTACTCTTTCAGCGGCAGCGTCACTGCGAAACGAGCGCCTTTTTTACCGGGAAGCAGGCGAATCGTCCCACCGTGGTTCTGCACATATTCTTTACTTATTGCAAGTCCCAGGCCAGATCCCTTGACCACACTTTTTTCAGCCTTTTTCCCCTGGAAAAAAGGGGAAAAAATTTGAGACCGCTCTTCTTCATCGACTCCGCCGCCGCTATCCTCGACAAGACACGCGGCAATTTTACTATCAGCTTTCAGCAGGATTCGAATTACCCCATGGTCAGGGGTAAACTTGACCGCATTGGAAATCAGGTTGTCGAAAACTGTCTTGAGCTGGTTTCGATTCCCATAGATAGCCACGGAAACAAGCTGGACGTCAAGTTTAATATTCCGAGCCAGTATTGAATTACGGTGATCAGCGACCACATCCTCGATGAGCGTATCAAGCTGGATCAATTCATTGGCCAGCGGCATCTGCCTGGCCTGAGCCATGTTGAAATTGAGGATATCCTCAATAAGTCTCTGCAGTTTTGAGCAATTTTTTGCAAGAATACCGACCACCTGTTTCTGCTGGTCGTTTATCGGACCCACCAGTTCATCCTGGAGCAGACCAGCTCCTTCCTTGATCGACGCCAGGGGTGTTTTCAGGTCATGGGAAATATGCGCTATGAGTTTGACTTTTTCCCGGTCAAGCTTGGCCAGACGCTTACGCAGCCAATCCAGCTTTGTCCCCAGGTTTTCCAGGTCCCGCGGACCCGACACGGTAATCGGCGTTTCAAAATTTCCTTCGCCAAGACTCTCGATACCTTTATCAATCTGCCTGATTGGTCTGAAAATAAGCAGAATGAATATCGCGCTGAACAGAATGGTGAAAAAAATCAACCCGGAGGTCTGCCAGATCAACCGGTCCTTGTCTTGGTCGACTTTCAGCCTCAACTCTTCAACTTCTTCTACCATCAGCTGATTGCTCAACTGCAAAAGACTGGCAGCCAGCCTGCCGATTTCCCGATACTGGGAAAGCACGGCCTGCTTCTCTTTTTTGAGTTTTTCGGGACCGGTGGTAAAACGATTCAGGACCGTGATAATATAATTTTCCCTGGACTTCAGCTCTCCAATCAACTGGCCAAGTTGTTCATTACCGCCGGATGGCAACAAGGCTTCCAATGCCTTTTCAATTTCCAGGTGAGCCTTGTTCACATACTGCAGCTGGACCGGTTCACCGAGCACATCATACAAGCGGGCCATACGCTCCTGATCCTGGAAAAGCTCCACCACGGCCCTGCTTCTTTTGACCCTGTCAACAGAACTGAAAACAGTAGCAACACTTTGCTGCACCACGGCATCGAGGATCTGCACCGAGCTGTACAGAGCCGCCAGCAGAGGCATACATACAAAGAAAAATGCAATCAGGAGCAGAGTAAAGAAGGAATGTGGCCGGTATAATCTCATACATCTATTCGGTTGCGATAAACTTATAGGATACGTTCAATGTAGTTAATCGGACACAAAACCACAATATCCTTTGTTGCATGTTCGCGAGCCTGGAACATCCTCCAGTAATTTTTACAACGAGTAGTACAGCAAAGGGTTAAATTCCGACCAAAGTCAGTTCCTGTTCCCCAAGCGGAACCTGGACAACGAAAACCGGAATGGAGGATTTTTTTATGACTTTCTGAGTTGTAGAACCCAGCAGCGCGTCGAGAAGGGACGATTGGGCGTGAGCACCTATGACAATAACATCAACGCCCATGGCAACAGACTGCCTGACAATTTCCTCGGCAGGTGAAGAACTCTCAACAACAACGATTTCATCCACCCGCAGAGCACAGCTGGCTGCTTGCCCCTGACGTGAACAAAAGGTGTCAAGATGCTTTTTCATTCTCTCGGCCGCATCCAGCTCCTCATGCTCCACAACATCATGAATGGAATCGGGTCCGATATAACCGTCAATCAGGGCCTCCTGATCAGGTGTCAGGGTTTCCATGACATGAAGAACTGTGATGGCCCCGTCAAACTTTTCAGCCAAAGCCAGGGCATGGCGGTAAATATAGGCTGAATTGGGTCCGATCTTGGTGCAGTACAGTATTTTTTTGAAGTCCGGCAGCAGGTCCACCTGATCCCTCCCCTGAAGTAATAAGCGTCATGCGGGCTGCAGCTGCAAGTCTTTTCTGTTCCGGGCTTTTTGCAGCATAACAACCAGAGCTACCAGAACCAGGCCGGCACCGTCGGTTACAAGCGTGGGCCAGTAGAGCAGAATGGTCGCCGCTGCCAGCAGCAGCCATTCAATGATGTTTGTTTTGCGTATCAGAAAAAACATGGTCAGCGCCGAAAAAGCAACAGTCCCGAGAACGGCTGAAAACATGGATGAAAATACCTTGGCCGGAGCAGGCTTGGTTTCGGCAAAAACTGCTCCAGTATCGACCCTCTGGCCTTTGAAGACAACCAAATTCTTGATCACCCCATCCCTTCCGGCAACAACCTTTTTGATGGATTCACCATCCAGCACCACCGCAATCTCCTGTCCCTTTTCAAATTCCTGTCCGTTTTCAACCTTCAATTCAAGGACGGATGCTCCCATGATATCATCATCAATATGGGGCCCGATGATGGGCTTGCCCTCAAAAAGAATCTGGGGGGTGAAAGCAAAAAGCAGGGGCACGATATACAGCAGTTTGGCAAACTTAAATGCTGTCCAGCCCGTCTTCCACGGATCAGACCCGGCGATTGCGGCGCCGGCATAGGCAGCCACGCACACGGGGGGGGTGATATTGGAATCCTGGCTGAACCAGTACACGATCATGTGGGCGGCAATAAGGACAACGCCCATCTCGGTCAGCGGCGGAACGGCCAGGACCGCAGTAATCAGGTAGGCAGCGGTAACCGGCACCCCCATGCCCAGAATAAGCGATGCGATGGCAACCAGGGCCATGGCCAGGAGAAGATTGCCGTTGGCAAGGGAAATGATGATATCGGAAAATTTCAAGCCGATTCCGGTGAGCGAGATGGTGCCGACAATAATCCCGATCACGCCCAGGGTGGCGCCGATGATCAATGTATTTCTGGCGCCGGTGAGAATGGCCTCCCATATCTCCTTCGGCCCCATCCGAGTCTCCTTGCGCACCCAGCTTATGCCAATACAGGAAAGCGTGGCCCAGAAGGCCGAATAACCGGGCGAACGGCCCATGATCATCAGGACCGTGATGACCACCAGGGGCAGGGAAAAATACCATTCCCGTTTAAGAACCACGGTCCAGTGCGGCATATCGTCTCCGATAATCCCCTTGATGTTGTGCTTCTTGGCCTCAAAATGAATCATGCAGAACACCGAGAAAAAATAAAGAAGCGCCGGAAATACCGCGATCATCATGATATAGGAATAAGGGGTTTCAGTCAGCTCCGCCATGAGGAATCCTCCGGCGCCCATGATCGGCGGCATGAACATGCCGCCGATTGAGGCTGAAGGTTCAATGGCGCCGGCCACATGCGGCTTGAAGCCGGCCCGCTTCATGAGCGGAATGGTGAAGGCGCCGGTGGAGACCGTATTGGCAATGGCGCTGCCAGATACCGAGCCAAAGAGGCCGGAAGCGATGACCGCAACCTTGGCCGGCCCGCCTGTACTTCTTCCCGCCATGGCCATGGGGAGATCGATAAAGAATTTCCCGGCCCCTGATTTATGCAGAAAGGCGCCGAAAAAAATAAACAGAATGACATAGGTGGCCAGGACATTTGCCATAACCCCGAATACACCGTTTGTTGTAAGAAAAAGAGCCGTGCTCAACCGTTCAAACCCAAAGCCGCGGTGCGCGATAACCTCCGGAAAATAAGGACCGAAATAGGCATAGCAGAGCATGAAGACCCCGATAAAGGTCATGGACCAGCCCAGGACCCTGCGGCACACCTCCAGCGACACCAGAACCCCGACGACGCTGACCATGGCGTCAAGTTCCGTCTCGGCGCCGGCGCGGTAATTCAGTGATTCAAATTCCCCGATCCAGTAGGAGACGGCTGCTGCAGAAATCAGGGCCAGCAGGATGTCGGACAGTGTCGGATTTTTCTCCCACCTGCCGGCCATCCACCTGTCAACATACATGAGAACCGCCGCGATTATCACGGTTCCCAGGGCAAGAGGCCACAATTGTGAAGCTGCGGTCAGAGCCGGACCGAAACCCTCGCTGTCCCAGGCACTGTGGACATTCATCAGGCGGTCATGAAAGGCTACCGAATCCCCGCCATAAAAGATGAAAAACATGGCGGCGGAAGAAATGACAAAGCCGGTAAACAGCGTGAGCGGTAGGCGCATATACACCTTCCCCGCCGGATAGAGCAGAAAAACGAGGACATAGGTGATAAAAACATAGACTCCCCGGTGATACGGGGTGGACACGGTGGTAATTCCTGCCGTATAAAAATAAAAAAGCACCATGGCGGCGCCGAGCAGAGCTGTTATCCATTTCCACAGTCCTGTAGGCTTCCTGGCGCTCTTGGCATCCTTTTCGACGAGTTTTTTGAGCTTTGCCTGATCTTTCCGGTCAATGCTTTGTATTTCCTTGTCAAGATCCTCAGACATGCTGTATTCCCCGCCCGTTTATTAAGGAATTCGGGGGAGCAGGCGCATACCCGCTCCCCCGTTCAATCATAAAAGAAAAACCATTGATGACTCTTTGCGAGGTCATCCTTTTACCTGGCGGTTATTTCTGTTCCGGAGTAATGGTCAACCCTTTTTCCTCCCAGAATTTGACGGCCCCGGGATGAACCGGAGTGACGATGCCCTTCAGCCCGTCTTCAATGGTCATGGCTTTGGCCGTGCTTTTCACTTTGACCATGTAGCCAAGTCCTTCCTTGGAGAAAATTTCCGCCAGGGATTTATACACTATATCGCCCTGGACATGATCTCCGGTTACCCAGAGAGCGGAATCCTGAAATGACTTGGTCTCGGTGTCAACCCCACTGTATGTTTTGGCCGGAATAGCGAGCTTGGTATAAAAAGGATAATCCTCAAAAAAACCGGCCTTCTCGCCTGCTTCAACCAGATCGAGCAGCTTGATCTTGTTGCTGGCCGCCGCCTGGATTATCGAGGAATTCGGGTAACCGGCAAAAACCCACATGGCGTCAATCAGGTTGTCGCCCAGGGCAGAGGCCGCTTTTGAATAGCCGATGAACTCAACCTTCATCTTGTCCCAGAGTCCCAGGCTGGTGAAATAACGCTGGGCCGAACCGGCTGCGCCTGAACCGGGACCGCCGACCGCGACACGTTTGCCGACCAGGTCTTCCACCTTGTTAATACCGCTGTCAGCCTTGACAAGCAGGTGTGCGGGAGCGCCGTACAGATAGGCCATGGCCTTGACCTTGGTATACTCCCTGGTATCCTCGGTGAGCTTGCCATTGCGTCCGAGATAGGTATCGCCGGAATAGACAATGCCGAAATCCGCCTCGCCCGAATTCACCCGGCGGAGATTTTCCAGGGACCCGGCAGAGGCCATGTTGGATACCTCAAGATTATCGATGTTCTTGGACAGCCGGGTCGCGATACCATTTGAAAAATACTGAAACGTGCCGCCTTCCGGACCGCCGGAGAATGCCAGCCGGTCCTTGGCATACGAATCGCTCGCGCTGCCGACTGCCAAAATCATCCCCAGGCACAGTGCTGTCATCAGGCCAGAAATTTTTTTCATCGTGTTCTCCTTTTCATGTTGTTGATCGTTTGACGATACGATGCCTGCCGTCCACATCAGGCCGGCGTTCTGCCAATTTACTCCGTGAGGATATACGTCACAGGGCACGGGTCGACATAGATATTTTCCGAAACGGAAATAATATATGTATTATATCCACAGGGAAAGGATTCTCAAAAGTTTTCTTTAAGGCAAAACAATATTATACCGCCAGAATAAATATTTCACTCAAGCAGCGATCTTGTCCTACATGGCGACCAGTGGCGCATAGTCCGGTTCCCAGCGTATTTTACGAATCAAGGTCCCCAACCTGGCCGGATCATTGTCATGCTGGAAAGAAGAAAAGGCGCACGGCCTGCTCACGCCGAGATTAATCGCAGCCTCGCCGACTGCCGTGGCCACCTGCAGACTGACATCGCGCAGGGCAGTCACATCCGGCACCAGGACCCCCTGGTTCAATTCCCCGGCAGTCACATACGCTGAAACAGCGCGGGCGGCGGCGGTAAAAAATTCGGGCAGGACCTCCCGAGCGCCGGAGGCAAGCACTCCCAGGCCTACGCCCGGAAATACGAATACATTGTTGCATTGACCGACATTATGCATTTTTCCATTATATTCGACCGGCGGAAAGGGGGAGCCCGTCCCCACCAGCACACGCCCTTCGGTCCAGCGATAGAGATCGGCCGGAATGGCCTCGGCCATGGTGGTCGGATTGGACAGGGGCATCACCACCGGCCGGTCCGTATGCTGGAGCATCGACTGAACAATCTCCCTGGTAAAGCAGCCGGCCTGGCCCGATGTTCCAATCAGCACGGTCACTCCTGCCTTGGCCACCACATTTTCCAATTGGGCATCCTTTTCGTCCTTCATCCAATCGAGCCAAACAGGATCTTTGGCGAACTTCTTTTTGTACGGCAGGAGGTCATCGCTGTATATTATCAACCCGCGTGAATCAAGGGTCAATATCCGCGACCTGGCTTCATCTTTCGTCAATCCCTCTTCCCGGAGCGCTGTTTCGATCTGTTCGGCAATGCCTACGCCGCCCGCCCCTGCGCCGTGGATGAGAAATATCTGGTCTGTGAGCTTTTCCTGTTTGATTTTCATGGCCGTCAGGATGCCGGCCAGCGCTACGGCTCCGGTCCCCTGGATGTCATCATTAAAGGAAATGAGATCGTGGAGATAGGCATCGCGGATAGCAAACGCGTTCTGCTTGGAAAAATCCTCCCACTGGCAGAGGGCATTGGGAAAAACGTTGCGAAAGGCCCGGGCAAAACGCTGGACAAAATTGATGTATTCATCACCGGTCAACCGATGGTGCCGCCAGCCCAGATACTCATCATCATTGAGCAGCGCTTCATTGTTGGTGCCGACGTCAAGGGATATGGGCAAACAGTGCCAGGGAGCTATGCCCGCTCCCTGCGTATACAGCATAAGCTTGCCCACGCAGATGGCTATCCCGCCCGCGCCCTGGTCACCGATGCCCAGAACGCCCTGATTATCCGTTACCACCGCCACCCGGATATCCCGGTGCAGAAACCGCCGGAGCACATCCTCGGCCCGGTCGATATTCCCGGGATAAAAATGGAGGCCGTTGGCAGAGCGGAACATGGAAGAATAATGCTGACAGGCAAGGCCGACCGTGGGAGTGTAGATAATGGACATGTACCTGGCAATATCACTCTTGATCAGGGCGTGGGCGAGGGTCACGTTGCGGTCAAACAATGATCGGATGTAAATAAAACGCTCAATATCGCTCTGCTTGTCCTCAACCTTTATTCTGCTGTTCTCGACCTGTTTCGGCAGAGCCCGCACCGCCGGCGGGAGCATTCCGGTAAGGCCCAGGTACTCGCGTTCCTCCCGGGTAAAGGCCGTGCCCTTGTTGATGAAACTGTTCCCGGCAACGCCGGTCCCGCTGCTGTACACATAAATTTCCCTGGTGTTGCCGTATTCATCAAACTTAAGCAGATAGGAATGACCGCCCATTCTGGAACCTCCCGGACAGGTTATGCGTTGACGCGGAATAAGGTAACCCTGTATAAGTGAACTGTTGGTTACCTTTTCAGTTTACCATTTTCAATGATGCAGAAGCAATGACAAGCTGGCAAAAAATTCTTAAAAACAGCGTCAGCAGCGCTGAACAGCTTACCGACTTTCCAGGCATCGACCAGGAAGAGATTGCAAAGGTAACCGCAATCTATCCCATGCGAATCAATTCCTACTACCTGGGCCTGATCAAACAGGCCGGTGATCCCCTCTGGCGGCAGGCCGTACCGGACATCCGTGAAATAGAGGACAATTCCTGCGTGATCGACCCTCTGGACGAGGAAAACCTGAGCCCGGTTCCCAACCTGGTGCACAAATACCCGGACCGGGTCCTGTTCCTGATCTCAAGCCAATGTCCCATGTACTGCAGGTTCTGCACCCGTAAACGCAAAGTCGGCCGACCGGAAATGACCATCAGCGACACAACGATACGGGCCGGCCTGGACTACCTGGAAAGAAAACCACAAATCCGTGAAGTGCTTCTCTCCGGCGGTGATCCGCTGCTGCTTGCCGACAAGCGGCTGGAAAAAATTCTCCAGTCCCTCAAGAAGATGCCGCACATTGAAATTATCAGGATCGGCACCAGGGTTCCCTGCACCCTGCCCATGCGGATAACAACAAGCCTTGTGGCAATGCTACGCAAATATCACCCGATTTATATCAACACCCATTTCAACCATCCGGCCGAAATCACTCCCCAGGCGGCCCATGCCTGTTCAATGCTGGCAGACGCCGGCATTCCCCTGGGATGCCAGACAGTGCTTTTAAAAAACATCAATGACGACCGTGAAACAATCCGGCAACTGATGCGCAAGCTCCTGGCCATCCGGGTCAAGCCCTACTACCTTTTTCAAGGAGATCTTACCCGGGGAACCGATCACTTCCGGACTCCCCTTGAAACCGGCCTGGAAATAATGCGCGGACTCATCGGCCATGTTTCCGGCATGGCTGTCCCAACCTTTGCTCTGGATGCCCCCGGAGGAGGAGGAAAAATCCCTCTGACCCCGGAATATATTCTTTCTTTCGACAACAACAGCCTGTATTTCAACAATTACCAGGGCCTTCCCTGTTCCTATCCGAATCCCGACATTGCTTCAACAGCCATAGAAATATAAATTATCCGTTGAATTAGATCGCATCTCATATATAATCCCGACCATATTATCCGAACCCACGGCAAGCGGCTTTTTTCTCGCAATCCTTTCGCAAAAGGAACAGCATGACCGGAAAAATCACTAATTCCCGCCACCTCTACCGGCAGATCCTTTCAATCCTTGCAGTCATTACCCCCCTCTTCTTCTCTCCTCACCCTGCCGCAGGTGAAGAGAGCTGCACCCAGCTCCTGACCACCCGCTGCGAAACCTGTCATTACCTCACCAGGGTCTGTGAGAAAGTGGAAAGGGAACAGGAAAAGAAATACTGGTTCGGCGGCCCGGAAGGATCTTGGAGAAGAAGCATCAAAAACATGGTGGGACAGGGAGCAAAACTGAACAAGGCGGAAGAAGAGATTCTTGTTGAATGTTTGAGCAAACCCCACCCCGACGTACTGAGCTTATGCAAGTTGGACAAATAGAGTAAATCACCCCGGAAAACTTCTCCCACGGGGCAATGCTTTTTTGCCCATCAGGAAAATTATTCACGGCAAGGTGTAATTCTGCAACTCCTTACCTGGCAGTTGAACGATATGATTACCAAAAAACTGTAAAGGGACCAGGGCCGTAGATTTGCACGGGGAGGCATAGACTCCGAAAGCCATCGTTACAACCCGGCAGGCGGGCATAATTTACCATGCGTAGATACAGCGCATGTGCCCATTTACGCAAGTTTTTACATTCCCGCAGAGCTTGAACCTTTCAGAATCTCAATGATATCCCTGGCCGGTTCTTCTTCGGCCAGGATGATATGGCAGGCATTACAGTCCGTAGTGATGGTGTCACCGTCTTCACTCTTGAACTCATCGTTGTGACAGCGGAAGCATCCGCCATTGTTTATATGGCAGGTGAAACTCACGTAGGTTTCCCAGTCAATATTCATACCGGGAAAAACATTTTCAACATATGCCTCTTGAACGCCCATAACAGCTCTGGCCAGAACATCCTTCTGTTGGGCCACTATTTCCGGATATTGCTGCCGGTACCAGTCCATGAGCTCCTTTGCTATGCTTCTCCGGGCAATATCCTGGGAAGAATATTTTCTGGTTATCGCCGCCAGCGCCTGTCGTTTTATATACGGAATCTCCCGTGGGATGATCCCGGTACTGAGTTTTTCATCCAACGCTGCCTCGGGGCCTTTGAAAATATGCGACGGCCGGTTGTGACAATCCACACAATCCATGAGCCGTTCCTCCATCGTTCCGACAAGGGCTGATACGTCTTCACGCCGATACACTTTTTTCTGATTAGCTGCGTTAACAAGCGTCACCTTTGCCATATTTTCGCGATCACTAGAAGCGACATAGGAAACGGAATGATTTTCAGAGACATGCCAATGAATCCCATGCGCTTCTCTGCCGCTGTAACCCCCTGATCCGATACGCATGACCATGACAGTCTGGACATGGGTATTCTTTTCGTCGGGCAAAAATTTATCATTCACGTACAGCTTGTCGCCGTGAAAAACTTCCGGCCGATGACATCCTTCGCAGGTAGCGCGGCTTGGCCGCAATGCCCTGATTGGTGTGCTGATGGGACGATCATAGGAGTCGAAAACGACGGCAAAAAGCTGCCGGGCTCCGGAGAATTTGGATCTGGTCAACCATTCCGCCCCCTCCCCGATATGGCACTCAACGCAGGGAACCTGTGAATGCGGAGAATTCTTGTAGGTGACATACTCCGGCTCCATCACCGTATGGCAGAACTGGCCGCAGAAACTGACCGTTTCGGTATAATGAAAACCCGTATAGGTCACCACCCCAACAACAACAAAAGTCATAAAGGTGATAAGCGAGGTGAGGAAAACAAAACGGCGGATACGGGTAAAACGTCCGGGTCGGCTCAACTGTTCCTGGAAGTATTCAACCACAATGATGCCGATATCCTCTTTTCCCCCGCAAAAAAGCGTCCCGCCGATGATCAGCAGCAGGCCGATAACAAAAAGAGGTCCCATGATCATGTAGATCAGAAAACCGAAATATGGATTTTCCACTATTCCCTGCATATCGAGCAGGATGGAAACCAGGAGAATCGGAAACAGGATGACCACGATTATCCCGCCAAGAAGAGAACATCTGCTCCGGGTAAAAAAATTAATCAGCTTTTTTATTATGGTTGTTGAGAGTTCTGCCAAGGTTCAACTCCTGCAAATAGTTGATTCAAACTGGACGATACAGTTTTATTATCCTTCGGATTCGGGAGCCATTTATCCGACATCGGTGATCTGTTCAACGCCCTTTTCTTTTTCTGATCTTTTATTTTTCGTACAGTTATAGACTATCTCCATTTCCTCGCGGTCCAGCGTTTCATTGATCAGCAGCATATCGGCAAGAAAGTTGAGAAAATCAAACTGCTCGGTAAGAATCTCTTTTGCCCGGGCATAACAGTCGTCGATCAATTTTTTCACCTCATGATCGATCAAACGGGCGGTATCCTCGCTATAATGCGACCTTGCGGACTGTTCGCCAAGGAATCCTCCGGCGTTCCTCGCATAGGCCATTGGCCCGACCACGGGATCCATCCCCCAGTTACAGACCATCTTGGTGGCAATTTCCACTGCCTGCTGGAAATCATCCTCCGCTCCGGTCGTCTGCTGGTTAAGGGCAATCTCCTCGGCGACTCTGCCGCCGAGGAGGATGGTGATACGGCTCAGCAGATAATCCTTGGGATAGGCATGCCGGTCCTGCAGCGGCAGCTGCTGGGTATGGCCCAGGGCCCTGCCCCGCGGGATAATGGTAATCTTGTGGATGGGGTCGGTTTCCGGCAGGAACTGGGTCAGGATCGCGTGGCCGGCTTCGTGAAAGGCCATGGTCTGACGATCACTCTCGCTGATCACCATGCCCTTGCGTTCAATGCCCATGAGGATCCGGTCCTTGGCCACATCAAAATCATTATTATCGATACTTTTCCGGTTGGTCCGACCGGCAATGATTGCCGCCTCATTAACCAGACTCGCCAATTCAGCGCCGGTGAACCCGGGTGTGCTCCTGGCAATGTTCTCCATGTCCACATCCGGCGCCAGAGGAACCTTGCGGGCATGCACCTTGAGAATCTCGAGACGTCCCTTGACGTCCGGGGGCAGGACATTAATCTGTCGGTCAAAGCGGCCCGGCCGCAACAGGGCCGGATCGAGAATATCAGGACGGTTGGTTGCAGCCAGGATAATGATGGTCTCGTCAGTTGAAAATCCGTCCATTTCGACGAGCAGCGCATTCAGAGTCTGTCCCCGTTCATCCTGTCCGCCTGATGCGCCACCGGCGCCGCGAAGACCACCGACCGCGTCGATCTCATCGATGAAAATTATACACGGCGTATTCTTCTTGGCCTCCCGGAAGAGATCACGCACCCGTGATGCGCCTACCCCGACGAACATCTCCACAAAATCGGAACCGCTGATGCTGTAAAAAGGCACGCCGGCTTCACCGGCGATGGCTTTGGCCAGCAGGGTTTTGCCGGTGCCCGGAGGCCCCTGAAAAAGGATGCCGCGGGGAATAACCGCTCCGAGCTTGCTGTATTTTTTCGGTTTCTGCAGGAAATCGATAATTTCAACCAGCTCCTCTTTGGCCTCGGGAACGCCTGCCACATCACGAAAGGTGATGGGAGTTGCACTGGTGGCGAAATTAAACCCTTTTTCCTTATCGCTTTCCCCTTCATCTGCCTTGCCCATCTGCTTGCTTGCCAGAAGAAACCAGGCCAGCATGATGAGCAGAACCGGAAGCACTATGCCAAGCAGGGTCCAGACCGGGGAAGGACGGTCGTCCTGGCCGCGAATAATAACGCTTTTTTCTAGAAGCCTGGGCACCAGGGACTGAATATCGGGGGAGAAAGTTGTAAATTCGCGGTCAAAGGTATCCTTCAGCCTGATGGTGCTGCCCTTGATATTCACCTCGGTGATCTCATTGTTTTCGAGACTGGTGAGAAACTCGTTATAACTTATGGTCGGTCGCTGGTTCTCCATTCGCCAGAACAGGACCACTATCCCGCCCAGGATCGCAACCAGCACCAAGATGTAGAGAGTTCGAATAAATGCTACCACGAGCCAACCTTACTGTAATATCGTCTGCTGCCGCAAAACAATGCATATCAGCGAACCGATTGATTTTGTATACATTCTGCCCGGTGCCGGTGCACCTGTCAAGCTTATTGCAGTGACCGCTTTGATGTGAAACAAGAAAAACCGAAGGAAAAACATGTCACTGCGGAAGCGCCGGGGTAAGTATCGCATTTTCCGCCCGGGTATTGTCCGGCACAAATGCATTGTCCCAGACCACGCAGTTACGCAGGTGAACATTACGGCCGATATCCGCTTTGCCGATGCAGCCCCATCCCGAGAGCTCCATCCCTTCCTTTATCCGTGCCTCCTTGCTGACCAGCCATTGACCGCTTGGCAGAGGCAGGGATACAGGATTTTCCAACGAGCCGGTCAGCAGCTTGGCATGCAGCTCAAGGTAATCCTCGGGTGTGCCGATATCCTGCCATAGCGCGCCATCAACCCGCAGGCACCCTATCTTCTCCCCTAGCCTGATCAGTTCCTCATAGAGATCGATGATGTGAAAAAACTGCCCGGCGGGAATCATGCTGATGATCGCGGGATCAACAACATGGATTCCGGTAAACGCCAGAAGTTCCTTTTTTTCTTGTTCTTGACCGGAAGAAAAAGCGCGGACAGATCCATCCCTGACCGCAACCGTATTGAACCGCGGGCAATCGTGCATGGCCAGGGTGATCCTGTTCCCGGAACGCACATGCTCGCTGTACAGACCTGCAAGATCGATGGCATGAAATATGTCACCGTTCATCACCAGGAGCGGTTCGTCGGCGAACCGGGGTAGGGCCTGGCGGAGACTGCCGCCCGTGCCGAGAATTTCCGGTTCATGCTGATAGAATACATTCTCCCTGCCCGCTACAGCCCTTTCCACCTGGTCCCCAAGGTGATGGCCGTTGACCACGATCCGGCCGCTTCCGGCCCGACTCAGCATATCAAGGAGGATGAGGAGGAGAGGCCGGTTGAGAACGGGAAAAAGAGGCTTGGGCCGGATAAGCGTATAGGGGCGCAAGCGGGTCCCCAAACCGGCAGCCAGCAACATTGTCTGCATACAATCAACCATTCCCCGGGATACTAAGCTGAACCGGCAGGTTATCTTTCCCTTGCATCCGGCTCCCTGTTTGAGATAGACTGCCACGTCATCCGATCACTGTCCAGAAAAAATACACTATACTGATTATAGGGAACACACATGATCTCTCTGCTTGATTACGGAGCCGGCAACGTCAGGTCAGTCATTAATGCCCTGGAAAAACTTGGCGAAACCGTACAGATAATAACCGCTGGTGACGATATAGACCGGGCGGAACGCCTGGTCTATCCCGGGGTCGGAAGCTTCGGGGCCATGATGCAGATCCTGCGGGAAAAACACTATATTACCCCGCTGCAGAATTATCTCCGGTCCGGCAAACCTTTTTTCGGCATCTGCCTCGGCCTGCAGGCCCTGTTCGATAAAAGCGAGGAAGCCCCGGGTATAGCAGGTCTATCGATCATTTCCGGCGAGGTCAAACGCTTTGCCATTGACCGGGCAGTCCCCCATATCGGCTGGAACGGCATCAAAGTTCAGCAGCCTTCCCGCATTTTCAACGGCTTCCAGGGCGACGAGAAATTATATTTCGTCCACTCCTATCATGTTGCCCCGGCATCTGCGGAAACAATACTGACGACCACCGACTACGGATACGAGTTTGTCTCGGCCATCCAGAAAGGCAATATCATCGCCACCCAGTTTCACCCTGAAAAAAGCGGCAAGGCCGGGCTCGCCCTGCTGGAGAATTTCCTGACCACAACCAGGGAAGCGGTTATCCCCGCATCCTGCCCGGAGAAAACCACACTTGCCAAGCGGATCATTGCCTGCCTTGATGTCCGCACCAATGACCGGGGCGATCTGGTGGTGACCAAAGGCGACCAGTATGATGTCCGGGAGAACGGTGATGTGCGCAATCTGGGCAAACCGGTTGAACTGGCCGGGCGATACTACGAGGAGGGAGCGGACGAGATCACCTTTCTCAACATAACCGGCTTCCGCGATTTTCCCCTCAAGGATATGCCGATGCTTGAAGTACTTGAACGCACCTCCCAAAACGTATTCGTGCCCCTGACCATCGGGGGCGGCATCCGTGATTACACGGACAAGGATGGACGGCGCTATTCTTCGCTCCAGGTGGCCTCGGAATATTTCCGTTCAGGCGCCGACAAGATCTCCATCGGCAGCGACGCGGTCCTGATCGTTGAAGAAGTAGTCAAGACCGGCAAGGCCACCGGCATGAGCTCCATCGAACAGATTGCCCGGGTATACGGGAATCAGGCCGTGGTTATCTCGGTTGATCCCCGGCGGGTGTATGTTCAGGCACCGGATTCGGTGCCCCACGAAACCATCAGAACGGCTTTCCCGGGACCGGACGGCGAACAGTACTGCTGGTATCAGTGCACCATTAAAGGCGGGCGCGAAGGACGGGATCTGGACGCCGTCACCCTGGCAAAGGTGTGCGAGCAGCTCGGAGCCGGAGAGATCCTCCTCAACTGCATAGACAAGGATGGGACCAATTCCGGGTTTGACCTGGAACTGATCAACGCGGTGAAAAACGCGGTCTCCATCCCGGTAATTGCCTCCAGCGGGGCCGGAAGCGCCCTGCATTTTCTGGAGGTTTTCACCGAAACCCCTGCGGAAGCGGCTCTGGCCGCGGGTATTTTCCACCGCCGGGAAGTATCCATCGGCGAGGTGAAAGACTATCTGGACAGCAAGGTTGAAATAAGAAGGAAGTAAATTTTTTCTTCCAGCCGTTGCCCCAAAATTAATGCTTTTATCGCAAATTCCGTTATAATTATCCATTTTGTGCAATTTTTACGCAGTGGTGACAGCCTTGCCAAATATCCATGCCGACCGGGGTTTTGCCCTTTCATAAGCGCATCCGTCAATGGCCGTTAATATTCTTGGAATATCAGCTTATTACCATGACAGCGCCGCTGCGCTGGTCCGGGACGGGATTATTGTTGCCGCCTGCCAGGAAGAACGGTTCACCCGCAAAAAGCACGACGCCGTCTTTCCCGCCCATGCCATTACCTCCTGCCTCGCCCAGGCAGGAATCAGGCTTCGTGACCTGGACCACATTGTCTTCTACGACAAACCCCTGATCAAGTTTGAACGGCTGCTGGAGACCTACCTCAGTTACGCGCCCAGGGGATTGCGTTCCTTTATCGCAGCCATGCCCGTCTGGCTCAAGGACAAGCTTTTCCTGAAAACCACCCTTCGCCGGGAACTGGCAGCCCTGGGTAATATGAGGACCACAGAGCTGCCTCCGCTTCTGTTTACCGCCCATCACGAGTCCCATGCCGCATCCGCCTTTTATCCCAGCCCTTTTACCGAAGCAGCGGTGCTCTGCCTGGACGGAGTCGGCGAATGGGCAACCAGTTCGGTCTGGCACGGCAGGGAAAACCGGCTCAAACCCCTGTGGGAGATTGACTTTCCCCACAGCCTCGGACTTCTTTACTCAGCGTTCACCTATTACACCGGCTTCAAAGTTAATTCCGGCGAATACAAGCTCATGGGACTGGCCCCCTATGGTGAGCCAAAATACGTTGACCTCATCCTGGACAACCTGCTTGATCTCAAGGAGGACGGCACCTTTCACCTGGATATGAGCTATTTCAACTATGCGACGGGCCTGACCATGACCGGCGGGAAATTCCACAAATTATTCGGCGGGCCGCCCCGAAGGCCGGAATCCGGACTGACCCGGAAAGAGATGGATATCGCCCGCTCAATCCAGATGGTAGCCGAGGAAATCATTCTGCGCCTGGCGAGAACGATCAAACGGGAGCAACAGGTTGACAATCTCTGCCTAGCCGGCGGGGTTGCCCTGAACTGCGTAGCCAACGGCCGTATTGTCCGCGAATGCGATTTTAACAACATCTGGATCCAGCCAGCCGCGGGTGATGCCGGCGGCGCCCTGGGAGCAGCCCTGGCAATCTGGCACCAATACCTTGACCAACCCCGCATTGCAGACGGCAGTGGGGACAGTATGCGGGGATCCTACCTGGGACCGGGTTTTTCCAACGAGGAGATCAAGGATTATCTTGAAAGTGCCGGAGCGGTCTTCACCTGCCATAAAGACTCACAACTCCTGCCTGAGCTGGCAGCGCTGATCGCCCAGGGCAATGTGGTGGGCTGGTTCAATGGCCGGATGGAGTTCGGCCCCCGGGCCCTGGGGGGGAGGTCGATCATCGGAGATCCGCGCAATACCGGAATGCAGTCCCAGATGAACCTGAAGATTAAGTACCGGGAATCATTCCGTCCCTTTGCTCCGGCAGTCAAGGCCGACAAAGTCGGCGACTGGTTCGCCATTGACCGCGAGAGCCCCTATATGCTCCTTGTTGCTCCCGTGCAGCCGGACAAACGCATTGAAAGTGACGATGGAGCGGATCTGTTCGGCCTGGACAAACTGAGGATTCCGCGTTCCCGGATACCCGCAGTCACCCATGTTGATTATTCAGCCCGGCTCCAGACCATCCACCGGCAGACCAACCCCCGGTTCTACCGTCTGGCCGACGAATTTGACAAAATTACCGGCTGCCCGGTATTGATCAATACCTCCTTCAATGTCCGGGGCGAACCCATCGTCTGCACTCCTGAGGACGCCTACCGCTGTTTCATGCGTACGGAGATGGATTATCTTGTTATGGAGAACATTCTGCTTGCCAAGAACGATCAGCCGAAGATTGAACGCGATGACTCATGGCAGCGGGAATTTGCACTTGATTGACCGGAAAGGGGCTGAACCATGCAGAGTATAAACAAAAACCCGGACAAAAAAGAACTGCGGAATTTCGGATTGATCACCGGCGGATTGACCCCGGTATTTTTCGGCCTGCTTCTGCCCTGGCTTTTTAATCGCGAGTTCCCCGCATGGCCCTGGATAGCCGGGGCTATTCTGACAGTGTGGGCCCTGACTGTACCGATGAGCCTCAATCCCCTCTACCGGGTCTGGATGACCATGGGCTTTTGCCTGGGATGGGTAAATACCCGGATTATATTAACGGTAATGTTTTACTTTATCTTCCTGCCCGTCGGGGCGGTCATGCGCCTGTTCGGCAACGATCCGATGGCGCGGTCAATAACCGGGAAGCCGCAAAGTTACCGCGTAACCAGTTCCGCACCTGACAAAAAACACGTGGAGAAACCGTACTGATGATTGATTTCCTGCAGGACCTCTGGGGCTTCATGAAAGCCCGCAAAAAATTCTGGCTGGCACCGATCATTCTGGTCATGCTGCTGCTGGGCACGCTGATTGTCCTCTCGCAGGGTTCAGCCGTGGCGCCGTTTATTTACACTTTGTTTTGAAACAAGCAATATCGGTAAAAAACAGGTCCGTAAAAAATCGAGCCGCATGACGCCTTGCCGTTCAATCGCCTTTGCCGAGAACGGCTTTAAAAATCAGGTCGCGCTGCGAAGTAAGGATCCCCACATGCCCGCCATCCTCTATTTCATGGAAAAGGATATTCTCCGGATCGACCGCTGCCAGTTCCCGGCCCATGGTGACCGGCAGTACAGTATCCCGTGTTCCGTGAATGATCGTTATTTCCGGCGGCGAGGGTTTTGCCAGCAATGACCTGACCTTCTCCACGTTGTCTATTTGCGAAAACAAGATGAAGGCCAGCACTCTTGATCTGAGGGCAACCGCCCGGTCCAGGGTGTTGAAGGGCGCCACCAGCACGATTCTCCTGACATCGTGCCGGAGCGCGAACTGCAGGGCAGCGCCGCTACCGAACGAGTGCCCCAGCAGGGACATTTCCGCCCGGATCGAATCAATCCCGAAGTGTTGTGCCAGGCCTGCAAGCGCGGCCTCGGCGTTCAGGTAATTTTCATCCGGCCGCATCCTCCCCTCGCAAAGGCCTCTGCCCGGATAATCGACGAGAAGGTATCCTGTCCGGGGATCGTCCTCCAGCCTGATGAATTTCAGCCAGTCCAAGGCCACCGAATAGATCCCCGGATACAGTATGACGATCCTACCAGGGGGCGCCTCAGGATGTTCCAGGGGAGGAACATAGAATGCCGCCTGTTTTCCTTTTTCGGTTGTGAACGGGAGCAGGACATTTTCACCGCGGGTTAAAAACGAGGCGAGTTGATCGTCCTGATAGGGGATCTGTTTCATACAACCCCAGCCGACGAGTGCAGGCAGGATGAAGCCCCAGAGAAAAAAGCGGGAGAAAGTGCCGACCCTGCCGTTGGTTCCCTTCATCATGAGCCACCGCATCCCATTAACTCATTTCTCCGGATCATCCAGCCGGTCAAAAAACGTCAGCTCCCAGCTGTCGGCAATGATATCCTGGCGGATGATGTATATTCCTCCATCATCGCCTCTCACCTTGAAATACCGGTGATCCTGCCCGGTCCACCTGTCGACGATAACTTCCACTTCGATCTTTCTCTCTCCGAGAAAAAAACGGACCGGCGACTCATCGGCCCGGTATCCCGCATGGCAGACAACCCGGATATATTCCGTCAAAGACCTCCCTCCCTTCAAAGCGATACCTCACCAGGGCAGGGTTTCATCCATATTTCAATTATGACAGATTCACTCGTGTTCGCTATTGGAAATGGCCTGCAGCTGATCAACAAGTATCTGCTTCAACTGCCGTTCAGCGTCCGTCCCCCCACTGCTTTCACCACCGGTTGCCTCCTTGAAAAAAGCACTACAGGCATCCCGGGCTCCGGAGTTCCACTGTGCTGTATAGCCGACTCGGGCGGAGTCCCTGTCCCGCTTCGATCTGCCGGCATCATAGTCCCGGCGGCCGTGGGCCCAGTTGATGATGTGGGAATAATAAATAAGGCTGCGGTCCAGCAGAATATAGAGGAACTGGATGTTCCTGACCGGACCGATCTGCAGTTCCCTGCCTCCTAGGGGCATGCCCAGGATCCTGGTCCGGGCCAGGTCCTTACTGCTCCATGCCGCCCACCCCGCGCCGGCAATTCCGCCCAGGGCGGCAAACACTCCGAAACTGGCTCCCAGGGTTGCCGCGTCCAGGGCGGCAGCGATTCCAGCCCCGCCGAGCCCTGCGGCGGCAATCTGCTGGTTGCGGGTCAGACCGAGAAATTTCCATGTACTCTCGCTGAACAGATCTTCATGCAGGATGGACTGGGCAGGCAGATCGTAGTTAAAGATATTATGCTTAAAGAGACTTCTGATCTGCTGATGCGCCCGGGACTCGATCTTCCGGATATTTTTCTCGTACCGCATCCGCATATCAGCTTTTATGCTTTCTTCATCAGCTCCATCCGAAATATTTCTGACAATGGTATAGGAGAGGCATTCTGCCAGCATCCCGGTAATGATCGCGGCGCTGGAGCGGTTGCGCTGGGCCCAGTCGCTGGTGAATGCTGCGATAACCGTATCAAGCGTTTTCTGCCAGTCCTGGTCGATATGCTTCAGCGCCTCAAGCAGGGCTATGCGCTCCGCATAGGTTGCCCGGTGCGCGTTGAACACCCGGAAGACGTTGAATGTTTTGCGGAACTCCTCCTTCCACTGATCAAGGAAATCAGTTGAGTCCTCCTTGCTGTTCAGGATGGCCATCCTTGGAAGGCCGGTGAGCCGGAGAATTTCCATCTCGGCGCGGTCAACCCCCCGCACCGGCCGGGAGCCGTCGACCACATAAATAATGCCGGCGCCCCGGGTGAGGGGCAGCAGGAGTTCCACGTCCTGCCCGAACTCCTGCTTATCAGCATTGTTTTCCCTGAATGCGCCAATGATGTCGTCCGTTGTCCCCTGCAGATTCTGGAGCTGATGCAGAATTTCCCGGGGGTGCTGGAACCCCGGGGTATCGATGAACCGGATGATCTCTCTGCCGTCGACAACCACGGGAAAGGGCTGACAGACAACGGTCTCGCCGGGGATGGCGCTTATCCGCACACTGTCATCCTCGGCCAGGGTCGAGAGCACGGAAGATTTCCCCTCATTGGGATGCCCGACAATGGCAAACTCCGGGACACCGTCAGGACGCATGGCTCACTAACCCTTCCGAATAAATGCACGGATCACCCATAGCGGTAATTTTCTGTGCCCATATTTTCCGGTTTTCCTCTTTAACCGGGGTAAAAACAGTGTCGTCGCCCGGCTTGCCGATCAATCCGATCCTGATGCAGGGAACGTCGCCAACGGCCTTGCGCACCTGCCTGATAAAATCGATATATTCCATTATGGGCGGCTGCCAGCCCTCCTGGATGACGAGGATATCTGATTCCTTCATCCGGTCCATGTTCCTCAGCGTTGCGAACAATTCCCTGTCTGAGGCATAGTCCTGGTTAATGCGCAGGATTTCCCGGATGTCATATACGGCCCCGCTGTTCACCACCGACTCAATTTCCTGCCGTGGACAGAAATCATAGATCTCATCCGGGATCATGACCAGCAGTTTCCTGGCCCCGCTTCTCCCCTCCCCGGCCGAACGACCGGATCCCTGATGCATTGGGGCCGTTTCCCGGTCCCGCGGTCGGGCATCATCAACTCCGCGGCCGCGGGTGCTCACCAGGGGGGTGGTCATACGCAGCAGCAGTTGTTCATAAATCCCCTGTCTGAAATCAAGCGAACCGAGTAATTTTCGCTGGAGTGCTGCTCCTGCCAGAAACAGAAAAAACCGGGGCAGCAACCCATACATTGCCACGGCAAAACAGAGAAAAGGCCACCAGGAGACCAGGTCCGGAGTGGACAGGTGATAGATTCCCTCTTTCAAGATGATGCGGCTGCCTTCAATCTGCGCCAGAGACGGAAAGGCCGCATCTCCCTGCACGGCCCAGGACCATGGCAGGGCTATGTTCCGGGCCAGAGCATGCACTGCCGCGGAACTCAGCTGGATGGTGGACTGCCAGCCAAAAGCGATATCGGTGGTGATGACCTTGAACAGGGTTGCAGTCAGCAGGCCCAGGTTAAATCCGATGGCAAACAGCTGGGTCATGATAAAAACCGGCAGAAAAAAAAGAATACCATAAGCACGTGTTTTACCGGCAATGGCGCCAAAGGTGAATTCAGCCTGGCTGCGCCGGGCCGCCGACATTCTTTTGGCCAGATGATTCCTCGCCGAGCGGAGTATCCTGAGCATGAACCTGCTGATCAGGATGTACAGAATGGAAGAGGAGAGCAAGGATCTTCGGGAGAACCGGTAGAGGAAGAGCGCCAGCAGAAAAAAGAGCAGAAGCAGTTGAGAAAAAACAAAAACAGCAAGATAGACAAACACGTTTACCGGGCTGTCACCGGTGTAAGTCAAAAAAGAGGCCCCGGCAATTCCTCCGAGCACCAGACCGGCGCCGAAAAAAACAACACGCAACGAACCGTACAGACTTTCCACGCCCGCGCCGGGAAGGACAGCCGCTTCAGAAGCGTCCTCTTCCCGCCTGCGATTCAGCCAGGTCATGAGCGTGAATTGCCGGTCAGGATTTTTGTCACCGCCGGCAGCGGGTTGCACATCTTTGAGGAAAATATCGCGGTCCCGCGCATGCAGCTCCTCCTGGTTATCACCGGAACAGGTAATCCCATCCTGGTGCAGGAAATATTCAAGATCAATGATGTCCCTGATGCGCCACTTCACGACTCGGCCATGTTTCTTCCCGGTTAATCTGTTGACCATTTACTTCAGTTCAGTTCGATCCGGTCCTCACTGCCATAGTGGAGGCTCAATATCAGGGTAAGGTATTCCCGCAAATGTCGGGTGAGCAGAAAATTATCCCGGACAAATTCCCTGGCCTTGTTGCCCATCTCGCGCATTTTTGCCGGCTGGTGGAGCAGATAACGGATGCGCAGTGCTGCGCCTTCCGGGGTGTTTACGCGAAAACCGGTGTTAAAATTGATCACCTGGAGCTGAATGCCGCCGGTATCGCCGCCGATGACCGGTTTACCCTTCCACATCGCCTCGGTCACAGTGAGGCCGAAACCTTCCTTGATCGATTTCTGCAGCACAATGTCTGCTGCCCGCTGCAGGGCGTTAATGGTTTTATGTGCGTCCGGGGGTAGCAGCAGAATATGAATATCCGGATCACCAGCCGCGGCGTCCCTCACTTCCTGCAAAACAACCTCTCCCTCGGGATCATCGGTTGCGGTACCTCCTGCCAGCACCAGCTGTTGGCCGGGAACAAATTTTTTCACCAGCTGGTAGGCCTGGATAACCCCGAGGGGGTCCTTGAACCGGTCGAATCGCGACACCTGCAGAAGCAGAGGCCTTTCCGGGTCCAGATCAAAATCACCATAGACCCCCCACACTTCCTCCTTGGTCAGATCCATGTTTTTTTCACTCAGCGGATCAATACTCGGCGGAATGATATACTGAGGATGGGGAAGCGTTTTAGCAAACCTGGGCAGTGAAAAAATAGAGGCATCGTAGTCGGCAATAAAAGGCTTAAGGTATTTCCATACCGGCCGATAAGGATGGCTGGCATCAATATGGCAGCGCCAAATCCATTTGCCCCGGCGCGCCGGGCAGTATGTCAGAAGAGGGGCAGGCTGGGGATCATGGATAAAGACAAAATCAGCCGCTTCCAGTTTTTCGCGCAGCTGTTCACCATTATCCCGGTTGACCTGCTCGTAGTTGTCGAGCAGATGCCGGGGGATCCTGGCACGGCTTCCCTGCAGGGCATTGTGCATTGCCTTGGTGCACTGATAAAAATCATCGTTGCCGGTGATGACCTCCCAGGAAGCGTCTATAGACAATTCCTGCATGAGGGGCACCAGTTTTCCCAGTATTTCGGCAACTCCGCCCCCGACACGCGTGGAATTGACATGCAGGATTTTCATCCCGCGCAGCGGCGCCGCCAGCTGCCGCAGGTGGTCGATTACCCCCTGACCGCTGGTTTCACTATAGGCATCAAGCAGAGTAGTCATGGCGTCTCCTTCTGAGAATGGATTTCAAACAGGTCGACCAGCTGCTTCTTGAGTTGAGCCAGAGAATCAAAATAGGGATCAATAGCCACGAGCTTTTCACAGAGTTCCTGATGCCTTTCCTCGAAAGAGGACAGCCAGAAACTGAAATCATCGCGGTGATGCTCCAGCCGTCGGCGCGAATCGATAAAGTGATAGAATATGCTGCTGGGTGAGATGTCCGGCAGGATTGCAGTCAATTCCTCCGGTGTTTTTGCCCTTTTGCCGGTATCAAAAACAACGATCTGGGATCGGATGAATTCAAAGGAAACGTCTGAGCTTATCCAGGACAGAGCTTCCCTTTCATCCAGCCGTTCCTCGATTATTTCCAGAATTTGCTGGCGCAGCTCTTCGAGATCTGAGGATTCCGTGGGATCGACAACCGCAAGGCGCTCGGCCAGGACTGCATCATGCAGGCTGTACCAGGCCCAGGCGGCGAAATCGTTATTATACTCCCGTTCTTCAAAACGCGGCTGCAACAGTCCGCCCCAGAAGTGATAATAAATACTGTCCGGAGTGACGGTGAGCAGAAGGTCGCGTAATTCGCGCAGCGTCAATGCTCTTTTGCCGGTGGCGATGGCAATGAGAGCACAGTCTTTCAAAACAAAATCCTCAGGGGGTTTTTGCTCATATCCGTTTTTCTCATTCATGATCTGCTCCTTGACTATGTATTCCCCAGTAATGCCACCGGAAAGACGGAAAAAATCCGGGCAGCCGGTATCAGCTTTTCTGAGCCGTTGTCTACGGATATCTCTTCCCCGGTGAATATATTGCTGAAATGTTCCGCTGAATTCTCCGGCAGGATCAGCGCCGTATCATCCCACACATCAGGACCACAGGGCAGCCGGCCGATCTTCCCGTCAAGCAGCCGGGCACAGAGACGGGGGACAACAGTGATAATGGTCTTTTCTCCCTTATGCCGCAAAAAGGCGCACAGATGTTCTTTTTTACTGCCCCGCGCCTGAAGCGGCAGATACGTACCTGTTTCAAACAATTCCTTATGCTGCCGGCGATGGGATAATGTTTTCCATGTCGTATAGAGTTTAATCCGGCCGTCGATCAGGTTTTCCAGAATATTGTCAAGGTAATCATTGTTTACGGCTGCCTGGTCGGGAAACGATCCGTGAAGCTCGTCCAGCAAGGTCTTTCGACGGGCAAAATCAATGGGCCGCCTGTTGTCCGGATCAACCAGGCAAAAATGCCAGACTTCGTTCCCCTGGTAGATATCCGGCACCCCGGGAGAAGTGAGTTTGAGCAGCAACTGGGCCAGGCTGTTCATCATACCAAACCAGGCGACCCTGTTCTGGAAGGGAAGAAACTCTTCGAGAAATGCATTCCGGTCTTCCGCCAGCACGTTCCGGACAAAGGTCTCCACTGCCTCCTCATAGACCGGATTCTGGTTGATCCAGCTGGTATGGACCTTTGCCTCACGAATGGCTTTCAACATATAGGCGGCCACCCTGTCGGCAAGCTCTTTCCTTGCCGGAGGAGTCGTTTCGCCAAGGGGCCATATCCCCAGAAGATTCTGATAAAAGGCATACTCATCGTTTTTTGCCGGCGCGAACCCTTTTCCGGTCTTTGTTTTATGGCCGCGATTGATTATTCCCCACTTGCGAAGAACAATTCCCCACTCCCGGGGTATTTCGCTGAGCACATTGATGCGACACCGTACATCCTCGCTGCGTTTGCTGTCATGGGTCGAGGTATTGAGCATTGCGTGGGGCCAGTGTCTCTGGCGCTCGCTGTTGGCGTGATGGAACGCGGATACTGAAAATCCGTAACGGCGGGGATCACCTCCCACCTCATTGAGCGATACCAGGCGGTTATAAATATAACAGAAGGTATCTTCCAGCCCCTTGGCCATAACCGGCCCGGTATATTGCTGCAGCTTCATGACAAAATCGAGGTTCGCCTTCCGGTACAGCTCGTCTTTACCCCTATCAGACTCCAGCAGCAGGGTCTCCTTGATAAAATCATAGATCAGAGTATCGTCGGCCTGCTGTCTTTTGGTGGCTGCGGCCACGGCCCACTCAACATAATTGCGCTCCTCTCCGGCAACGTTGTCCGAGGAGATATAAGTACGGTACACCGGAAAAAAAGCAATGACCTCTATCAGCGCCTCCCGGAGGCCGTTCAGGGTGAAATCCTGGGTATAGCGGTTCATTTTGGCCAATTTATGCAGCTCTTCGGCCAGAACATTGAGCTCACCGGCCATGGCAGACCTGATAATCAACTTCTTACAGCGATAAACCTGAAAATCAGGATCAATCCCTTCACCGATAAATTGATGATAGATAGCGGTTATTTTCTTTTCCGAAGCCGGATCAATGAACAGCCCGTTGACCGTCACCGCGAAATCATAACCGGTGGTTCCGTGCACCTGCCATTCAGGATGCAGATGTTCAAAATCAGCCAGGATCTTTTCAACCACAATATAATACGGCAGCTTTTGTTTCCCTTTGATCCAAGTCTCCCCTGAATCACGCTCCGCGGGGAATGCAGAGCCGCCGGCCGCGGCCTGGAGGCGGTGAAAATACTCTCCCGGATTGTAGAGGCCGTCGGGATGATCAATGCGCAGGCCGTCTATTTTTCCCGTATTAACCAGGTCAAGCACCAGGCGGTGGGTTTCTGCAAAAACCCGGGGATCTTCGATGCGCAGACCGGCCAGGTCATTGATATCGAAAAATCGACGATAATTTATTTCATCCGACGCCACCCGCCAGAAGGCAAGCCGGTATGCCTGCCGGTTCAGCAGTTCATGCAGCAGATCAAAACTTTCAGGATCACCTTTCCGGCCATTGTACAAAATCACATTTTCTTCGACAAAAGACAATATTTCAGCCACTTCCCTGCACAGCCTCGCCAGGAGCCGTTTCTGCACCTCCATGTTACGCTGGCGCGCCCGGACCTGCTCCAGATCCGCGTTTCGGAGCAAAGGAAGACTGGACAGTGAGCTGATAAGACTCTGCAACTCGAGAAAGCCTTCATGCTGCGTCCCCAACCTGGCCTCAAGACGCTGCAGGTCATGTTCGAGAATCAGGGGATATGTATCCGGCGCAACTGGGAAACGATGTTCGTAATAAAGAATGAAAAATGCTCCCTGATCGCCGACAAATTCAAGGCGCAGCCGCCCGTCTTCCAGCTCGGTGCCATAATAGCCGCCCAGAACGGGAAGGAGAATCCGGCCTTGCAATTCCCGTTGCTGCGGATGCCAGTTGATATCAAAAAAATCGGCATAGAGTGAAGCCTGCCCGTTTTCCAGCACATCCACCCACCACTGGTTGTCACTCCCCACTCCCATGTGGTTGGGAACCATATCAAAAAGCTGGGCCATGTCATGGCGATCGAGGGCCGCGACAAATTCCTCATATTCCTCGCGGCTGCCGATCTCCGCATTGATAGCGCAATGATCGATGATATCGTATCCATGGGCGCTGCCGGGGCGGGCCTGCAGATAAGGGGAAAGATAGCAGTGACTGACTCCCAGTTCATGGAGATATGGCACAACCGTTGTTACATCGATAAAGGAAAATTCTTCTTTGAGCTGCAATCGATAGGAGACGCGGGGAATTACGGCCGTTCTTTCCTTCTGCCTGCTTGTCAGCAGGGCGGAGGGTTTCACCACACCCACTCCCCTCTCCTTGCAGAAAGCCTCCAGGAGGTGGGCTGTTACAGCATCATCCACCAAGGCATCAAAATCGATCAATGGCTGCGGCTGCCGAAGGGCTGTTGCCGCATCAGCCGGATCAGAGGATACTTCTTCCAAGGTGCCGGGAATATTCTCCAGCTGCAGCAGAAAGATCCGGGCCGCTGATCTGGCCAGAAAGAGATGGACTGCCGTGGCCAGTGCCGGTGTCAACCGGGGCACATTGACCGGATCCACACTATATCCTTCCGGCAATAGCTCTTCCTGTTGCAGGGCGATAAGCAGGTGGGCTCTGTCCGCTGCCCGGGCAATGATCAACTCATCTCGGCGAAATGACTGATCTTCTGCCTTATCCTTGACTTGCCGTGCAATATCTCTTCCCGACCAGAAATCATCCAGGGTAGTCTCATCGCTGCCGGCCGCCACAATGGTCCGGGACGGATATTGCCCGGGTGCCAGCCACTCTTTCTCAGCGGTAACGGCAAATCGACCCAGGTGACTGAGAAAACACTGTTTTTCAACAAGGACGGCTTGCAATTCCTCTGGGAGCACATCAGCATGCTCGCAGATGATCATGCACTGATTTCGCCGACTCTCCAGGGTAATGACCGCCAGCAGTTCCTCCACCGGGTAACGCAGGGTAATCCCTTTGCCAACACCATTGCCGGCAGGAACCCAATATTGATGCTCCATGAGCTGCCGGCAATCAATCCGGATTCCCCCGGCATTTTTCATCCCGGCACGGAGTATGGTAATAAACGGGGCATAGGCCGCTTGACGAAGCCGGGCCGGCAATATCGGCGGGCCCCCGCTCAGCAGTGGCATGTCGGGCAGATCGGCATCAACCTGAATGTTCAGGTTTCCAGCATACAGATCCTGGCGATACCAGGTCTCAAATGACCCGTGGCTCACCGGAACTGCGGCGTCAACCAGCAGCCCCACTTTCAGGCCCAATTCCATGGAACGCCTGCCCACTGCCTGGAGTTGGAGGTCGGCCTGCCATTGCAGATATTGCTGAAAGCTCAACCGGTCGGCATGTTTTTGCGCAAATTCCCTGACCTCGGCTGATTGCGGATCCTGAAACGGCGTCGGCCAGGCCTGCCAGGCCTGATTTTCTTTTTGTCTGAAATGATCCTGCAGTGCGATAAAAACAGACCAGGCCCATAACTCATCACCGCCCATCCGCTGATACTCTCTGAACTGCCGCCCCCTTGGCGTTTCCGGGTCAAGGTGGTTCTCCTGGAAATTTTTCCAGAGCATCTCCAGCATGGTCATCTTGACCTCGGCAGTCTCCACAAGGTCAACAAGGTCCTGATCTCGGAGTCTGGCTAATTGGATCTGGAAAGTTGAATCATGGAAAAGATCACGGGCCGCTTTGCTTTCAGCAAAGTCATCCATGGCTTTCGGATCCAGATAAAGAGGAGACAGGAAGCCCAGGCTTGCTGCCCGCCTGCTCCCATGCCAATGATCCGTGGGCGGAGCCGAAGCAAGAAGAGGATTGACCGCTACTGCTGCGGCCCCGTTTTCCGCGGCCCATGCAAATATTGCCCGTAAATCTGAAAAATCGCCGATGCCCCAGCTGTTTTTTGAACGAAGGATATCAAGATTGCCGGAAATTCCCCAGACTCTCTCCTCCTTTTCCAGAGCAGGAGGCAGGTAGCATGCCAACGGGGCGATGATCAATCGGCAGGAAAGACTTTCTTCATTTTCCCCTGCTCCTGCAAAAGACAAAAACAGGTCGTGGTACCCGCGGGGAAGGGTGAGAGGAAGTTCCAGGGCAACAAGGCCATACCATTGATCGTTAATCTGCCGCTGTTGCTGCACAGGCAATTCTTCAACATTGACTCCACCCTGATGTTGGGCCTTCTGCTCCTCGACAACGGTCCATTGCAGGCGGCCGGATAATGATTCCCAGGGCAGACGCAGGGAGATGACCAGGGGGCTGCCTTCCTGTGCCACCCGGACCGGATCGACTACCGTGCCCCAATAACGCTGCCGCATTTCCTGAAAATGCAGATCCAGAGCCCGCTCATTATCCGGATCCACTCCTTGAGCGGCAAGAAATGTCCGTACCTCCGACAAAAGAACATCACCGGTCTGACTATCCCCTGTCGGCAGAATATGTATGCCGTAATATTCGCTTATTTCTTCGACAAAAGACATGTTCATCGGGAGTTTTTTCGCCGATCACGAAAGCACAGAATGCTCAGCGCGGAAAGTTTCTGCTGCTGCCAGTCCAGCGCCAGTGTTTCAGGGTCCGCATAAAAGAGCAGGCCTTCAGGCCGGCAGATGCTCTCCACCGGTTTTTCAGCAAAATTGACCATGATCCTCAGCAGTGAACCATCGGCAAGGGTCCACCAGGCATCGACAGCCGCCGGTCCGATGATGCGGTACCCGGCCTTGCCGCCCTCAATTCCCCGCAGCCCCGGGATTATATGCTGTTTGCGCAGGGCAAGGAGTTTTTTGTACAGGCCATGCGCCCGGCTGCCATCCCAGCCGGCCAGATTCTGCCAGTTGAGACACGAACGCGCAACGGTTTTCGGACTGGTTGGATCAGGGATAAGCGCCAGCTGCTCCGGGTCGGAAAACTGGGGGAAACGGGCGAATTCTCGCCGCCGTCCGGCAGTCACTTCCCCGGCAAGCTCTCCATCGAAATCGCAGAAAAAATAAAAAGGCGTTTGCGCGAAGAACTCCTCGCCCATGAACAGCAGCGGCGGCGACGGCGCCAGAAGCAGCAGGGCAACAGCCAGCCGGATGCTTCTCTCGTTGGCCAGGGTGGTGATCCGCTCCCCAAAGGCGCGGTTGCCGACCTGATCATGATTCTGCAGAAAAGAGACAAAGGCGGTGGGCGGCAGCATTCGGCTCGGTTCGCCGCGTGGCCGGCCGTTGCGGTACCGGGAAGGCTCCCCCTGGTAGGCAAATCCTTCCGTCAGGCAGCGGCCCAGATGATCGGCGGGTGTCTCGGCATAATCCCGGTAATATCCTTCCTCCTCTCCAGTTATCAGGACGTGCAGGGCATGGTGGATATCGTCATTCCACTGTGCGGTGTAATACATTGGCGCCCCCTGCCGATTCCGTTGCAGGTAACGGGCCTCGTTGTCGTCATTCTCCAGCACCAGGTGAATGTGTCTTTCCCGACCAGGCCCTTTGGCCACGGCTTGGGCGATCTCCTCAAGGATGTGCATATGCGAATCATCATGAATTCCGTGCACTGCGTCAAACCGCAGGCCGTCCAGCTGGAATTCTTCCAGCCAGTACAAGGCATTATGGATAAAAAAATCGCGAACCGTGCGGCTGCCGGGCCCGGAAAAGTTGATCGCCGCACCCCATGGCGTATGCAGATCCTGCTGAAAAAAAGCTTCGCGGGCGTAAACATGGAGATAGTTTCCTTCCGGGCCGAAATGATTGTACACCACGTCCAGGAAGACCATGAGCCCTTTCTGATGGGCGGAACGAACCAGGCGTCTGAGGTCATCGGGATGACCGTAGACGCTGTCCGGAGCAAAAAGCAGGACGCCGTCATAGCCCCAGTTGAATTTTCCGGGGAAATCAGCCACCGGCATCAATTCAATGGCGGTAATGCCAAGATCGACCAGATAATCAAGCCTGGTCTCGACTCCGGCAAAAGCTCCTTCCGGTGAGAAGGTCCCCACATGCAGTTCATACAGTATCACCTCTTCCCAGGGCCTGCCCTTCCAGGAACTATTCTGCCAATCAAAGCCTTCCGCCGAGATGATCTGACTGGGACCGTGAATATCATCCGGTTGAAAACGTGAGGCCGGATCAGGGACGAGAAGATCGCCATTGACGCGGAACTGATACAGATCGCCTACCGTGGCAGACATATTTTCCTGCTGGAACCAACCGCCGGAAATGGCATTCATGGCGGAGAAGGTCGGTTGCCGGTTTTTGCTGAACAGGCAGAGCTGAACATCTTCCACGCCCGGTGCCCAGAGACAAAAACGCACTCCACCTTCAGGCAGTGGAGTACACCCGAAGGGCATGGCATGGTGATGAACCCGGCCGCCACTTTTTACAATGTTCCGCGTTGCGCTCATATTATATTTTATCACAATCACAAAAAGAAAACATTACCTTACCTGATCATATGGCAAGTAGGCCGGCGTCATTTTTTCTCACCGCAGCACCGTATACTTCCTGGAAGATATCATTTTATCTTCATTACAGTTCCAGGAGTTTCTGGTTGATATCAATCGCTGCCACCGCTCCCTGGCCGGCGGCGATAATCGCCTGGGAGTGCCCGGGTTTCAAGGCACCAACCACGTACAGACCCGGCAGGGACGATTCATTGCTGCTGCCGGTCAATATTTTGAACCGCTCATGGTCCCGATCAAGGGGCAGCTCTGCCAGAAACGAATCATTCAACCGCCAGCCAAAGGTTGCCATGATCGATTCACAGGGCAGTGTGCGTCCATCAGCCAGCTGCACACCTTCCAGTCCTGTTTCACCAAACAGGGCGACAGGCTCCCCGGAATAAACGGCAATTTCGTCTTCCCGAACTGCCTCCTGATAATCCAACGGCAGGGCAAAATCCGTCAGCAACAGGGTAAGATCATCCGTATACATCTGCTTCATTCCCAGGGCAAGTCGGACGGCATTAAGCGAATTACCCATGACCAGCAACTTTGTGCCGGTGGTCAGATACCCGTCGCAATCCACGCAGGTATAAAAACCCCTGCCGAAAAATCGGCCCAGGTTCCTGAGGCGTGGCAGATTATCCACCGCGCCGGCGGAGGCGATGACATATCGGCCTTGAAAAGATCTGTCGGGGGTATGCACGGTAAAGACATCATCTTTCTCAACCCTGGTAACCGTGTCCTTCAGAACTTCAACCCCGAATTCCTTCACCTGTTCCAATCCGGTGGCGATCAGTTCACGTCCGGAAACAGCTACCAGTCCGAGATAGTTGACGATATGGGCGGCATGGGTGGTTCGCCCCGCGCCTTTGTCGATGAGCAGGACCCGTCGATTATAGCGGCCGAGATGAATGGCTGCCTGCAAACCTCCAGGTCCGGCCCCGATAACCAGACAATCGTAAACAAATGGATCACTTTTCATTGCAGTCACCAAAAAATGGATTTCCTCGCATATTCATACACCATCTGACAAACTCCTTCAGAGAACCCTGTCCAAACGGCAGATATGAACCGAAAGCGTTATTAGTCCCACCAGCAGATATCATAATGGGGACTGGATAAAATTTGGTGATCCGGCTACATCGATGACAGGAAGTACCAGTGGAGCTGACGGCCAGGGAACAAAGCCGGCAAACCAGGAATGAATAGCGAATTGAAGATTGCTTTACGTCGACCATATCTTTTTACTAAAATGCCCGGACAATTCGCTCGAGTCCCTGTTCAAGCATTGACCGGGGCACGGCGAAATTAAACCGCCAGAATCCTTCCGCGGCTTTACTGAAGGTAACGCCGTCGTTCAACCCCACCCTGGCTCCATCGATCAATTTTTCTTTTATCTGCCGGGCAGTCAATCCCAGTGAATTAAAATTAATCCAGTAAAGATAGGTTCCTTCGGGAATAAAATGCTGCAAACCGGGCAGTTTGCTGTTCAAGATCCCGGTCATGAACTGCCTGTTGGCATGCAGGTAGTGCAGCAGCCTCTCCAGCCACTCTTCCCCATCCCGGTAAGCGGTCTCAAGCGCGGTCATTCCCAGCAGATTGACGCCGTGCAGATTCCGGCGACGAAGCTGCCGACGAAAGGACGCGCGCAGCTGCGAATCAGGGATGACCGCATAAGCGGTGTTGAGACCGGCGACATTGAAGCTTTTGCTGGCCGAGTTGAGTACGATTATCCTGCTGTTCATCGCTTCATCAACCGAGAGCATCGGAATATGCGTGTACGGCGGGAAAATGATATCGGCGTGGATTTCATCGCTTATCAGGTATGCTTCATACCGCCGGGCCAGCTCCACCACCCGGACCAGTTCATCTCTTTGCCAGACACGTCCCACCGGGTTATGAGGTGAACAAAGCAGCACTATTCTGGGGTGATGAAGCTGGAGAAGATGCTCCAGCTCATCAAAATTCATGCAATAACCGCCATCCCTGCAAATGAGCCGATTCGCTATCAGCTGCCGGTCGTTGCTCAGGACAGTATGCATAAGCGGGGGATACAGAGGCGGTTGCACGACAATGGCATCGCCCGGCTCACTCAAGGCATCGATTGCAGCGGAGACCCCGGCCATTACTCCCGGCACCAGCGTCACGGACGCATCGGCAGTAACCAGGCCATAGCGCCTACGATTCCAGGTGACAATTGCCTCGACAAGTGATTCCGGAATCGATGTATAGCCATAGATCGGGTGGTTGACTCTGACGGCCAGAGCCTGACGGATTGCCGGCGCCGCCGCAAATTCCATATCCGCCACCCAGAAGGGAAGGATATCCTCCCGGCCAAAAAGACGCCCCAGGGCCGTGTACTTCTCGGCAGATGTACCTGCTCTGGAAATGGGCATGTCAAAATCGCACATGAAATTCAGACCTCCTGACCTCGAGAAAATTGCATTTAACTTTTCACCTCTGTCAACATGTTGAAATTACGATGTGAATGGTGCGGATTTTCCAAATAACTCA
>JAMJFO010000019.1 GCA_023544645.1 Desulfobulbaceae bacterium | reverse complement strand
GCCATGGTAGAATGGCTGTACCGAGGATCGCCGCAGTCCGATGTCTCAGCAGTCGATATACAAGAGGAGGAGCCCCGTGATGAACCTGGGGGGTTCAATATCCGTTATTGAAATATTATTATCTCCGGGGAACCGGCAGTAACTAACTATTATTATGAAAAAAGTTCAGGTGTCAACGGGCAAGCCGCTGGGGCGTATTGTCTGTCCGCAGTGCGGCAACGATCGGGAATTTATCGAACTTGCCCGCGATGTAATTGTCACGACCCGTTATGTGCAGAATGATGACGGCAGTTTCACTCCGCAGGAGAGTGACAGTGAGGTCCTCGGAAAGGTGGGACTGTACTGCAGCCAGTGTGACACTGATATCAGTTTCTTCCACAATCATCTCATGGAAATGATCTTTTGAGCATGTCGCCCCGGATAGTAAAAGACAATGCAACCCTGGCTGACCAGTATGAGAATCTGTCAGCCGGGGATATATTTGTCGGCCGGGTCCGCCTGAGGCCGGGTGAAGAACATGTTCTACTGGATCTGCTTGCCCGGCAGGTGACACTTGTCCCGTCGGCTGTTTCCCAGCTGTGCTGCAGGTCCAAGGTCTTCCAGGCTAGAATTCTCGGCAGATACATGGTTCCCGGCACCGCTGTAGTGTACGATCGGCATGATATACTGGCGCTGGTGAATGACTATGGGCAAAGAGGTGTCGGCAAAGTCGTTTGCAAGTTGGACAGGGCCAACGCGGGACAGGGTATTCTGCTGTTCAATTCCGTGGAGGAAGTCTACACCTGTGGTGTTCTTGAGACACTGCGGTTTCCTTTTGTTGTCCAGCCTTTTGTCCAGAACGGCCGGGATGTGCGGGTAGTCCTGCTGGGCGAGCGTGTTGATGCCTACGCCAGGCATAACTCCGATAATTTCCGTCATAATCTGCATTGCGGCGGCGATAGTTCTCCGTATGAGCCGGCCGCGGATCAGATGCAGCTGTGCCGGGAGGCGATGAGCAGAGGGGGGTTTCCTTATGCTCATATTGACCTGCTCCTTGATCCTGACGGCAACACCTGGCTTTCCGAAATAAATCTTCGAGGAGGAATGCGCGGGTCAACGATGTCGCAGCAGGATTATCTTGAAGCTGTTGAGCAGGTTCATGGGGATATAGTGGCCGGTTTACTTGCAGGGGCAGGGAAAATCAGGGGATAATAGCCGTGTCAGGGATGTGGCTGTCTGATGGCCGGACGACCAAAAAAACAAAAAAAAAGGAAAACTGCTCGGCAGTCTTCCTTTTTTTTTGCTTACATTGCGTACTGCGAATCAGACGCAACCGGTCGGTTTGGGCAGGCCAGCCATTTTACAGGCTCCTTTACCCGGTCCGCTCGGGAACAGCTCATAGATTCTTTTCAGCGGGAAGCCGGTGGTCTTGGACAGAATACGTACCATCGGGGCGATACCATTCTTTTTGTAGTATTCCTGCAGTGCGTCGATGACTTTCTGATGCTCATCGGTCAACTCGGAAATACCCTCAACAGTCTTGACATAGTCAACCCAGTTGTCATCCCACTCATCCATACCATTGGCGAGGAAGCCGTCTTCATCAACATTATAGGACTTACCATTGTGCTCGATTGTTGCCATGTTATCCTCCTTGCGGCAAAGTATTAACGTACAAACTGATTTATATACCCAGTGTCTTAAGTAGCAATGATTTACTATAGGGCATTCCCTTTGTCAAGTAAACAACTTCATTTTTTTTGAATGAATGCCCAGTCATTTTTTGATGCGGGGCCAGTGCATTTTTCACTGGTAAATTCAATGGATTTTAGAGTATTTATATATATTGTGTCAGTGAAAAACAGCTTTTTGATCTTGTAATTCATATAGCGGAGGAACGGCTTAAACATGTTGAATTTATTGCGGAAACAGGCTCAGTCAACGGTTATCCAGATACTTGTTCTGATTATCGCCATTGTTTTTGTTTTCTGGGGGGTGGGCACCAATCTCGGCACCAAACGCAATGCTCTGGCGACTGTGAATGGCGAAGAAATACCGTATGAGGATTATCAGCGAACCTATGATACGGCTATTGATAATTTACGCATCCAGTTCGGCGGTTCCATTCCCCAGGGTCTCCTTGACGGGCTGGGCATGAAACAGCAGGTCATTAACCAGCTGGTTCAGGCGGAGATCCTCCGCCAGGGAGGCAGGGATATGGGGATTAATGTCAGCCGCCGGGAAACCCAGGATGAGATCAGGTCGATGGAGGTCTTTCAACAGAACGGCCGGTTTGATCTGGACCGCTACAAACAGATTCTGTCCCAGAACAGGATGACTCCGGCAACATTCGAGGCCGGCCTGCAGAATGACCTGCTGACCAGAAGGGTGACCGAGGCGATCGAGAAGTTCGCCATCCTGCCTGAAAGCGCGATCCAGTCCCGCTATGATTTTGCCAATGAGCAGATCAGGCTTGCCTACGCCGCCTTCAGGAGCGCTGATTTTGCCGATCAGGTCGTGGTTGAAGAGGACAGCCTGGCTGCCTGGTTTGACCAGCAGAAAAATAACTATCTCACTGAACCGCAGATACGGCTCAGGTATTTGTATTTTGCCTACAATGATGACCTGGAGCAGGTAACTCCCGGTGAGGAAGAGCTTCGTGCCCGATATGAAGCGAATCTCGAGAAATATACTACCCCTGAACAGCGGCATGCCCGCCATATCCTGTTCAAGGTCGACGAAAGCGATGACGCTCAGACGCGGATCGACAAGAAAAACAAAGCGGAAGAAGTTCTGGAGAAGGCCCGTGCGGGGCAGGATTTTGCAGAGCTGGCCAAACAATATTCCGAGGGACCCACCGGACCGAGCGGCGGAGATCTCGGGTTTTTCAACCGGGGAGCAATGGTCAAACAGTTTGATGACGTTGTTTTCCAGATGGAGCCGGGTGAGATCAGCGAGATTGTTGAAACCGTTTTCGGGTATCATATTATCCAGCTGGAAGCAATACGACCGAAGGTCACCAGGGAGTTTGAGGATGTTCAGGACTCCATAGCCGCAGAAATGCAAAAAGAAGTGGTCAAGGGCGTAACCATGGACCGGGCCAGGCAGGCATACGAAGACATCATCCGTTCCGGCAACCTTGACAGATACGCGGAAAGCGCAAACAATGAGGTGATGGAGACGGATTATTTCGCCAAGGATTCCCCACCCGGTCCTCCGGTATCCGATCCCCGGTTTCTCGATATCGCTTTTAAGCTGAAAAAAGGGGAGCTCAGCTCCATCGTACCCACTGACAGCGGCTATGCAATTATATTCATCGACGATATTGCGCCTCCCGAGGTTCCGGAACTGGAAGCTGTTCGGGAAGAGGTTGTCGCTGATTATATTGCCGCCCGCAGTATTGAGCTGGCTGGTGAGGCGGCCGAGGCCGCGCTGGAAGAGGCGTCGGCGAACGGAGCTCTTGCCGCTGAAAATCTCGGCGGGGCTGTTCTGCAGCAGTCACCTTCCATCAAAAGGACTGATCCTGCTGATGCGGGCGACCTCCCGGCACAGGTCGTCCAGAAAGGTTTTGAACTCACCTTGCAGCAGCCGTTTCCTGAGCAGCCTTTGCATCAGGGCGAAACATTTTACGTGTTCCAACTGCTGGAAAAGGGGCAGGGGGACGAGTCTCTCGATGAAACCAGGCGTCAGGTGCTGGCGGAGCAGCTCACCCAGTCGGCGCAGAACAGGCTGCTGACGGATTGGCTGGCGTGGAGGCAGAGCAAGGCGGATATCTGGATCAACCAACAGATATTGCAGTAAGAATCCCCATCAAATCCCGAACCGGCCTGTTCTCCATTCTCATTGGTGGAAAGCAGGCCGTTTCTTTTATCAACCAAAACCATGATGATGTTTTTTGGTTAAAGAAAAGCTTTGTTCGTGGTAGGATTAACACTTTAAATATATTTACGAATTTTATTTTCCGGGACATTCATGACTTCTGAACAAGAACAACAGGAAATCTCCGCCCTTCAGAACCTGAACACGTTTGAGAAGTCCCTGCTGCTGCTGCTGTCAATTATTTATGAGCCTGTTTCTCGGGCATTTCTATTGAATCTCCTGCCTAAGGCAGAAGCATTTGTTCCCGCGCTCAAACGTCCGGCAAAAGAGGAATTGGAGGCTGTTCTCAACCGTTTGCGGAAAAACGGTCTGCTGGACGAAAAAAACTGCTGCCCCCGGCCGCTGGTGGAGGACCTGACCAGAAAGGCCATTGACCTGGGCATTTTTTCCGACCTGGCTTCTCTCATCGAGCGCGAGGCCCCGGTTTCTTTTTTGTACGGGAAATGGAATACCCGTTGCTGGCGGGCCATGCGGCAGTTCCGGTTCGGCATCTACAGCCGGGATTTTGACCGGATCGACGAGTCGCAGGCATTTCTTGAAGAGCATTGCCTGCAGCGGCTCGGCAATAAGTCGCCGGCGGTCCTGGTGGCGGCGGAAGCTTTTGATCCCGACTGGTTCGGAGGTCTTCCCGGCTCCCTGCAGTTTTATCTCCTTGACCGGGTGCTCCGCTACAGCACTGCCACGCTGACTCACTACCAGCCGGTCATTGCCTACCTTGAGGACGAAAAAAATCTCACGGTCTCGCCCGATGAGCAGGTTCCCTTTCATCGGTTGCTGGCCGGATATTATATTATGCAGGGGCGTTTTGGCGACCTGGGAAACCTGCTGGCACGTCATGAGGACTCCTTCAAGGCCTCCGGTTTTGCCGGAACACTTGCCTTTCTGCGGAACGACTGTGATAGCGCGTTCATCCTGTACGAAAAGGACATGGATCAGCTCCATGATTTTTTTGGCGGCCAGGATGCCTTTTTTTTCGGGCTGCCCGGCCTGTTCTGTGTTTTTTCCCTGCTTGAAAGAAATCATCCGGGGGACAGGGAAGCCATCCAGCGTTATATCGCAGCAGCGCTGGCCCGGTTCAAGGGCAGCCAGGAAGAGGTGCCGTATTTGTTCATTCAGGTGATGGTCGGGGCGCTGGATAATGAGCTTCCGGATATGGGTGTGCTGACCGAACATTTGAAGGCGGATAACCGGAGCCTGACAAGGTTTCTTGCCGTGCTCTGTCTGTACTGGATGGGTGTTGAAGTGCCGGCGGATTTTACCAGGGAGCTTGCCCGCATGCATGATCATGCCGCTGCCGACGGATTTTTGTGGCTGGCCATGGAGTCCGCTTTTCTTCTGGAAGCCCTGGGGGTGGAAACGGAAAAATATGGTCCGGCGGCGGAGAATATTCGCGCGCAGATCAGCGGCCGCTCCATTGTTTCCATTGTTGAGCCGGAAAATTCCTGGAAACACAGCCTCCAGGAGCTGATCAGCATCAGCAGCACCGTCCGGGAGCAGGAAAAGAACGTCCGGTTGGTCTGGCTGGTTCACTTCAAGGGCGACAGCCTGCACCTTCTTCCCAAGGAACAGAAGAAAAAGGCATCCGGGAGCTGGAGCAAGGGCAGAACCGTCTCGTTGAGCCGTCTCGCCGAATCAGGTGACATCGATTATCTGACCGAACAGGATCGTCGAATATGCGCCGCCCTGCAACAGGTTGGAGATCCCGCCGGCAGGAACGGCGGCTATGTCTTTGATCCGGAAGAAGCCCTGCCTGCTTTGGTCGGCCATCCCCTGGTATTTCTGGAGAAATCACCCAAAACTCCTGTCGAGATCGTTGCCGGCGAACCGGAACTGCTGGTGGAGCAGCAGGACGATTTTCTCTATATTGCCTTTACTCAGGACATCGGTGAAGGAAACATCGCGGTCTGGCAGGAAACGCCGGTGCGCTTCAAGGTAATCCGCATCGGTGATAATCATCGACGAGTTGCCGGCATAACCGGCCGTAAAGGACTTCGTGTTCCTCTGTCCGCCAGCCGTCAGGTTCTCGACGCCATCGGTAAAATTGCCTCCTTCATGACCGTTCATTCCTCGGTTGGCGTAGACATCGAGAATCAGAATGTCGAACTTGTGGAAGCCGACCCGACCATCCATCTTCACTTCATTCCCTATGGCAGCGGTTTTCGCCTGGAGATGTTTGTCCGGCCTTTTGTTCAGGGCGGACCCTATCTGAAGCCGGGCGTCGGGGTGGCCAATATCATGGCCGAAGTCAATGGACGGAGGCTGAAAACCCGGCGGAATCTGCGGCTTGAAGAGGAAAAGGCCCGGGAGATTGAGGAAAGCTGCCCCATCCTTGACCTGGCCATAGACCTGGAACAGGAAAATGAACGGGAATGGCACCTCCTGGACCCGGAGGAATGCCTGCAGGCCCTGCTGGAACTGGAAGAAATCCGTGACAAGATAATCCTTGAGTGGCCGGAAGGGGGGAAGCTGGCAGTGCGGCGTCAGGCCGGTGTGAACCAGCTCAATCTCAATATCAGGACGAGCCAGCAGGACTGGTTCGGCCTGAGCGGCAAACTGGAGATCAACCAGGACGAGGTCATTGAACTGAAAACGCTGCTGGAAAAAGTGCAGAATGCGCGCAGCCGCTTTATTCCCATCGGTGAAGGCCAGTTCCTGGCGCTTACCCAGGAATTCCGTAAACGCATTGAGGAGTTGATCCTCTACTCGGACAGCAAGGTCGGGGAAAAAGACAATGAGATCTATATTCATCCCCTGGCCGCGCTAGCCCTGGACGATCTGACCCAGGAGGCGAAAACCTCGGCGGACAAGGGCTGGAAAAAACAGCTGAAAATGATCAAGGAAGCCCAGGATCTGGTCCCGGAAGTACCGTCAACCCTGCAGGCCGAACTGCGCGATTACCAGATCGAAGGATTTGTCTGGATGGCCCGCCTGGCGCATCTCGGCGTCGGCGCCTGCCTGGCGGACGACATGGGCCTTGGCAAAACCCTGCAGGCCCTGGCGGTTATCCTCTTCTTTACCCGTAACGGCCCCAGTCTGGTGGTTGCTCCCACCTCGGTCTGCATGAACTGGGAGCAGGAGATCCTCCGTTTTGCACCCACCCTCAAGATACATATGCTGAGCGGCACCGGCCGCAAAACCAAGATCAAATCACTGGGCAAGTTCGACATCCTGATCACCAGCTATACCCTGCTGCAGCAGGAGGCCGGCCTCTTTGAAACCGTTGACTGGCAGACCGTGGTTCTTGACGAGGCCCAGGCAATCAAGAACGCCGGCACCAAGCGTTCGCGGGCCGCCATGCGCCTCCAGGCGCGGTTTCGGTTGATCACCACCGGCACGCCCATTGAAAACCATCTGGGGGAGTTGTGGAACCTGTTCCGGTTTATCAATCCCGGCCTGCTCGGTTCGTTCAAGCAGTTTAACGCCCGGTTCGGCATTCCCATCGAAAAGCACCATGACCGGGATGCGCGGATCAAGCTGAAAAAAATCATCCGACCGTTCATGCTGCGCAGGATCAAATCACAGGTCCTGGATGAACTGCCGCCGCGGACCGAAGTGACGCTCAGGGTTGAAATGAAGCCCGAGGAGGTCAAATTCTATGAGGCGCTCAGGCAGCAGGCCCTGGAAAACATCGAGAGCAGCGCGGAAAAATCCGGCCGTCATCTGCAGATACTGGCGGAGATTATGAAACTGCGCCGCGCCTGCTGCAATCCCAGGCTTATATTGCCGGACACCGAAATTTCGTCCACCAAGATGGAGGTTTTCGCCGCCGTTATCGACGAGCTGCTCGGCAGCCGCCATAAGGCGCTGGTCTTCAGCCAGTTCACCGGACATCTTGCCCTGATCCGGGAATACCTTGATGAAAAAAAGATCATCTACAAGTATCTTGACGGAACCACCCCGGCCCGGGAACGCCAGCGTCAGGTCGAGTCGTTCCAGGAAGGAGACGGAGACCTGTTCCTCATCAGCCTCAAGGCCGGAGGACTGGGACTGAACCTGACTGCCGCGGATTACGTTATTCACATGGATCCCTGGTGGAACCCGGCAGTAGAGGATCAGGCAGCCGACCGGGCCCACCGCATCGGCCAGAAAAGACCGGTGACGGTGTACAGGCTGGTCACCGCCAACACCATTGAGGAAAAAATCGTCAGGCTGCACCAGGAAAAGCGTGACCTGGCAAACTCGCTGCTCGAGGGAACCCATGTCAGCGCGCGCATCAGCGCGGATGAACTGCTGGAGCTTATCCGGGAAGCCTGATAAGCGGTTTTACGCGGCACTGTATACTATTCGGGAGTACCAATGAAAATCCGGAAATATCAGGTTGATTCGGCTGCCGGCAAAAAATATGTTGCCGGCCTGCTCGACAGATTCTCCTTTGGCGACAACAGCTGTAGTGAATCGGTGGCCAAAATCATCGCCGAGGTTCGGGCCAGGGGTGATGAGGCTGTTCTGGAATACACCAGGAAGTTTGATGCCCCGAACCTGACCCTTGATGCATTGCGGGTCAGTGAGGATGAACTTGCCGCGGCCGCGGCGGCGGTCGATGAAGAATTTCTCGTCACCCTGCGTCTCGCTGTCGAGCGTATCCGAACCTTTCACGAACGGGAGATGGAGGATTCATGGTTCTTGACCCGTGATGACGGAGCAGTGACCGGGCGTCTGGTACGGCCCGTGGATTCCGCGGGCCTCTATGTGCCGGGTGGGCAGGGAGGTTCAACACCCTTGGTCTCGTCGGTCCTGATGAATGGTATTCCGGCGGCCATCGCGGGCGTTCACCGGCGGGTCATGGTGACGCCGCCGTCCGCTGATGGAAGCGTCAGTCCTGTTCTGCTGGCGGCGGCCCGGGAAATCGGCATTACGGAAATCTACAAGACCGGCTCTGCCTGGGCCATTGCCGCCCTGGCCTATGGCACCGCCTCCATGGCGCCGGTGGATGTCATTGTCGGGCCGGGCAACCAGTATGTTGCCGAGGCCAAACGCCAGGTCATGGGACGGGTCCGCATTGATATGATCGCCGGGCCCAGCGAGGTGCTGATCGTTGCCGACCAGAGCGCAAATCCGTCCTATATTGCGGCAGACATGCTGGCCCAGGCCGAGCACGATCCACAGGCCCTTGCCATACTCATCACTACCAGCGAAGCCGTCGCCGATCAGGCAGTTGTCGAATTGGAAAAACAGGTCCGGCAGCTCGGCAGGCAGGAGATCGCCCGGACATCGCTGCTGGAAAAGGGGGCGGTTCTCATTGCCGCCACCCTGGACCAGGCCGTGGAGCTTGCCAACCGTATCGCCATCGAGCACCTTGAGCTGCAGGTGGACCAGCCCTGGCAATGGCTGCCCATGATCCGTCACGCCGGGGCCGTGTTCCTCGGCCACAACACCCCGGAAGCGGCAGGCGACTATCTCGCCGGGCCCAACCATGTCCTGCCGACCATGGGCACTGCCCGCATTTCCTCGGCCCTTGGGGTGGAAACATTTCTCAAAAAGAGCTCCATCATTTCCTATTCCCGTCAGTCTCTGCAAAATGACGCTGATCATATCCGGAGGCTGGCCTCTCTGGAAGGGCTGTCCGCGCATGAAAACTCCGTCACTGTGCGCCTTGCCGGAAAGGGCAGCAACTGACTCCGGAGCTGTGGTGAACGATCATGGGGCTGATAAAGCTGCTCATCTGCTGCATAAAGGGCTGGCCCGGCTGGGTATTGAAACCGCTGCCCAGTCAATAACCGGGCTGGCCCGATACATCCAGGAACTGATCAAGTGGAACAGGAAGGTCAACCTCGTTGCCAGGAACACCTCCCTGGAAGACGTGGTTGAAAAACATTTTCTCGATTCGCTGACCCTTGTCCCTGTGCTGGCCGCCCATGCGCCGGAGCACGGAATTCTCCTTGATGTCGGCAGCGGCGCCGGTTTTCCCGGCCTGGTCATCAAAATTGCCTGTCCCCGACGGCCCGTGGTGCTGCTTGAACCCCGTCAGCGCCGGGTGGCCTTTCTCCGGCATGTCATCCGTCTCCTGGCTCTTTCGACCATTGAGGTTGTCCCGCACCGGACAGATGAACAAGATGCGCTGCCCGACATGCATTTTGCGGTCATCACCAGCCGGGCGGTTGCCGATGTAACCTCGTTCCTGGAAATGGTCGACGACCTGGCCGGCAACGGCGCCCTGGTGATCTGCATGCAGGGGGCTTCGGGAGAAGAACAGTGGGAAAAGGAAAAGAATAATCCGCGATTTGACCGGGTCGCGGTTGAGCGTATACGCCTGCCTTTCAGCGGGGCCAACCGTTTTATCCTGATTTTCAGGAAAAAATCCTGAGTCCTGATCCGCGAGTAGCACTGGTTAAATTCGGCAGAATTTGTTATATATTATAATTTTTGTTAATGAAATTGTACTTTAAATAAAGGAATAACGGAGATGAAGAAAATTGCTGTCCTGCCCGGCGACGGGATCGGTCCGGAGGTCATGGATGAAGCCGTCAAGGTGCTCGATGCTGTCCAGGGGAAATTCGGTTTTACACTGCAATATACCCACGCCGATGTCGGCGGCATTGCCATTGACAATCATGGGCAGGCCCTGCCGCAGGCCACCCTCGACGTCTGCGAAAACAGCGACGCGATCCTTTTCGGCTCGGTCGGCGGTCCCAAGTGGGAAAGCCTGCCGCCGGAGCAGCAGCCCGAGCGCGCCGCCCTGCTTCCCCTGCGCAAACATTTCGACCTGTTCTGCAATCTTCGCCCGGCCAAGGTGTTCAAATCCCTGGCTGCTTCGTGTCCCCTGCGGCCTGATATCGTCGGCGACGGTTTTGATGTCCTGGTGGTGCGGGAGCTGACGTCCGGCATCTACTTCGGCCAGCCCAAGGGCCGGGAGGGCGAAGGCCCGGAGGAAAAGGCCTGGGACACCATGGTCTACAAGCGTTCGGAAATAGAGCGGATAACCAGGATGGCTTTTGAGGCCGCCAGGGTGCGAAACAGCAAGGTGACTTCTGTCGACAAGGCCAACGTCCTGACCACCATGGTCCTCTGGCGCCAGGTGGTGACCGAGGTCGCGGCCGACTATCCGGATGTGGAGCTCGGGCACATCTATATCGATAATGCGACCATGCAGCTGGTGCGTGATCCGCATCAGTTTGACGTCATGCTCTGCGGCAACATGTTCGGGGATATTATTTCCGATGAAGCGGCAATGCTCACCGGTTCCATGGGCATGCTGGCCTCGGCAAGCCTCAATGGCGACAAGTTCGGCCTGTACGAGCCGGCCGGCGGTTCGGCCCCGGATATCGCCGGGCAGGGGATAGCCAATCCCATTGCCCAGATCCTGTCCGCGGCCATGATGCTGCGCTACAGTTTCGGCTATGAGGATGCTGCCGCGGCCATCGAGTCGGCTGTTTCAGCAACGCTGGATAAAAACATCATGACCGCCGACATAGCTGTCGGCGGCGTCAAGGCAGTCAATACCGCACAGATGGGCAAGGCGATTGTCGATGCCATGGCCGCTCAGTGACCATACCGAGATGATGACGCCGCGTAACAATATACTGCTGATCTCCAACCAGTCCAGCCGGGAACTGGCGCGCAAGGTTGCGGATGAGCTGAACATCCCGCTGACCGACATGATCATGAAGCGTTTTGCCGACGGTGAACTGTATCATGCCTTCCCCTGCGATATATCCGGCATGGATATTGTCATTGTAGCGGCAACTCCGGATGATTCCGCCCATCAGGAGTTGATCGACCTGATTGCGGGCTGCCGTTACTGGAACAGCCGATCGGTCAATGTGGTGGTCCCCTATCTGGGCTATTCCACCATGGAGAGGGCCAAGCCCGAGTCAGGCGAAATCCCCAAGGGGGTGACCAGGGTTCGGCAGATTTATCGGGCCCGGCCTGATTTCGTCGCCTTTATCGATCTTCATTCCGAGGCTGTCCTGCATGCCCACACCGGTGAAATCAGGACACGGCATCTGTGGACGGAAACCATCGCCGCTCGAAAGATCAATGAACTGGATGTCGACGATTACGTGCTGGTGTCGCCGGATTACGGTTTCAGCAAGCGGGTTTCCCGGCTGGCAAACCTGCTTGGCTGCCCGCATACCGCAGCCAACAAGGACCGGTATGATGTGGACAGGACGATCATCGGCCAGCTTTCAAGCGCGGTCAAGGGCAAGACGGCGATCATCTGCGATGACATGATCCGCACCGGCGGATCCATGCTCCAGACCGTTGATCGCTGCTACCAGGCAGGGGCGGTCAGGGTCATGGTCATGGCAACCCACCTGGTCCTGCCGGAAGAGGCGAGGCCGAAGTTTCGCGAGAAGGGGATAAGAATCATCGGCTCGGATTCCTATCCGGGCCGCGAGAGCGATGAACTGCTGGACCTCTTTTCGGTGGCCCCCCTGATTGCCGAGGAATTAATCCATTATTTGCGAATTCAGGATAATTAATACACAAGGTGAGAGACAATGCGTAAAGTAGGAATTATTGGTTGGAGAGGAATGGTTGGTTCGGTCCTCATGGAGAGGATGCGCCAGGAGAACGATTTTCAGGGGTACGAGGTCTTCTTTTTTTCCACGTCCCAGGCAGGACAGCAGGGCCCGGAAATAGACGGCAGTATCTATCAACTCCTTGATGCCAACGACACCGGCCTGCTGGCGGACATGGACATAATCCTTTCCTGCCAGGGCGGCGGCTATACCACGGCGGTTTATCCCGCCCTGCGCGGCAAAGGCTGGGGCGGATACTGGATCGACGCGGCCTCCACCCTGCGGATGGAATCCGATTCGGTCATCGTGCTTGATCCGGTCAACCGGGCGGTCATCGACAAGGCCCTGGCAGACGGCATCAAAGATTACATCGGCGGCAACTGCACGGTTTCCCTGATGCTCATGGCGCTCGGCGGACTGTTTGAGAAAGGCTGGGTGGAGTGGATCACCTCCATGACCTACCAGGCGGCATCCGGCGCCGGCGCTAAAAACATGCGGGAGCTGGTAGACCAGATGCGCCATATAGGCAGCTCGGCCGCATCGCTGCTTGATGATCCCGCCGCCGCTATCCTTGATCTGGACCGTAAGGTGACCGACACCCTGCGGGACGGTTCCCATCCGGTGGACAATTTCGGCGCCCCCCTGGCTGCCAGTCTTATCCCGTGGATCGACCGGGCCATGGACAACGGCCAGACCCGGGAGGAATGGAAGGGCATGGCCGAGAGCAACAAGATCCTCGACCGGCAAAACAGCCCGGTGCCGGTGGACGGCTGTTGTGTCCGGATCGGGGCGATGCGCTGCCACAGCCAGGCCTTTACCATCAAGTTGAACCGGGATGTGCCCTTGGAGGATATCAGGTCAGCCATCGCCGGTCATAATCAATGGGTCTATCTGGTTGAGAACAGTAAAGAGGATACGCTCAGGGAACTGACCCCGGCCAGAGTTACCGGCACCCTTGATATACCGGTCGGCCGGGTACGCAAGCTTAATATGGGGCCCGAGTACCTCACCGTCTTCAGCGTCGGCGATCAACTTCTCTGGGGTGCGGTTGAACCTGTCCGCCGGATGCTGAAGATTGTCCTGGAACATCTAGGATAGGCAGACGGCTAAATCGGGAACGCGGCTGTTCAAGGTGAGAGAACTGTGGGGCGGCCTTTGTTCAATCAGATAAATCCGGGCCCTCTGGGCTCGGATTTTTATTGACTTGCCGGATGATTATTCCTTGTCAAAACTGTCGACGATAATTGCGCCCATTGAAGCGGGCATGGTTATGACGATCAACCTCTTCAGGGCCGTTGCCGGCTCGGAAGCCAGGGGAAATTTATCGAGGGCCACCAGCAGTAATGCCACCACCACGGCAGCGATAAAATACGCCAGGAAAAGACGGGCGACAAACGCGAGCGCTCTTTGCCTGATGTTTCCCTGGAAAACGCTCCCATAGGCAAAAAAAGTAAGGAACAGCATGGAAAGGGCGAACAGCATTGCCAGGTTGATCAAGGGCAATGACTCTCCAATGCTCCATGCCTCCTCTGAAAAAGAAACAGGCACGGCCAGGGCGAATGCTCCGATCATGATCTGGCTGGCATCTTCCAGGTTGAAGTGTTTCATCGCGCATCACCCATTGTCAAGTGAAATCACCCGGCTGCGGGGTTGATCTGCTTTCCGGGATATCAAACATTGCTGTGCAACATTTGCTGGAAAGCACAAAGATAAACTATAACCCAGGCATGTCTATTCGTTGTCCTTGTCTTCCTCTTTGAACATGTTCGGATACAGTTTTCTGGCACAATCAGGACAGATGCTATGGCTGAACTGGGCTTCCGAATGGTCGCGGATATAGGATTCAATCTGGTTCCAGTATCCTTTATCATCGCGTATTTTTTTACATGAGGCGCATATCGGCAGAAAGCCCCGAAGCACTTTGATTTCTTCCTTCAACAGCATTCGTTTCGTGATATCCCTGTTGCTGCCGCGCACGCCGAGATCCCTGCCGTCCTTGCTGAATACCCTCCGGCAGACATGATGTATCCAGCGGGTCTCGCCGTTTTTGGCGATAATCCGAAACTCCATGGGCTCAACTTCCCCTCCTTCGAGCATGTCATGGGCGTGCGTCTGCCACTGTTCCCTGTCTTGCGGATGAATTATTTTTTTCAGTATATCCTTGTCGTTGTACATCTCTTCCGGGCTGTAACCTGTTATTGTTTCACAGGAGGGGGATATGTAGAGCCAGTTGCCTTCTTTGTCCCGCCAATATTCCCAATCATAGGCATAATCCGCCACCATCCGGAAACGTTCTTCGCTTTTCGATAATTTTTCCAGGAACTCTTTCCGATCAGTGATATCAGTTGCGATTTCCATACGCACTATCCGGCCGTCAATCCAGGTTATTGCCCGATCCCGGCATTCATACCAGCAGTTATTAACCGTATTTAGCCACTCCCAGTTATACATCCCGGTGGGACGTCCATCCCTGTCCACAAGCTTGTCATTTGTGCAGAACGGGCAGGGGCCGGTCTGGTTGGACTGGAGGGTTTGCCAGCATTTTTTTCCGACAATATCGCCAAATATTTTTTCGGTGTATTTGTTAATGAACAGAATTTCATAGGTGTTCATATCAGCAACGTAGACTATGGCATCAAGACTGTTGAACACAATCAGGAGCTGCTCGTGTGCCTGGTTTAACCGTCTGCCCGAGCAAAGAAATTTCGACACAAATGACATCAGCTTCATGGTATTTTTATTTTTACCAGGGATAAATATGTCCGCCATCTGTCCACGCAAAGAGAGGTCTCCATCACAGAGAGGGATTTTGTTGGCGAAGCCGAAACAATCTGTTGCCGGACATTACTTGCACCCCAACGCAACAGCGGCATCGGGTTCAATTTTACTACGGGTATATTGAAATTATCGCTTTTTCTCCCGGTCAGGTCAAGGACAAGTCTATCCGCGGGGTGGATTCTGTCATTGCCCGGGTTCTGGTCACCAATCCCAGTCTTCTGCTGGCCGACGAGCCTACCTTTAACTTCGACTATAAAACGGCCCACCGGGTTATTGAGCTGATGAAAAAGTTGCGCGACGAGTTTGCCGCCACCATCGTTGAATACTACCATAACGGTGACGGTTATACGGAAGATGAACTGTCTCTTTTTTACCGGGAAGTGGCGGACGGCTATTCCCTGTATCAGTCAGGAGGCGGGGAGGCAATGCTGCGTAATGCCGTGGCCATTGCCTTTTCCTTTACACTCCATCGCGTGGAATGGTCCGTTGCCAGTTCGCGGAGTAGATGCGCGTATCACCTTCGTAGGCATCAAGTTCGGCATGAATGTGGAAATGAGTGGTATCAGAGGTGAGAACGGTACGGGTTGTCGTGCGCACTGACCAGCTGCCCCGCTGAAAGGTGCGTTCGGTGCGTGTTTCCCCCCTCACCGAAGTGAAGTTGTCCCCCTGATAGGTGTAGTAGTCCCAGGTGCGGTCACCGATCTCCATGTCAATCGCCTTGATGCGGCAAATCCCTTCGTCCTTGATGACTTCAAGTGTTGAGATGTCATTTGCCAGATCGCGGTGGACCAGCCAGTTGTGGTGCGCAAGCTCAATTTGTTCAATTGGTGACGGCCGCGCTCCTTCCGGTTTCTTGAATTGTATAACATTGTCTTCGGGCCGAGGAGGGCGGACGGGTAATTTCAGAGCGCTCTGTCTGGTATAGATGGTCAGTCGGACAGGTTTCGGGGGCGGCCAGGCCAGGGGCCAGTAAGAGGTCGAGAGGGAGAGGCGCAGGCGGTGACCGGCCGGGAACTGCTGAGCGATGTATCTCATGTTTATCCGGACCCTGTACCGGCGGCCCGGCACAAGGGGTTCCGGTATTGCATGACCGTTGTAATGGGTGAGATTGAGCAGTGCGTAGGTGATGCGAGTGGCTTTGTCGTCTGGCGCCACATCGGAGAGGCGTACTGCGATCATGGCCAGAGGGCGGTTGGAAGATAACTCTAATTCGACCTGCGGCGATCCGAGAATCTCCAGGGGCTGCTCCAGAGGTGCGCTGTCATAGACCAGGGCTCCGCCATCCTCCTCGCGCTGGTCATGGGGCAGGTCGGGTGCGGCGGTGTACGAGCACCATTTGCCGGCGAAAAGTCCGACGCTGAGGGGTGATTGCAGGGTTTGGGTAGCATCATCCCTGCGGCGCTGCGCAGCTTCTGCGGCAAGACGAAAAGGCGTCAACGGGTAGGATTTCCACCTGATATCGGTCGGAGGCCATTGCTGTTCAGAAATCCACCTGCCGGGGCGTTGTTGGTAGCTGGTTGTGGGGGGAACGCTGTGCTGCATCCAGGCTCGCAACATCGGTTCACGCATGATTCCTGTTTCGCGGTCCTTGAGCCAGTAGTCCCACCAGCGCAGGCTCTCCTGCAAAAAGCCGATGGCGGGGCCGGGGATGCCGAGGTGAGGGTACTTGTGCCCCCATGGTCCGATCAGCCCCATTCGAGGAACCTCCAGGTGTTCAAGCAGGCGGAAGATGGCGTTGGTGTACCCGTCCGTCCATCCGCCGACTGCCATCACCGGACAGCGGATAGCAGCGTAGTCCTCGCACACCGATCCGTGTTGCCAGTATTCACTGCGGCGCTGGTGACGCAGCCAGATGTCCAGCCACAAGCCGCTGCCGGAAAGGCGCTCGAGCCACATTTCGCGCCACCGCTCTCCCACCAGTTGCGGGTCGGGCGGGCAGGTGTTCACGGAAAACATGGTGGTTGATTCGGAAAGATTGTCGGTGAGCAGGCATCCCCCCATGTAATGCATGTTGTCAAGGTAGAGATCGTCAGTGGAGCAGACGGTGATGATCGCTTTGAGGCCTGGTGGGTGCATTGCGGCAATCTGCAGGCTATTGAAACCGCCCCAGGAGATGCCCATCATGCCCACCCGTCCATTGCACCAGGGCTGTTCGGTAAGCCAGCGGATAACAGCCACCCCGTCATCTATTTCCTGTTGACGGTACTGGTCGACCAATATTCCGTCCGAATCGCCTGAACCGCGCAGGTCAACCCGGATGCAGGCGTAGCCGTGGCCTGCCAGGTAGCGGTGGGTGATGTCGTCCCGGCGGCGGGTGAGGTCGCGCTTGCGGTAGGGAATATATTCCAATAGAGCCGGAACAGGCTTTTTTTCGGCCCCGTCGGGGAGCCATAACCGGGCTGCCAGCCGGGCGCCGTCCGGCATGGTGATGAGGATGTGTTCGAATTCGATTATCTCATTGGGGAAGGAGTCGAGGAATTTCATGCCTGTTTTGCGGTTTGACGAATCCGGGGGTCGGCGAACTCGAAGGTAAGGATTTCTTTACAGCGCGCAAATCGTTGCAACAACTGTTGATGGTTGTCGGCGCCCAGCAGAATAATGGCAATTTCATAGCTGTAACTGTCCTGGTCCCGCAGTTCGGAAAGCAGATTTCCCTCCCTGGCTTCAATATAGACTTCGGTGCCGGGAAATTCCTGCTGCACCCGTGCAATCTCTTCGAGGCTTGGTGAACGTGTGACCAGGGCATCTTCATAATAGCGCCACATGAATTTGGCTGCACAATTGAACCGTCCTGTATCACGCGGATAGTCAGGTTTTTTCTCCAGCGCCAGGTCCACGATAACCTCATGGTTGGATGTGCCGTGGACCTTTTCGAACATATCGCTGAGGGATTGTGAGATGCGCGGATTGATTTCGATGAGCTTGAGATCGTCAGTGGACTCGTCCCAGATGAATTCAAGATTGAAAGCGCTGTTGTCCAATCCGAGGCGAGAGAGGAGTCGCCTGGTAACCTCGATACTCTTGTCCTGCATGTGCTGCGGCCAGACTGAGGGGTATTCGTAGCTGGTGAAACTCCTGCCTGCTTTATCCTTCACTGAATCGGTAATACCGTTGATATGTACTTCGCCGTTATAGACATAGCCTTCCGGCCCGTTCTGCCGGTAACCTTGAATAATCTCCTCGGCAATGCAATGGTTCCCATCGATTCCTTGCACTTCGGGAGGGAGTTCGGCGTGTTTCAGCGCCTCGTTAAAGGCCTTGCCGATGCGCGGAATATTGCTGCGGATCGTCGGCAGGTGCCGATGGAAGGTCTGTTCGCTGTCGATAAAAAAACCGAGGAAGGAGCCGAAGGATTTGACAGGTTTTACCCAGAAGGGAAAAGGCAGGTCGATCTCCGCCAGTGGATCGTCATCAAAGGGATCGAAAGCGCGGAAGGCGGGGATATGCTCGGGGATGATTTTCTGTTGCTCCAGGCGTGCCCAGTACTTATGCGCACACTTCAAGATGGTTTCGAGCGGGGGAGACGGTAAGCTGAATTTCCGGCACAGTATAGGCATCATGGTGTCGGCGGGAAAATCCCAATAACTGATGATGGCATCGATAGTGCCAGGAAACTGCCGCAGCTGGTTTTCAGCATTTTTCAGCATCAATTCATAAGGGTAGTCGAGGGGTTTGACCACGTCCTCGTAGGCCAGCAGAGCATGGAAATTATAGTGCTCACTCCCGCTAATACCCTTCAGTTTCCGCAGATTATAGGGGTCAAGACCGATAACAAAGATGTTCTTGTTATTGTTCAGGTGCATGTGCATATGCGCGCCTTCGCCATTAGCGGAAACAGGCTGTCATATCCCTGCCGCCGGCTGTTGAGAAAAAGTAATGCGACAACCCGCTTGTCTGAAGAAGACTCGCAGCTTTACGCATCTGCCTTTACGCTGATTTGGCTGTAGTCTCTTCCTCTTTCAAGAAAGGCTAACTATATTATTATACAGGATTAAAGAACGGATAGTCAAAAAAAGAGGGGGCGAAGTAACCACGTTTTGGTCTTGCACCAGAGTCTGTAGGCGTTCACAGGTACACGCACTGGCCTCTGACAAAGCAGATTCGGTGCCTGTGATAGCTTGCCTTGATTCCTTAAACTGGTTTCTTGCCAGTCATGCCCGACCCCGGTGAACCGGCTGACAAATTCAAGTTAACTTCTGACTCCTACATAGTCCCTGCAAACAGACAACCCGCAATCAAGCCGTCCACGGTCATCTGTACCGATATAACATCGTGAGGGATGAGAAGATATTGCCATTTCTTTCCGTCAATATCCTCGGCATGTCTGGAGGCGTGTTCACACCAGACTGCTGCTGCCTCGGCCTTGGCAAGCACCGTCTTGTCATCCATCTCGCTTCGCCGCTTGGGTTCGCACAGGAGCTTTCCGTTTTCTGTCTCAACCACAAAGTCCGGCTCGTATGATTCCGTGGCGCTGTAATGAATCCGGAAATCTCCCTTTTAGGCCAACCTCATGTCATGCGATGCCCGCGAAGGGTTTAAGCCGGATTTTTCAAAACTTCGCGCCTTCGCGTGAAAAAAAATTCTTGCCTTCCGGCTTGTCGGTCAAATCACCGCCGGTTTTTCTTACGGATTTTGTTCGCCAGCTTGTTTCTGGTGCGGTTCTTTTTTTCCTTTTTCTTCTGCGCCTTGTTCTTCTTTTTGACCGGGAGCGGCTCAAATGGCGGATCTTTGCGGAAGCAGGCAAACCATGACAGATATCCATGGTTCTCCAACACGGGTCTCGCTCATAAAACAAACTCCTTGGTCATCAATTACTTTCCCTGGCAGCATTTCTTGTATTTCCGGCCGCTGCCGCATGGGCAGGGGGCGTTCCGGCCGATCTTGACGGCCTGTGCCGGTCCGTCCCCGATGCCCAGTTGTTTACGGCGGCAATGGCTGTAAATCTTTGTCAGCCTGCCATGCCGCTCTTTCATCCGCGCGTAGATTGACGGAATCTGCTCCTCGATGGCCTGCCGGGCCGTTTGCTGATCGATCCATCCTTTTCCGGTGCCGATCGAATCGGCGGGCTGCCACTTTTTTTTCCGGTAATCGACAAAAAAGCAGACGATCTCCCGACCGAGTGCCGCCCCCCCAGGTTTGATCCGATAAATATTCAGGCCGGTTTCGGTACAGGAACAGCCGTTTTTGAGGCAATACAGATCAAGGACCGCGCACTCTTCGCCATCCAGGGACACCAGAAACAGTTCCGCATAGGGGAGGATGTCCTTGTAGGCGGTCAGCAATCCCTCTTCCTCGATTTTGTCATACTCGAACCAGGCGTTGATATCTTCCGGCCGGGCCGTGTCGGTCCGGTGTTTTTTGGCGGCGAGGTACCGAGTGAGCAGAAACTGGAAATCCTCCTCGTCCATCAGTTTGATGAGTTTCTTGGCAAAATCCCGCGCCGGTCCGCGTTTTTTCACTTCACCCTTGTCCGCCGGTTTTCTCCGCTCGACATCAACCGGCACCGTCCGAGTCGGGGCCGGTTCACCCATCCCGTGTCCATCCGGTATGGGAGTCAGGTTTATATGCACTACATTGCAGGTGCAGGTGGGGTTGGCACAGACATCAAAAGTAACGTCATACACCGTTTCCGCGTCGTTCTCCAGTAACGCCGCTCGGCATCTTTTCCCATTCTCCATCGGTTGCAGAATCATATATCATTTCCAGTCGGCTGGTTATTGAATGCCCGAATTTTCGGGAATAGGCTCAACACTCTATAACTACTCAAGTTTCTGAAAAGATTCAATCCCGCAGGAAGTATGGATGACGAATTGTTTAATAGATCATATTGCGGAAATCCCGGATTTCAGGGGGAGGCGGATTGTAAAAGAGGTGCCTTCGTCCACCTCGCTTTGCGAGGAAATCGTGCCGTTGTGGCTCTGTATGGTTTTCAGGGCAAAGGTTAACCCGAGACCCGGACCATATGTTTTGGAAGTAAAAAAAGGATCATAAATGCTGTTCATGGTATCGTGGGCAATTCCTCGGCCGGAATCGGCGATTTCTATTACAAAAAAATTGGTGTCCGTTCGGGTGGCAATGGAGAGCTCTTTCCGGGAACTGTTTTCCATGGCCTCGATACTGTTTTCAATAATGTTGGCGATGGCAGTAACGAGATTGGCATGATCAACCGGAATCAAGGGCGGTTTTTCCATGAAACGGGTGGTAACGCTGATCCTGTTTGCTTGTATTTGTTCTTCGAAGCGGGCCAGGGCCAGACTGACGATTTCATTCATATCCGCCGGCCGAGGGGTTGAGGCAACAGAAGTCTTCAGGGCGACCAGCTGGCTGACCATTTTTTCCAGGGAAGCGACATTTTCCAGGATAATGGCGATATATTTCCGGTTCGGATCATCTTCCGCCAGATTTTTAGCCATACGCCGCACCAGGCCGCCTATGGTTACAAGGGGATTGCGGACCTCATGGGAGACCTCGTCCACCATCTGGTCCAATGCCGCGAGTTTTTCCTTCTGTGCCAGCTGCATGCTGGCGTCTTTTCGGGCAAGCTGTGATCTTACCCTTGCCGCCAGTTCATTATAATCAAAGGGCTTGGTAAGGTATCCGTCGGCGCCGGTGTCCAGGCCCTTGACCTTTTCCGGAACCTGACTCTTTGCGGTCAGCATCAGGATGGGAATATGTTTCGTGCTCTCATCCTCCTTGAGCTGCCGGCAAACCTCGTAGCCGTCGATTTTCGGCATCATTATGTCCAGGATGATAAGATCAGGCAGGCATTCCCGTACCATTTTCAGGGCCTGCTCCCCGTCATAGGCGGCGGCGGTATCGTATCCCTGGGCCGTAAATCGTTTTGTCAGCAGTTCGACCGTGTCAACATTGTCGTCGACGATCATAATTTTTATTTTCTTTTCCACAGGCACGATCCCGGATGCGGACAATTCTTTGCCATTAAAACCGTTTAATGGTTTTCAGCAGGATTCACCAGAAAAACCCTTATACGGTCATAAAACTCACGCACATTGATTGGCTTGGAGATATAGTCTTCACAACCGGCCGCGAGCGCCTTCTCCCTGTCGCCTTTCATGGCATGGGCCGTGAGGGCAATGACCGGGATCGAGGCAAATCTCTCGTCACTTTTCAGCCGGCGGGTCGCTTCATATCCATCCATTTTGGGGAGTGAAATATCCATCAGGATGAGGTCCGGCTGCTCTGCTGCGACTTTTTCCAGGGCGTCCTCCCCGTCAACGGCTTCACAGAGCTGATGCCCTTTCCCCTGCAAAATTTTTATCACTAGTTCGCGGCTGTCCCTGTTGTCGTCGACTATCAGGATCTTTTTCAAGTTTTCTTTTTTTTCTTCCATTGCGTTGCTTCTTACATTTTACCGATTATTTTTTTAAGTTCTTCCAGGAGATCTGCCTCGGTCAGCAGTCCCTTGTTGAGTATCGCCTGGATGCCGCCGTTCAGCCTGGCGATTTCCTCCGGGCTCAAATCCCCCTCCGTTATCAGGATAAAGGGAATATCCTTTGTCTTTTCATTTGTTTTGATCTGTCCGATGAGATCAAATTCAGCGCCCGGATCAGGCGTGATGAGGTTGAGGATAATAAGATCAAATTTTTCGTCATTGATCGCGGCAAGGGCTTGAGCGCTGTCAGCCTTGACGGTCGTATCGCATCCGGCTTTGCTGAGAACATCGTCCATGAGGTCCCTGGTTGCTTCCTCATGGTCAACGACAAGAACCTTTTTGATCCTGGCAAGTTTTTCCAGGTTTTTCAGCTTGTGCAGCAAAATTGTTTTATCGAACGGCTTGACAATGTATTCCGTCGCCCCCAGGCTGAAACCAATATTCTTTTCATCAACAATTGAGAGAATGATCACCGGGATATCCTGGATTTCCTGAGTATTCTTCAAATCCCGTAAAACCTGCCATCCGTTTCTGCGGGGCATCATGATGTCCAGGGTGATGATATCGGGACGGATTTCAAGGGCCCGGTCAACGGCTTCTTCGCTGTTCAGCAGGCCAATGACGTTATAATCCTCACCGATGTTCTTGCGTATCAGCTCAATCACCTCGGGATTATCATCAATCACCAGCACGGATTTCTGTCCCGGATTTTGTATATTGGTGTCCGGGATAAGCTCTGCCTGCGCATCATCCTCACCGAGGATCAACTGTTCAATCACCTCGCACGCTTTGCAGAATTCGACTTTTTCCGGACATGTAGCCACAGAGGTTCCCTTGCAGTGCGTACCGGGTATCAGCCAGCATCGATGCTCATCGCTTTCATACGCGGGACAGCTTGTCTGGCCGCAGTGAGTGTATTCCCAGCAGTGGATTGATTTGCCTCCGTAGGTTGGTTCATCAAGAAAGGTTTCCTCCGGTTTATTGAAGTACTCGGCCAGTTTTTCCGCCATGACCGGTTCCAGCACCGGCCGGGCCGGCTTGTCAAAGAGCTCTTTTTTCACCGGCAGGGTGAAGCACATCCTGGTGCCTTTGCCAAACTCGCTTTGCACCCAGATGACGCCCTTGTGCAGGACAACCAGGCCTCTGGCGATGCTGAGCCCCAGGCCGGTGCCCTCATACTGACGGATACTGGAAACATCAATCTGGCTGAACTTGTCAAAAAGCTTGTCCCTGTCCTCCTGCTTGATGCCGATCCCGGTATCTTCAACACAGATCTCCATAAACAGGGGCTGCTCGCCAGGTTTAATACCCAGTACGGAGGGGCGGGCATGGATGGTTATGCCGCCTTGGTCGGTGAACTTGACAGCATTGGACAGCAGATTGTTGAGAATCTGCCGGGTTTTGTCATCATCAACGAAAACCGGCTGCAGGTCATCGTTGAAATTAAAGGTCAGGGTCAGATTTTTCTTTTCAATGGCCGGTTTGAAGGTGGTAGCAGTGGTTTCAATCAGTTGCCTGATATCCGTCTCCTGGGGAGCCAGTTCGATTTTACCTGATTCAATTTTCGACATATCAAGGATATCATTGATAAGTTGCAGCAGGTGTTTGGAATTGTTGGCGACCTTCTGCAGACTTTTTTCCTGCTCCTCGTTGATATCGCCGTCCACACGGTCCAGCAGGAGGTCGGTGTAGCCGATAATCGAATTCATCGGTGTGCGCAGTTCATGCGACATGTTGGCAAGGAACGATGATTTGAGCCGGTCAAGCTCCCTCAGGTCCCGGTTGGCCTTTTCCAGCAGGAGCGTACGCTCCCGGAGCATCATGGTGCGTTTGGCCACTTCGAGTTCCAGTTCCCTGCTGAAAGAGGATATTTTGTCGTAGAGTTTTTCCAGGTTGTCCAGCATGTGGTTGGTGTGATGGGCAAGTTTGTCCATTACCCCTTCTTGGCCGGCGGGTTCGACCCGCACCTTGAGGTTGCCCTCGGAAGCCCGGGCAAGGACATCCAGCAGGGCTGCTGCTCTCTTTTCCAGATATTTGCGCTGTTCTTCCTCATGTTCGGCGGTTTTCCTGACATACTGCAGCCTCTCGGCCTCAAGAACACTGCTTATGTCCTTGCAGACTTCCACGGCGCCGACAATCCTGCCGCCGGCATCTTTCAGGGCGCTGGCGCTGGTCATGATGGGAATCTCTTCCCCGTTCCTGGCGACAATTGTTGTCGTGATGCCTTTTACAGGGTTTCCATCGCTGAAACAGTGCTGAACAGGGCAGTTTATATCACAGATATCGCTATGAAAAATTTCACGGCAGGTCAGCTTTCCTGCTGTTTCTTCCTGGGTGAAGCCGGTGAGCTGGGCACATGCTTCATTCATATAGACAACAACCATATCGAGATCGACAATGAACAGGGGATCGACGATTGCTTCTTTCAGGCTGTTGGCAAACTCGATCTGGTCCCGGATGCTAAGCACCATGGAGTTGAAGGAGTTGCCGAGGATGCCGATGGCATCACTGGTCCGCACGGGAACGGATACGGCAAGATCGCCCTGGGCAAGCTGTTCCGCCTTGGCTGCCAGTTCGGTCACCGGTCTGGTAACCAGCCTGGAAAGCATAACGTAGACGAGAAGGATAATGACCCCGATGCCGGCAACGCTGACGGCAATGGTCCTGTTCCGCAGTGTGGCGATGGTGGCGTAGGTGCTGTCCGTGGAATGCCTGGTCAGCAGACCGCCCAGCACCTTTCTGCTTTCTCCGTGGCAGTGATGGCATTCTTTCTCATTGAGGATGCTGTGGATGGTAATCAGGTATTGTCTGCCGTCCACCTCCTCCTCGAATGGAAACTCAAAGGCAGGGTCTCCGGTTTGGAGAAGGTTGTCAAGGGCCTCCACAGCTTGCGGGTTGTGAAGGAATTGCGAAACCGGGGTGTTGATTCTATCGGCATGGGTGGCAAAGACAATCCGCTGCTTGAAGTCGCAGATCACTATTTCGGTGCCATGCAGTTGATCCCTGATATCGAGAAGCTGCTGTTCCACCGAAGCGCTGTCTCCCACCGACATGGGATTCTTGATCCCCGCATAGGCGAGGGATTTGAGCTCGTGACCGTATTCGGTCATTGTCTTGCGGATCTGTTGGCGCTGGTTTTTGATGCTGAGGCTGATGACGGCTCCCATCACCAGGGCCACGGCAATGGTGAGGACGATCAGGATTTTCAGGTCCAGGTGTTTTCTGATCAGGTCCGGAAGAGAATACATGTCAATGCCCCCCGCCATGAATAAGGGGCTTGTACCTGAAGGCTTTGACCCGTTCCGAAATATGGCAGGCTTCGCAATCTTCTCTGGTCACCTCCCTTTTTACAGCATCAATATCTCCGGATTCAATATGGATTTCACCCGGGCCGTGGCAGACTTCGCACCCGGCGTTCTTCAGTTCCGGGGTTTCTTCGACACTGGTAAAACCACCGGGTCGGCCATAGCCTGTTGTATGGCAGGTGTAGCATTTTTTCAGGTCTTCCCGGCTCAGGCCATGCTGCAGACGTTCAATGCTTTGGAATGATTTACTTTTTTTTGCGTACTGGATGAAGCTTGCATATTCTTCCTGGTGGCAGGGCTCACAGGCAGCGGAACCGACATAGCGCGGAGGGCTGTTTTCCTGAGCGCCAAGGGATACCGCGAAGTGGAGGACGGCGGCAATGAAGAAAGCAGGGGCAAGGAGTAACCGGGTGTTTTTGAGAAATAGAGCAGGCAAGCCGTTCATTATACCGCCTGTTTGAAAAGATGAACAATGGGACCGGCAACGCTTATCCGGGGTCCATAAAATTACAGCAGTATCGGTCACTGTAATTTTTCATTTTTCCAGATATACAAATTCCAGTCATTCCTGTCAATTGCCCATGTCCTGCTGGATCAATAAAAAGTCGAAAGGCCTGGTTTTTCGCACGCGCAGAGATGGCGGAAAGAGACGTTGATGAACAGGCGCTGAACAACTGTCCCGGAGATCGGGCCTTACCTGTTCTTCACGGGGAGCGGCGAGTGAGAATCTGCGCCGCTTCCACGGGGTCGAGCCTGATGCCGCGGCGCTCGAGAAGGCTTCCTTCGGCAAGATAGAGCCGCACCATGGCGATGCGGTAATTGATCACCGCCTCCACTTCAATAATCTGGCTGGCCAGATAATCACGCTGGGCCTGGGCCACCAGCAGAGCCGTGCTGGCGCCGACATCAAAACGTTGTTTTTCGGCGCTGAGTGTCTGCTCCTGGAGTTCGCGGGTAATGCGGCTGGCAGAAATCTGCCGGCGGGAACGCTCGACATCGTTGACTGCCAGACGAACATCAAAGGCTATCAGTTCTTCAAGGTTGCGCACCGCCGCCAACGCCTGGCTGCGGCTTGCCCGGGCTGCGAGATGCCTGGCTTCTGCGGCGCGGTTGCCGAGATAATGGCTTAAACGGACTCCGGCGGTCAGATCATAGGTGGAGCCTTCCATCTCTTTGAAGGAGTCGGCAAAGGTATTGGCAAAACCGGTCTTGCCCAGGGTAATGAAAAGATCCAGTTTGGGCAGCAGGCCGTTGCGGGTGAAGATTGTTTCCAGTCTGTTCTGCCTGAGCCGCAGGGTGGCTTCCTGGAGATCGGCACGCGACTGCACGGCAAGCTGCAGGCGATCGGCAAGGTCGCTTACAGGCTGGGCGGGAATGTCCGGATCACTGGTGGCATTGATCAGCAGGTCCTCTCTTTCGGTAAAACCCGGGCCAAGCAGCCGCAAGAGGCGCAATCGTCTTTCTTCGAGCATGCTTCGGGCAGAGATTAAAGCCTGTTCGCGGCGGGCCACTTCGGTTTTGGCGGCCGCGGATTCGATGGAGGGCAGGGTGCCCACCTCGATTCGCTGCTTTATGTCGTCCAGCTGCTGTTGGGCAATGGCCAGAGAGCGTTCAAAAATGGTTATTTCCTGCTTCGCCAGCACATAGTTCCAGTAGGCGATCTCGGTCTCGGCCAGGAGAGCCTCGGTGAATCCCCGCAGTTCATAAACACTGGCCGCGGTTTCCAGTTCGGCCTGCCGGATGTCCACCAGATTGGCTGCCGGTCCGAAACCGCGCAGCAGGGCCTGGGTAACCGTGAGGCCCACCCTGGCATCCTGTTGTTCAGGCGCCCGGTTGGAAACCGAACGCTCCTGTTCGATTGTCGCTTCAATGCCGGTGCCGGTGGGAAGCTGCTGGCGGATGCCGGCGATGCCGCCGGCATCGGTGCTTTCAACACTGAACTGGGTGCCGGTGGAGCGGGCGGTTTCAGTGGCCTGCTCCTCACTGTAGTAGAGTTCTCCGAACAGCTCCGGATCATAGATCCCCCGTTCGATCCGGGCAAAGGTTCCGGCAATAACCGGATTGTACTGCTGTACCTGGAGGTCGCGGTTATGACGAAGGGCCAGGATAACCGCCTGCTCCACCGATATGCGCAGGAAGCCGTCATCCGGCATCTCCATGGCCGGCTGGTCGGGCAGTTGGGGCTGCAACTGTTGGGGAAGCTCCATGCTGCGGGCCTGCGGATAGTTGTCAGCATCGGGGTATTGCTCAAAAACTGCCAGGCGATCCGGTTGGACACAGCCGCCGGCCAGGACAATAATCGTTGCCGGCAGGAGAGCCGCCGCTGACCATGCCGGGAGAATTTTCCATTTCATGGCTGCTGCTCCCGCGGTTCAGGATAAAACAGGGAATAGACCACCGGGATCAGCATCAGGGTGATCAGGGAGGAACCCATGAGGCCGCCGACAACCGCCCGGGCCAGCGGCGCCTGGGCATCTGCGCCTTCACCGATCCCCAGGGCCAGGGGCAGCAGGGCCAGGATGGTGGTGAGGGTGGTCATCAGGATCGGCCGCAGCCGCCGCCGCCCTGCCTCGACCAGTGAATCGCGGAGCTTCATGCCCGTGTGTCTCAGGCGGCCGGCCTGGTCCACCAGCAGGATGGCGTTGTTGACCACGATGCCGCTCAGCATGATGCAGCCGATGTATGACTGCAGGTTGAGGGTGGTCTTGGTGAGAAACAGCATGAGCAGCACGCCTATGGCGGCCAGCGGCACGGAGACCATGACCACCACCGGGCGGCGCAGCGACTCGAACTGGCAGGCCAGGACCATGTACACCAGCACCAGGGCCAGGATGAGCGACAGCACCAGTTCGCCGAAGGCCTTCTGCTGCTCTTCGAAACTGCCGGCCACCTCCAGGCTGTAGTCCGCCGGCCTGGGGATCAGGGCCAGCTCCTCCTCGATATCCGCGGCCACGGAGCCAAGATCCCGACCGGCAATGTTGGCCTGAATGCTGGCCAGCCGCTGCTGGTCCTTGCGGTTGATCACCACGGGCCCCCGTGAGGTTTGGCTGGAAACCACGTTGCGCAGCGCCACCTGCTCGCCGCTGCCGGTGGTCAGGGTCAGGTTGAGGATCTCGTCGATGGAGCGCTTCTCGGCGTCCTTGAGCTGGACCAGAATCCGGTATGAATCGCCTTCGGACCTGAATTCACCGGCTTTTGATCCGGCAATCGCTGTTTCCAGGATGCTGGTGACATCGCGCACGCTGAGACCGAGATCAGCTATCTTGTCGCGATCAACCCGTATCTCCTGCTGGGGGATGCCGACATCGAAACTGGTATCCACATCGGTAATGCCGGGTATATCGGCAATGGACTCGGCCACCCTGGAAGCCAGTTCATCCAGGGTGGCGAGGTCAAAGCCGCGGATTTCCACGGTCAGCCCCTCGTCTCCGCCCAGCAGACGCTCCAGGAGAAACTGGCCCTGGGGCGCGCGGGTTCTGATTTTCATGCCGGGCACGGCGCCGTCCAGACGTTTTCGGAGATCTTCGGCGATCTCGACATTGGAGCGCTTCCGGCTGCCCGACGGGGTCAGGGAGAGATTGATGAAGCCCTGGGAGGCCTGTGCCGCCCGCCAGGAGCCGATGCTGACCACCGAAGAGATGGTTTCCGGAACCGCCTTGAAAACGATATCCTCCATAAGTTTTGTCTGGCGGTCCACCAGATCCATCCGGGTGCCGATCTCCATCTCGCCGGTGACCCGCACTTCGCCTTCGTCGCTGGGCGGCAGAAATTCAGTGCCGATAAAGGGGAGCAGCAGCAGGCTGGCGCCGAGAATGGCCAGGGCGCCGGCAATGGTCAGCAGCCTGTGGGATAAGGCCTGCTTAAGGTGCTTGAGGTAACGGTTCTCAAGTCCCTGATACAACCGCTCGGCCAGGGCGGCCGGCCGTCTGAACACGGCCCGGCGCGGTTCTTGTCCAAGGGGGGCTTTCAGCAGACGGGAGGAAAGCATCGGCACCACAGTGAAAGAGATCAACAGGGAGCAGACCAGGGCGAACATGATGACATAGGCCAGTTCCCGGAAAAGGACGCCGGATACGCCGCGCACAAAAATAAGCGGCAGAAAGATTACCAGGGTGGTGATGGTGCTGGCGATGATGGCGGTAGCTACTTCGCTGGTGCCTTTAACCGCGGCATCGGCGGGCGATTCGTTATATTCGCGGCGGCGGCGGAAGATATTCTCCAGCACCACGATGGAGCTGTCCACCATTATGCCCACGCCCAGGGCCAGGCCGCCCAGGGTCATCAGGTTGAGGGTGAAGCCGGCGAAATAGAGCAGGGCAAAGGTGGCAATCACTGCAATAGGTATGGCCAGGGCGATGACCAGGGTGCTGCGCAGATTGCGCAGAAAAAAAAGGAGCACCACAATGGCCAGGCCGCTGCCGTACATCACCGAACGGGAAACATTGGCGATGGAGCGTTCGATAAAGTTGCCCTGGTTGGTGACCGGCACGATTCTGAGCTGGGGAAAGTCTTTGTTGACCTCCTCGATCTCGGCCAGCACCCTGCGGGAAACCTCGACGGTATTGGCATCGGCCTGCTTGCGGATCCCCACCCTGAGTCCTCGTTCTCCGTTGACCCGCACGATGCGCCGCACTTTCTGGTAGGTGTCGCGCACATCCGCTATCTGGCCCAGCGCCACGGTGGAGCCTCCTTCCGCTAAAATCACGGTGGAGCGGATCTGGTCGAGATCAACGAATTCCGCCGGAGCCCGCAGGGTCATCTCGTAGCTTCCCTGCTCGATCTTGCCCGCCGGCAGGTCCAGGTTGGCGTTGCGGATCGCCTCGATGATCCGGTCCAGAGGCAGCCCCAGCGCGTTGATCCGGTCGGGATCCAGTTCGATGCGCACTTCCCGGTCAAAGCCGCCGAACAGGTCAAACTGGGCCACCCCCGGGATCCGGGCGAACCGGTACCGGACCTGGTCCTCGATCAGCCGGGTCATCTCCACGGGATCGATATCGCTGGAGATGCCCAGCAGGACGACCGGGTAGCTGTCGATATCAAATTTCGAGACCCGCGGCCGGATAATGTCATCGGGCAGTTCATTGATTTCATCTTCCAGGGTGGCCAGCACATCCATGGCGGCGGTGTCGATATTGGTGCCCCAGGTAAAGGTCACCCGTATCCTGCTGACGCCTTCGGATGAAGTGGAGGTCATTTCCTCGACCCCGGGCACCGTGGCAAGGATCTCTTCGATAATCCTGGTGACCAGCCGCTCCATGACCTCGGGGCTGGCGCCTTCGTACTGGGTATTGATGGATATGACCGGCAGTTCGATCTTGGGCAGCAGGTCGATGCGCAGGCGGCTCAGGGAGACAGTGCCGAGAATAATGACGATCAGGGTCACCATGATAGTGAAAATCGGTCGGTTGACGCTGAACCGCGGCAGATTCATTTCTGTCCTTCCCTGCTGTCCGAGGACTTTCGGGTACGGCCTGATTCCGGGATGATGACCGGCGAGCCGTCGTCCAGAATCTGCTGGCCCAGGACCACCACCCGGCCCTGCAGGCCTTCGCCGGTTACCTGCACCCGGTCGCCTTCGCGAATGCCCACCTCCACCGGACGCCAGGCAGCGGTCATATCTTCCTCGTTGACCACAAAAACGCCGGTCTGCCTGTCGCGCAGGGTGAGGGCCTGTCCCGGCACAATGGTTGCCTGTGGAATCCGTTCAAGAACCACGGTGGTCCGGACAAACATACCCGGTTTGAGGCGCAGTTCGGGATTGTCAATGGTCAGCTCCACCCTGGCCTGCCGGGTGGCCTGCCGGAAGATGGGGGAAATGCGCTCGATCTCCCCGTGAAACTGTTCCCGGGGATAGGCATCGGTGCTCAACGTTACGTCCTGGCCGGGGCGCAGCCGGGCATAGTCTTTTTCCGAAACAAAGATGACCCCGGTGATGGGATCAAGTTCCACGATACGCAGGAGTTCGGCATTGGCAGTCACGGTCTGACCCTCGTCAACAAAACGTTCGGCCACCACCCGGCTGTCGGCGCCGCCGGTCCAGTCGGCCTTGATCCGGGTGTATCCGAGCCTGATATTGGCTGTTTCAACTGCGGCTTCCGCCCTGGTCACCTGGGCCACGGCCACTTCCAGGCGAGCCCGGCCGGCCGATTTGGCGGCCATTGCTTCATCCAGCTGGGAGGCCGAGGCAACGCCGCGCTGGTGCAGGGTTTTGATCCGTTCAAACTCCCGGGCCGCGATCTCCAGAGCGCTTTCCGCCTCAACCCGGTTGGCGCTGGCCACTGCCAGATCCGCTTTTGCCTGATTGACGGCCTGGACATATTCATCATCATCCAGCTCGGCAACAATCTGCCCCCGCCGGACCGCATCGGCCAGGCGGACATTGAGATGCTCGATATGGCCGCTTATCTTCGGGGCGACGACAAATTCGGCACTGGCCTCCAGAGTGCCGCTGAAGGTGCGGCGCAGCTCAATGGACCCGGAGTCAATGAGGGCTGCCTCCACCGGAGCGGCCCGCCTCTGGCCGGCGTCGCTTCTCCGCTCATCCTGTGTATCGCATGATGCCGCCAACAGGATCAGGCTCAGCGCCATACCGACCGTAACTGTTCTGGCAATGATGCGGTTGGAATATTTCATGGCCATAATGGCACAACCTCGCAAGTGGGATAATAAATGCGCTTCGGACACAAATTCAGAGACCTGAATAATTTAGCATAAATTATTGATAAAAGGCAAGAAGGTTGATCGGGGGCAGGCGTGACAGGTATATTTGTTTTTCGGGCGGTTGGCTTCTCCGGTTGACCCGGCCCCATTCATGTTAGTGAATACACTCCTACAATGGCCAGAACCACAGGATCAGCGGACACTGACACTACTTGCCACAATCAGCACAAACAGAATGAGTGTTGCGGCAAGAACACTGAATAGGATTACCTGTTCTCTGTCCATGTTATTCTCTCCGGTTCCGTCAAACCGGGGCGGTGTTCGGGCGCGGCAGGCCATCATGGTTTTTTGATCATCCGTCCCTGCAGATATTCCTCGCGTGTTTCGTTGTCAGGAACCTCGATCATCAGAATGATGATGTCACTGACAATTTGTCCCGCCTCTGCGGAAAGGGGAGCGGGCTTCGGTTCCGGCATATACTGGTTGAACACTGGATCGGCGCCGGTATACGCTCCCACATGCCCGCCGGATTGGGGCCGTCCGGCGCCCGATTCATCCTTGGCCAGCAGAAAATAAGGTCTGCCTGCCGGCAGTTGCAGCTCAAACCGTCCGGTTTTGCCGACTTTCTGGGAGATGAAGTCAGGCCGTTTTGCATCAGGATTTCGTTTGATCAGTATCCTGGCGTTTTCAAAGGGCTGCCCGTCTTTGTTGATTACCTTGCCCCGGATGGTAAATAAGTCGGCAGATTCCCAGGTGCGCTCCATGGTGGAGACGGATACCGTACCAAGATCTTTTGTCGCACCGCTGCCTGTGATTTCGAAAATTTTTCTGGCGCCGGCCTCGTCCACCGCCGAAAAACCTTTTTCCTCAAGACCGGGCGGCCCTGTCTCCTCGGGATCATTTCTGTTGATAACTCCCAGGTAATATCGGCCGGCCGGCAGCGCAACGTTGAATTCGCCATCCGGGTCCACTGGGGCGACCCGGTCCGGAACACGCCGCAGACTGCCGAATTTAGGGGGATATTCCAGATTCGCATTGAAAAAGGCTGCTATCCCGCCCGGCATCGGTTCTTTGCCGTCAATGAGGATTCGGCCGCTGACCGAACTGCTATTCTCCATGATCAGCGGTCCCTGCCTGATTTCGGCGATCGAAGTAATTGCAGTAAAAGCGATAAAAGCTGTTGAAAGTAAAACTATAATTTGCCGGAACATAAGGGTATTCACCTGTATCACTTTTTTTATTTGCTGTATTTGCTATTATGAGCGACGACCGTTTCGCTAAAATTCTTTTGCAGATGCAGGTTGTTATTTCGCAAAAGGCGGTATAGAACGGTATCCAGCAATATGATGATCATGGGTTAAAAAATTTTTATATTGATCGATTATCGAATTGCAAAATAAACCGAAATTTTATTCATTTACAAAAAAAAATTACAATAATATAATATATAATACAAGCAGTGAATAGGGTTTTTGTATTATTCCACCGGTTCACGCTCAAGGAGGAACAGCACGCGAGAATGGGGGAACAATCCTGCGCTGCGGCCTGGAAAGAGAACAGACAAAAGGGGGAACTATGAATTGGCAACGCATTTCAACTGGAAGTACTTTGTTATTGGCAATGGTCATGTTATTCAGCGGGGCAGCCCTGGCCGCAAATGGCACGGTAACTGTGACTTTCAAGTATCAAGTCGGCAGCGGGGTCGAACAGCCCCTTTCCAATGCGTATCTTTATCTGCGTGATGGAGCTGACGCGCCGCCACTGGAAAAGTATTTCAAGAACGCGGATTATATTTTCGGCCCTTCCAATGTCAACGGGGTGATCAGCGCAAGTGTTCCGGAAGGGAACTATTATGTCCGGCTCACCAGGAGAGAACCGCTTGATCAAGTGGCTCGCCCGCTGGGTCCACCCGAAAAGGGCGATTACACCTGGACCGATTATAAACAGATCACCGTGATTGGTGGGGGCGTTACTGACCTGGGTACCAGGTACGCTGTCACCTTCAGCCAACCGATAACCATTACCGGCGCCATAGTGGATCGTAATTCCGGCGCTCCCCTGGTCGATCGGTATGTCAGGGCGCAGCCCGAACCCTGTATAGAAGCGGATTACTCCAGCTGGGATCCTGCTGAATGGGTTGACAGCAACAATTGCGGACCAGTGAAATACCTGGCCCAGCAGAAGACTGACGCGCAGGGGCAATACACCCTTTTCCTGCAGGAACCGGGAACCTACTACATTGTAGAATCAAAGACCCTGGGTGATCATCACAGACAGTATCAAGGCAATCGCGGCAGCACTGGCTGGGCCATGGGGCCTATTACGGTCAATGCCGGGGATTCCATTGTCTTGGATGACATGCAGGTGCCCATGCCATATTAATTTGAACGGTTTTTATAAAAGGGGCGCCACGCCAGCCGGGCGTCCCTTTTGTGTTTATTCACTCCTCCGCTCAATATTCTTCCAGAATCTCTCAACTGCCGTCGTCCATCGTTTTCCGGACAGAAGGTTTGCGGCAGAGTTTTTTTCCAAACTCCGAGTTTCTTAGTATTGACGGCAGGGCCTTGCATGCAGAAGGATAATGTCGCCACAGTCCATCCGGGAAAGGAAAGGGTTATCCAGCTTAATTTGACAAAAAAAAATACCCTAATATAATTTCTCAATATAAGCCTAAGGATCATTTTTTATCCTCTTTAAGCATGGCTCTGTAATGAGCGAGCAGAATTTACGCTCTACAGGGATGGAGAAAAAGATCCGGATCATCAAGCAGGAAGATAATCGGGAGAGAACTCATGAATTCGCGAAACATTCTGGCGGTAATTATTTTATTAAGCGCTATGGCCATGTTGGGCGGCGGCACAGCCGAGGCCGCAAACGGCACCGTCAAGGTGACGTTCAAGCACAAAGACGCCGCCGGGGTTGAACAGCCCCTTTCTTCGGCCTATCTTTATCTGCGTGACGGCGCTGAGCCTCCACCCCTGGAAAAATCCTTCAGGAATGCGGATTATATCTTCGGGCCTTCGGACGGCGCCGGGCGGATAAACGCAAGTGTTCCGGAGGGGACCTATTATGTCAGGCTCACCAGGAGAGAGCCGCTGGACAAAGTGGCTCAACCCCTGGGGCCGCCGGAGGCGGGTGATTATACCTGGACTGATTATAATGTGATCACCGTGACCGCCGACGGCGTCACAGACCTGGGTACCAAGTATGCCGATTTCTTCAGTAAGCCCATAACCATTACCGGCGTCGTAGTGAACAGCTCAAACGGTGTCCCGCTGGTTGGCCGTTATGTCCGGGCGCAGCCTGAACCGTGTATTGAAGCTGATTATTCCAGCTTCAATGCTGCTGACTGGGTCGACAGCAACCGTTGCGGGCCGGAGAAATATATGGCTCAACGAAGAACGGACGATCAGGGCAGATATACCCTGCTGTTACGGGAACCCGGGACATACTATATAATTGAGTCAAAGACCCTGGGTGACAAGCATGTCGAGATGTCCGGCAATCGCAGCAGCACAGGCTGGGCCATGGGGCCGATTACGGTCAATGCCGGGGACACCATTGTCCTGGATGACATGCAGGTCCCCCCGGCATATTGACGAAAAACGACTTCTCTCTCAGGGACGCCGCCGGCACGGGCGTCCCAGTTTTACTTTCCAGGCGATATCTATGCGAAAGGTTATTTTTGACCTTGTCTGAGCCTTTTAGCCCGCATTTCTCGCCAGAATCTGCTGCGAACCAGGAAAGCACCATGTCTACGGCGTTGCAGCACAGAAAACATTCTCGACATACGTACAGTATGCCTGCGAGTGTTTTCGGTACAGCGCCTTGTATCCACGGCACTTTACGACTTCTCGCGACAACCCTTGTGAGAAATGCGGGCTAGATGATTCCCGGAAAACTATGATCATCCCCCCGCATTGTTGATAAACTTGACATCCTACACCGTGACCCCTAATGTATCGTCCTGAAGCAGGATGATTCGGTAGGGCCCGGGTATTGCCGGCCAGTAAATAACATTTTTGTACTTGCCTTGCATGCCTGCGCGGAGTTTCCTGAGATGACCAAAAAAAGAAAACGCGGTTCAGCAGCCCGTCATCCATCAGCATCACCCCGCAAGACCAGCGCCACTGCGACTGATCCCCCGACTGCCGTTGTCAATGAGATGATGAATTTGTTCAATGCCGGGTCAGGTTGCTGTGGTTTCCACCCGCAATACACCCTGGTTTTTCTTAGAAGGAATGGAACAGCTGGAGTGCGTGAGAAGATGTATACGTTGCTGCCCGGCCAGTGCGGTGATTCCCGGCGTGAGGCAATGCTAAGCAGGAATTGACCGGGATTGGCTCTTTTAACCAACTTGTGGTAAAATGATTCGGGTAGAAACATGGTAAATAGATATTCGCATTCAGCTGCAACTCTGATCCTGGCAGCTCTCCTCTGTCTGGTGGTCATTGGCTGCCGGGACCAGCGGACAAGCACCTCCGAGGTTACGGATTCCCCCGCGTCGCAAACGCTGAAAATCGGGATTGTGCCTGAAAAGAGCATTTTCAGGCAAAAGGAGAGGTATGCGCCTTTTGCTGAATATCTTTCGCAAAAGACCGGCTTGAAAGTCGAGCTGCTGAGCCTGCTGTCCTATGAAAATATTATCGACAGCATTCAAACCAGGGACCTGGATGCAGCTTTTCTCGGCAGTTTTACCGGAGCTCTCGTTCTGGTAAAGCTGGAAGCTCAACCCCTGGTCCGGCCGCAACATTTTGACGGTTCGTCCACCTACCATGGCCTGATATTTACCAGGAAAGACAGCGGCATCAACACTGTCCAGGATATGAAAGGCAAAAGATTCGCTCTTGTAGATAAAGCAACCACTGCCGGCTGGCTCCTGCCGTTGCACTATTTTAAAGAACACCGGATTGATGATCCTTCGGCCTGGTTCGCTGAAATATATTTTACCGGCACCCATGAGGATGCCATCCTTGATGTACTGGACAAGAGGGCGGATATCGGCGCGGCAAAGAATACCGTCTTTTATGGTATGGCAGAAAAAAATCCCAGGATAATCAACGAATTAACTATCCTGACAGCTTCTCCTCCGGTTCCCTCCAACACGTTGTTCATCTGTCAGGATATTGAGCAGAAGACAAAGGAAATACTCCGGGAAACCCTTCTGGCCATGCATCGTAACGAGGAAGGGCGAAAGGCGCTGCATGATCTTGGGGCGGCAAAATTTATTGCAACAGCGGAACAGGATTTTCAACCTGTTTTTCAATATGCCGAGGAAATCGGACTGGATTTTGCCTTGTATGAAAATGAGAGCCCATCCGTAAATACACCAAGCGATAGATAAATCCAGCGTACGCATTTATGAAAAAGAAATTCTTTATTGGACTTATATTTGTAATGATTTTTTTTACTGCGGGAGGATTGTATTTAACCAATAGCTTTAATCAAATTACCGGCATACTGCATAATATCATAACCCTTCAGAAAATGGAGATCCAGAAAAGGACACTTTTGAACAAAATTGAAACTGTTCAGACGGATCTTCTCGTTAAGGACAGTCCGCATGCCATAAATATCAATGTCTTCATACAGCATGTGCAGCAAATGGAGCATGAAGTCCAGGTGTGTACAACTTGTCATCATGCTCCAGAGATAACAACGCGCATCGAATCACTGGAAGAGGATATTAAAAAATATCAGCATAAGTTGAGCAGGGTGTATACCTTGAAGGCAGACCGGCAGCGGCTGCTGCAGGAGCTTGATAATGCCTTTGCCGCCGGCAACCAACTTGCTGATAAGGTGGAGAGTATAATTGCCGCCTCCAGTTTGACCATGTCCGATGAGGTATCGATTGCCAATTACAGTATTGCTGACGCGAAAAAGATCCTCATCCTGCTGGTGACAATCGGTCCTTTTCTCTTTCTCCTTATCTCCTTCTTTTTTGTCAAGCGGTTTACCCATTCTCTCTCTGTCCTGACCGAGGCAACCGGCAAAATCAAATCGGGAAAGCTGCAATTCCGGATTGAGGAAAAACTCCAGGATGAATTTGGCCAGCTGGCTTCATCCTTCAATGAGATGTCCGCATCCCTGCAGGAGCAGTGTGATTTACTGCAGGAGACCGAACGGTTGGCCGTGGTGGGCGAACTGGCGGCGGGCATGGCCCATGAAATCAAAAATCCCCTGGCCGGAATCAAGGTTTCCATGGAAGTTTTGAGCCACGATCTGGACCTTGAACAGGAGGACAAGGAAGTTTTTCTGCAGGTTATCAACGAAATCGACAGGATTAACGCTCTGCTGAAAAGCCTGCTTAACTATGCCCGCCCGCCCAAACCGCAATCCGTATTCTTTGATGTTCATCAGGTGTTGGACGCGACCATCAAATCCGCGCAGTATTCGTTGAAAAATCCGCCCGAAGAAGACCGGAAGGACATTGAATTTGTCAGGGATTTCAGTCCTGAAGTGCAAGGAATAGTTGCCGATCCCGGTCAGTTGCAGCAGGTGTTTCTGAACCTGCTGCTGAATTCCGGGGATGCAATTGCTGAACAGGGCACCATAACCATACGGACGAGAAAAATTTCCAACGAAACTATTGAGATAACTTTTTCCGATACCGGCAAGGGAATAGACAGCGCGGAGCTGGATCAGATATTCAAGCCTTTTTTCACCACCAAGTCCCATGGCACCGGTCTCGGCCTGGCCATCTGCAGGAGGTTGATCCAACAGCACAGCGGCGGCACCATTACGGCGGCGAACAACCCGGAAGGGGCGGGAGTGACATTTACCATCACTTTGCCGGTTGAACCAGTAAACGAGGTTATTGCACGATGAAAAACAAGGGAAGGATTTTTCTTCTTGATGACGACAAGCTCATAGTCTCCATGCTTTCCAGGTCCTTGAAAAAGGAAGGGTATGAGACCCAGGTGCACAGCAGCGCAAAGGGAATTGTGCCGAAAATCATCGAGTGGCTTCCCGACCTGGTGCTGCTGGATATTCATCTTGATAATGATATAAACGGGATTGATGTCCTGCAGCAGCTCAAAGAGGAAAAATTTGCTTCACCGGTGGTCATGCTGACCGCTGACGATACCGCTGAATCCGCCATCAAGGCAATGAAACTCGGCGCTGCCGACTATCTTACCAAGCCTTTCAATGTTGATGAGGTGAAGATGGTCATCAACCGTATCCTGGAGAAAACGAAACTCCGGGAAGAGGTTGAGTACCTCCGCAAAACAGAGGCATCCTGTGCCGAACAGGACATGGTGGGCAATTCTCAGGCAATCAAGGATATTCTGGACAAGGCGGATAAGCTGGCAGCGGCAGGGGCCGATACCATCCTCATAACCGGGGAGTCGGGAACCGGTAAGGAAGTGCTGGCCCGCTACATCTATAACATGCGTTATCTCAGCCAACCGACGGATGCTGATTACATACCGTACATTACGGTAAACTGCACGGCCCTGCCGGACAACCTGATTGAAAGCGAACTGTTCGGACATGTCAAATATTCCTTTACCGACGCCAAAACGGACAAGAAGGGCATGTTTGAGTTGGCCAACGGCGGCACTATTCTTCTTGACGAGATCGGAGACATGCGCATCGATCTGCAGAGCAAGCTCCTGCGCGTTCTGGAGGAAAGGAAGGTCCGGAGACTGGGGGGCAAGGTTGATCTTCCCATCGATGTGACCGTTATTGCCACCACCAACAAGGATCTTTCAGCTGCCGTGGAGGCCAAGGAGTTCAGGGAGGATTTGTATTTCCGGCTCAGCGCTTTTCATCTGCAGATTCCTCCCCTGCGTGAGAGGCCGGAGGATATTCCGTTGCTGACGCGCCATTTTATCAGGCTTTTTGCGGCAAAATATTTCAAGAAAAATATCCGCGATCTCCCCAAGGACAAGGAAAAAGAGTTTTATTCATATGCCTGGCCGGGGAATGTCCGGGAATTGCGCAATGTCCTGGAACGTTTCGTCGTACTGGAGAGCATGGAAACGAAACTGACTGCTCCGGATACGGAACGGCGCAATTCTCGTTTTATTGTCCTTCCGGAAACAGGGTTATCGCTGGAGGAGGTGGAAAAGGATCTGATCAGGCAGGCAATGGAGATGGCGGATCATAATCAGACAAAAGCGGCTAAACTCCTGGGGATAACCTATGATACTCTTCGCTATCAGGTAAAGAAGTATGACCTTGTCTAGTGCCCATCCAGAAATGGTCTTTTCGGAGTCTCGCAGGCTCGCTTACCTGCCCGATCTCCCGGAGTCTCGCGAGCTCGCTTACCTCGTTATGCTTAAAAAATTATCCTCGGGGGTAAGCGTAGACTCCGATATCAAACATATGCCTGCGGTAATTTTTTTCGCATGCCTCGGAGTCTCGTTCCTCGCTTACCTGACCTCGAACAAAAATCCTTATTTCTGGATGGACACTGTCTAGTAGGCGAAACGTACCCCGGCCTTGTACCGGTTATCCTCAAGCAGGCTGCTCCAGACAACCACGCCTGATTTTTGATCCAGCGCTTCATCAAAACTGATGACCTGCATTGGTTTCAAGGAGCAGGATGTTATTATCACCACCCCGTCACTATTTATATTGATGGATTCTGCCGGAAAGATGCTGCGTTTGACTTCCCCGTCCTTGATTTCGCTCATGGAAAAATTGAATTTTTTGCACCATTTCTTCCGTGTTGAGCTTCGTCTGGCATCATTTATTATGAAACTTTCCTCGCACCAGTCGTCATGGCCGTCCTCGCACAATGCATGGGAGATTACTTCTCTGAGCTGCTTCAAATCAAATGGTTTGCATAATAAATGACAGGCCCCGTTGCTCCTGGCTATATCGATAAGTTCAGTAAAATTTTCATAAAGGGTGATGTCGCATGCAGTCATGAGCAGGATTTTTATGTCCGGCCAGCGGTCCCTGATCGTTTTTACCGTTTCGAATCCGCTTTCGTCGGGAAAACGAATATCAACCAGGCACAAATCGTAACTGTTTGAATCAAGAGTTCTTATAGCTTCTTTAACAGAAGATACCGTGTCAACCTGCATCTGGTCTTGATGCAATGCCCGTCTCAGGCCATAGCACAGAAGTTGTCCATCATCAATTATAAGAAGCTTTTTCACTCTTCTCTCATCTGTGTAAATACAGGTGGTAATTAAATTTTTTATAATTATACCCTGCAGGCTCTTCTCGGTCAAGGCGCAGGGGCGCAAAATTATTCAACAGGTAAAAAAAATTCTCGTATCTCCTTGACGCTGATTTACAGCGATGAGAGCGAATTGTTTCACTCATCAAGTGAAGGTACATTTTTTTCATTCCTGCTTTGGTCCTGCAAAAAGTAAACCTGAGGTGATTTAAAGTTTATTTGACGGGTATGCGCCTGTTAACAGGTATAAAATGAATTTTTAATAAACAGGTTGTTTGGCTGGGAAAAGGCGTTGGTCTGGTTATTTGGCTACTTCGGCAGGTGAAAACCCCAAAGCCGTCCCATATGGAAAATATGATTACCCCTGAAACGCAGGATGGAAATTTAGAGACCTTGGCAAAACAATATCAAATTGAGAAATGAAAAACAGGAAGCTGTTCCAAGCATGATCTTTTTTCTCATTTGGCTCCTTGGTGTTGGTGAAATACCCAATGGTGATCTGGTGAAATCCCCATATACCGAGAAAAAAGAAATCTTTCTTCAAGGTGGTCGTTTTAACAACTATATGAATTTATTGTGAAAGTAATGAGTTTTCTATTCTGGCACGGGTCTTGCCTTATAGAGGCCAATGGTGCCGATATGGCATGACTTGAGATCTCAGTAAACGCAATTGATCTGGGAAACCAAAAACGAGGAGACTCGCCGAGAGGTGAGGAAAACAATTTTTTCTTGGAGGAAATTCAATGAAAGGGAAACAGTATTTTTTAATCGCCGCAGTCGGCATGTTCTCAATGGCAGCAACTTCTGCCTTTGCCTTCCATGGCGGCGGTGTCGCGCATTGTGACGGTTGTCACTCCATGCATAACTCGCCGGAAAACCCGATTTCAGGTACCCCGAACGAGGCCCTGATGAAAGGTTCCGATGCCAGTTCCACCTGCCTGAACTGCCATGCTGGCTCAGGCGGCTATCACATCAGCAGCACCGACGGCTCCAACCTGAACGGCGGCGGCGACTTTGGCTGGCTGGTCAACGAGTATACGGTTGCCGGTCGTGTCACCACAACTCATGCCGGCGACAATGCCGGTCATAACATCGTGGCCACTGACTTCGGTATGGCCGCGGACGCAACCCTGACAGCAGCGCCCGGCGGCACCTATGACGCCACCCTGCTTGGCTGCACCAGCTGTCATGACGCCCATGGCCAGGTTCTTGACGGTACTGCCGGCGGATCTCTGCCGGTCGGCGCTTCCGGCTCCTATTCTGCTGATGCCCCTGCCGGCACCATCAAGGGCAACTACCGCCTCCTCGGTGACTCCCTGTACGAGGCCGGCCACAACATTAATGACGGCTTTGCCTTCACCAATGGCGCTCCCGTCGCCCTGTCCAATCATTACAACGGCTACCAGGTCCGCTACGGCTCCGGCATGTCCGAGTGGTGCGCCAACTGCCATACCGATTACCTGGTTACCGATCCCGACTCCATGCTCGGCAAGCATCCCACTGCGGTACTGCTGAGCAAGGACGGCTATGATGTTAACTACAACTCTTATGTTGCCACCGGCGACTTTACCGGTACCGCTGCAACGGCCTTTGACCCGCTGGTCCCCTTTGAGACCGGTTCAGCTGACCAGGCTACCCTGGTTACGGCAGGCGTAACCAGCACCGCCGGCGCCGACGCGGCCTCGCAGGTCATGTGCCTGAGCTGTCATCGCGCCCATGCCTCGGCCTTCAACAACATGGGCCGCTGGGACTTTGAGACCGAGTTCCTTGCTCATTCATCATCGATCAATTCAACTGACATCTCTGCAACCGGTGTCGCCTACTACGGTGACGGTGTGGCCGTCGACGTAGTCGCCAAGTACGGCGAAGCCCAGCGTTCGCTGTGTAACAAGTGCCACGTTCAGGACTGATGTCTGTTAGCTTAGCATAAGCCTACAGCAGTCTGAAACCGCACTGAGTGCGAGAGGGCCGGCGGGACAATTGTTCCGCCGGCCTTTTTTTTATTGTTTGCCGGTTTTTTGCTATTAACTGCGCAGTCAGTGTATTTATGAGCAAAGAATAAGAAGAACTTTTCTTAAAATATTGACAAGGCTCTCTTTGACGGAATACAAAACAAAGGTATTTACTCTTCCCGTGAAGGATTCCGGAAATGAAAAAAAAGAAAAAACTCGTATCCTCCCCCCGTCGATCCGGACTGTCCCGGCAAAAAATCAAGGTTGACCAGGGACCACCAAACATATTCATGCAGGAAATGACAGCCCTGATGCAAGCCGGTAAATGGGATCTTTTTGAGCGGAAGGCCAGGGAAGCTGTCCGGCGCTGGCCTGATCACCCCCTGGGCTGGAAAGCCCTGGGCAACCTTTTACTCATGCAGGGAAAGCATAAAGAAGCCGTGGAGCCTTTTACGCGGTGCCTCCGGTTGGTCCCCGACGATGCCCAGACGCTCAACAATCTCGGCAGCGCCTTCCTGGGGCTCAGGCGCCTGGAAGAGGCGGAAGCTGGCTTTCGCCAGGCAGTAGCACTCAAGCCTGACTATGTTCAGGCGCATAATAATCTCGGCATTACCATGCTGGAATACGGCCGTTTTGAAGAAGCTGTGGCCGCCTACCGGAAAGCCATAACTATCAAGCCGGATTTTGCCGAAGCCCACAACAATCTCGGCAATGCCCTCAAGGAACTCGGACGGACTGAAGAAGCGGAAACCGCCTATCGACAGGCTGTTGTCTTCAACTCGGGATTTGCCGAGGCGCACTCTAACCTCGGCTTTGTTCTGCTGGAACTTAAACGCCCCGGCGAGGCTGAGGAAAGCTTTCGCCAGGCGGTGAAGCTCAAACCGGATTACCCCCAGGCGCATAACGGTCTGGGGGATACCCTGCTCAAGCGCGGAAGGTTGAGCGAGGCCATCGCCAGCTACCGTCAATGCCTTGACCTGGACCCCATGTGGATCAAGGCGCACGACGGCCTCAACAAGGCGCTCGGTCATCTGGTTCCTTCGTGGCATGTGCCCATGATGAACGACTCTCCGAGAAACGACGCCTACTTTGCCGCCCTGCAAAATGCGATTACCCCCGATACCCATGTCCTGGAAATCGGCACCGGCTCCGGTCTGCTGGCCATGATGTCCGCCCGGCTCGGAGCGCGGCAGGTGACAACCTGCGAGGCGGTTGCCGAAATTGCCGGGATTGCCCAGGCCATAGTGGCTGACAACGGCTTCACCCCGCCGGTCACCGTAATCAACAAGATGTCCACTAAACTGGAAGTCGGCAAAGACATGGATGAACGGGCCGATCTGCTGGTTTCCGAGATATTATCCAGTGAGTTTCTCGGTGAGGGGGTCCTGCCCAGCATCGAGGATGCCAGGCGGAGACTTCTGAAACCGGGAGGTCGAATCATCCCGGCCCGCGGCTCCATTCAGTTTGCCCTGTTCGGCGGATCAGACATCGAGAAGAATATCCGGGTTGACCAGGTATACGGTTTTGACCTGGGCAGATTCAATACGATGGTCAGCAGGAAACAGATTCTCTTCAGGAATGATCTCAACATCGAGATGCTGTCTGATGAGACCTGCGCTTTTTTCTTTGATTTTGCTGAACCCGAGCGAATCCCCTCACAAGAGAAAAAAAACATAGACGTGCCGGTGCGCAAAACCGGACGGTGCTACGGCATAATCCAGTGGATCAGGCTGGAGATGGATGACACGGTTGTTTTTGAGAACCATCCATCAGTGAAAAATCCGGCCCAGGCCTGGTCACATTGCCTGTATATTTTTCCCGATGCAATGGATGTCACACCGGGACAGGTTATCCAGATCACTGCTGCCCACAACCGCATCACCCCCTGGTTCTTTCTGAGTTCTGAAGCAAAGTAGATCTCAACCTTCTTTTTCATCGCTATTTCAGGTTTCCCATGTCGAACCAAAAGAATGAAATCCCCCATTTCCTTCAGATAGCAGTCAGCCATCATAAAAACGGCAGATTAAATGAAGCCATGGATATCTACATGCGGATTCTCAAATCGCATCCGGACCATCCGGATGCCAATCACCTTCTTGGGGTACTCTACCATCAGACTGGTCAACATGAAACCGGATTGAAACTGATCAGAAAGGCTATCCGCATCAGGCCGGATTTTGCCGTCTACCATTTGAGCCTGGGTAACATCTTTCTTGATCAGAAAAAACCTGAAAAGGCATCCCTGTCTTATCAAAAAAGTATAGATCTCCGCCCGGGCTATGCTCAGGCATACTTGAATCTCGGCTCAGCTTACGATGAAATGGGCAGGCTTGATGCAGCAATTGCCTGTTTTCAAAAAGCCATAGAATCGGCGCCGGATTTTGCCTCTGCCTACAACAATCTTGGCAACGCTTTGACAAAAAAAGAAAAGCTTGATGAGGCCCTCTTTTTTCTCAATAAGGCTGTAGAGTTAAGTCCCGGTTTATATGAAGGTTTTAATAACCTGGGCAATGCCTTGGTAAAACAGCTGAAACTTGATGAAGCGCTGGAGATGTTTCGCAGGGCTGTCTCCCTTTATCCAGGCTATTCAAAGGCCTATACCAATATGGCTAATGTTTATACCCTTATGGGAGAACAGGAAAAAGCAATTGCCTGCTATCGCGAGGCGCTTGCTGCTGATTCGGGTAATTATGATGCGCATACCGGTTTAGTATTTGCCTTGAATTATCTGCCGGATATTTCACCACAGGAAATCTACCGGGAATCATGTGAGTGGGCAAGAAGACACACCTCAGTTCCTCCCTGTCCTCGATTGAAAATTCAAAGGAAAGAGGCTGAACGCAAATTGAGAATCGGTTATGTATCAGCGGATTTCAATACGCATCCTGTTGCCTCTTTCATGCTGCCCGTGCTTGAGGCCCATGACAGGACGAAGGTTGAGATTTTCTGTTACTATTCCCGTCAGTATTATGATGAAATATCAAGACAATGTGAAGCATTGAGCGATCATTGGCTGCAGTGCGAAAAAATGTCGGACAATGCACTTGCCGAACGCATACGCAGCGACCGGATTGATATCCTTGTTGATCTTTCAGGACATACCGCCGGCAACCGGCTTCTTGTCTTTGCCCGAAAGCCTGCCCCTCTACAGGTGAGCTGGCTCGGTGATATTGCGACCACAGGCTTGAAAACCATGGACTATCGCCTGACGAGCATCGATGCCAGCCCTCCTGGCAGTGAGAACTACTTTACTGAAAAATTGTACCGTTTTACAGATCATCTATGGTGGTGCTATCGCCCCCAGGCAGATATGCCTGATGTGCAGCCTTCTCCCGCGTTTGCCAACAATTGCATAACTTTCGGCTACACGAACAATTTCGCGAAGATCACCCCTGAACTGATTGCAATAATGATAGAAATCCTCAAAAAGACACCCGGATCACGGCTTGCCATGGCAGGGGTGCCAGGAGGGTCTGCCCGGTCCGCTCTCCTTGCCGAATTTATTGACAACGGCATAGGCAAGGAACGTCTGGTCATTCACGGAAAAATGGCCCTGGCCGCATACTGGGCTTTTCATAGTGATATTGACATTGCCTTTGATTCCTTCTCTTACAACGGGGGAACGACCACCTGCGATGCTTTGTGGCTTGGGGTGCCTGTGGTGACCAGAATGGGCGAAACATTTGCTTCCCGTATGGGATATGCAATTGTCAAAAATATCGGCCTGCCTGAGCTGGCGGCAGAAACCTGGGAGGAATATGTTAACATTGCGACCAGTCTGGCAGATAAGAGAGAAAAACTGAATAATTTACGCCTTTCCATGCGGCAGCGGATGATAAACTCCCCGATTTGTGATGTGCCTGGTTTCACAAAGGACTTGGAAACTGCCTATGGCCGGATGTGGAAGACATGGCAGGGTTGAATTGGTTTTTTTATCATTAATTTGAGGAGGCAGGCTGTCAGGGAAGGGTATAAATTGTTTAGGAAACAGCAGCAATCACGGGAATCAACAGGACGCTGAAAGATTGCTGTGAGCACGAGTGTTGATATTGGTTGTTTAAATATAATTACGTAGATACAATGAAATAAGCTGATAATTTTACCATAGTTTTTCACCGGGCTCTGAGGTGTTGAAATTCGCCCTGTATGGTACGTCTGGTGATTTACCGGAACCAAAGATTATCCACAGATTCTGCTGGGGAACCGGGATAAACAACTTTATCCATGCCGGCATAAGAGGTAAGACTTTGAAAAAAAAATCATTACAAAGAAAATCATCAACAGCCCGAACGCAACAAGGGGCCGGGAACAATCATGGGCAATCCGCAAATCTGCCCGGGTCAATGGCTGCCCACCCGCCTGCAGAGCCATCTCCTGAAAGGATTCAGCAGTTGGTGATATTGATGCAACAGGGGTGCTACGCGGACGCAGCAACTCGTGCGCGGAAAATTACAGAGCGTTTCCCTGACTCTGGTTTTGCCTGGAAGATACTGGGCACTGCTGTCCTGTTGCAGGGACGAAAAGAAGAAGCGTTAGACTCTCTGCTGAAAGCAGTAAGCCTGTTACCGGAAGATCCGGTGCTGCACAGTAATCTGGGCCTGATTTACTCTGAGATGGCCAGTTATGAAAAGGCGGAAAACCATTGCCGCCTTGCATTGAAATATAGGCCTGATGATGTCATCGCCCATAACAATCTTGGTAATATTTTCCAGGCGCAGGGTCGTCTGGATGAAGCGGAAGCAAGTTTCCGCCGGGCCATAGATCTCAATCCGAATGTAGCTGCGGCACACTATAACCTTGGTCATGCATTGCAAATGCTCGGCCGTCTGGATGAAGCGGAAAACTGTTATCGCCGCGCCCTGGAAATCAGGCCACAATATGCAGAAGCATACGAGAACCTGGGCAACATTTTTAAAGAACGTGGTTATTTGAATGAGGCGCTGGCAAACTGGAAACTGTCACTCAAATATAAGGATTGGCAGGAAGCATTGAAACGGGTGACTCATCCCTTACTGATAGATTCCGATCTGGTACGCGGGCCCAAGTATCCTGCAGCCGACTTTACCGAAGAGCAGGTCCAATCCCTGAAGCACAGAATAAAGTTGCCTCTGGAGTCGTCGTATGCAGAGCTGCTTGAGAAAAAGTATGTAATACCTTCCGCTCCCCTTGCATCGTCTTCTGAAAATGATTCTTCTGGTAATGCAGCTCAAAGTGCGGCAAAAAAACTGCGCATTGTTTTCATTTATCCCCCTCCCTGGCAAATACCATCTGCTGACCTGGATATACAAAGGGGTATGCCGTTTGGTCCGCCCGCCAGCACTTTCGGATCTCTCGACGTTACCGAAGAGCGTAAAACTATCTCGCAAGGTTTACTGTCCATCGCTGCTCAGGCAGAAAATGGAGGGCATACGGTAAGCGTATACAACCTCTCTGATGCTCCCTGGATAGATGTAGTTTCACTGATTGGTGCAACCAAAGCCGACGTGTATGGAATTTCCGCTTACGATTCCAACCGGCGGGGTACAGGCGCGGTTTGTGCGGCCATCAGGAAACATCATCCAAAAGCCCATATTACCGTCGGCGGTCCTTTCGCGACAATTCTGCCCCTTGAAACATTACGATACTACCGTGAAATCGACACCGTGGTTATCGGGGAAGGCGAAGAGACTTTCATGGAGCTGCTGGAACATGTAGGTTCCAACCGGCCCGCCATTGGAATACCGGGTACGGCCTGGCGAAAGGATGAAGATGTCACAATCGGACCATGTCGCCCCTTTGTCAATGACCTTGACACGCTGGTATCGCCCTTTGACTATTATAGTAGTGCTTTTGTTATGACTTCGCGTGGCTGCCCGTCCAAGTGCACGTTTTGCGCTAATCCCGTTTTGTGGCGAAAGAGGCTGCGTTTTTATTCTCCTGAATATTGCCTGAGCACTATCGAGAAAGCATTGGCCCGGCTGCCGGTGCCATACCTTATGGTAGCAGATGATACGTTTACCGCGCATCAAAAACGGGCAGTGAAGATATGCGACGCGATCATTGATAATAAAATGAACTTCCTTTGGGACTGCCACACCCGTGCAGATGCTTTGGATGATGGAATGCTGCGCAAAATGAGGCTGGCAGGCTGCCAGACAATATTCATCGGGGTGGAATCAGGATCGCAGGAAATACTGGATATGATGCATAAAAAAACTACTCCGGCAATGGTCCTGCAGTTGACACGTGCTGCCAGAAAGTATGGCATGCATATTCATTACTTCATGATACTCGGTAATCGGGGTGAAACCCCGGATTCAATAAACCAGAGCATTGACCTGATCCGGTCCGGCCGGCCCAACAGCTACGACCTCACTCCACTGCAATTTCTGCCGGGAACGGAAGACTGGGAGCATGTTTGCAGAAACCAGGGGTTGACTGCGGATATATTATTCAGAAACGATTGTTATGAACTATCTGTAGTAAAAGGGCGCGATAAAGATTTTGAAACTGTTTTTCATTATGTACTTTGCGGCATTGGAAATATTTATGGCTTTGAATATACAATAGAGGAACGGGAAACTGTTCTGGCCCATTTGCCGGAATTGCCCATTGTTCATGTAGAACTTGCAAATGCATATTTTCGTCATGGTCAATTGGATAAAGCTGCGGCAGCATTATACCGCGCCGAAGATTTAGGCTTCCCGATCAACAATATGCTGCTTAACCAGCATGCATGTATTTGCCTCGCCCGAAACCAGATAGATAAAGCTCTTCATTATTTGGAAAAAGCTTGTCAAGCCTTCCCTGATAAGACAGTGAAACACAATTTAGACAGGTTAACCAATTGGATTGAGGACCGCTCCAGGGGCCGGGCCAGGAAATGTATGCTTATCGATTCTATTCAGGCACAGGGGTTCGCCTACTCAGCCGATAGTGAGGGAGATGGCGGATGAACTGTGGGTAGTGTTTGCCCCTCCCGCGGAAACCCACCTCGGGGGTACTTTCGAGTGGGCTGCTGCCCTTTGTTGATGCGCGAAGGATTCAATGATATCAGGCATTTTTCCTTGTTTTGTTCTATCTTGTTGTTTTTGCTGATTTTATCCGAATGTTGCCCGGTGCGGTTTGAGCAAGTTGGAACAGAAACAGATCAATGACCACTCATTCTGCTCATCCTTTAACCCTTGCCGGAGGAATTGCCGAAAGTTGATGATCGATTTGATTTGCCCAAACACCGGCTCCACCGTCTGGCAGTGCAGCTTGTATATTGCCAGCGCCTGGAAAAACGCTGTCATTTCGAACACCCTAATGAGTATAAAATCCTGTGAGAAATCTTTTTCTCTGTGCATCAAGATATTTCTCTGCGCGGTCGAAATGACAGGAAGCCGGAGGCAAAAATAGACATTACTTCAAAGCACAGGTGACAATGGCCACTGTCATCTCGAATACCCTTAAGGGCATAAACGTATGTGAGAGATCTTTCCCTCAACGGATCAAGATTTCTCCCTGCGGTCGAAATGACAGAAACACCCAAATCCGTCGGATACAAACCATGGAAATTTTGAAGCTGAGGGTTGTTGGTAACCACAAAACAAAATGGTTGAGGAATGATGCTCATCAAATTATTTCATGAACGCTCTTGTAATGGCTAAAAAAAATAAAAAACTCAAACATAAATCAGTTAAGCCAAAGAAAAGCAAAAAGGCGACTGGGCAGCAGGAAATATCCTTACACCAAAGGGCAATGCAACAGGCATTGGCCTTTCATAGAGTTGGACGCCTGCCCGAGGCGGAAGCCCTGTACAGACAGATACTCCAAACTGAACCAAATCACCCGGAAGCGTTACATTTTTTGGGCCTGCTTGCGCATCAAAGCGGGCAGAGCGGGATCGGTGTTGACCTGATCGGCAGGGCAGTTCGCGTCAGACCCGATTACGTCCAGGCACATTTCAATATGGGAAAGATCCTCTTCGAGCAGAACAGGCTGGACGAGGCGGCTGGAAGTTTCCGCCGGGTGCTTGAATTGAGCCCTGATTATGCCGAAGCGCACAACAACCTGGGGATTGCCCTTTATGATATGGGCAGGCTGAACGAGGCAGTTGCCTGCTACCAGCAGGCGCTCGACTTGAAACCCGATTCTGTGCAGGTGCACTTCAATCTGGGAATTACTTTGAAGGATCTGGGCAGGCTGGAGAAGGCGGCAGCATGCTTCCGCCAGGTGCTCACCGCAAAGCCTGATTATGCCGAAGCACACTACAACCTGGGGATCATCCTCAACGAACAGGGTTATCCGGACGAGGCGGCTGCCTGCTACCGCCAGGCCCTTACATTGAAACCGGACCTTGCCGAAGCCCTCAATAATCTGGGGATTATCCTCAGGGAACAAGGCCGGCTGGAAGAGGCGGTTGCCTGCTTTCGCCGGGCGATTGTCTTGAAACCGGGTTATCCCGAGACGCACAGCAACCTTCTGATGTGCCTGAATTATCTTCCTCGCCTGTCTATTGTCGAATACCTCAATGAAGCCCGTCGCTTTGGGAGAAATGCTGCAAAAAAGGTCAGTAAACGTTTTGCAGACTGGACCTGTTCCACCAAACCTGGGCGCCTTCGGATTGGCATGGTGTCAGGCGATCTGCGGAACCACCCGGTAGGATATTTCCTGGAAAATCTGCTGGCAAACATTGACTCATCGCAGATCGAACTGGTTGCCTATCCGACCCAAAACCATGAGGATGAACTTACCGCCCGCATCCGTCCTCGCTTTGCTTCCTGGAAACCCTTGACGGATTTAGACGACGAAGCCGCCGCCGGGCTGATCCATGACCACGGCGTGCATATCCTGTTCGATCTTGCCGGACACACCAGGCACAACCGTTTGCCGGTTTTCGCCTGGAAGCCGGCGCCGGTCCAGGTTGCCTGGCTGGGGTATTTCTCCTCCACCGGCATGGCCGAAATAGATTATCTGTTAACTGACCCAATATCCGTTCCGGAGTTGCACCAGGCGCAATTTACTGAGAAGGTATGGTACCTCCCTGAAACAAGGTTTTGCTTCTCTCCGCCAGCGGTGAGTGCAGATTTGATGTTATCCCCATTACCGGCATTGCGAAACGGTTACGTCATTTTCGGGAGCTTCCAGAGTTTATCCAAGATAAATGATCAAGTGTTGTCAGCATGGGGACGGATTTTTCAGGAAATGCCGCAGGCGAGGCTGCGGCTGCAGAACCGGCAGCTTTCCTCCCCGACTGTCCGGGAGCAGTTGCTACAGCGTTTGACGCAAAACAACATTGCCCCTGAACGGGTAATTCTGGAACAATCCGTCCCACGGGTGGAATATCTGGCAGCCCATGCCGATATTGATATTATTCTTGATACATTTCCCTTTACCGGGGGGACAACTACCTGTGAAGCGTTATGGATGGGGGTGCCTACCCTGACTCTTGCTGGAAATACGATGGTTGCCCGTCAGGGTGCGGGCATGCTTACCTGTGCAAGCCTGGCTGACTGGATTGCAGAAAATGATGCGGATTATGTGGGGAAAGCCCTTACCCATGCGGCTGACCTGGAAAAACTGGCCCGCCTTCGGGCCGGATTACGAGAGCAGTTGCTGGCCTCACCCTTATGCGACAGCACCCGGTTTGCTCGGAATTTCGAAGCGGCACTGTGGGGAATGTGGAGAAGTTTAGAGGAAAAACGATGAAACATGTTCATATGCTGGTCAGGCTGAAAAAAATTTCATTTCAGATAACAGGAAGGAATGCACATGAAAAAGGTTTTAAACGTCGGAGGGAATAGTAAAACAATTTCACTGCCGCCTCAGTATGCGGAGTTCGAGCATGTATTACTCGATATCGACCCGAAAGGCTCGCCGGATATTGTTTGTGATGCACGTAATCTTGCAGAACTTGACGCCGGACAGTTTGACGCGGTTTATTGTTCGCATAACCTTGAGCACTACTACCGGCACGAAGTGAAAAGGGTCCTGGCTGGTTTTTTACATGTTCTCAAGGATGGCGGGTTTGCCCAAATACGGGTACCAGACATCCATGAAGTGATGCGAGTCGCAATTCAGCGGGATCTGGATATCGATGACGTACTTTACCAATCACCTGCCGGGTCGATTATGGTTCTCGATGTATTGTATGGTTATAGCATCGAGATTGAGCAAAGCGGCCAGGATTTTTTTGCCCATAAAACCGGTTTTACCCAAAAATCGCTTTTGAAAGCACTGCAAAAAGCCGGCTTTTTGAAAATATACAGCATGACGGGAAATTTCGAAATTGATGCCCTGGCATGCAAGGGGGAGCCTGACCGCATTACCCGGGAACTTTTCAATCTCCCACAGGGGTAACAGCAATTACTCCAGCGTAGCTGGAACAAAGCACCTTGCCTGCCGGTAATGTTTTTGATTTTTTGCAAGCTGCTCCAGTGCGCCTGCGTGGCCGGAAGCAACAGGGGCCTTGCCTTTGTACCTGGACATGATCGAAATTCACAACTCCGAACTCATACTTTCAACCTATTGTCCTCCAGTCTTGAACCTAACAGCCTTCAGCCTGAACCCCTACAGCCTGATAGCGCCTTCAGCCTGATTTCATTCTTCCGATGCAAATATCTGAATGCGGCTGTTGCCGCGGTCGGCAATTATAAAATTGCCACTTTCGCTGATGCATAAGTCGGTAGGATAATAAAACTGGGATTCTTTCCAGCCGTAGCCGAATTTATGTCCCAGAAAAGAACCGTCCGGGTTCAACATGATGAGGCTGCCGCCGTGTTTGTCCACCAGGTAAATTATGCCGCTTTTGTCGAGGGCTATGCTTGTCGGAAAGTTTGCGTACTCACGTATTCCCTGGGACAGCAGGGAAAAAGTATCAGCGTCAGGCGCAGCCGAATACACGGCAACTTTCGTACTGACGACCACAAAAACAGTTCCCCGGCTGTCCACGGCAAGATCGGAAAAGGAACCAGCCTGCTCGGGCAAGGGGATATGTCTGAGGTAGTTGCCATCAGGATCGAGAATCAGAACCAAGTCATCGGAAAGGTCGAGAATGTAAATTTTATCGTTGCGGTCGATCTTGAAATTTCGCGGTATCATTTTCCGTGCCACCGGAGAACCCTTGGGGGAAAGATATCCCTTTTCCGTTCCATTGGCATTGAACATCGCAATACGCCTGTCCCGGCTGTCCAGGGCATAGATTTCACCCCTGGTGTTCACCTGGACAGCAATCGGAGTAATAATCGGCATTTCAGGTTCTACCGCTTTCGCGACCCTGTCTGAAAGCGTATATTTTACCAGCCTGTTGTTTCCAGTATCAGCAACAATAAAATAATCAGCACCGCATGCCGCTCCTTCTGGATGTTTCAGACCGGTTTCTTTGCCATCGTCATAGACCGACTGCACGAATTTTATTCTTACCGGACTCGCGGCAAAGGACGTTGCGCTGAATAAAAATATAATCAATATGGTGAGGAGTGATATTCGCATTATATTACCTCCGGAAACGGGCATGACATTGAACGCATAACTCGTTGGCTGTTGAGAAATAGAGAAATTGCTTGTACTCGGTGCCGTGCGTCCTGTGACAGCTCGCGCACTGCAGGGTAAGGTTCGGGTTTCTCGGATCAACATAGTCTTCCCCGATGGGGTGGGTGGTATGGGTCTGCCATTCATGGCAATCCGCACACAGTTCGATAACCGACTCCTCTTTCCGCAGGAACTGGTAATCGGAGCTGTGGGGAGAATGGCACTCGCCGCACTCTCCTTCCGCGATGGGGGGATGGGGAGTTGCGGATCTTTCCTGCCGTGCAATCGTGTCGGCATGGCACTTGCCGCACATCTCCAGCATGGGCTGGCTGATCAGATTCTTCTCTGTTGAGGCATGCGGGCTGTGACAGTTCATGCAGCTCTTGCCGTCAATCAGGGGCCAGTGTAAATTGGTCTGGTTCAGGGCATCGGTGATCATCTCATAATGACACGCCATGCAGGTTTCATGCCCTGCGGCTTTCAGGGAAAAAGGCTCTGCCGAATTTGGCGCCACATGACACTGCTCGCAGTTTCGCTTGGCGACCGGCTCATGGACGTTGTCGTAGAGCATGGCCGCGGTGTTGGAGCCATGTGGATCATGGCAGGAAGTGCAGTCTGCCTTTTCCACCGGGTACTCCCGGTGCAGGCTTTTAAAGGTCTCTTTATCCGTCTCGTGGCACTGCAGGCAGAGCGTGGGCGAATTGTCGGTCAGCAGGCTGTTGTTTTTATCCGATGAATGGGCATTATGACAGCCCAGGCAGTCCTCCCTGACCGGAGGATGGGTATACTTATTTTTTTCTACTTTATCCGCCATCTCCTGATGGCATTCATAACACAGCTCACTATCCTTTTTCAGCAGGTTGAATTCATTTTCAGAGGCATGCGGATCGTGGCACAAGGTGCATTGACCGTCGACCACCACCTGGTGAACACTCCGCGCGTCTTCAGGCACTACGCTGTCGTGGCAAGTATAGCATATACTGTCGGCAGGGGCTGCCATCAGCATATCAAAGTTCGAAGTATGGGGGTTATGGCAGCCGATACAGTCACCATCCGCCAATGGTGAGTGGACAAACGGTTTTTTCATTTTTTCCTGCAGACCTTCGTGACAGTCCAGGCAGATTGCACCGGCGGCGCCTTCTTGCAATTTGAATTTTCCCTGGGCATAAGCGGCGGTCAGGGG
>JAMJFO010000018.1:48302-57401 GCA_023544645.1 Desulfobulbaceae bacterium | reverse complement strand
TTCCGAGATCCAGCAGTTTTATGTGATTGAGGGCAAGGGGCAGAATATTCCGGCTGAGTTTCTCACCTTGGAGCGGACACTTGATTTTTTCAGGATCGGGGTGACAAGTGGATTTCATGAAGGGGTGGCTCTGGCTTTCCTGTTTCCGTTTTTCTATTTTTATCTTTTCCCTTTTGTTCTGCCGGAACTTGATACAATCAGCCGAATCCTGTTTGGATCTGTTCCGTACCTGGTCCTGATAATCAACACCTTGATGTGCTGCTATATCAGTCGTTATTACGTCGGCAACATAACCAGGAAAAGTATCAATTCTCTTCTTCTCGGTCGGGCCATGTCTCTGCTGATAAAAGCTTTTCTGCTCTATGTGATGTACCTCATTATTTCCAGAGTGAGCACACCTGCAAATGTTTGGAAGGCTGCCCAATTGTTTGGCTTCCGGGCCGCGAAAATATATTACGGATTCTTAGAGATCAAACCGTTTCTGCTGCCAGTGGCAACCGAAAGCGCACTGCTAATGCTGGCAGCAGCGATTTTTCCGTACGGTTCCGTGTATCTTCTGGACCTGTGGAATCGATACAAAATCAGAAGGAACGAGAAAATTATTTCAGCCTAGAGAGGAAAACCTATGACGGAACAAAAAGACGCAAAACCAACGTGGCAGGAGATCCAGGAAAGAAAAATAAATATGGTCAAGGAACGCGGTTCGCGGGTTCTGAAAATTAACTCCCCGCTTGGTTCCACGCTCTTCAACATTCTTCGGCAATTTGATATGGCGTATGCTCATTTCAAGGCCCGGCTGGGTGAGATGAACGGAATCTCCCATGAGGAAGGCGAAGAACTGATGGCTGAAGGCCGGCAGATTGTCATGGCCTTTTCCGATTACACCGCCAGGCTCAGCAAAAGGATCCGGTTCAAATACTACATTCCCCGTGAAATCAGCGAATTTATGGAAACTTCAGAGGATACGGATTCCGAATAATCTTGCACGAATGAAGGAGTTTTGCTATCGCTCAGATTCGAACTAAGAAACTTTTCAATCTCAATGAACAACCCATATAAACAGGAGGGAATATGAACAAAGGTGATCTGATCGAGAAAGTATCCAAAGAGTGTGATTTGACCAAAGCAGCAGCCGAGAAGGCACTGAACAGTATCCTCGGCGCAATTGCGGATGCCGTGGCCACGGGAGAAAAGGTAACCCTGATCGGTTTCGGCACATTCTCCGTATCCAAACGTGCTGCTCGTGAAGGACGTAACCCGCAAACTGGAAAGGCGATGAAAATTCCGGCCAAAAAAGTTGTTAAATTCAAACCCGGCAGCAAATTGGCGGAAGCTGCAAAATAAACCGCAATACGTTACAGCCCAAGGCTGTCGATACGATCGACAGCCTTTAATTTATGATCATCCAAGAGATGAGTGTAGCGCTGCACCATCTGCATTGTCGAATGCCCAAGGATATCTGCCAGAGTTCTTAAATCGACTCCCGCCATTAATAAATAACTTGCTGCAGTATGACGCAAATCATGCATGTTAAAATCTTCTATTTTTGCCTTCTTGACAGCATTATCAAATGCCCTCCGGAAGAATAAATTGGGTCGTCGCTGGACTGTGGTCGACACATTATCCGGTAAAAATATAGGCATACTTTTGACGCACTTTTCAGGCATAATATCGAGCAGGATTTCGACAGCCATAATGGTTAAAGGAACTCGCCTGGGTTTGGTTTTGGTAATAGTAAGATCAATGATCCGGGCATCTATGTCGACCTGTCCCCAGATCAGGCCAGCGGCCTCTGATGGCCGCATACCGGTATGAAGTAGAAGTTGGACATAATGATATAGTTTTTTATTTCTGCTTTTTTTGCAGATTTCCAACAAATGCCTCGCCTCATCCTTGCCAAGGAGACGTAACCGGCCATTAGATGTAGCTGGTTTTCTGATAGCTGCGACCGGATTATTCACCTCAAGAGCCCACTCACTCCTGGCAATGGTGTAGAGATGGGATAGAAGGGCAAGATCTTTCTGTAGAGTTGATGGACTGACGGTTTTCAACCGTTCATCTCTGAATGCTGCAACCCGGGCCGGGGTAATCTCTTTGAGGCTCAAACCTGAAAAATTCTTTCTCAGTTTGATGGCGGATGTGATTTCTCTCGCTTGCGTATTGGGCCTTTTTTTGCTTGAAACTTCTAACTCATACCTGTTAAGCGCCTTGTCAAATGCCATGTCACCAGGGGCGGTGTCACCAATGTACCCCCCAGAGCGTAGAACAATTTCAGTCTCTTCACCCCATCGCTGAGCATCAGAAAGACGATCAAAAGTCTGGTACAGGGGGTCATGTCCCTTAATCCTTACCTCAGCCTTGTAGATAGTACCTTTTTTCCTTTTAATCTTACGGATATAAGCCATAATCATCCTCCCTCATGATTATGTTGCCGAAAATCTTCCTTTAACTGACGAATTTCTTTCCTGAGTTGCTCGACCTCTTCTATCAATGCGTGGCGTGTATACTCCCGGCGGGCATTCTCTTGATCGGTAACCGATAACCTCATTTCCTTTTCCGTTCGCCTTGCCCAGTTACGGGCATCAGAGAGCTTGCTGAATGTCCTTGAGACGTACTGATGTCCCCTTGGCCTGACCTCGGCTTTGTACACGGTTCCTTTTTTCCGTTTGATTTTCTTAATCGACGCCATAATTTTTTGGACGGAATTTTGGACGGAATAAACGGTAAAATCATGCTATTTTCAGTCAATTTATGCTAAACGAGGATAAAGATCAAGGAAAAACAAAAACGCCGAAACCTCAGTAATACTGGGGTTTCGGCGCCTTATTACTTGGTGCCCCCGGCAGGAATCGAACCTGCGACACCAGGATTAGGAATCCTGTGCTCTATCCCCTGAGCTACGAGGGCAATCTTGCGGCAGACAAGTGACGGAATCAGGATATCCACCAAAGAAGGTCGGAAATTTTTGCGGAGCACAATCCATCCTACGCACCTTTATCCTGATCTCAAATTGCCACATACCATTTACACGCAAGAGCCTTCATTCTCAAGAAAAAAATCTGGTCTTCCAGTTCCTCGGCGAATACTTTTCTGGCGACATATTTACTCATCAGAGATCCGTGCCAGCATCATTGATGCTTTCCCCGGTCAATTTATTTTCAAAAAATCCTTTACAAGGTTCTTTTTTGATACTAAGTAACACTCCCATTTTGACAACCAAACAACACTTAACACGTTCGATGAAAGTTGAAGTAGATATAATATATTCAGAAAACACCACAACCTGCAAATTCGCCCGGAAATGCCTGGAAGAGTTCGACAGCTCTTTATGCTGCGATATAATCAAAGAAGGTTCGCATTACTTGATCGTATCGCCCGTATCCACTTTCAAGGCGTCGAATTGTTCCTATCTGCGCCATATGCGCAACAATGACCAGGCTGTACATATCTGTTCCTGCCCGGTCAGATTGAACATCTACCGGAAATACAGGATCTGAAAAATTCTCTCCGCAACTCGAAATTTACTCACGACTCCATTCATCGCTTCATGAGAGGAGCAAGGCTTCTTCCCGCTCCTTCTTCAGACAGGCAGCAACAGGTCAACCTGTCCCCGTCCCGATTCTGTGGCGGCCACCGTAACTTCTCCACCCAACGCCCTCGCGAGCTCCCGGCTCAACCACATGCCGGCAAATGTTCGCTGCTGAAACATTTGCTCCATGGAGCCATCACTGTCGGCCGGAAAGCGGAAATGGACAAGCAGTGTTTTTTTTCCATCTTCAGAATAGGGAGACACTGAAATATCAAGCACCTTTTCGGCATTTTTCTGCGGATAGATCCTGTTGAGTATCTCACTCAGCCGCTTGAGGAGATCAAAAAGGATAAGCTGTACATGCTGTTTCTTAAAGGTAAGCGAGGTGGGTTGAATTGACAGGTTTACCGTGACACAGTCCCTTTTGAACTGAGGATCCACCAGACGAAGGACATCCTGGAAGATCTGCTGGATGTTTTCCATATTCCGGGTAAACTCCAAGTCCTCCTGGTCAATGAGCAGCGGCTCCACTATTGCGGCCACCTTTTCACCTCCTTCGATAATTCTGCCGAGGCTTCTTTTCCGGTCAGGCTCATCGTCGCTGAATTCATCGCTCATCATCTGCGCATAGTTGATGATGCCATTGCTCATATCAGTAATCTCATGGGCAATGCTACCGGCGAATTGACCAATGGCGGCCGAATAGGCAATCCGGAAATTTTCCGGCTGAAGCAGGAGGTTTTTTGGAGGAGCTACCAAAATGAGGAGAAGAAGTTCCTGTTCAGCCGGAAACTCGTTGATCGGCTCCAGGCGGGCGGAAAACTGTTCGTCAAATCCGGCCAGCTTTGTTGTAAAATCGTAGTGTGAGCCTTCCCGGATCGAATTTTTAAATACGATACGTTCCGAATCATTTTCCGGCAGCACCGCATCCATCACCGATGAACCGATCCATCGGGCAAGAGTTTCCTGATAAGCCGAGTCAGCGAGATAGGTATCGGCGGCCAGGACATTTGTTTCCCGGTCAATGGTAAAGGAAAGAACTTCGGTGTACTCGCCGATAACATTTTTTTCCAGCCTGAAACGATCCGCCTCTGCCTGAAAGTCGAGACTGCGGATCTTCCCCGCCACCAGAACCGCCATTTCCGCCAGAAGTTCGGCCTCCACATCAAGCGCTCCGTCGGGATTCATCGCGTACACCGTCAGGACTCCGTACTTCCTGCCGTCAAAATCAAGAGGCAGCGAAATACTGTCCACCCTGCCGGTGGCCAGGGGTGTATTCTTGAAGGGTCCTTTCGGCGCCTTGGCAAGAACATCCCGCATAAGAACGGGCTCTCCCCCCTCCAATGCACGATATGCCGGCTCTTGCTCCTCCTGCGCCGCCAGTATGGCGGAAAAACATTCCTGGCATTCTTCGCAGGACATGGTCGCAGATCCGTCGACAACCAATGGCATTATTTCCCTGTCCTCCCTGTCTTCGATCCCGATCCAGGCAAGGACGTAATCACTGTTAGTCAGCAGCTGGCGGCAGACAACCTGATACAGCACCTGCCTGTCCGGAGCGGCAAGGGCCTTCTGCACCACGCTGTGGATGCAATCGCCCAGGCGATCATACCTGTCCGTCAATTTCCGGCATTTATTCAAATCATCCGCAAGCAGGTTCAATCTTTGGGCAAGCCCGGCAACCTCTTCCCAGCCGTTGGGACGGTCGATACTCTCTTGGCGCCCGGCAATGAGATTCTCCGCCTGAATCGAAAGGTCGATGACCGGCGCAATAAGGAATCGATACGTCACCACCAGCAGAACAGTGACCAGGAAAACAACCAGGGCGAGGATGCCGATAACCATTGCCTGAAAATCGACCAGCTTCTGTTTCGCATGACCCAGCACCAGACGCTCGAAGAGCATGAACCGTTCACCGATCACCCTGCTCTCCTCGTTGATGCGCCGCAGCAGAATGGTATTATCCTGTTCAGCGGTTGTTTTACGCAAAAGCAGAATAAGACCGGGCAGATCAATCTGCTGGAGAAAGGAAAACTTGTATTCCGCGGGAATAAGCTTATTGTCCAGAATGGCAATGAGATTGTTATGAAGCTCCTCAACCGCCGGAGAAACCCGTGAAAGCTCACCGGCCCGCCCCTCAACTATATCTTCCACGATCTGCTCGCGGATATTCGAATACTGAAACAGGATTTTCTCGGTCTGGGAAATAATCGTTTCATGACGTCCGTAAAGCTGGAACTGGTTAAAGGCCAGCACCAGCAATGTCCCGAGGGCGGCGGCAATAAGTACGGCTGTTATAATAAAGCTTTTTCGCAAAACGACCTCCATTTCCCCGTACTTTTCCGGGTTTCACCCCTACACTGTACTTCCCGGACCAATCGTTTTACAGTGATATGCCGCCTCCGGCAGGTGACAATGGGAGGATCGCCAGATCGTGCGACATGCGGCCCTCCCATATTGTTTTGTTCTCCGCTTACGATGTTGTATCGCTTTTCCAGGTATAGAGAATGGGCATCCTTACCAGGATTGCCCGATAGACAACGACATACGTCGCATAAAGCATCAGGGCGATGACAAATTCCCGCCAATGCGGGATCTCCTGGTACAGCTTCCAGTTGTAGGCAACAAGTGCGGTGTTCATCCGGTTCAAGGCAATGCCCAGTACGGTGATGAAGGCGGCAAACCTGGCAACACCGGCGTTCTGATTGCGCACCGCATAGGTAAAAAGAATCAGTGGCACAATGGTCCCGACAACGATCTCAAAGGTAAAATACTGGCCCCAGCCGGTCAGCAGGTAGCCCCATTCATTGTCATGGGCAACGGCGATGGCCTTGATAACGAGATAAGTGATCAGGGCCAGGGAAGCTCCCTTGGCAATGCCCAGGGTCAGCTTGTCCAGGCTGCCGAGAAAATTTTCATCACAACGCCAGCTCAGGAACCATTTTGACAGCGTACTGACCACGATGAGCATGCTCAGGCCGCCGAAAATGGCGGAAGTGAGAAAGTGAATCCACATGAATTCCGCCGAAAACCAGAGCGGATGGAGCTTGCCCGGGGCATAGGTAAAAAGGGCGCCGAGAGCTCCCTGGTGCAGGGTCGACAGAATGATCCCGGCGACTGTCAGCCCGAGGACTATGCTCTTGATGAATTTCTTGGCTCTCGGCAAACCCATCCATTCTGAAAAAGCCGGGACCAGCTCGGCAATCTGAACAGACAGATAGGTGGCAACATGCCAGGCCACCAGGAAAAGCACGGCCGCCGGCCCCAGGGAAACAAACATGGGATAGATGAGGCGCCACGGCTGGCCCAGGTCGACCTGAAGAAAGACAACCGCGAAAAAATATCCCAGCAATCCGTTGAGCAGTCCGAGACGCTCAATGGGTTTGAAATCCTTGCGCCCGAACAGCTCCACGGTCGTCCCCATCATGAAGCCGGACGCCGACAAGGGAACCATGGTAAACAGCCCCCATGACAGAAAAAGGCCCCATGGATAATCATACGAGCTGTGCGTGGCCCAGCCGAGACCGAAGATAAACCGCGCGATCAGCACCGGCACCCCCACCGCATATATCACCCAGAGTATCCAGTTGAATGGATTGGCTGCCTGGCGGCGGAAATATTCCGCCGGGCTCAGACCCAGAAATATCTTTTCCTTCACCGACCATTTCTCATTATTTTCCTTATAGTTCGTATCAATGGGTACATATCCGACACCGGCAACTTTATTCATGGCCTTCCTCCTTTTTGCTCTTCACTGTTTGATTGTCCTGCTGCCGGGCATTTTTTCTATGCGCCAACAAGTGGAAGCCGGTAAACAACGCAGGCCATATACACAGAACCATGGGTACAATCGCCAGGAAATCCTTGACGTAAGAGATAATCGGCTGGGTCCCCAGCTTGGTGTCAAATCCAACCTGGTCAAACGGTACACTGGAGAGATACATCCAGGCGGTGCCGCCGACCTCGTGCTCACCATATATATGATTAACATACCTGTCCGGAGTGGTGCGGATCTTCTGGTTGCCGATCTTGATCAGGTCTTCTCTTTTGCCGAAGGTCATGACCTCCCTCGGGCAGGCCTCGACACATGCGGGGGGTTTGCCGAACTTGAGACGGGTATCATAGCACATGATGCATTTTTTGATGACCGGATCAATGGGGCTGGAATAGCTGTAGGCCGGGACATAAAAGGGACAGGCGATCATGCATGTCCGACAGCCGACACATACCTTGGGATCATAGATAACCGCCCCCTCTTTAGTCTTGGTGTAGGCGTTGACAAAACAGGAGGTCAGACAGGCAGGCTCGTTGCAGTGGTTGCACTGGAATTTCCGGTACACAGGCTCCCCTTTTTCAGGGATGTCATACCTGTTAACAACGGTATAGGCCTTTTCCGAGGTGCGCCTTTTCAGTCCGCCATGCCGATGCTCATCATAAACGGACATGTCATCAAAGGGCTTATCCGGCGCCGGCAGCCCCTGTTCCTTGTTGCAGGCGGCCTCACAGGTCCGGCAGCCGACACACTTGGTAAGATCGACAAGGACCCCCATGCTATCCGGATATCCTTCAAAGCTGTATGCCGAATGCGCTTTTTTGGTGGTCCCGGTTGCCGCAGCCACGACACCGCCGGCCAGACTTCCTTTCAAAAACTTACGTCTATCAATTTTCTTCATCGTGTCACCTGTTATGATAAAGGGAAAGGGAAAACATCTTCGCAACACCGGCCTTATCAGTGGCCGGAGGAATTATCGGCGGGTTCAGGCGCATATTCTCCTGAGTAAAAAAACTTGTCGCCCTTTTCCGAGCGGACATGGCAATCCTGGCATCCGGTCGGGGCGCCATATTCTTTGTGGCATTCCAGGCAGTTCTGGTGAAAGGCCCCCTGGAGTCCCGGTTTTTCCAGATGAAACAGGTTAATATCCTCTTCGAGAACAGCAAGATATTCGGCGCTGAACCGTTTGGCCGGATGGCAGTCGCGACAGGCCACGAAATCGGTTTCACCACTGCTGGCATGACACCGTTGACACACAGGATCCAGCACAGGCGTCCCCAGGGTATGATGATGGCAGATCGCACACTCGTTGCTCTCGATCATCCCGACATGCAGTTCATGATCAAACTGCACCGGTTCGTAATATTGAGTCAGGCTTCCCAACTCTACCATTTCAGGGCCATCAGCTGCGTTCCCCGGAATACAGGGGCATGTGAATAACAGCAACGCCACTGCTCCATACAGGGTTTTTCTTTTGATCGACATTTTCATTGCTCCTCCTTGATGGTTATTATGATGATTCTCGACCACTTGCACCTTTAAAGCCGGATTTCAAAGTATCAATATTCATTCTCATCAACTTGGGAACTAATACTCACAAAACAGTCCTCCCCTGGCTTTTAAGCTGGTATTCTGCATTATTAATGCCAATAACAAATAAATAAATTAAAAAAAATATACAGCTCTTTTCCGCATAAGGGATCAAAACAATACATGTACAAAACTATCAATAATAATCAATACCAACTGCAGAAACACCCTGGAATTGCTGATTAGCATATGTGAATACAAACAGTAA
>JAMJFO010000018.1:0-48292 GCA_023544645.1 Desulfobulbaceae bacterium | reverse complement strand
CGAAAAAAATATGCAAAAAACTGTGTCAACGGAAGTGAAGAAAAAAAGATCTATACAAATGTGATGTTATAAAACAGTGCACAAACAACAGGGGCAGGGCGAATTTTGCGTCACTTTCGATGCAGAAAACCGACGCGGGGCAGGCGCCCCGATCAAACCTCCAGAAGTGTAGTATACTACAGTTGTGTGTTATAAAAGTGTGGCATGAGACACTTTTGCTACACATGCAATTCAATCCTCCAGCAGAACCAGTGGTTCAGCCTGGCCGACACGCTTGCATTCTATAATTATTTCAACCTCTTGCGCATCAACAGTTTCTTCGTGCAGCAAAACCTCCGCCAGTTTGTGCAAATGGTCGATCTTGCCCTCAAGGATAATGACCGCCTCCTGGTAGCACTGTTCGATGATCTTATTGATTTCCCGGTCAATATTTTTCGCGGTCTCCTCGCTGGTGCTTTTACGGACTGCCTCGCTCTCAAGAAACCCCATGTTTTCAGACACATAAGCTCTTGGCCCGAGCACCTCGCTCATGCCCCATTCGCACACCATTCTCGTGGCGATCTGCGTAGCCTGCTGCAGGTCATTGCTGGCGCCGGTGGTATACTGGTTGAAAACCAGCTCTTCCGCGGTGCGCCCTCCCAGGAGTATCTTTATCCGGTTGAGCAGGTATTCCCTTGAATAGGAATGCTGGTCCTGAAGCGGAACCTGCTGGGTCACTCCCATGGCCCGGCCATGGGGAACGATGGTAACCTTATGCAGGGGGTCTGTGCCGGGCAGCATCCAGGCCAGGATGGTATGACCTGACTCATGAAAGGCGATGGACCGCCGTTCAGTCTCGCTCATGACCATTCCTTTGCGTTCCGCTCCCATAAGGATCCTGTCCCTGGCCTCCTCAATATCCACCAGTTGGACAATGTCCTTCTCTTTCCGGGCAGCGAGCAGGGCTGACTCATTCATGAGATTGGCGAGATCTGCTCCGGTGAAACCGGGAGTGCTCCTGGCAACAGCTTCCATTTGAATATCCTTGTCCAGGGGCATCTTTTTGCCATAGACTTCCAGGATCTTGACCCGCCCGGTCACATCCGGGGGCAGGATATTGATCTGCCGGTCGAACCTGCCGGGTCTGAGGAGAGCCGGATCCAGGACATCCGGCCGGTTGGTAGCGCCGACAATGATCACCGTCTCCCCGGACTGGAAACCATCCATTTCCACCAGCAGGGCGTTCAAGGTCTGGTCTTTCTCCTCCTGCCCGCCGACATCCGCGGCCCCCCGGTGCCTCCCCACAGCATCGATCTCATCAATGAATACAATACACGGGGCGTTCTTCTTTGCCTTGGCAAAAAGTTCCCGGACCCTGGACGCACCGACCCCGACAAACATCTCGACAAAGTCCGATCCGCTGATATTAAAAAAAGGGACACCCGCCTCACCGGCAATGGCTTTGGCCAGCAGTGTTTTTCCTGTGCCCGGCGGCCCCTGGAGCAAAACTCCTTTGGGAATCTTGCCGCCAAGCTTCTCGTACCGGCTGGGCTCTTTGAGAAAATGGATAATCTCAATGAGCTCATCCTTGGCTTCGGGGATGCCGGCAACATCATCAAAGGTCACTTTCTGCAGGCTCGCCGCTTCCAGCTTGCCTTTATCCTTGCCAAAGCCACCCATACCGCCTTTCTGCTGCCTGACCATGAACAACACCCAGAAAGCCATAAGCAGCAGTACTGGAAAGGTGGTGGACCAGAAAGGAGAGGATGTAGCAGGAGCAGCGGCGCTGAAGGTCACATTTCGACTAATCAGTTTCTCAACGAGCTGTTCAACATCGGGAGCATAGGTCATGAACGGCTGGTCCTGGACATCCTTGCCGCGAACTTCTCCGCCCCGGATATGCACAGACTTGATCTCACCATTTGTCAGTTGCGAGAGAAATACCGAATATTCAACCGAGGGGGGCTTATTCTCAACATTCCAGATATTGAAAACAATAACACCGACTGTAACTGCGATGAGCAAAACAAGAAACTTCTTAAAACTCAGCATCCGCGCCCCTTGGAAAAATCTGTTTGAACGAATCGGGCAAAGCGGCTCAGGCGGCCGTCGACCTGGTCCGGAATAATTCCATCTGGTGTAATTATACTATCACAAGGGTCTGATTATCCAGCGAATTCTTAAATATATTGTTATCGAAACAAAAAGGACTGCCCCGGAAATTTCTTCCAGAGCAGTCCGTCATCCCGTCTCGTATGTTTACCGACATCCATTTATGCTTTCATCGGCGCCTTGGTCCGGTTAACGTACTTGAAGTACGCGGGATAGAGGCCGAGGAAGGCAACTGCGATTATGTATTCAAATCCCTTGATGTGTGTGTAGTAGTCCACCAATGTCTCATATTCACCGATTGCGCCGGTTGCAACCATGTACTGCCTGATCACTTCCGTAACACTCCAGCCCATCTCGGAAAGCAGCGAGAAGAATGCCGTGAAAGCCCAGATTCCGAAGACCGCCCCTATTGCGCCAACACCTATCATCAGCGCTGATGTTTTGGGATTGTTTTTCATTGTTGCGTGTGTCATGATCATCCCTCCCGTATATCGTTTATTGATTATCCTGTTCCTTCGCTTTTCTAGCGACCGGTGACTGCGGCAAGGTAACCATTGATCAGCTCGCTAACTCCTCCGCTCTGAATAATGCCGCCGAAGAGGCAGGCAATTCCCCAGATGCCGATCAAAGCTGCCAGTACCATGATGACTCCGATTCCGACCTCGCTTGCATCGCGACCCATTTTATCCGTGGTAGCAACATCAAGCCTGAGTCCACCCAACCTGCTCCTGTTTTCCTGTAATGTCTTTGCCATGATGAACCTCCTTTTGTGTTGTATCCGTAAGGTCTTTTCTTCCTTTCGATTTCCGTTTGCCCTTCATATTGCACGATCCGTGCCATATCAGATCATCCGGAAAAAGATAGAGGTTCACGCAAACAACATATCGTTTTTATTGATTTTTTTACAAGAGAAAAATTGAGCGCCATGCCCAAACACTGAAATAGCGGCAAAAAAACATTAATCAGGCATTGCGAGGCAGAGTCTGATACAAATAAAAAAACTTAATTACAGTACCTTACGAAAAAATATAGCCAACCCTGCAACAGCGTAAACCATGCAACAAAAGTGTAGTATGAAACAGATGTGATGCAGGATATATAGAACAGATGTGTTGCAGAAAACGGTTCAGTACACTGCCGGATCGATGTTGTACAGCCGCATTTTCCGGTAGAGGGTGCTCCGATCAATACCCAGCAGACGCGCCGCCTTTGCCTTGTTTCCACTGCACTTGACGAGTATCCTGACTATCCGGTCATGTTCGCTCTCGGAATCAAGAGGAGGCTCGGGCTCACCAGAACCATTGGTATCGTCGGCACTGCTCTGCCTGCGGGCCGGGTCATGAACGGTTTCGGAAAATTCGTAGGAGAGATGGTCGGTGGTGATGGTTGTATTATTGCAGAGTACGCATGCCCGTTCCATGATATGTTCAAGCTCCCGGACATTGCCCGGCCAGTTGTAATCAGCGAGCGCACTCAGCGCCTGATCAGAGATGCCGGCGATATTTTTGCCAAGCCGTTTGTTGAACTTCTCCAGAAAATGCTTGGCCAGCAGCGGCAGATCTTCCTCCCTCTCACGCAGAGGAGGAAGAACGATGTCAATAACCCGGAGCCTGTAGTACAGATCTTCCCTGAAGCCCCCCTCAACAACCTTCTGTTTGAGATCGGCGTTGGTGGCGGCAATGACCCGGACATCAACTTTCAGGGGCATATCGTGGCCCACGGGATAAAACGTTCTTTCCTGGAGAAAACGCAGGAGGCGCAGCTGCATGGTCGAAGAGATGTCGCCGATCTCGTCAAGGAACAGCGTGCCGCCGTCGGCCTGGAGAATCCGTCCTTCACGGTTGCGGTCCGCCCCGGTAAAGGAGCCTTTTTTGTGGCCGAAAAGCTCACTCTCCAACAGATTTTCCGGGATCGCAGTGCAGTCGACCTTGATCAGGGGCATATCCTTTCGCGGGCTTTCGGCATGCAGGGCCTCAGCCACCAATTCCTTGCCTGTTCCGCTTTCACCGGTAATAAGCACCGAGGTATCAACCTGACCGACATTTTCAATCAGGGTGTAGACGGTCTGCATTGCCTGGCTGCTCCCGATCAGCCGATGAAAATGCTGCCGGCGTCCCCGCTGTTCCAGCGACTCAAGCCTGCTCACATCGCGGGCGACAAACACCACCCCGTGCAGATTGACAGTGCCCGGAACCAGTGGTGCTGCGCTTATGCGAAGAACGGCCAGCCCTCCATCGGGCATCTGGAACTCAATCCGGTGCTCGGGCAGTTCTTCCTGGGACTGCAGCACAATCAAGGCATCCTGCTGACAGGCTTCGGTAAAGACACTGTCGATTTTCTGCAGGTTAGCCCCCACCGTCAACTCGGGTATTGCCTTGGCAGCCAGCTGTTTGGCCCGGTCATTCATCAAGACTACTTCCAGATCCGGATCAACGGTAATAATTATATCCTGAACGCTACGGAAAATGGTTTCCAGGTTCTGGCGATATCGTTCTTTTTCCTCCTCAAGGGTTTCCTTGACCTTGAGCAGCGAATATTGCTGCAGGGCCATCCTGGCCGTGCGGAGCAGGTCCTCCTTTTTCACTGGTTTTGCCAGATAATCAAAGGCGCCAAGCCTGACTGCTTCGGAAGCGGATTTAATATTGGGATAGCCGGTCACCATCACCACCGGGCAGTCATGGTTAAGTTCTTTGGCCCGGCGTAAAAGATCAATACCGGAGGCGCCCTCAAGCACAATATCGGAAACAATGAGGTCATAGGTATTGTTCTCGATGAGATCCAATGCCTCGTCAAAGGTGGACGCCACAGTCACCGGCCCGTATCCTTCGCGGGCCAGAAAGGTTTTAAAGGTCAGACGCAGGCTTTCTTCGTCATCCACCACCAGAATTCTTGATTCTTCCTTGCTTATATCAATCATGTGCCTTTCCTGCTGAAGAATTGTCGGAAACCTTTCCCTCATGCCCATCGTACACCGGTAGATCGACTATCATTTTCGTATATTCACCTTCCTGTGTTTCAACGTGAAGATCTCCTCCATGCTTAATTATTATCTCTCTGCTGATGCTCAAACCGAGGCCGGTTCCCTCCCCCTGGGTCTTGGAAGAATAAAACGGCTCAAATATTTTATCCACTTTTTCCGCCGGTATGCCGGTTCCCATGTCCTCGAAAACAATGCGCACATAGCGCCTGCCCTCCAGCTCTATCTCTTCACCGCTTACTGTGAGTTTTTTCCGCGGGTTTTTCCCGGAAAAACGCTGGTTGAGGGCAAACCTGGCGTTACTGACAAGATTGAGGAACACCTGCTGCAGACGCTGATGATGCCCGAAAACACTGGGTAATGTTTCAGGGAAATCCATATCAAGGATTATACAGTTCCTGGACAGCTGGTAGCGGATAAGTTCCACGGTATCATGCACCACCTTGACAAGATTGATTTCCTCCGACTTGTCTTCCTTCTGCCGGGCAAACGACAGCAGGTTGCTGACTATATTTGCCACCCGTTCCCCTTCCCTGATTATTTTTTCGGAGATGTCGGACAAGACCTCGTTTCCGCCGGCCTCATCCTGGATAATCTGGGCGTAGTTGATAATGCCGTTTATCGGGTTGTTTATTTCATGGGCCACGCCCGCCGCGAGCTGGCCGACGGATGCAAGCTGAACCGCCCGCAGGGTTTCGGCCTGAAGAAGTTTCTCCTCGGTAATATCGCGCAAAAGAACCAGCACCTTGGCCTGATTATCAACATCCATGAACGGTGTATAACTCTGATCGTAAAAGGTATTGTTCCCCATCATGAGTTCAACGCGCTGGATCGATTCCGTATTTATGGCGGCCTGCATCAGACACTCTTCACACGGGGTTTCCCGGTCCCGGTAAACGCGGTAGCATTCTTCGCCGTACCTGTCGCCAAAGGCCGCCTTGGCCTCATCGTTCTGGTATTCAATAATATAATCCGGGCCAAGAATGTGCATGCTCTGGCGCATTGCGGCAAGCATGCCTTTCAGCTTGTCATGCTCGCTGATCAGCTGCTCTTCCACTTTCTTGATGTCGGTTATGTCCTCAAAACTCTCCACCGCGCCCATGACATTGCCGTCGTCATCAAGGAGAAAATCACCGTTCTTGGAAATAGTCCTCCGCTGCCCATCCTTTGTCCTGATGATGCATTCGCGCCCGACAATGGGTTTGGCAATGGAGTCGGAATACATTCCGCACTGCTCTGTGCAGGGGAACATGGCAAATACGGAGCACGACTTGCCTACAATCTCCTCCCTGGTAAAACCGGTGAGCGCCTCGGCCTTGTCATTCCAGCTTGTAATACGGCGATTCAGGTCCACGGTGAAGATGGCGCTGGGAATGACCCGATACAGAAGTTCCGAGCGTCTTCTTGCCCGGAGCAGGGCCACTTCGGTCCGCTGTCGCTCCTGGACCTCCTGCCGGAGGTGCCGATTGCTCTCCAGAAGTTTTGTCGTCTGTTCCCGGACGAGATTCTCAGAATCCTTTTGGGCGGATTTCAGCCACCTTTCAAACAATTTCCAGTCGGTTATATCATGAAAGGCCTCGACAACGCCGAGAAACTCGCCGCTCTCGCTGTAGAGCGCGGTCGCGATGATCTCGTAATACCGGGGAAATTCGTCCTGCCCCTCCATCTTGAATTCAGTCTTGATCGTTCCCCCCGACTCCCGGCAGTCGACCAGTGGACAGCACTTGCCGAGACGAACACAGGACTTCTCCTGGCCGAACATAAACGAATAGCAATTTTCTCCCACAGCGGTGTCGGTGATTTTGTCGGCAAAAAGACTGGCGGCGGCGGCATTGATAAACCTGATTCGCATGTCAACGCCGACCACGACCATGGGCAGGTTGATGGTATCAACCAGGGACTGCAGAAACGACAGCTGGTTCCCGTTATCGTTAATCATCGTTGCCTGTTTTTAACCTTTGATCTAACCGGCGATTCCACACACCCTGAAAAACTGCGGGTCACTGACCATTAGCCCTGGTTCCAACCGGAAGATCGACAGTGGCCACGGTCGGTCCTCCCGGGCTGCTTTCCACTGACAGAAACCCCTGGTGATCCCTGACCAGTCCCTTGCTGATGCTCAAGCCCAGGCCGGTGCCCTTGCCAGGTGGTTTGGTTGTAAACAGGGAATCAAAAATATGTTCAATAATGTCCTGGGGTATACCGACACCCCAGTCCGTGACCGTAATACTGATATATTCCTTGCCCATGGCTGTTTTTTGCCCGCATTTGATCTCCAGGCGTTTATCCTTATTCATTTCCGGAAATCGCTGGTTCAGGGCATAGCTCGCGTTGGTGAGAAGGTTGACCATCACCTGCTGTATCTGCTGCGGATTGGCCTGAATAAAGGGCAGATCCGGCGGAATATCCACCGAGAGCCGTATACCGTCCTTCTGCAGCTGATGCATGAGCAGGGAAACACTGTCCTCGATGATCTCCTTGATGGAGACCTCCTCCACAACATCATCACGCTGGCGGGCAAACGACAGAAGGTTGCCGACAATGAGCGCTATGCGTTCCCCCTCCTTGATGATCCTGGAGAGAAAATCCCTGCCTGCATCGTCATACCTTTCGTCGGCGTTATCAAGAAGAATCTGGCTGTAATTGATGATGCCGTTGATGGGATTATTTATCTCGTGGGCAACCCCGGCGGCCAGCTCGCCGATCGCCGCCAGCTGCCCCGTACGCAACGCCTCGGATTTTCGGATTTTCTCCTCGGTTATATCCCGCACCGTGGCAATATATAATCGGCCGACATCAAACGCCATTTCACTCAAGGAAACCTCCAGGGGAAATGTGGATCCATCCCTGCGGAACCCACGAAGCTCTATCTGCTCCCCGGTCATGCTGCTCAAATCAGGCAATACATTCTGTTCATCGGGAGCGGCGGCAAAGACCACACCTGGAAACTGGATAAGCTTGGTAATATTTTGCCCCAGCAGCTCTGAAGGCCGGCGCTCAAAGAGACTACAGGCAGGAGCATTCAGGGACTCGATGGTCCCGTCTTCACTCATGGTGATCAGGCCATCAAGCATATTATTTATTATGGATCTGGTTTTGGCTTCCGCTTCCTCCCTCTTGCGCATGGAAAGACTGATCCTGTGCGAACTGAAAAAAATACCTGTCAGCCCCATGATCCACAAAGGAAAATGCGCCAGGAGCAGCATAAGAAGATCTTTCCGGAATATGGAATAAAGAACATCCAGGGGAACAGCCACGCTTATACCGCCGCGGATATCGCCCATCTCGTACCCTTGCCTTCGGTGGCATTTCAGACATCCGGTTTCGGTCATCATCGGACGCATCAGCCTGAGATAAGGCTCACCGTCAATCATTTCAACAGAAATTACCTGCTCTTCGCCTTTTTCAAAGGCATCAAGGGCCTCGGACTCCCACGGATCGGCAACGTTCTCGTCACGGATCGGATCCAGGCTGGTGATATGCCCCAGGGCGCCGGCAGGACCTGTTTGCATATCATAGACCTGACGGATCATATACTCCGGGTTGACAAGGGTCAACGGCACGCCGGTTGCCGTAACCGCGCGGGATTCCGGAAGATGCTGCAGATAGGGATTGGGCTTGGTTTTTGTTGTTATGGGTACGTAAACTCCATTATGACTGGTGGCCCATCGATAATAGACAAGATCTTTTTCAAAAATCGTCTTTGCCTCGTTGGTGGCAATCTCAATGATCTCTTTTTTTTGACGGGAAATGTTCCAGGTGAGGGAGATGATAATGATCATTGTCCAGGATATGGCAAATATCCAGGCATGGAGGTCTTCCTTTTCAGAAAGTCGGCCCTGCGGCCCCCTGGCTTGTTCGCGCTGCTCTTGATTATTTTCCAAATTCGATATCTCCGGCAATGTATATGGACAGATTTGTCAGTATATCCCGGATCCTTCACCACTCACTGAACCAGGAAAGCCATATGGGTACTCCTCAAAAATAAATATATCACAAATATTGAGCACATGACAGTTCAACAAACAGTATACATTAAAATTTCACAAAAAAGACATGGCAACAGCACGCAAACATAAAACAGGTTCTCTCCCGGACACAACAACGGGATAAATACATTCCACCGAAATATCGCAGGGAAAAAGGCAAAGGAGGCCTGAAGCGCGCGGGGTGGTTAGAGTGAATCTCCGTCCAGCAGGGCCCGGTAACCGGCAAAATCACCGGCCGTGCGCCCGGGAGCGACAATGCAGCTTCTGCCGATTTGCATCTGCCGGGGGATTTTCGCCTGCTTTCCTACCAGGGTAATGCCTGTGTACAGATGTTTTGGATGGGCTTTGTTGACAATATTCCTGTCCTCTCCATACCCGACAATCGCTTCTGGACCGATGTGAACCCGTTTGTCACAGATGACCAGATCTACGACTGCCCCCTCTTCGATGACCGAATCCTCAAAAATAATGGAATCCCTGACAACAGCGCCCTTTTTCACGTGCACTCCCGGAGAAAGGACGGAATTGACCACACTCCCCTCGATGGTACAGCCGGCCGATATCATGGACGATCGAACACTGCTGCCGGCAAGGAACCGGGCAGGCGCCCGGTCCATGGGACGTCCATCCGCCGAGACATTGGGGCGGATTCCCCATTCCTGGGGAGAGATGTCGGAGTTCTCACCGAGTACATCCATATTGGCCTCCCAGTAGGCCTGGATAGTGCCGACGTCGCGCCAGTAGCCGTAAAAGGGATAGGCAAACACCCGGTCATTTTCAATGGAGCGCGGGAGTATGTGCATGCCGAAGTCAACTTCATTCCGGTCATTGGCCAGGACCTGCAACAGATATTTCGTCCGAAAGACATAGATGCCCATGGATGCCAGGTTGGTTTTGGGCACCGCGGGTTTTTCCTCCCACCCGATAACCCTGTTCTCTTCATCAACTATGCCGGCGCCGAACTGGTGGATCTGGCTTTTGGGCACGACCATCATGCCGACCGTCACATCCGCTTTTTTGAACCGGTGATAGGTGATCATGGCGTCAAAATCCATGTTATATATATGGTCACCGGACAAAACAAGAATTTCCTCGGAGGGATTGGCCTGGATGAAATCAATATTCTGGCGGATGGCGTCGGCTGTGCCCTGATACCAGTCCGATTCCTTTTCGCCGGTCCGGGGCGGCAGGATCTTGACTCCCCTGGTGCGACCGGTAAAATCCCACGCCTCGCCCCCTCCGATATGACGCATCAGGGACAGCGGCTTATACTGAGTCAAGACACCCACTCTGGTCAGACCGGAGTTCATGACGTTGCTGAGACTGAAATCGATGATCCGGTAAATACCGGCAAACGGCACGGCCGGCTTGGCCCGGTGACCGACAAGAATATTCAGCCGGCTACCGACCCCCCCTGCCAGCAGAAGCACCAGGGCATCTTTACCGGCGATCACCGCAGCACCTCATTATCCGGCAGGTTATCAGTCGTCCATCCGTCAATGCCAAGCTGTGGATAAATGGTGCAGCCGCGGCCGATCTGCATTCCTTCCGGCACATGATTGTTCCATCCGACAACGGTTATCCCCTCCCGGACATCCCCACCAGGCGGGCCGCCGATCCGGCATCCCGGACCGAATATGGTATTCACATCGCTGACCGTCCGGGTGATCCGGCTGTCCGCCTGGACAATATTATTGAAAAACAGCACCGAATCAACCACCTCGGCCCCCTTCTCTATCCTTACTCCGGGGAACAGTATTGAATTTTTTACACTGCCGTCAATATGGCATCCGTTGTAGGCCATGCTGTTGTCAATGATCGCTCCGCTGCCGACCTTGAGCGGCTGACAGTCCCGAATATCGCGGTGTTCCAGGTTGGTCCGCAGCCCCCATTTCTCCATATCGATCTTTGGATCGCGACCCAGCAGATCCATGCTGGTTCTCCAGTATTCGTCAACCGTCCGGGTATATCCCCAGTAACCCTTGTAGCGGTAGCCGTAGACCCGGAGATTTCGTTCCATCATCATGGGAATAACATCACGGCCGAACTCATAGGAGTTGTGCTTCTGGTTCTCCTCGAGCATTTCATAAAGCACTTCCGGCCGGAAGCACAAAATGGTCAGCGAGGCCAGATTGCCCCGGGGAGTTTTGGGTTTCTCCTCGTAATGAACCAGCCTGCCGCCCTTATCATCCTCAAAGGTTATTTCACCGACCCCGAACCGATGTGCATCCACGGGATCGACCTCGATGAAGGCCGCGGTGAGGTCGGCGTTTTTTTCCCTATGGTAGCGCAGCAGTTCCGCGTAGTCCATCTGGTATACATGATCTCCGGACAGGATCAAAATATCCCTGGGGGAATGATAGCGAACATAATCAAGGTTCTGGTACACGGCGTCAGCCGATCCCCGGTACCACTCGGAACTTTTGAAATCCTTATATGGAGGAAGGATAGAAATGCCCCGGTAGCGGCCGATCATGTCCCATGCTGCCCCGGTGCCTATATGATTGATCAGGGAAAAGGAACGGTACTGGCTGAGAATGGCAACCAGTTCGATACCTGAACGCATGAGGTTGGACAGGGCAAAATCAATGACCCTGGCAAACCCTCCGAAGGGAACAGCCGATTTAGGGCGGTAATGCGTCAAAACACCCAGTTCATCTACCCGACCGCCCGCCAGAATCATCGCCAGAATTGAGGGTTTGAACATGGGAAAACCTGTGAGATTTTATCTGAAATACCGTTTCTATATTATATAGTAGGGCATAATGCGCTATTACCGCAAGACAAATGAAGAAAAATTCAACAGGAAAGAAGGAAGCGGCCCGTGGTTTGCCTACTTTTCATAACGGGTCGCCAGTTTGATAAGGGTTTGGGTGGTAAACTCTGTGTTATCAGCCATATCCAGACTTTTCAGGGGCAGTTCCGCCCGCGCCGCTTCTCTGTGACCTCCGGCCACACCGAATTTGCCGAAGGTTCTGACGGCGAAATTACCGGCGTTTTTACGGTACCCGTCGCATCGCAGAATTACCACAAGCCGTTCACCATGCACACCGGACACGATGACCCAGGAAAACTGATCAACATGATTGAGGAAATCAGCAATGATGACCAGGATATCCGGGGACCAGACCCGCCCGACATGAACAAAAGCCTTCCCCTTCCTGACCTTGAGATCATTGAGTGCTGTCTTGAAATATTTCAGCTCCGACCGGCGCATATCCGTCAACTCAAACTTCCGCACCAGGTTCAGGTTGGCGATATCAAATAGATAGCGGAAAGAAATGCCGTCCGCCAGCAGCGCGCTTTTCTCGAAATTCTGGGTATCAACCTTGATACCGTAGAATAGAGCAGTGGCAAGGGATACCGATGGCTTGATGCATGCGGCTCTCAGGTATTCAACCATAATTGACGATGTGGCTCCATAATTGGGTCGAATGTCGATAAATTTCGCATCCCAGTCCGAGGTCACCGGGTGATGATCGATCACCACATCAAACTCAATCTTTTCAAAACACGGCAGATGCACCGGTTGCGAATCCAGCAGAATCCGCTTGCTGTAATCATTGACTTTAAGCGTATGCAACCGTTCAATGGGAATTTTGAGGCGCTTAACCATTTCCAGGTTATTCATACGCCTTATCTCGTTGGGATATCCAATGGTCACATTCTGCACCCGGTAGCGCAGAAGACGTTTGACAGCCAGGGCGCTGGCCAGGGCATCGGGATCGGCGCTGATAATCACCAGCACCTCATCCTCCTTGTCAAAAATTGATAGAAAACCATTCAACCGGGAGAGAGCGGAGTTTTTACTTTCGCTCCGGGTAACGGTATCGGCAATTTTTTCTAAACGTTTACAGTTTTTCAAAAATACCCCTAAAAAAAGAAACCACTGAAAGCGAAAACGGAGCTCGGCAATCAGTGGCGCCACAATTATGCTTTCAGCCAAGTTTAACGCATTGTAAGAAAAAGCAGCTGTTCATACATAATTCACGATAAACATCATATTGTTATCATGAGGGCGGAAGCAGCCTGCCCTCAAAAACGCAGAACTATAGCATACTCCTGGCGTAAAAAGCAAGTCAGGCGGAATCCTCATCCGAACCGTTGCGGAACGACGGGACAGAAGGAAAAAGTTCCGGATCGGTATGCGGGATGAACCGTGCTCCGGAAAACCGGATCATGAACTCCTGGTTGACGTTCAATTCCAGGTAAGTCACCTTGCGCCGAATATCCCGGCTTCGATGACGACACGACTCAGAGAGCAGAACCAGCTCGGCCCCCCGCAGCGAACTGTTCCCCACCGACTCGTAGGTGGACAGCGGCAGGTCCGGGATCATTCCCAGGGTTATTGCGTGACCGGGATCGATGTGCTTGCCGAATGCTCCGGCAACATAGATCCTGTCCAGCTCATGAAAATCAACACCGACCTGGGAGACCAGCGTGGTCAGGATGGCATACATGGCGGCCTTGGACCGCATCATGGCATCGAGATCGAGCTGGCTGAGAATTACCGGAGCGCCGTCTGCTGTTTCTCTACCCGGAACCACCACAAAAAAAGGCGCGGTGTCATCCCGGCCAAGCCGCTCTTCCAGAAAAGCCCTGTGTTCTTCCGAGCAAGGTTCTACGGCAGCAGGGAACTTGCCCCGGAAATTGATGATCCGCGCCAGATACATCTCCGCCACCAGGTCGATCAGGCCTGAACCGCATATCCCTGCTGCCGGAGCATTCTCGACGGTCCGGTAATTGAGCTGCCAGTTGGCGGTATCGATGCGGACATGCTCGACAGCCCCTGCGGTCGCCCGCATGCCCATTCTGGCCACTCCGCCTTCCAGGGCCGGGCCGGCGGCGCCGGCGCAGGCGATCAGCCAGTCCCTGTTGCCCAGCACTACCTCGGCATTGGTCCCGACATCAATGAGCATCCGCGTTGCTGCAGATTCATCAAGGCCGCTGGCAAGGATACCCGATATGAGATCACCGCCGAAATAGCTGCCGATGCTGGGCAGGATCCATACCGGGGCCATGGGAAAAATGGCCACGCCCAGATCAACGGCATGGCAGGGGTCAGGGGCATTCACCAGCGGGATGTAGGGTTCCCGGCAGATATGGTAGGGACTGGTGCCAAGAAAAAGATGGATCATGGTCGTATTGCCGGAAACGCTCAAACCCCGGATATCCTCCGGTCGCGCCCCTGCCCTGCCCGCAAGATCATCGGCAAGCTGATTAATCGAACCAACGACTTCCCGCTGCAGCTTTTCCAGCCCGCTGATGTCCGGCTCCCCGCCGGGACCGGAGCGAACGGCAAAATGAATGCGGCTCAGGATATCGCCGCCGAATCGCACCTGTTGGTTGACACCATGGCCGGCGGCAAGGGAATTGCCTGTTCGCATATCCAGCAGTGTTGCTTCGAGATGGGTCGTGCCCAGATCCAGGGCCATGGCCATGATGGGCCTGGTCCCGTCTCGAACAAAATCGACGATCTCCACTCTCCGGGGAAGCATATTGACCACGACATCCCCCCGAAAACCGGCCGCCCGGAAACCGGCCGCAACCCGCGGCAGGGATTGCACCGGCACAACACATTCCCGTCCAGCAACGCCCATGTTCCGTAAAACCGGGAGCAGGGCAAGTTTCAGACGGTCAATATCGGCCGTGTTGTCCTGCAGGCTGGGCGGGACGGCCTCCAACGGTATCGCCTGAACCAGGGGCATATCTGTTGGCTGGTTGCACATGGGATATTTATGTCATTGTGCCCTGCGGGCAACTTCCTTGACTGCAGTGAACTGTAAATGGTACATTATGTCCCGGTTATCTGCTGCTCATCCTTACCTGTGAGTGAATATCCACGTATACTAAGAAACAATCCGCCTGTTTGACAAGATATATCTTCTCCAAACCTGCAGTCCGGATACCAAGGAATATGCCACAGACATGAAGCGCCTGGACATCTACATCATCAACCAGTTCATCAGGAACATTGCCACCATCATGGCGGCCCTTATCGCCATCTATCTCCTTATCGACTTTGTTGAGAAGTATGATAATTTCATGGAAAAAGGCAAACCCCTGGGCATGGTCTTCAAATTCTTTTTCCTGAATATTCCTTTTATCCTGGAACAGATGGGTCCGGTCTGCATCCTTCTGGCCGGGGTGATCTCCCTGGGCATCCTCAACCACAGTAATGAGCTTATCGCTCTCAAGGCCTGCGGAATACCTCTGCGACGGATAATCACTCCCATTGTTATGGCCGGAGCTGTTGCCAGCCTCCTGCTGCTCGGCATGTCCCAGTTTGTCCTGCCCAAGACCATGGCAGTCACCAACCGGATATGGATCGAAGAGGTAAAAGGAAAAGTCCCCTTGGGAATATTCAGGAACGGACGGTATTACTACCGGGGGAAAAACGGTTTCTTTTCGTTTGTCAGACCGGATCCCAAACAGGACATTTTTTATTCCTTCTCATTTGCATCCTGGGACGACAACTATCATCTCACCAGACTTATAGCTGCCGAACAGGCGGTCTGGCAGGATAACTCCTGGCGGCTTGCCATGGGGCAGGTACAGACCAGCCTCGACGCCAAGGACTTCAAGACTGAAATATTCAAACAGCGCCGATTTGATTTCGCTGAACAACCGTCCGACTTTTTTGTCCCGGAATACTACTCCAAGGAGCTTTCCCTTACCGGTCTTTTCCTGGATGCCAAACACCAGCAGACAGAAGCTGAAGCCAACAAGGCCTGGACGGAATTTTACGGCCGGATATCCTATACCCTGCTGGGCCTGCCCCTGCTGCTGGTCGGCCTGCCCCTGCTGCTGATCGTCTATCGGAGATGGGGCCGCGACCTGTCGCTGGCCATTCCGGTCAGCAGCGGCCTGGCCTTTGTCTGCTGGGGCATATGGGGCACCCAGCAGTCACTTGCCAAAGCCGGTTACCTGAGTCCTTTGTTTGCCGCCTCTTCAATCCACCTGGTCGTAGGCGCGGTGGGCATATTTCTCCTGCTGCGCGAGGATATCTGACATGCAGCCCCGACGCGTGGGAATTGTCGGGGTCCCCCCCCTGTCCGTCATCAGAAAACTGAACCGGGAACAATGCCTGATTGTTGATCTGGACGAACCGCAGATCAGGAAATCCATAGAACTCAGCTCCAACTACCTGCCCAGAGTCTACTGTGCGATACTGCGAACCGTGGTCCTCAATGCCATGCACCTGAAGCTCGACACCATCTACATTGATGTCGGCCCCGGCAAGTGCGACTGCGCCCTGCATGTGGCCATGGTCCTCGATAACATCCTCCGGATTCCGGTCATCAAGACCCGCAACCTTGACGACAAGCCCTTCGGCACCAGTATCTGCCGGTCCGGGATGCCTCTGCTGGAAAAATTCCGCGCCATCACCAGGGCGGTCAGCTCGGACGCCGCTGAAGCACAACTGCCGCCCTGCGCCCCGGTGGCCGGGTTCTGGGGAGTTCCGCCCCGGGACTTTTCCATTCTATCCCTGTTTCCGGACACCACCCACATTTACGGCTGGACCAGATGCATGGAAAACAAAACCCCGGCCAACATGGAACTTGAAACATATTATAATAGTGATGTGCCCACGGTCTTTTTTGCCCAGTCTTTCTGCGCCAAGACCGCCCTGGCCCATCACCTGGCCAGGCTCCATCCCCGCTCGCTCTTTCTTGACTGTGATGTGACCGCCGGCAACAGCGCCCGGGCCAAGATCGAGGCATTTCTGGAACTCTCCGGGGTCACCGCCAGGAGGAGAATCAGCTGATGCTTCTGGCGGATTTCGGCACTTCGTACTGCAAAATCCTGGACACCGAATCGGGCCAGCCGCCCCGCATCGTAGCCACCAGGGACCTGGAACCGGAATTCTGCGCCGATCTGGCAACCGGTCATAACGCGGGACGCCGCAGCCGGCAGAGTATCAATGAGCTTACCGCCCTGGCCTGGGGAGGAGAATCTCTTATAAACGAACCCGACTTTGTCCTGCTTGACTGCGGCAGCCGCGACATCAAGTTCATCCGCTACGTCGACAACCGGATCATCGACATGGGCTGGAACGCGGAATGCGGCGCCTCCATGGGCTTCACCATAGAGCTGCTGGGCAAGTACTATGACCTGGACTTCAACACCATTCCGGTTCCTGACAGCGGCTTCTCCATCACCTGCGGAGTGCTGGGCATGAGCAATATTTTTGATGCCGTGGTCAGCGGATCGACAGAGATCGAGGCCGTTGCCAAGTTTGTTCGCGGCATAGCCATGAACGGCTACCGCTTTGCCGGTTCACCGGAAAAGCTCTATCTTTCCGGCGGGCTGTGTGACAATCCTCTCTTTGTCGGATGCTTTCCCTGCGCGGTCGTCCGTCTTGGCCGTTTTGTCCTGCTGGAAGGCCTGGAGGAATGCATCCGGAGAAATGGCTGACCATGCCACAGGCAAATCAGCAGGGCATGGTATATGTTGCAGAATTTACTTCCTGGGAGAAAACCATTCCTCCTCTCCTCACCCTGGCCGGCCTGGACAAACACCTGGCGAACCAGGACCTGCCTATACTGATCAAACCGAATCTGGTTGAAGCCCTGGCGCCGCCCATTACAACTCCGGTGGGTCTGGTGGCCGCGCTGGTCCAATACCTCCGGACCATCACCGATGCCCCGATACTCATCGGTGAAGGATGCGGGTCCATTGCGTATGAAACCGGCCACGCCTATGACAAACTGGGATATACGGCCATGGCCGAAGAGTTGCGGGTAGAGCTGATCGACCTCAACCATGCGGATCTTGTCCGTCTGAGCAGCAAGCGTTGCCGGCGCTGGCCGGAAATCCACCTGCCGCGCATCGTCTTTGCATGCTTCCTGCTTTCCGTTCCGGTACTCAAGGCGCACAGTCTGGCCGGCGTAACCCTAACCATGAAAAACATGATGGGTCTTGCCCCCCCTTCTCACTACCAACAGGGCGGGAGCTGGAAAAAATCAGCTTTTCACAGCGGGATCCAGGAGGCCATAGCCGACCTCAACCGGTACCGCGCCCCGGACTTCACCCTGCTGGATGCCTCCGTCGGCATGCCCGAAGCACATCTATGGGGCCCGGCATGCGATCCTCCGGTCAACCGGCTGGCAGCCGCCTATGATCCTGTAGCCATGGATGCCCACGGGGCCGGCCTGTTAAAAAAAAAATGGCAGGACATCAAGCATATAAACCTGGTGAACAACGAACTCGGCCGGGCAGCCCCCCTCACTATCGTCAATGCATGAACCCATGCCGGCACCTCCGAGGATGCCGGATTGCCCTGGCAGAAGATTCCTTGCATGGCAGCGGGGCAGGAGCTTATTTATTACCGGTAAGAACCATCGGTGATTATACAAGAGAGGCAGATGAAGCACAAAAAACACCGGATACAGGAAATAACCCACATCCGGTGCCAAGCTGGTGACTATAAGGGAAAAAACGTTATTTTTTCTTTTTCTTATTCTTCTTTTTCTTTGTTGTCTGTTTTCCAGTATCCCTGCCCTGTTTCTTCCTCTTCCCATCTTCCTGAATCAGGAGAGGGCAGGTTTTGCAATGCTTTCCTGTCTTGAGATACTTTTCACAACATTTTTTTTTGCTCTTTTTTTTCCCTTTCCCCACGTCAACTCTCACTGTTCAGAGTTTTGCGGATCACTCGCCCTGAGGGGTTTCAATGCCGAGCAACTCCACCTCGAACACCAGCATTGAGCCGGGTTCAATCACCGGCGGCGCTCCACGGTCGCCATAGGCCAGATCCGGCGGCAGGAACAACTGGTACGTGGAACCGACATTCATCAGCTGAACTGCTTCAGTCCAGCCCGGGATAACCTGGTTGAGCGGAAAGACCGCAGGCTCGTTCCTGGAGTATGAACTGTCAAATTCGGTGCCATCGAGCAAGGTTCCCTTGTAATGGACCTTGACCACATCCTCGGCCTTGGGCTTGGGACCTTCACCCTGGGAAATGACCTTGTACTGCAGGCCGGATTCAGTAGTTAGTACACCTTCTTTGTCCTCGTTTTCCTTAAGAAAATCCTCGGCAGCCTTCTTGTTCTCAGTGATCATTTCTATGGTCTCCTTGATCTGCCGTTCCTGCTGCTTCTGGGCGAACTGCTGCTGTATCTGGGCAGTCTCCTCCTGGGTGAGCAACGGTGTATTGCCCTTATAGGAATCCAGCAGTCCCTGATGCAGCACTTCCAGATCAAGGTCTTCCCCCAGGGTCTTGAAATACGATCCCAAGTCAAGCCCAAGGGCATAACTCAGTTTCTGGATATCGGTGGTCAACTCATTCTGCTTTTTTTCTTCAGCCGATGCCTGGCCCAGGGCAAGCATCAGGCAGAACAGACAAATCGTCACAACTCTCATGAATGTCTCCTTTTGTCTTAAATGAACGGATATCAAAATAAAATACTCCACATGCATAGCCAATCTGATAAGCATTGATGGTAAACGATTTATGTGGAAATAAACAGGATGATATGCTTTTTCGCCATAAAAAAATCCTCACATGATCACCACGGTGATTCCGGGATTGAATTTTTGCACAAAGTCTGCCAGGTCAGGATAACGTTTCGCGATCTGCCGTGCCGCCCCGGAACGTCTACCGCCCTCTTCCCCCGGCAGCACCTGGCTGATTGCTTTCTGCTCCAGCCAGAGCTGCAGCTTACAGCGTACCGCTTCCTTTATGGCCCCGCCCCTGCCGCTTGAACCATAACCGTGGATCAGAACCAGCGCCCGGCATCCAGTCATGGATGCTGTCTCCAATTCCAGGGCCAGGCGCTGCAGGGCGTCGCGCACCAGAGGCATGCCACGCTCCAGGTTGACAATCCGGACCTGTTCTGCTGCCACTGGATATTCCGGCGTTCTCACTGCCTTACAAAAAGGGCAGCGGGCAGATCCGGTATCGATTTCGTTGCCGCAGACTGTGCAAAAGCTCATGCCGGCCATGCCTCTTACCGTCGGCGGACCTCAATAATATCCGGTAGCTGCGTAAGGTGCTGCTGGATCACCTGGAGATGCTTGAGATCGGTTACTTCAAGGACAATATCCAGCTCTGCCAGATTGTCCGAGGTAGTTCTGGCGTTGAGTGAAACAATCTCCGCGTCGTCATGGCTGATGGCGCTGCTGATATCCGCAAGCATACTTTTACGGTTCTCGGCCCGGATCATCAGCTCAGAGCGGTGCAGGGTCCTGACCGAACTCGACCAGTTGACCGAGAGCCAGCGCTGGGGATCCGTGCTGCGCAGGTTCACACAATCAGCCTTGTGGATGGAGATACCCCGGCCGGTGGTGATAAACCCGACAATGTCATCACCGGGAACGGGCTTGCAGCATTGACTGACCTTGACCAGCATACCATCAATACCGTCGATATCAATGACCTCTCTGCCGGCCGCCGGGCGCTGCTGCGGGGTCTGAACAAACTGCTCCAGCTCCCTTTTTTCCAGCGGGCGTTCTCCCTCATCACGAAACTCTTCGGGCGACAACGCCTGGAGCAGATGATGTATGGTGATCGCCCCTGAGCCTACTTTAACCAGCAAGTCATCAAGGGCATTGCACCCCAGTTTTTTCAACATAGCCCGCATATGGCCGCTCTTGACCAGTTTCTTCAGGGTCGTATCGTGCTTTTTCAGCTCCCTCTCGCACATTTCCCTGCCCAGGCGCAAGGCCTTTTCCTTTTCTTCGACCCGCAGCCACTGCCTGATCCGGGTCCTGGCCCTGCTGGTTTTGACTATCTGCAGCCATGCCCGTTTGGGATGCTGATTTTTCTGGGTAATTATCTCAACTATATCGCCATGCTGCAGTTTATACTTAAGGGAAACCAGCTTGCCATTCACCCTGGCCCCGCTGCACTGATCCCCCACCTCGGTATGGATCGAGTAGGCGAAATCGATGGGGGTGCTGCCCCGGGGCAGTTCCCTCACTTCTCCATTGGGAGTAAGGACGTAGACATCCGGCTCGTTGAGCTCGCCGCGCACCGAATCGAGAAATTCCCGGTGATCTTCCACCTCCTGCAGCGACTGGACCAGCTTCTTGAGGTCCCGGAAAATCCTGGCGTCACTGTTGGTTATCCGATGCCCTTCCTTGTAGGCCCAGTGGGCGGCAACGCCCTCCTGGGCGACTCTGTCCATATCTTCGGTACGGATCTGGATCTCGATGAAATTATCGTGCGGCCCGATCACCGTGGTATGAAGCGACTGGTAGTTATTGGCCTTGGGAACGCTTATGAAATCCTTGATCCTGCCGGGAACCGGCTGCCAGTTGGCATGGATCGTTCCCAGCGTTTCATAGCACTCCTTCACCGAATTGAGGATGATCCTGAAGGCAACCTTGTCATACACCCTGTCCAGGGGAATATTCTGTACAACCAGCTTCTTGTAGATAGAGAACAGGTGCTTTGGTCTGCCGATGACCCGGACCGGCTTGATACCATTTTCGCCAAGCTTGGCGTAAATAATCCCGATCACCTCTTCAACATACTTCTGACGCTGGTCCAGGGTGCTCTCCAGCCGGCCGGTTATATCGGCATATTCGATGGGATAGAGATACTGGAAAGACATATCCTCCAATTCCCTTTTCATCCAGTCAATACCAAGACGGCTGGCCAGCGGGGCATAGAGGTCCATGGTTTCCCGGGCCAGTTGCCGCTGCCGTTCTCTGGATGTAGCACCCAGGGTAATCATATCCTGCAGCCTGTCGGCCAGCTTGACCAGAAGCACCCGGATATCGGCGCTCATGGCCAGGAGCAGTTTGCGGATATTCTCTGCCTGATGCGCCAGTTGGCTGTTGTAGTGGACGTTGGTGATCCGGGTGGTGCCGTTGACAATATTGGCCACATCCTTGCCGAACTGTTTTTCCAGCTCTTCGGTGGTGGCTACGTTTTCCTTGAGGGTGCCGTGCAGAAGCCCGGAAACAATCGTATCCAGATCAAGCTTCATCGAAGCGAGAGTGGTGGATACCTCAAGGAGATGCTGGACATAGGATTCTCCGGAAGCATGCATGGCGCCGGCATGCCTCTCCCTGACAAAGTCGAAGGCCCGGCGCAATGGGGTGAGATCGACATCCTGCAGATAGGATTTTGTGATGGACAACAGTCCCTGGAGATCTGACATCAATTCCAGATAGTTATTTACAAAAGTCCGCCTGACCGGATGGTCAGGCGGTATATCGAGCCATTTCCGTCTTGACCATACCGGTCACGACATCAGCTGCCAAATCAAAATCCACCGTTTCCGTCCGGCCGTCCAGGCGGTTGCGGATTTCAATTTTCCCTTCTTTTTCATAGGTTTTGCCAACAGTCACCCTGAATGGTATACCGATGAGGTCGGCATCCTTGAACTTGGAACCGGGCCGTTCGTCACGATCGTCATACAGGACTTCCACCCCCCGGGCCTGCAGGTCCTGGTAGAGTTGGTCAGCGGCCCCTGTTATATCCTCGCTGTTCAGGCCGAGATTGAGCAGGATGACCTGGAAGGGTGCCAGCGGCAGCGGAAATATGATGCCATGCTGGTCATGGTTCTGCTCAATGGCCGCAGCCACCACTCTGCTTACCCCGATACCGTAACAGCCCATGACAAAGCTTTTTGCCTGTCCTTCACAGTCCTGGAAAGTTGCGTTCATGGCTTCACTGTAGGCAGTGCCGAGCTTGAATATATGGCCCACCTCAATTCCTTCCGTCAGCTTCAGGGGACCGGCGCAGGCGGGGCAGGAATCATCAGCGGTTATCTGCCGCAGATCACCGGTCATTGCCGGGATGAAATCCCTGCCCGGCTGAACTCCGGTCAGGTGATACTGTTTTTCGTTGGCCCCGCAGATGCAGTTGCGCATCCGCATGACCTCCTGGTCGGCAACAACCTTTATCGGCAGATCAATCGGTCCCAGGTATCCCACCGGCAATTTAGTTTTTTTGAACACCGCATCATCATCCGCCAGTTCAACTTCGGTCGCATGAAGAAGATTTTTCAGTTTTACCGGCTGCACTTCCCTGTCGCCTCGCACCAGGACGGCCACCACTTCTTCATCGACGAAAAAAACCATGGTCTTGATGAAATCAGCAGGTTCGGCCTTGAGGAATTCGGCGACCACCTCCACCTTTTTCATGCCCGGGGTCTCCACCTTCCGCATCGCCTGCAATTCTCCGGTCTCCAGACATTCATCCGGCAGGACAATCATGGCTTTTTCCACATTGGCGGCATAGCTGCATTGTTCACAGATGACCAGGGTGTCCTCGCCGGTCTGGGCCAGGACCATGAACTCGTGCGAGAACGATCCGCCGATGGTGCCGGTGTCCGCTTCAACCGCCCGGAAATCAAGGCCGCAGCGCCGGAATATGCGGTGGTAGGCCTGGTACATCTTGTCGTAGGATTCTCCGGCCGCCTCATCGCTGACATCAAAGGAATAGGCATCCTTCATGACGAATTCCCGGCCGCGCATCAAACCGAACCGGGGCCGGATCTCATCGCGGAATTTCGTCTGGATCTGGTAGAGGCTCATGGGCAGCTGCCGGTATGACTGCAATTCACGCCGGGCCAGGTCGGTGATGACCTCCTCGTGGGTCGGACCAAGACACGATTCCCGTTCATGCCGGTCGGTAAACCGCAGCAGTTCCGCCCCGTATTTCTGCCACCGGCCCGATTCCCGCCATAAATCCGCCGGCTGGACCATGGGCATCAGCAGCTCCTGGGCCCCGGCCCGGTTCATCTCCTCACGCACGATCTGGCCGACTTTACGGATAGCTGCCAGCCCCAGGGGAAGATAGGTATATACGCCGGAAGTCAGCTTCCGGATAAATCCTCCGCGAAGCAGCAGCTGGTGGCTCACCACCTCTGCTTCCGAAGGCGTCTCCTTGGTTGTCGGCAAAAGCATCTGTGAATAACGCATGATTTTTTCTTTTTATCCGTAATGTTGATAAATTCCGGAATCAGAAATTCCAATCCGGAAAGCTGTCAATAAATCCCTTAACCATATGCTGAACACCGCGGATGATGTCGTTACCGGAATTTGACATCTCCGACTTCCGCGCTGACTCCGTTACGTTCAGCCCTTCCCGTCCAGCAGTCTCTCCTTCTCCATCAGGTCCAGCTCTTGCAGAAATACTGCCAGCAATTCATCTTCCTTGACCTTGCGGATGATCTTGCCTTTTTTAAAAATAATCCCCACTCCTTTGCCGCCGGCTATCCCGATATCAGCCTCTCTGGCCTCACCGGGGCCGTTGACCACGCAGCCCATGACGGCGACCTTCAGTCTGCTCTGCATTTTCTGCAGATGCCTTTCCACAGCCTCGGCCAGGGGGAACAGATCTATCCTGGTCCGGCCACAGGTCGGACAGGAGATCATTTCCGGCCCCCTCTCCCTGATCCGCAGCGCGCGGAGCAGCTCAAAACCGACCCGGACCTCCTCAACAGGATCCCTGGTCAGTGAGACCCGAAAGGTGTCGCCGATGCCGTCAAAAAACAAGATCCCAAGAGCAACACTCGATTTCACCGTGCCGGCGATCAGCCCTCCGGCTTCGGTCACCCCGACATGGAGGGGATAATCGGTCCTGGCCGACAAAAGGCGATAACCGGCTATGGTGGTCAGGACATCCGATGACTTTATGGAAATCTTGATTTCGGTAAAGCCCTGCTCTTCAAGCAGATTGACGTTTCTCAGGGCGCTCTCGATAAGCGCCGCCGGATTTTCCGGGGTCGGATACCCATGCATCTTCAGCAGGTCTTTTTCAATGGAACCGGAATTGACGCCCACCCGGATCGGCACACCATGGATTTTGGCAGCGTCCACGACCATGGCGAGCTTTTGCGCCCCGCCCAGATTGCCTGGATTGATGCGAATCCCCTGGGCTCCGTTTTCCATAGCCGCGACAGCGAGACGCCAGTCAAAATGGATGTCGGCGATCAGGGGAATGGAAATTGCCTCCCGGATACCCCGGATGGCGGAGGCGGCCGCCAAATCCGGAACCGCAACCCGGACGATCTCGCAACCGGCGGCCTCCAGCTCTACTATCTGGGCAATGGTGCCGTCCTTGTCACTGGTATCGGTATTGGTCATCGACTGCACGGTCACCGGCGCATCGCCGCCCACCGTCACGTCACCGACCCTGATCTGTCGTGTCTTTTTACGTTCAATCATGTTTTTCGCTCCTTAACCGCAGCCGGTTGCGGCAATGAGCCACCATATTCAAGGGCATTTGTCAGCTGGTCCTGCTGAGGCTGAGTTCAGCCTCTGATGCCCGTACGTAAAAGGGAGCGGCTGTTGCCGGATCCATGCATATCCCCTTAATGAGCATCCGGCCGGCCAGCATGCCGATATATGCCGCCCGGGGTTGGGAAAGAAAACCGGGAAACAGGGTAATATGGGCATGCCCTGCAAAGAGCTCACCATAGGCCCTCACTCCCGGGCCGACCAGGGTAACCGGTTCATCTATCTGTTGCAGCAGTTCACCCGGCGAAATGACACGGGCAGCGCCGACCGGAACAGGGCCCATATCCCGGTCAAAGCGGAAAAAACCGGCATACACTTCCTTTTTACGGGCATCGAGCAGCACACCGACCAGATGGCCGTGATCAGCGCCGCTGCAGGCCAGCGCCAGGGCAGCGAGCGTCGGCACTCCCAGCAGAGGTTTCCCCGTGGCCATGGAAATGGCCTTGGCCGCGGCAAGCCCGATCCGTAAACCGGTGAAACTCCCCGGGCCGATGCTGACCCCGATGCCGTCCAGGTCGTCCCACCGCGCCCCGGCGGCCTCCATGACCCACTGCACCGAACCCATCAGCCTCCGGGAATGCGTTATATCCGGCTCGGCAATACACTCGGTCAGCAGGCGGAAATTTTCAATCCCGCCGCGGCTCAGGCTCACACTGCCGCAGCTGGTGGCTGTTTCAATGCCCAGAATCAGGAACCCATCCACCGCTGAACCAGTCGCAAAATATCATTGTAGAAAACAAAGACCATCAGCGCAAGGAGCAGAAAAATACCGACCTTCTGGCTTGCCTCCATGGCCCAGTCGCTCAGGGGGCGGCGGCGAATTCCCTCGATGGTCAGAAAAACGAGATGACCGCCGTCAAGAACCGGGATGGGCAGCAGATTCAAGATCCCCAGATTAACACTGAGGAGGCCCATGAAATACAGCAGATTCATCCACCCCGCCTCCATCTGCTGTCCGGCAATTTCGGCGATGCGGATGGGTCCGCCAAGCTCGGAAGCGGGAATGACCCGCTCGATGATCTTGACGATCCCCATGATGGTCAGGTAGATAAGATTCCAGGTCTGGATAAATGCCGCCTCCAGGGCTTTGCCAACGGTCGTTTTTGTATAGGTAACACCCTCGCTGCGGGTAATTCCGAGCATATAGCGCTCTCCGACCGCTTCACCGAAGATATCCCTGATCTTCTCCATGGTGGGCACGGCATTGATGGTCACCAGCTCCCCGTCCCGGTCAACCACCATCTCAATCTCACTGCCGCCGCTTTCGCGGATAAAATCGGAGACATCAAGCCAGGAGGTTGTTTCCCGGCCATTGATGCTCATGACTCTGTCGCCGGGGAGGATTCCGGCCTGTTCGGCTGCCGAGCCGGGCGAGACCTTGCCGATCTCGGTGGTATCCATGGCCTCGGGAAGACCGGCCAGGGCAAACATGCCGAAAAAAAGAACTACCGCGAACAGCAGGTTGAAAAGCGGCCCTCCGGCAACTATGCAGAAACGCTGCCACACAGCTTTATGGGAGAAGGAACGCTGCTCTTCAGCCGGCTCGACCCCCTCATCACCCTGGTGTTCGCCGAACATTTTCACATAGCCGCCCAGGGGGAAGGCGCTGATCAGGTATTCGGTTTCCCCCCATTTTCTGGACACCAGCTTGCTGCCGAAACCCAGAGAAAATTTAAGGACCTTGACCCCGAACAGTTTGGCGAACAGAAAATGACCGAATTCATGGACAAAGACAAGAACGCCGAGGACAAAAATAAACGAAAGAAGAGAGTTCATGGATGATCTGCTTATAAAAGATTTACATTAGTTGGTTTCAATGATTCTGGCGGCTATTTTTCGTGCCTGTTCATCAGCATGCAGGATTTCCTGGAGATCAAGCGCGCTGCCGTTACCTGTCTGCGCCATCGTTGATGCGACAATGGCCGCGATATCGAGAAATGCAATCCTGCCTTCCAGAAAACACTTCACCGCCACCTCGTTGGCCGCATTGAGAACCGTCGGTTTGACGCCGCCCTGCTCCAGAGCGTCAAATGCCAGCTGCAGCGCCGGGAAATGCTCGTAATCAGGCTTTTCAAAGCTCAGATTGCCGCACTGGGACAGGCTGAGCCGGGAAAGTCCGAGTCCCAGCCGTTCCGGATAGGAAAGCGCATAGGCAATGGGAATGCGCATATCCGGGATTCCCAGTTGGGCAACCACGGAACCGTCGATGAACTCCACCAGGGAATGGACGATGGACTGGGGATGCACCACCACCCCTATCTGTTCCGGCGCAACGTCAAAAAGCCACCTGGCTTCGATGACCTCCAGCCCTTTATTCATCAGCGTAGCTGAATCAATGGATATTTTTCGCCCCATATCCCAGTTGGGATGGGCAAGGGCCTGTTCCGGGGTAACCCGCGCCAGCTTCTCCCTGGGCCAATCGCGGAAGGGGCCGCCGGAAGCAGTGAGGATGATCCGGCTCAAATCCTGGCGCCGGCCGGCCTCCAGGGCCTGGAAAATAGCGCTGTGCTCACTGTCTATGGGCAACAGTCTGACGTTGTGGCGGCGTACCGCATCCATGACCAGAGCACCGGCCATGACCAGGGTCTCCTTGTTAGCCAGGCCGATATCCTTGCCGGCCGCTATGGCATCAAGGGTCGGCAGCAGACCAACGCTGCCGACAACGGCCGATACGGTCATGTCCGACTCTTCAGCGGTCGCTACCGCACGGTTTCCTTCCAGCCCCCAGAATATCCGGCCACTGAATCCGACGGGAAGTTCCGCCCTCAGTTTGCTGGCCAGCTCTTCACTGGCTACGGAAATGCACCGGGGCTCGAACTCAACGACCTGACGCTTGAGCTCGGCAATGTTTGTCCCTGCAGCCAGTGCGGCCACTTTGTACCGATCGGGAAACTGGCGGACAACCGCCAGCACATTACGGCCTATGGAGCCGGTCGAGCCCAGGAGTGAAATTATTTTCATTACAGAATGCCGAGAGCCAGAAGATAGTACAGCACCGGGGCGGTGATCAACATGCCGTCAACCCGGTCGAGCACTCCTCCATGGCCGAACAGAAGGGTTCCGGAATCCTTCACGCCGGCAGAACGCTTGATCACCGACTCGGCCAGGTCGCCGATGATGCTGACAACAGAAAGCACCAGCGCCGATGCGAATATAACGATGGAATTATACTCGGGAAGCAGCAGGAACCCCATGGCAACGGCTGCCATTGATCCAGCTACTATTCCGCCGATGGCGCCTTCAACAGTTTTGCCAGGACTGATCTCCGGACAGAGTTTCCGGCGGCCGAAAGTGGTGCCGATATAATAGGCGCCTGTATCGCCACCCGCGGTAACTGCAGTCAGGACGAGCAGCCACGCAGCGCCTTCCGGCAGGTACCGGATCAATACCATATGGGCAAGACAAAGCCCGATGTACAACGCGCCGAAACTGCTGAATCCCAGAAAAAGCAATATATGGCCGAACCGCTTGTGATACTTCAACGAAAGCAGGATTATACCGATCAGGCTGACAAAAAGGGCCGGCATGAACAGTTCCGGACGCTGAAAATAGGCGACCAGGACCGGGGAGAGGGTAAAGAGTATGGTCTGAACCAGACGGGCGCCGACCGGGATGGCGATGGTCATCTTATAGTATTCATACAGACCGAAAACAGCGATGAGTGTCACAACCAGCCAGAAGAGATCAGCAGGCCCGAAAACGAGGAGCAGCACCCACAGGGCGGTCATGACCAGGCCGGGTAATAATCGAGTCACGATCATCTACTCCTGACTGAGCTGAGAACCGGTTTTACCGAACCGCCGCTGGCGTGCGCCAAAATCAGCGACAGCCTCCAGCAGTTCAGCACGTCCGAAATCAGGCCACTTGACGTCAGTGAAATAAAGCTCTGCATACGAAACCTGCCACAGCAGGAAATTAGACAGACGCCTTTCACCGCCGGTGCGAATAAACAGCTCAGGATCAGGCTGACCAGCGGTATAGAGATGATTGCTCAGTATTTCCTCATTGAGATCGTCAGGCGCTAGTTCCCCGGTCATGCACTTGCCTGATACTTCACGGACAGCCCGGATGATCTCGTTGCGGCTGCCGTAACTGAGCGCCAGGTTGAGGGTCATGGCTGTGCACTGCGCAGTGGCGGAGATAACCCGGGTCAGAGTTTTCCGGACTTGCGGGGGAAGCCTGTTTAACTGCCCCAGGCATTGCAGGCGTATATCGTTTTTCAGCATGGTTTTCTGTTCGGACTTCAGGTAGGAATCCAGTAGGCTCATGAGCCCCTTGACTTCGAGAGAGGGACGTTTCCAGTTCTCAGTGGAGAAAGCATACAGGGTCAGGTGCTGAATCCCGATTTCCCGTGCGGTTTCAACCACCGTCCGCACGGATTTGACACCTGCTTTATGGCCGAACAGTCGCGGTTGATTACGTTCTTCGGCCCATCTGCCGTTGCCATCCATGACAATGGCGATATGAACGGGAAGCGTGCTGGTATCGGATATGACAGTATCACCCATGATGCGGTGCGAGGGTGCGGGCTTCACACCTCCATGATTTCCTTTTCCTTGCCGGCCGCTATTTCATCAATCTGCTTGATAAAGGCATCGGTTTCCTTCTGGGCCTCATCCTGGAGCCTGAACATATCGTCTTCTGAAATTTCCTTGTCCTTTTTCATGTTTTTCAGGGTATCATTGGCTTCACGCCGGACATTGCGGACCGCGACCCTGAACTCTTCCGAGATCTTCTTGACCTGCTTAACCAGATCCTTGCGCCGCTCTTCTGTAAGCTGGGGGATGGTCAGACGGATGATTTTACCATCATTGGAGGGTGTCAGTCCGAGATCGGAGGATAGAATCGCCTTTTCGATAACCGCCAGCATCTGAGGATCCCATGGTTGAATAGCGATCATTCTGTTTTCGGGAATTGTCAGGGTGCCGATCTGGTTGAGAGGCATTCTGGAACCATAGGCATCAACTGAAATACCATCAAGAAGGGACAGAGACGCACGACCGGTCCTGATTTTCACCAGTTCCCTTTTTAACGCCTCCACACTGCTTTCCATTTTATCACGCAACTGGTCTATCACTTCACTTGACATCTTTCAACTCCTGTGGATTGTTGCTTTTCAACTCCTTCTGCAGACAGATGCAAACACCGTGATCAGCTGACAATCAATGTCCCGATATTGTCGCCGACAGCAGCTTTGACAATATTACCGGGGTTTGTCATGTTGAATACCAGCACCGGCAGTTTCTCTTCGCGGGCCAGAGAGATGGCAGAGGCATCCATCACCCGGAGCTCCTTCTGCAGAACCTCGCTGTAGGTGAGTTCCTCATACCGGACGGCATCCGGATATTTTTCCGGATCCTTGTCATATACCCCGTCGACCCGGGTTGCTTTCATGATGACATCGGCCTCAATTTCCAGGGCCCTCAGCACTGCTGCGGTATCGGTTGTAAAATATGGGTTGCCGGTTCCGGCGGCAAAAATAACCGCCCTGTTTTTTTCGAGGTGGCGCACTGCCCGGCGTCGGATATAAGGTTCACTGACACTGCGCATGGTAATTGCCGACATGACCCTGGTGGGGATTCCTTCCTGCTCAAGACCGTCCTGAACCGCCAGGCTGTTGATCACGGTGGCCAGCATGCCCATATTATCCGCGGTGGAACGGTCCATTCCCCTGGCAGCTCCTGCAACCCCCCGGAAAATATTGCCGGCCCCGATGACCAGTGCTATCTGAACCTTTCTTTCGTGAACAGTTTTAATCTCGCAGGCCACGTGGGTGATCATCTCCGGGCTTATACCGAACGATCCTTCGCCCATCAAGGCTTCACCGCTCAATTTGAGAAGTATGCGACTATATTTCACCTGCCATGTCTCCCGGAAAAAGTATTGCTCAGGCCGGAACAGCAGTCACTGCCGTTCCGGCCTGATTTATCAGATTATCAGCCGCCTATCTGGAAACGGGCAAAACGTTTTATCGAAATATTTTCCCCCATTTTGGCGATCAACTCGTTCAACAGATCCTGCACAGAAAGGTCGGGGTTCTTGACGAACTTCTGCTCCATCAGGCATATTTCTGAAACATATTTGTCAATTTTGCCGGACACAATCTTGTCGACAATATTTTCCGGTTTACCAGAATCAAGGGCCTGGGCTTTATATATCTCTCTTTCGCGGTCGATCATCTCTGCCGGTATTTCCTCCCGGCTTACCGCAACAGGATTGGATGCGGCGACATGCATGGCAATATCCCGGGCAAAAGCCTGAAAATCATCGGTTTTGGCAACAAAGTCGGTTTCACAGCCGACCTCCACCATGACCCCCAGTTTCCCGCCCGCATGGATATAACATTCAACAATTCCTTCGCTGGTCGCCCGGTCAGCCCGCTTCTGTGCCACGGCCAATCCTTTCTGCCGCAACAGGTCAACAGCTTTTTCCAGATCACCTTCAGTTTCAGTCAGGGCCTTCTTGCAATCCATCATGCCGGCATTGGTCTTGTCACGTAATTCTTTGACCATCTGGCTTGTAATTTTCACGGTATACTCCTTATGATTCTATAAAATAAAGATAAACTAAGGGGCGCTGAGCCCCTTGGAAGAATTTCAATACAGGGAAATCACTCAGCCGCCGGTGGCGCTGAATCTCCGGCCGCATCGACTGCCGCGGCTTCCTCTGCAACCTGGTCGGCCTGCAACTGGGCCTCCATGGCCGCAACATTGGCCTCCTCTTCTCCGCGGCGCTCCTTTCCCTCAAGTACGGCATCGGCAATCAGGGATGCGATCAGCTTGATAGACCTGATGGCATCATCATTGCCGGGAATCAGGTAATCAATGCCATCGGGACTGCAGTTGGTATCGGTAAGGGCGATAACGGGAATATTAAGTTTTATGGCCTCGCCGACTGCTATTTCCTCATTCTTGGGATCTATGACAAAGATGGCATCGGGATGGGTCCGCATATTTTTGATTCCACCAAGATTCCGGTCTAGTTTGACCAGCTCTTTTTCCATCTTGAGGATTTCCTTTTTCGGAAACCGGTTGATCGTTCCGTCTTCCTTCATGGTTTCAATCTTCTTTAAACGATCGACGGAATGCTTGATGGTCTGGAAGTTGGTCATCATACCGCCCAGCCATCGGTGATTGACATGGAACATACCGCACCGTTCAGCTTCCTGGGCAACTATTTCCCGGGCCTGCCTTTTAGTGCCGACAAACATTATTGTTCCGCCCTTGGCTACCAGATCGGCAACAAAAGCATATGCCGACTTGAAATGACGCATGGTCAGATCAAGATTGATAATGTAAATTCCATTTCTCGGACCATAGATATACGGCTTCATCTTGGGATTCCATCTTCTGGTCTGGTGACCGAAATGAAGCCCGGCCTCGAGCATCTGGCGCATTGATACCTGTGTCATAATTCCTCCAAAATTTTTGGTTTTTCCTCCATCCCATCGCCCAATCCGCATCAAATGCGAACACCAGCGGGCCTTGGCGGGATGTGCGTAATGCCCTGGACATCTTTGTCAGGGGATAAAAAATAAATATAACCTTTTCTATTACCACAGCTATCGGACATTTTCAACAAATTCACATCCCATGGTGGAAAGAGAGCAATGCTGGAGCGCACGTTTGGCGTCGCAATTACCGAAGCAGATGATACAGCGAAAAAATTACGGCCCAGTGTCGCGTCAACTCTCAACTGACGCATCTTGCTTGCCCTTTGCTGCGCCTGCTTCGTTGCAACTTTTTTCACATAGCACCACTATGCTCATAAAGTTGCGCCTTGCAGGCACAACAAATTGCGGCGCAATATTGCACCATTTAATCCTTGACGCAACACTAGAGGGGCTGCAGAGTAGGGCGGTCGCCGAGAACAAACTGCAGCCAGTCAAAACCGAACCGCAGGAGTTCGCCATCGTCGCGTTCAATGCGGCGGCGGCGGTCACGATCCATACGGAAAAGCCTGAGCAGATTATGGCGGGCAGCATATAAACGAAATTCATCCAGATTATAGCAGACCATGAAAGCAAGCTGCTGCCTGGGTCCGGCCGCCCCTTCACCCTGCCACGGATTTGTCGCGAAAAAAGCATCTACCTCTGCCCAGGCGTCGTTCATCAGGTTGTACTCATAAAGAAATTGATCGCGTTCCCACTGAGAGACGGTATACGTTCTTTCCTCCTGATGCCCATGACAGTAGTCATGGTGGGTCATGAAATAATAAACCGTCATGCCCTGCCTGTCGGCCTGCTTTTCAACTGCCCGTTCCAAGGGATATGTCCTGCAGGCAGATGGGCGGTCCTTATACACCGTACAGCCTTCTGTGCCAAGAAACGGACAGGAGTTGTCGACATTGTCGCGCATATTGAGCATGACTGCCGGGAAAAAAGGATGGCTGCCGGGAGCAATCCTGGCGTGGGCGCGCATAAATTCAGTTGACCGCAGGCCCAGAGAATTTTTCAACCGCAGGACATCATAGGGATACAGGTACAGTTCAAGCTTCCGGCAGCAGTTGGTAAAACAGCCAACACCGGCATGGCAGTGGAATTGAAAGGGATCCTTTCCCACTACAGTCCTTCTTTCGGGTATGAATTTCAGATCTACAGCCATAATGCATTCAATTCAGCAAGCTAAAAAAAAAGCTGACATGACACCGGTCACATCAGCTTTATAACTTCAGGATGATAATTCCAGAACAGTGATGCTACTCCGCAGTTTCAACCCCGGCTTCTTCAAACTGCTCTTCATAACCAACCAGTTCAAGAATAGCCATGGGCGCGGCATCTCCCTGGCGCACACCTGTTCGAATTATCCTGGTATAGCCGCCCTGGCGGTCGGCAAACTGTCCCTGGATCTCATCAAAGAGCTTGGCGACAACATCCTTACTCTGGATATAGGAATGTGCCTGGCGCCTGGCATGGAGATCTCCACGTTTGGCAAGGGTAATCATCTTGTCGGCAACACGCCTGGCCTCTTTGGCCTTGGGAACGGTGGTTACGATCCTTTCATGCTCAAATAAAGAAGTAACCATGTTTCGCAGCATGGCCTTGCGATGTGCAGCGGTACGGCCAAGTTTGCGGCCGGCTTTTCTATGTCTCATTGTCCTGTCCCTACGAATAAAGTCAATTTCGAACCTTTAGGGTTCGGGAAAATTTATAGCCGGTGGCGAAGATCAGTTGTCTTCCCCGGTGTTTTCGCGCTGATCTGGCGGTATCCACCCCTCGGTGTTCATACCCAGGCTCAGATCATGTTCAGAGAGAAGACTGCGTATCTCGTTCAACGACTTGCGACCGAAATTCTTGGTCTTGAGCATTTCGGCATCGGTTTTCTGCACCAGCTGTCCTATATATTGAATTTTGGCATTTTTCAAACAGTTGGCTGAACGAACGGAGAGTTCAAGGTCATCCACATCCTTATCAAGGAAGGGCGGAAATTGATCGTGGTCATCCCCGGATGACTCAACTAAATCAGGTTCGGCATTTTCTTCATCAAAATTGATGAAAATCGTCATCTGCTCTTTGAGAATTTTAGCCGCAAAAGCCAGAGCATTTTCAGGCGTCACGCTACCGTCAGTCTCAATTTCCAGGGTAAGGCGGTCATAGTCTGTCTGCTGACCAACACGAGCCTGGCTGACGATATACTGTATTCTTTTAATCGGAGAGAAAGAGGAGTCAACAGGGATGACACCAATGGGCTGCTCTTCATGCTTGTTGTGCTCGGCCGACATGTATCCTTTGCCCCACTTCACCTCGAGTTCGGCACGGAAAGTTGTGTCGGAAGTAATTGTGCAAATCGGAAGCTCAGGGTTCATAACATCAACAAAAGGACCGCCGTTTATATCGCCGGCCGTTACGACCCCGGGTCCTTTTTTTTCTATGACCACGGTCCGGGATTCAGCATCGTTGAGTTTGAGGCGAACCTGCTTGAAATTGAGGATGATATCGGCCAGATCCTCATGAACACCATCGATTGTGGTAAATTCATGCAATGCATTGTCTACCTTGACCGAAGTGATCGCAGCGCCGCGAATCGACGACAGCAAAATCCGGCGCAACGAGTTGCCGATGGTGGTGGCGAAACCCCGTTCAAACGGCTGACACACAAACTTGCCATACCGATCCGTGCGAGTCTGCTTGTTTACCTCCAGCCGTTCAGGCTGAATGAGATCATGCCAGTTCTTGTAAAAAGGAATTTCTTCCCGAGTTTCCTGTGTCATGCGCTACCTGATTACTTTGAATTACTTGGAGTACAGCTCAACGATCAGCTGTTCCTGAATGGGCATCGTTATTTCTTCCCGGCTGGGAAGCGCTTTTACCGTTGCCTGAAAATTTGGTGCATCAAGCTCCAGCCAGGAAGATACGCCGCGGCGTGCAACACCTTCCAGGTTGTCGACAATCACCTCGTTTTTACGACTCTTTTCCTTAAGGCTTATTACATCCCCGACAGATACCTGAAAAGATGGTATATTAGCCTTGCGTCCGTTAACCTGAAAATGATTATGGCGTACCAGTTGCCTGGCCTGATCACGCGAACTGGCAAATCCCAGTCGATAAACAACATTATCCAGCCGTCGCTCCAGCATCATCAGCAAATGATCACCGGTAACACCTTTGAGCTTTTCCGCTTTGTGAAAAAAATTGCGGAACTGGCCCTCGAGCATACCGTACATGTATTTTACCTTCTGCTTTTCACGCAGCTGTACAGCATAGTCGGACAACTTTCTAAAGCGGTTCTGACCATGTTGGCCGGGACCATAAGAACGGCGTTCAATGGCGCACTTATCGGAATAGCACCGATCACCCTTGAGAAACATTTTTAAATTTTCGCGCCTGCATAATCTGCAGGAAGCTTCTGTATATCTGGCCAAGTTAGTCCTCCATGTTCGATACAGCCATGATTCGATCCCCGTATGTATATGCGCTGGCAGGTTTATTCCGCCTGCTCAACTGTCAGGAAAGTCTCTTATACTCTTCTGCGTTTAGGTGGTTTGCAGCCATTGTGCGGCACAGGAGTAATATCACTTATCCTGCTCACCTCGAGTTCTGCCGAGGACAAAGCCCTCAAGGCCGCCTCTCGACCGGGTCCCGGCCCCTTAACCCGAACCTCCACCTTTCTGATCCCGTTTTCCTTTGCTTTTGCCACTGCGTCAGAAAGCGCATTCTGGGCGGCAAAGGGTGTTGACTTGCGGGACCCCTTGAAACCGATGACGCCGGCACTGGACCAAGAAAGGACATTGCCCTGCCGGTCGGATATGGTGACGATGGTATTGTTGAAAGTCGAATAAACAAAAACAATACCTTCAGAAATACTTTTTTTATCCTTCCGCTTGACTTTAGCGGCGCTTCTTTTCGGCTTTGCCATTACTGCTCCATCTGTTGATCAATTCATGCAGGCTGTCAGCAGCCTGTCATTTGAAATTATTTCTTGCGTACCGCTGCGCCCCGGCGCGGACCTTTTCGGGTCCGGGCATTAGTTTTGGTGCGTTGTCCATGACACGGCAGGCCCGCACGATGGCGACGCCCACGGTAACATCCGAGGTCGGCAAGGCGTTTGATATCCATGGAAACTTCCCGGCGCCTGTCACCCTCGACCATATAATCACTTTCAATGATCTTCCTGATTTTCGTCACCTCATCAGGGCTGAGATCATCACTGTTCATCTGATAGGGCAGGTCAGCCTTATCAAGTATCTCGCGGGCCGAGGTCAGTCCTATACCGAAAATATAGGTCAGAGCGCGGTCCATGTGCTTGTTCCTCGGTAAATCAACACCAGCTATACGTGCCAAGAGCTTACTCCTTTCTCAATATCAGCTTAGGGGGGTTCAGTTAACCCTGACGCTGCTTATGTTTTTTGTTCTTGCAACTGACGCGCACCACACCTTTTCTTTTAAACAACTTACAGTCGGTGCACATCTTTTTGACAGATGACCGTACTTTCATGGCCAAACCTCCTCAGCAAAACAACTTAGCTTTTTTGCTATTTTTTTCCGCCCTTGGAACGAAAGGTAACTCTCCCGCGAGTCAGGTCATACGGGGAAAGTTCTACCGTTACCCTGTCACCGGGTAGAATTTTAATATAATGCATGCGCATTTTTCCGGAAATATGAGCCAGCACCTTGTGCCCATTATCCAACTCCACACGAAACATAGCGTTGGGCAGGGGTTCAACAATGGTTCCTTCTACTTCAATGGCATCTTCTTTGGCCATACTTATTTCCTCGAAAAAAAACGATCAGCACAAAATTTAAATATATATCGAAATAATTCTTTTTTATCAACTTATTTTTCCAGAAATTGCATAAACATCATTATCCGGACTCTTTCAGGGGAGCGCTGAGCACATATGGTCCATCAACAGTTGCCGCCACCGAATGTTCAAAATGTGCCGACGGCCTCCGATCAGCTGTGACCACAGTCCATTCATCCTTCAGCACTTTCACCTTATGGGTGCCGGCATTGACCATAGGCTCAATGGCAAACACCATTCCTTCTAGTATCCGTGGTGACGTTGCTTTGTTTTGCACATAATTTGGCACTTCCGGACTTTCATGGAGACTGGCGCCTATTCCGTGACCGACAAACTGCCTGACCACGGAAAAGCCGTTCTCTTCAACAAAAGTCTGTACCGCCCGCGATATGTCCGCGATGCGGTTGCCGATTCTGACCTGGGCAACGGCACGGTCAAGTGATTGGCGGGTAACCTGCAGCAACCGTTCATTTTCCGGTGATATCCTGCCCACCGGAATAGTTATGGCCGCATCACCATAAAATCCCTGATATTTCACGCCAAAGTCAACGCTGACGATATCCCCTTCCTTGAGCACCACTTTTTTGGAAGGAATACCGTGGACAACTTCCTCATTGATCGAAACGCACAGGCTGGCGGGAAATCCCCGATAACCTTTAAATGCCGGTTCGCCATGGTGATCACGACAATATTCTTCAGCCCAACGATCAAGTTTAAGCGTTGTCAGCCCGGGTCTGATCTTCTTCTGCAGAAGGCCTAGAACGCCGGCGACAATCTGATTCGCCTCGAACATGAGCTGGATTTCAGCAGGCGTTTTGACGGTTATGACTTTCGCTTGATCCGTCACGTGAACAATTCGATCACCGCCGCCCTCGGATTCGACCAGCTTTCATGAATCCTTCGTAATTGCGCATTATCAGGTGCGACTCTATCTGCGAGATCGTATCAATGGACACTCCCACGACGATGAGCAGCGCGGTGCCGCCAAAGTAAAAAGGCACATTGAATCTGTCGATCAGCAGGGTGGGAAGCACACAGATGAGGCTCAGGTATATGGCGCCCACTACTGTCAATCTGGTCAGAACCTTGTCAAGGAACTCGGATGTCTTTTTTCCCGGCCGGATACCAGGGACAAAACCACCATTCTTCTTCAGGTTCTCGGCTACATCATCAGGCTTAAACTGAATAGCTGTATAAAAAAAACAGAAAAATACGATGAAGCCGACAAACATGGCGTAATAATAAATCGTTCCGGGCGAGAGGGCTGCCGACACTCTCTGGACCCAGTCGATCTGGATAAAGGCGCCGACGGTTGCCGGAAACATCATGATCGATGAGGCAAAGATGGGCGGAATAACACCTGATATATTAATCTTCAAAGGCAGATGGCTGGACTGTCCGCCATATACTTTTCTGCCTACAACACGCTTGGCATACTGGATAGGAATCCGCCGCTGTGCTGTTTCAACAAAAATGATGAACCCGACAACAGCGACCATCATCACCAGAAGAACAGGAAGAAAGATAACTGCCAGTTCACCGGCTTTCACCAGCTGAATCGTATTGCCGATGGCAGCTGGTATGCCTGCAACAATACCGGCAAAAATGATCAGCGAAATCCCGTTGCCGATCCCCCTTTCCGTCATCTGTTCGCCCAGCCACATGATAAATGCCGTTCCCGAAGTAAGGGTCAGCATGGTCATGAGCTTGAATTCAATCCCCGGCACCAGGACAATAGCCTCCCCGCTGGGGCCGGACATGCCCTCAAGTCCGGTGGCGATAAACATCGACTGAATAATACTCAGGCCGACTGTTCCATACCGGGTATACTGTGTTATCTTGCGCCTTCCGCTCTCGCCCTCTTTCTTGAGTTGTTCAAGCTGCGGGATAACAACCGTAAGCAACTGGATAATAATTGAAGCGCTGATGTAGGGCATGATGCCCAGGGCAAAAATTGAAAAATTCTCCAGAGCTCCGCCGGAGAACATGTTAAACATGCCGAACAGTGTACCGGCGTTCTGTGCAAAAAAGGCAGCAAGAGCTTCACCGTTAATACCGGGCGTGGGTATCTGTACTCCCATGCGGTAAACTAAAAGCATCAGGAGGGTGAATATTATTCTCCTGCGAAGTTCCGGTATATTGGCAGCGCTAGCTAAACCACTCATAAATTATTCCTTTACGGATCCGCCTGCAGCCTCAATCTTGGCCTTGGCTCCACTACTGACCTTGTCGACATCAACGGTGACCGATTTGGAAATCTCGCCATTGGCAAGGACCTTGATCATCACGTCTTTGTCTTTGATCACTCCCGCCGCTACAAGGGCATTGCGATCCACTGTCGCACCGTTGTCGAATGAATCAAGGGCGTCAAGTGAAACAATGACATACTCTTTTTTGAAGATATTGGCAAATCCGCGCTTTGGCAGCCTGCGCTGCAGCGGCATCTGTCCACCCTCAAAACCGAGTTTATTCTTGTAACCGGACCTTGACCGAGCGCCTTTATGCCCCCGGGTTGCAGTTTTCCCGCGGCCGCTGCCCGGACCGCGGCCAACGCGTTTCTTCTGGCTCCGTGAACCGGCAGTTGGTGACAAATTATTCAGTCTGATCATTACTTATTCCTCCACCCGAACCAGATGCAGAACCTTGTTTATCATGCCCCGGATTTCAGGGGTGTCCTTCCTGGTTACGGTTTTATTCATTTTGGTCAGACCAAGTCCAACGAGCGTTGCTCGAATTTTTTTGGTACTTCCGATTTCGCTTTTGACCTGGGTGATCTTCATTGTATTACTCATTGTTCAACCTGTGTAGATATATTATCAGGCAACCATCTCGTCAACATTCAATCCCCGCAGACGGGCAATCTCGTTGGCCGAGCGCAACCTTCTTAAACCGTCAATTGTCGCTTTAACCAGGTTGTGCGGATTGTTGGATCCCAGGCACTTGGTCAGGATATTCTGCACACCCGCAGCTTCCAGCACTGCGCGAACTGCGCCGCCGGCGATTACTCCGGTACCGTCTGAAGCCGGCTTGAGCATAACCTTGCCGGACTTGAACTTGCCATTGATCTCATGGGGGATGGACACCTCGGTCAATGCCACCTTGCGCATATCCTTTCGTGCGCTCTCAACACCCTTGCGAATTGCCTCCGGCACCTGATTTGCCTTGCCGAGGCCATATCCAACCCTGCCATTCCCGTCACCGACCACGACTATTGCGCTGAAACTGAACCGGCGACCACCTTTGACAACTTTGGCAACCCGATTGATATAAACGATCTTTTCAATGAGCTCTTCTTGGTTGCTGTCTTTTGCCCGTTTAAAATCTGCCAAGGAACACCCCCGTAAATAAACTTTTTTGCTTGTTACTCAATATATCCGTTCAGAATTCAAGGCCGCCTTCGCGGGCTCCGTCTGAAAGGGCTTTAACACGGCCGTGGTACAAATTGCCGCCGCGATCGAAAACAACCTTGGTTATGCCGGCATTTTTTGCCCGCTGGGCAACAATCTCACCGACCTTTTTCGCTGCACTGCATTTCCCCTTCAGGTCAGCTCCATCGAACCCCTTGTCCTTGGTGGACATGGCAAGCAGGGTAGCATGCTTGGTGTCATCAATTATTTGGACATATATATGCCGGTTACTTTTGAATACACGCATGCGCGGCCGCTCAGGAGTCCCGGTCGACTTTTTACGTATGCGTTTAATCCGCTTGGTCCGTGCAATTAATTTTGAACTTGTCTTTGCCATGGTAATACCATCAATGTGTTAAGATATAAGATATTAAGAAGATGCGCCGGCCTTGCCAACTTTACGTACGATATGCTCACCTTCATACCGGATACCTTTACCTTTGTACGGCTCCGGTTTGCGGACTTCTCTGATCCGTGCGGCAGTAAGCCCCAGCAATTCTTTATCAATACCATCCAGGGTAATCTGATTATTCTTGTCAACAGCAGCTGTAATGCCGTCCGGAAGTTGAAAATCAACCGGATTGGAATAGCCGACATTGAGCACCAGAACACCCTTTTCAACTTTGGCGCGGTAACCGACTCCTTCAACGATGAGCTTTTTCTGAAATCCTTTGTCAACGCCGATAACCATATTATCAAGCAGCGTCCTGGTCATTCCCCAGAAAGCCATGACTCTTTTACTCGTTCCTTTAGGAGAAACGATCAGCTGGTCACCTTCCTGCCGGAGTTCAATTTCCGGTCGAATGTCCCGCTCAAGTGATCCTTTGCTTCCGGTCACCTTGACATGACTTCCTTTTATATCAACCTTTATCCCGCTTGGAACAGGGATTGGCAGTTTGCCTATTCTCGACATTTCTTTCTCCTCTCGTCAAGCCGACTTATTTACCACACTTCACACAGCAGTTCGCCACCGATATTCTTAGAGCGAGCCTCACGATCCGAAATGATTCCGTTTGAAGTTGTCAGGATGGCAACCCCCAGACCGCTCATGACTTTCGGGATACGTTCAGCTTTCATATACTGACGAAGCCCCGGTTTGCTCACCCGGCGAATTCCGGTTATCACTTTCTCGTTATTCGGGCCGTACTTGAGATCAATCTTCAGGGTTCCCTGAACACCTTCCCTGGAAACATGGTAATCATTGATATACCCTTCCTGTTTCAGAACCTTTGCCACTCCAACCTTGACATTGGACAGCGGTATCTCTACTGAATCAAAATGGGCCATGACGCCATTCCTGATTCGTGTCAGCATATCCGCCAGTGGATCACTCATAGACATATTTTCACCATTCAATCATATTGAAAGTTAACTGTTTACCGTCTGGTACAAAATCAACGTACAGATGATTACCAGCTTGACTTGGTCACGCCGGTTATCTCGCCCTGGGAAGCAAGCTTCCTGAAGCACAACCTGCAGATGCCGAATTTTCTGATAAAGGCCCGGGGGCGCCCGCACATGGGACACCTGTTATATTGACGGACCTTGAACTTGGCTTTTCGCCCGGCCTTGGCAATGAGTGATTTTTTTGCCACTGCTTCCTCCTGAATATTCTATTGCGATAGTTAACCGGTAATTCGGAATCCTGCTATTTAGCCTTGAAGGGCATTCCCATCAGCCGCAGCAGAGAAAGTGCGGATTCATCATTTTGCGCGGTTGTTACGATACTGATGTTCAATCCTCTGATCTTATCGATCTTGTCATACTCGATTTCCGGGAAGATGATCTGTTCCTTGACGCCCAGTGAATAATTTCCTCTTCCATCAAACCCCTTGGGAGAAATACCGCGGAAGTCACGGACCCGGGGAAGCGCTATATTAATAAGCCGCGAAAGAAAATCATACATCTTGTCCTGCCTCAGGGTCACCCGGCAGCCGATTGGCATACCTTCCCGCAGCTTGAAACCGGCGATGGATTTCTTGGCACGGGTGATAACGGCCTTCTGGCCCGCGATCAGGGTCAGTTCGTTGGCAGCATGCTCCACAACCTTGGGATTCTGAACCGCTTCCCCCAGTCCCATGTTGAGGACGATCTTTTCAATTCGGGGGATCTCCATAATATTCGTGTAGCCATGCATTTCCTGCAACTGTTGCCTGCACGTACTTTCGTAATGATCTCTCAGCGTTGCCATTGTTTACTCCAGAACAGCAAGTATGCTATTTCTTGTTGGTTTCTATGGTTGCTTCACAATTCTTGCACACCCGTACCTTTGCCCCGTCTTCCAGCAGTTTTTTCCCGATACGGACGGTCTTGGCACACTCCGGGCAGACAAGCATCAGATTAGATATATGCAATGATGCCTCTTTTTCAACAATCTGTCCCGACTGGGTTGCATCTGTGGGTTTGGTATGCCGCTTGATCATGTTGATCCTCTCGACTACCGCCCTGTTTGATTGACTGTCAATCCTCAGGATCTTGCCCACCCGGCCTTTATCCTTGCCGACAATGACCTCGACCTGGTCGTTAACCCTTAAATTTATCTTTCCTTGCCGCATTATTCTATTCCTCGTGTCTTCTTGTCCGGTGTGCCGACTCATGTTAGCATGCAGTGAATTACAGTACTTCCGGAGCGAGAGAAATTATCTTCATAAATCCCAGGGAACGGAGTTCACGGGCGACAGGCCCGAAAATGCGCGTACCAATGGGGTCGCCGGAACCAGAAAGCAGCACTGCCGCGTTTTCATCAAAGCGGACAGTGGTATCCTCCGGGCGCTTGATCTCTTTGCTTGTCCGCACGATAACCGCGTCAAGGACATCGCCTTTCTTGACCTTTGCGTGGGGAATCGCTTCCTTCACCGTTACGACTATAACATCGCCGATGCTTGCATAACGCCGTCTCGTACCGCCAAGCACCCGGATGCAGAGCACTTTTTTGGCGCCGGAATTATCGGCAACGTTTAATATTGTTTCTGTCTGTATCATAATCTCACCTGATAAACTGCCTGTTGCGGATTATTTTTCTCTTTGCGAGGCAATCCGGTTCAGACCGCTTGCTCTACAATGTTGCGGACGCGCCAACGTTTATTTTTACTGAGTGGCCGACATTCCTCAATAAGGACAATATCACCGATATTGCACTGATTTGCCGGATCATGGGCCATATATTTCACCCGACGGCGAACAAATTTGCCGTACAGTTTATGCCGAACTTTGCGTTCTACAAGGATGACAACGCTCTTATCCATGGCGTTGCTGATAACGAATCCCTGCCGCGTTTTTCTGGTCTTGCTCGTATCACTCATTCTCTACAATCCAGTGGTTGTTTATATTTCGCCTGGCCAATCAGCCGCGGGCCTGTTCGTTGATAATGGTCTGCACCCGGGCAATGTCCTTGCGGATCTGCGCCAGTCGGGCCGGATTTTCCAAGCGACGGATTCCGTTCTGGAACCTGAGCTTAAAATAATCCTCGCGAAGATCCTGCTCCTTTTTCCTGAGATCTTCAGAACTCATATTGCGTAATTCTTTTGCCTTCATATGGTTGAATTCCTTGAAATCACTTTTGTCGCAAAGGGCAGTTTATACCCCGCAAGTTTGAGGGCTTCCAGTGCAAGTTCCTCAGGCACACCGCTCAACTCGTAGAGTATCTTGCCGGGCTTGACAACGGCGACCCAGTATTCCGGGCTGCCTTTACCCTTACCCATTCTGGTTTCCGCCGGCTTCTTGGTTATCGGCTTATCCGGGAACACCCTGATCCACATCTTGCCGCCACGCTTGATCTTCCTGTTGATCGCGACACGGGCTGATTCTATATGGGCAGATGACATCCTGCCGCACTCAACGGCCTTCAGTGCGTAATCGCCGAAGTTGATATCTGAACCACGATTGGCGACGCCTCTCATCCGGCCCTTGAACTGTTTTCTATGTTTTACTTTCCGTGGGCTTAACATTGTTCCATACTCCTTGTAAAGGCTGCTATGGGCTGATCATCCAAAACCAACCGGAGCTTCCTCAATTTTACTGACCAAGTTCAGCCAGCTCGGCATCGTCAAGAACTTCTCCCTTGAATATCCAGACCTTGACTCCAATGATGCCGTATGTGGTTTTGGCCTCGGCAGTGCCGTAGTCAATATCTGCCCGGAGGGTATGCAGCGGCACCCGCCCTTCCTTGAACCATTCGGTTCTGGACATTTCCGCTCCGCCAAGCCGGCCGGCGCAGGATATTTTTATGCCCTGAACTCCGAATCGAAGAGCAGAATTAATGGATTTCTTCATGGCCCGTCGGAATGCCACCCGCCGCTCAAGCTGCATGGCTATGTTTTCGGCGACCAGTTGTGCGTCAGCCTCAGGCCTTCTCACTTCCTGGATATCGATGAGGCTTTCCCGGCCGAACCTTTTTTCAATGTCCGACTTAAGGGTTTCAATTTCCGCCCCTTTTTTGCCAATAACAATTCCCGGCCGGGCCGTGAACAGTTTGACCCGCAGCTTTTCACCGGTACGTTCAATGACAATCCTGGAAACACCGGCGTGATACAAACGCTTCTTAAGATATTTCCGAATCTCCTGATCTTCATACAGGTTGCGAGCGTAATCTTTGCCAGCATACCATATTGATTCCCAGGTGCGGGTAATGTTGAGCCGCAATCCTATGGGATTAACTTTCTGCCCCAAGGTTATCCTCCGTTCACACTAACAGTTGATCTCAGTTACTGTCTTCAAGTTCCTGGCCATCAGGCCTCATCAACCACAACGGTGATGTGGCTGGTACGTTTCAGTATTCTCGTCGCTCTTCCCATTGCCCTTGGACGAAAACGTTTGAGCATCGGGCCGCCGTCAATATGGATGGTTTTAATATACAGGGTATCGGCATCGATCTTTTCAGTCTGAATCGCATTGGCGACGGCAGATTCAATGACCTTGCGCAGCAGACGGGCCCCTTTCTTAGGCATAAACTTCAGCTTGGTTATAGCCGAATCCACATCCATGCCACGAACCACGTCTGCAACCAGCCGGGCTTTCTGCGGTGAGATGCGAATATATTTGGCGACGGCCTTTGTTTCCATCGTAATTCTCCTAGTCGCTTACTGTAAATGAACGCGGTTCTTTTTAACGCTTGCCTTTCCTGTCAGCGGCGTGGCCGTAATATGTCCTGGTGAGTGAAAACTCACCGAGCTTGTGGCCGACCATGTTTTCTGACACATACACCGGAATAAACTTCTTGCCATTGTGGACTGCAAAAGTGAGCCCAACCATTTCAGGAGTAATGTCGGAACGGCGAGACCACGTTTTAATGACCTTACGGGAACCGGATTCCTGGGCATCCTGAACTTTCTTCTGCACGTGGTCATCAACAAAAGGACCTTTTTTGACAGAACGGGACATGTATTCTTCTCCTGAATTTACTTCTTGCGTTTAGTAACAATATCGCGATCAGAGGCTTTTCGTCCCCTGGTCTTATACCCTTTCGACGGAACACCCCATGGTGAACATGGATGGCGACCGCCTGAACTTTTTCCTTCACCACCGCCCATGGGATGATCGATGGGATTCATGGCCACACCGCGGACATGAGGTCTCTTTCCCTGCCACCGGCTACGGCCGGCCTTGCCGAGTTTGGTGCTGCCGTATTCGGTATTGCCGACCTGACCGATACATGCGCGACAAAGCTTGTTGAACCTCCGAACCTCGCCGGAGGGCAGCTTCACCAGCACATGGCTGCCTTCCTTGGCCATGAGCTGTGCGGCTGCACCTGCGCTCCGTACCATCTGGGCGCCCTTGCCGATCTTCATTTCAACATTATGAATAATGGTTCCCAGGGGAATATTAAACATGGGGATACAGTTGCCGGGCTTGATGTCGACATCTTCACCGGACATGACCCTGTCACCGACGGTTAATCCAGTGGGAGCAAGGATATAGCTTTTCTCGCCGTCGAGATACGAAAGCAGGGCAATATTCGCTGACCTGTTCGGATCATACTCAATGGCGACGACCTTGGCGGCTACGCCGGTCTTGTTCCTCTTCCAGTCAATTACCCGATATTTTCTCTTGTGACCGCCACCCCGGTGACGAGCCGTTATACGACCGTAGGAGTTACGGCCTCCGGATTTTTTCAGGGGCCGGAGGAGACTTTTTTCAGGTGCCTTATCTGAAATCTCGGGCTGCAGGACTGTTACTTGATGCCGCTTGCCCGGAGATGTCGGTTTATGGGTTTTGATAGCCATTATTCTTCCCGTTACCTAGCCTTGAACTGTTTTTGCTTTCGCTGCTTTTACCGGTAATTCCGCTGTTGCTTGATCTACAGCTCTTCGAGGAAATTTATTTCGCCCTCGGAAAGCGAGACATACGCTTTTTTCCAGTCATTGGTTCTGCCAGTGGACTTCACCCCGACCCTGCGTTTTTTTCCTCTGACAGGTGTGGTTCTCACATTCTGTACCTTGACATCAAAGAGCTCTTCAACGGCTTTTTTGATCTCGATCTTATTTGCCCGGGAATCGACCTTAAAGGTAACCGTATTCTGTACCTCCTGGAGCAAATTACTCTTTTCCGTCAGGCAGGGTTTCTTTATTACATCAAAGAGGACCTTCATACCATCAACCTCTCTTCAAGCTGTGCCAGGGAGGACTGCACCAGCATCAGTTTTGAATATTTGAGAATATCGTATACATTCAGTCCCTCAGCCGGCAGAACCTTGTAGCCGACGGCATTCCTGGCTGAAAGGTGGACAATCTTGTTATCGTCGCCGATGACAATCAGGCAATTGTCAAAATCAAAATTATCCATGACCTTGACAAACTCCTTGGTCTTGACCTCCGGCATGTCAAAAGCGTCAAGCACGACGAGGTTGCCTTCGCCGAAACGGGCGCTCAATGCCATCCGCAAGGCAAGACGGCGCACCTTCTTGGGGAGCTTATAGCTGTAATCGCGGGGCTGGGGGCCAAAAACCGTTCCGCCGCCGCGCCAGACAGGCGACTTTCTCGAACCTGCACGAGCACGACCGGTTCCTTTCTGACGCCATGGTTTGGCGCTGCTCCCTGCCACTTCACCGCGGGTTTTGGTCGATGCCGTTCCCTGCCTTCGATTCGCGCGCTGCATGCACACTACATCGTGGAGGATTCCCGTCTGTACCTCAACAGTGAAAAGCTCATCCTTTAACTCTATATCTCCAACCTTCTGGGCGGAGGTATTGACAATATCACAGACTGCCATGTCCTTCTCCTCAAACTACCGGAACAGATTATCCTTTGGTGAAAATCTTGATCAGGCCATTTTTTGCTCCAGGAACAGTACCCTGCACCAGGAGTATATTTTCATCCTCACGGATATCAATTACCTTAAGATTTTTCTGCGTAATCAGGTTATTTCCCATCTGCCCGGGCAACTTTTTTCCCTTG
>JAMJFO010000017.1 GCA_023544645.1 Desulfobulbaceae bacterium | reverse complement strand
AAATTTTTACTTAGCCATCTTTTAGTGTGTGATGGACTTTTTACGAGTCCATCAAAATTAATGGAATATTCATTATACAGACAGTTTACCCCGTATGGAAGAAAAGAAAAATCAAATAGTTGCCATGGTCCGTCAACTTCTCGGCCGACAGGCGCAAGAAAACAGGGCTCGCGTGACCGGGATGGAACCCCTGTGCGGTGACGGCTCCCAGCGCCTATTTTACCGCGTGTTCCTGGATAATCAACCCTCGGTCATCGCGGTGCTGGCCAATGAGGATAATCCCCTCAGCCGGGCGGAAGCTGCATCGGCATGGGACATCGGCCGCCATCTCCACCGGGCGGGTGTGCCGGTGCCCGAGCCGCTGGCATTCGCAAGGGAAACCGGCCTGATCCTGTTTGAAGACCTCGGCGATACCCGGTTACATGATCTGGTGCAGCAGGAAGGAGGAGTAGAGGAAAACCATCTTTTTGCCTTGTACAGGAATACGGTGGGAGAATTGGCGCGTATGCAGGTGAAGGGCGGGCAGGGGTTTGATATTGCCTGGTGCTGGCAAACGCCGCTGTATGATCGGGCCTTGATGCTGGAGCGTGAATCAGGTTATTTCCTCCAGGCGCTGTGCCGTGATTTTTTCGGCCTCACGCCCGATACCGGCGCTCTCCACCGGGAATTTTGCATGATCGCCGATACCGCGGCCACGGCTCCGGCCGCGTTCTTCCTCCACCGTGACTTTCAGAGCCGCAATATCATGATCGTGGATGGCGCAGTGCGGATTATTGATTTTCAGGGCGGTCGACTCGGCCCATTGGGCTATGATCTGGCCTCGCTGCTGATCGATCCGTATGTATGTCTGTCACAGGAGTTGCAGGAGAGTTTGCTTGATGAATATCTTTTCGAACTGGTCAAACAGGTGAAGTACGATGTGCATATTTTCAGGAAGGAATATCTGTACCTCTCCCTGCAGCGGAATCTGCAGATCCTGGGCGCGTTCGCCTTCCTGGGCAAACAGCGGGGCAAGACATTTTTTCTGCCGTTCATTCAGCCGGCGCTGTTCTCCATGCGGAGCCTGCTTGCAAAAGCGGGGACCGATAAGTATCCGGTTCTTGCCGGCGTTGTTGACAACTGCTTGGAAAAGATCGGCAACACCGTCCCATGACCTTTTTTCTGGTTCAGTGGCTTCTTAATGGAGTGTGTATAAAAAAAGGTCCGGGCTAGCCCGCATTTCTCACAAGTTTTCGTTACGAAAGCCTGGAGATTGGTTTGCCACAAGCGTTTCCGACCAAAAGGGCGCGCAGGCATACTTGAAGGTATGTCGAGCACCCTTGACCGAGGAAAGGATTGTGGGGAGCCGATATACAGGCTTGCAGTAGGAAAGTGGGGAGAAATGCGGGCTAAGACGGCCAGACAAGCAGTTTCAATCCTACCAGTCCCAGAAATACCCCGATAAAAATGCGGAAAGTTTTCTGCGGCAGCCTGTCGAGGAATTTTTTCGCGGTCAGCGCGCCGGCAAAGGAAAGCGGAATACAGGCAAAAAGCGTGTAAAGCAGGGAGGCATCGAGCAGGGTTCCTCCGGCGAGGTAGCTTGATACACGGGTTATGTCAATAAACAAGGCTATCAGGCCGGAAGTAAAGACATATACTTTTTTGGGCAGATCAAAAGCCGCCAGAAAGGCGCCCCGGACAGCGCCGCCTACCCCGAAAAAACCTGCAAACAGTCCCGACAGCAGACCCCCGCAAACAGCCGTGCCATTGGTTTTTGGCAGGGACCATTGAGGTTTGCGCAAAAGGTATATGGTATAAAGAAGAAGAAAACCTCCCAGGATCTGCTTCAGGGGAAGGCCGGGTGTCTGCACGGACAGGGAGGCCCCGATAAAACTGGCGGCAATGCCGGACAGCCCGAAACCGAGGACCAGCTTCCAGTCAAATCCGCTTCTGAACAGGATGATTTTCCATATATCACCGAAGAGGTGGATAAGGCCGACAAAGAGCAGGGTAACCGGCACGGGGACAAAAAGGGCAAGCACCGGGACCATTACCGTGGAGGTGCCGAAGCCTGTAGCGGTGCCAAGTCCGGAAGCGGCGAAAGTCAATATGCAGAGCAGGACGGCTTGCGTTATCATAAAAATAAGTAAGATGATTTTGATAGAAGCGTATTCAGTTCATCTCTCCCCGGACGATTTCACCTTCAACAAGATAGATGATTTCTTCGGCGATATTCGTTGCCCGATCACCGATCCGTTCAAGATGCCGGGACAGGAGATAGAGGTTCAACAGGCCGGCGGCGTGGCCGGGATCACCGTTCATCTGTTTGACGACTTTCCGGTACACCTGGTTGCGTAGTTCATCCACCTCGTCGTCATCAATAAACACCTGGCGGGCCAAGGCGGCGTTCTCGCTTACCAGCGCATCCAGGCTCATTTTGAGCATGGAGAGCACCCTGGTGGACATTGGGGCGTAGTCGATGGAGAAGCTCAGGGAAGCGTCCTTGCTGATGGTCTGCACCCGTTTGGCAATATTGACCGCTATGTCGGCAATTCGTTCCAGCTCGTTGTTGATTTTGATTATGGCGATCAATAGGCGCAAATCCCGGGCAACCGGCTGGTGAAGGGCAAGGATTTTCAGGCATTCTTCCTCGATCTCAATCTCCATCTCGTCGACTTCCCAGTCGGAATTGATTATTTCCGTGGCCAGGACGAGATCACGATTTTCAATAATGGTGCAGGCTTTGCGCACTCTGTCTTCCACGAGCGCGCCCAGGACAAGAAACCTTTTTTTCAGCTGTTCGATTTCCCGATGAAAAGTATAATGTTTAGCCATGAGTCGATCCCTGCGAAGCGAGAGTTGCATGAATTCCAGTTTATATTGATTACCCTGCGAATATTTCGGATAGATTATAATTTCATTACGATATTGTTAAAAAAAGGGAAACCCGTAAATAAACCTTGCATGCGCTAGCTGACAGGGTAAATTTTTTTTTACTGCAATGCCACAATTATTTTATCGGGGTAACCGTGTCCAGGCCAAATATCCTTATTGTTGAAGACGATTCCGACATTCAGCAGCTTGTCACCTACAATCTCATCAAGGCCGGCATGCATGCCATCTGTGCCGATAACGGCGCGGATGCCTTGAATGTGCTGGAACGGGAACAGGTTGACGCCGTTATCCTGGATCTTATGCTGCCCGGAGAGGATGGACTGGAGATCTGTCGTGCCATCAGGGAAAATGAACGGACGCGCCGGATTCCGGTAATAATGCTGACTGCCAGGAGCGAGGAGGACGATATCGTGGCCGGTCTGGAAATCGGCGCTGATGATTATGTCACCAAGCCATTCAGCCCCAAGGTCCTTGTTGCGCGTCTCCAGGCCGTGCTGCGCCGGAACCTTGACGAGCAGCAGGAGGGAGAATTCGCAACCGATACTATTGTCATCCATCCCATCACCATTCATCCGGGGCGGCATGAAGTATTCCTCGAAGGAGTGCCGATCCAGCTCACCGGCACGGAATTCGCCATTCTGCACGTCCTTGCGCGCAAGGCCGGCTGGGTTTTTACCCGCCAGCAGATCATCGACCATATCCGCGGCTATGAGTATCTCATTACCCCGAGGGCCGTTGACGTCCAGATATTCGGGCTGCGTAAAAAGCTGGGCAGCGCCGGCCATCTTGTGCAGACCGTCCGGGGCATCGGCTACCGCATGAAGGAATAACACCGGATCATGCCATGAAAACAAAACGACTCCTCTGGCAGCTTTTTCCCGCCAATCTGCTGATAACCCTCGGCGCCTTGCTGGTCATGACCTGGTTTGCCGCATCAACGGCCAGGGAGCTCTATTTTGACCAGATGCGTCAAGGGCTTGAATCAAGGGCCCATCTCATAGCCCATCAGGTTTCAAGCCTGGTGTCCGCGTCACCCGAGAAATTGCAGGATTTCTGCCGCCAGGCCGGTCGGCACTCAGCGACCAGGATTACCGTCGTGGCCCGCGACGGCACCGTTCTGGCCGATTCCAGTGAAGACCCTGCCAGGATGAGCAACCATGCCAACCGGCCCGAGCTGCAGGCCGCTTTTGCGGGCAAACCGGGATCCTCACTGAGATACAGCCATACGCTGGGCGGGAACATGCTGTACGTCGCCATTCCTCTTTCTGCCTACCCGGAGAAATTTCCCGGCGCCCTGCGGTTGTCAGTCGCCGTATCGTCCATCGACCGGGTGATCAATTCCATTTACCTCAAAGTGGCGCTGGGCTGCTCCCTTGTAATTTTTCTGGCCGGGATTTTCACCATGGTGGTGTCCCGCCGGATTGTTCGTCCGCTGGAGGAAATGAGGCGCGGGGCGGAACGCATGGTCCGCGGCGATACGCAGCATCTTCTGGACGTGGATTCAGCAAGTATGTCCACGGAAGTATACAGTCTTGCCATGTCCCTCAACCGCATGGCCAAGCAGATGCGGGAACGCATTAATGCCGCCACCCTGCAGCATAATGAGCTTGAAACCGTCTTCGCCAGTATGGCTGAAATGGTGTTGGCAGTAGATACCGGTAAGAGGATCATCCGGCTTAACCGCTCGGCGGCGGCCCTTTTTTATCTTTCACCCGATGATGTCAAAGGCAAGATGCTGCACGGCGTCGTCCGCAACAGGGACCTGCACGAACTCGTTGATAAGGTGCTGGCAGAGGGCGAACCGGTGGAAAAGGACATTGTTCTGTTTGTCGGGCCTGACAAGATCTACCTGCAGACCAGGGCTGTGCCGCTGCAAAATGAACAGAAGGCGCCCATTGGCGTCCTGGTCGTCCTGAACGACCTGACCCGGTTGCGCAAGCTGGAAAACCTGCGCCGCGATTTTGTCGCCAATGTATCCCATGAATTGAAAACCCCGGTCACCTCTATCCAGGGCTACGTTGAAACCCTGCTCGACGGAGCTCTTGAAGAACCGGATGATGCCAGGCGATTTCTGGAAATAGTCGCCCGGCAGACCGCCAGGCTGGATGCCATCATAGATGATCTGCTGACGCTGTCGCGCATTGAGCTGAATACGGACAGGGATGAAATAAGTATGATCAGGGTCAGGCTGAAAGAGACGCTGGATTCAGCGCTCCTGACCTGTCAAGCGAAAGCGGCGGAAAAGAAGATCAATATCCGCATGGAGTGTGATGATAACCTATTTGTCAAGATTAATCCAAATCTTATTGAACAGGCAGTGGTAAACCTGCTGGCCAATGGTATTGCCTACAGCCCCGAACACAGCACCGTTGCCGTTACGGCGGCATTGGTCCGTCAGGAGGAGAGAAAAGACCGCCTCTTGATCAGTGTGGAGGACCAGGGCATCGGCATAGAAAAAGAACATCTGGAACGGTTGTTCGAGAGATTTTACCGTACTGATAAGGCCCGCAGCAGCGCCCATGGAGGAACCGGGCTGGGGCTGTCCATCGTTAAGCATATTGCCGTTGCCCATGGCGGCTCGGTAACTGTCAGGAGTGAACCGGGGAAGGGATCCATCTTCACCATCAGTATACCACAGTAAACGCAGGCGGTCACAGGGTGCCGCTTTTTTGTGGCCATCCATCAGCCTGCCCGCATGCCTGATGTAGAGCGGGCAGGGTTTCTTCATGGACCTGCGCCATCCTGTAACCGCTATAAATATCAGCAAGAGCGAAATGCGTGGTTGCTCTTACCCGTGAGCCTCTGCCAGGAAACGGGTGCGCTTAGCTTATTTTTTTGCCCGTTTTTTCTTTTCCCTGAAAAAGACCCGCACCGGTACACGGTCCAGCCCCAGGCTGTCGCGAAAATGGTTGACCAGGTAGCGTTGATAGGAAAAATGGACCGCTTTGGGAGCGTTGGCAATAATGGCAAATGTCGGCGGAGCGGTCTTGATCTGTGCGGTGTAATAGAATTTGAGCCGGCGGCCTTTATGGTAGGGAGGATTGTGCCGGGAAACGGCATCTTCCAGCAGCTGGTTGAGCGCGCTGGTGGGAAAGCGCTCGTTGAACTGGCGGTATACCTTGCCGATCTCCGGAAAAACCCGTTTGATGCCCTGGCCGGTGAGAGCCGAAACCTTCAACACCGGGGCAAAGCTCATGAACGTGGTGGCCATGGCGATTTCTTCCATGAGCTGTTTCTGTCGTTTTATATCATCCTTGAGCAGGTCCCACTTGTTTATCAGGATAATGCAGGCCCGGCCATGCTCCTGGGTATACCCCAGCACCTTGGTGTCCTGTTCGGTGATCCCTTCACCGGCATCGATCAGCACCAGGGCGATGTGACAGCGCGACAGGGAGCCGAGCGCCTTGAGGATGGAAAATTTTTCCAGCTTGTCTGTGGTCTTTCCTTTGCGCCTGATGCCGGCAGTGTCAATGAGCAGATAGTTATGCCGGCCATGGGTGAGCAGGGTGTCAACCGAATCACGGGTTGTGCCGGCAATATCCGAAACCACCATTCTCTCCTGGCCCATGATGGCGTTGATCATGGAGGATTTTCCGACATTGGGACGGCCCAGAAAAGCCAGACGGATGGTGCCTTCCGGAAGTTTTGTTTCCTGGCTGGTCTCCGGAAGCTTTCCTTCCAGGCCTTCCATCAGTGTCTGGAAACCGTAGCCGTGATCTGCGGACAGAGCCCACAATTTGTCCACTCCAATCTCCCAGAATGGTGACAAAAGCTCAATTTCTTTTTCCGGACCGTCGATTTTGTTGACCACGTAAAAAACCTTTTTTTCGGTTCGCCGAAGCAGATCCACAATCTCGATGTCGCTGGGAGTTAACCCTTCCCGGCCATCCATGATAAACAGGATAATGTCGGCTTCATCCACAGCCTGCATGGCCTGCCGACGAATATGGCCGGTGATGGTGTCATCCTCTTCCTCGATGCCGCCGGTATCAACAAGGGTAAATGCCTTCTCTTCCAGATTGATCCGGGCATAATGACGGTCCCTGGTAACTCCGGGGGTCGGGTCGACAATGGCGTCTCTTCTCCTGGTCATGCGGTTGAAAAGGGTTGATTTGCCGACATTGGGACGACCGATCAGGGCAACCAGGGCTGCGGTTTCAGATGTCATGATGTTGTTTTACTCCAGGGATATATCAGTATTTGTGTGAACAGGATAATGTTGCTTGTTTGCTTACGCAAGAGACAAGAAAGGTTTGCATGGAAATGGGTACCGTTTGTTTATACCATTTATAGCAGTGAACCACTGTATTTATATTTTACCGGAAAACCCCCTGCCTGTTCCGCACTCTCTTTTTGTCCCATGGATTTAGGAATTGACAATCCTTGTCATTTTGGATAGCATCAATGCTTACAAAACGGTAATATATTGATTTTGTTGACAATCTATGGAGCATCGTATGCGCAAGCTTATAACCGATCTGTTTGGAAAGTCACCCTTTGGGCCCATTGTTGAACACAGCAAAAAAGTGCATGAATGTGTCGAGCTTTTGTGGCCGCTCATGGAAGCGCAGGTCCAGGAAGATTTCGACGAGATCCGGAGGCTCCATTCACGGATGTCGCGGCTCGAATATGAAGCAGACCTGATCAAGCATGAGATCCGGGGATTTATAACCCATCGCTCCTTCCTCCCCGTTGACCGCTCCGACCTGGTCAATTTTCTGGAGCACCAGGAAAAGATAGCGGACCATGCCGAGGATTTTGCGGTCATCCTGACCCTTCGAAAAACAATTATTAATGAAGAGCTGCACGATTATTTTTTTGAATATCTGAAACAGGTTTTCCAGGTTAGCGGCACATTGCTCACTGCGGCAGTTGAATTCAACAACCTTGCGGAAGCTGCTTTCAGCGGCGCGGAAGCACGGTCCATACTTCGATTGATTGAAGGGCTCAACCAGGAGGAATGGCAGGCGGACAAGTTGTCCCGCCGGCTTTCGCGCATGGTCTTTGCCCTTGAGGGCAGAGAAGATATCCTCAATATCCTTTTCTATGAAAAAATGATCATCAAGCTTGGAGATATAGCCAACCAGGCTGAGAACGCCGGCGATTACCTTCGTGTCATGATCGAGAAAGGGTGACCTGCCGGTACTCCAATCCCGCATCCGATCTTGTCAATTAAACAGAACCTGTCGAACTAGGTAAAATGGATATACTCATAATTTGTTTTGCGGCCGTTTTCGGGCTGTACATGGCCTGGAATATCGGGGCGAATGATGTGGCCAACTCCATGGCCGATGCGGTGGGTTCAAAAGCGATTTCCGTCCGCAATGCGGTTATTGCCGCGGGAATCTGTGAATTTGCCGGGGCGGTCCTGGTCGGCGCCCAGGTGACCAATACGGTGCGCAAGGGCATTGTAGATCCCTCGGTGCTGGCGACCCTGCCCGGCATTACCCCCCAGGATGCCGCCGTTATCATGGTTATCGGGATGTCGGCGGCCCTTCTTTCCGCTGCTTTCTGGTTGAATTTTTCCACCCTGTTCGGCATGCCGGTTTCAACCACCCATTCCATTGTCGGAGCAGTTGCCGGATTCGGTGTTGTCGCGGCGGGATGGAGCGCTGTCAACTGGGGAAAAATGGGACAGATTGTTTCTTCCTGGTTTATTTCACCGATTATCGGCGGTTTCCTTGCCTATGTCATTTTTATCTATATCAGCAGGGCGATCCTCGGCCAGGAAAAACCCACCATAGCCGCAATAAAACATATGCCGTATATTGTTTTTCTCCTTTCCTCAGTGGTTCTGCTGGCAACGATATATAAGGGCTTGAAGCATGTCATAAAAGATGTTGACTGGCTGACGGATACCCGGGCGCTTGTTTTGTCCCTTTTGCTCTCGCTTGCGGCGGCCATTGTTTCTAAATTTTACGCCCGGCATAAATTGAAGGGGAAAGAGAACGATAAGCTGGGAGATCAGCTTGAGGCGGTTGAACAGGTGTTTGTGCCGCTTGTCATCATCAGCTCCTGTTCCGTTGCTTTCGCCCATGGGGCAAATGATGTGGCCAACTCGGTGGGTCCGTTGGCCGCTATTGTCAATATACTGAAAACCGGGGTTATCGATACCAGTGTGCCGGTGCCGTTATGGATACTCGTTCTGGGCGGCGTGGGTATTGTCCTGGGGCTCGGTACCTATGGCTACCGGGTGATGATGACCGTGGGAACAAAGATCACGGAAATCACCCCTTCCCGCGGGGTTGCCGCCGATATCGCCGCCACGGCCACGGTCCTGGCCTGCACTCGTCTGTCCCTGCCGGTTTCCACCACGCATACCCTGGTGGGGGCCATCCTGGGCATCGGACTGGCGCGTGGACTTGGCGGTATTAACAAACGTGTTGTTTCATCAATTTTCGGCTCATGGTTTTTCACTGTACCGGCCGCGGCATTCATGTCGGCGGTTTTTTTCATTATCGGTAAAATCTTTTTCTTCGAAACGATCAGCAACATTATCGGCTCCTGATCGAAGTTCGTTAAACAAGATGGCGTCGCAAAAAGTCGCCAACTGCTGTGTTGCTGCAAATTGTCTCGTCACTGCGGCGTACCTATGTACTCCTCATTCCTCGAAATTTGCGCGCCTTGCATTTGACGATTTTTGCTTAGCCCTTACATAAAATGACTTTTTGCGAGTCCATCAAACAATCCGCCCTTCAAGGTTAATTGTTCTTTTCCTAACGCAAATCTAATACTGGCAAAATAGTATCTTAATACTAGCCGGGTATAATAGAAGTTTCTTGAGGTAACTATTTGTAAATATTATTTTTTGCGCAGGATTCCTGTATGGCTGCCCCTGTTTATTTTATGCTTATTCTTGTCCTGGCTCAGGGTGCCTATTGGCTGGGGTACAAAAAGGCATTCCGGGCAGCAGGAGCAAAAGGTCCTTCCAGCCTCCATTCACGGCCCCGGTATTACGGTCTGCTTTCCGCTCTCTGGTGCGGAATACCCGCGCTGCTGATCCTAGTCGGATGGATTTTTTTTGCCGACTCTCTTTTGGTCGGCATGGTCATGGAAGATTATCTCCGCTTTTCCGGACCTGCTCGACCTGAAGAAGTCGGTCTTGTTGAAAATGATCTCCGCAACCTCATAGCCGGCAACGTTTTTGCCGGGTCCCCGGAACCCTTGCTCCAGCAGGCCGCCGATGAGTACCGCCGGCTGCAGGAGATCGGCCGAAAGGTTCTGCTGGCAATTATTCTGGTTGTGATGTCTCTGGCCGCAGTTTTTGTGCAGGTGCGGATTCGTCCGCAAATGAGGGCCAGGAACCATGTCGAACGGATTATCCGCTATTTCCTTATCTTCTGTTCCACCATAGCTGTCTTTACGACCATCGGCATAGTGCTGTCTGTTCTTTTTGAATCGATCCGTTTTTTTCAGCAGGTATCTATTACGGAATTCCTCTTTGGCCTGAAATGGAGCCCCCAGATGGCCATCCGCAGCGACCAGGTCGGAGCGTCGGGGAATTTCGGTTCTGTTCCTGTTTTTGCCGGCACGATGATGATATCATTTATCGCCATGCTCGTAGCTGCGCCCGTGGGGTTGATGTCCGCCATATATCTTTCAGAATACGCCGGCAAAAAATTCCGGGCAATTGCCAAACCTTTGCTGGAGGTACTCGCCGGCGTCCCCACCGTGGTCTATGGTTTTTTTGCAGCTCTCACCGTTGCTCCCCTGATCAGGAATCTTGGTTTGAATTTCGGGTTATCCGTCTCTTCGGAATCGGCCCTGGCTGCTGGGCTGGTCATGGGGGTTATGATTATTCCCTTTGTCCTGTCCATTTCCGATGATGTGATCAACGCAGTGCCGCAGGCCATGCGGGACGGCTCCTATGGCCTGGGCGCCACCCGGAGTGAAACGATCAAGAAGGTGATCATTCCGGCCGCGCTGCCGGGTATCGTCGGCGGCATGCTCCTTGCCGTATCGCGGGCCATCGGCGAAACAATGATTGTGGTCATGGCTGCCGGATTGAGCGCCAACCTCACCGCCAACCCCCTGCAGGCTGTCACGACCGTCACCGTCCAGATCGTTACCCTGCTGGTCGGGGACCAGGAATTTGACAGCCCCAAGACACTGGTGGCTTTTGCCCTGGGGCTGCTTCTTTTTATCATTACCCTGTCATTGAATATCATCGCCCTGTACGTGGTCAGAAGATACAGGGAGCAATATGAATAAGTCCGGTATGGGCGGTTTATTGAAGAATGAAGCAGATGAAAAGTAAAGAAATCAACGCCGGCGCCAACCCTTCAGCCATGGAACTGGTCAACAGGAATCTTGGCCGGAGGTACAGGGCGGAAAAGCGTTTCAAATTTATCGGACTGTTCGCAATTGTCTGCAGCCTTCTGTTTCTGGCGGTTCTTTTCCTCAGTATTGTCCTGAAGGGATACAGCGCCTTCTGGCAGTCCTCTGTCCTGCTGGACATCCATTTTGCAGAGAGTGTCCTGGATGTGGATAACCTGGCCGCCGCTGATTACAACGGTCTTGTCAAGGCAGCGCTTCGTGACATGTTCCCGCAGGTTAAAAGCCGGAGCCACAAGAAAAAGCTCTATTCGATTATCAGCCCCGGCGCCGCGTACCAGCTGCAGAAAATGGTGCTGGCTGACACGTCAATCATCGGTATGACCCGTTCCGTCCGGGTGCCTGCCGATGATGATGTCGACATGTTCATGAAAGGAAAGATCAGCCGGGCTGATCCGGAAACGGAACGGCGGCTGAATGATATGCAGCTGGAATGGATTGATCAACTGGTTGACGACAAGCGGCTGGAAAAAAAGTTCAATGCCATTTTCTTCACCGCCGGTGATTCGCGGGAACCGGAACTGGCCGGGATACTGGGAGCGGTTGCCGGTTCGTTCTATATCTTGCTGGTAACCCTGGGGCTTTCTTTCCCCATTGGCGTCTCCGCGGCAATCTATCTGGAGGAGTTTGCCCCGAAGAATAAATGGACGGATATCATCGAGGTGAACATCAACAATCTTGCCGCAGTTCCATCCATCGTTTTCGGTCTGCTGGGACTGGCGGTATTCCTGAATTTTTTCGGCCTGCCCCGTTCTGCTCCCCTCGTGGGCGGGCTCGTCCTGGCGCTGATGACCCTGCCCACCATCATCATCGCCGGCAGGGTTTCACTGCAGTCGGTTCCACCGTCAATCCGTGAGGCCGCCCTCGGGGTCGGCGCCTCCAAAATGCAGACAGTATTTCATCATGTCCTGCCCCTGGCCGTACCCGGCATATTGACCGGGACGATCATCGGCATGGCGCGCGCCCTTGGCGAAAGCGCGCCGTTGTTGATGATCGGCATGGTTGCCTTTATTGTCGATATTCCCCAGGGGTTGCTGGAGCCTTCAACAGTGCTGCCGGTACAGATATACCTGTGGGCTGATAGTCCGGAACGAGCGTTTGTCGAGCGCACTTCCGCCGCCATTATTGTTTTGCTCGGTTTTCTCATCGTCATGAACGGGGCGGCGGTGTTTCTGCGCAATCGTTTTGAACGCCGGTGGTAGGTAATTGAAGTTTAATCGTATGGTAACGAAATACTAACATTCAGGGAATATAGTCAGGGAAATCAATAGTATTTCTTTAACCTGTATTCCTGGAGGAAAAATCATGAAATTATCTGTAATCCCTGTTGTTGCGGCTTCGCTCATGTTGTCCTGGGGGCTGGCCGCCCCCTCTGAGGCCCGTGATTATATTTCCATAGTGGGCTCATCGACGGTTTATCCGTTTTCGACCACCGTGGCTGAACAGTTCGGCAAGACAACCCGTTTCAAGACTCCCAAGGTTGAATCCACCGGTTCCGGCGGCGGGTTGAAATTATTCTGCGCCGGCATTGGTGTCAATCATCCGGATATTGCCAATTCCTCGCGGCGGATCAAGAAGTCGGAGTTTGATATGTGCCGGGAAAACGGTGTAAAGGGTGTTGTCGAGGTCAAGATCGGCTATGACGGAATTGTCATTGCCAATGCCAAGAAAGCAGAGCTTATGTCGCTGACCCGCAAGGATATTTTTCTTGCCATGGCTAAAAATGTGCCGGACCCGAAAGGGGGTGAAAAACTGGTTTCCAATCCCTACAACACCTGGAAGGATGTCAACCCCTCCCTGCCGGCCATCAGGATAGAGGTTCTCGGTCCTCCTCCTACCTCCGGCACCCGCGATGCCTTTGTTGAACTCGCCATGGAGGGAGGATGCAAGGATTTTGAGTGGTTAAAAGCAATGAAAAATTCGGATAAAAACAAATATAAGCAAACCTGCCACACTGTCCGTGAGGATGGCGCGTATATCGAAGCAGGGGAGAATGACAATCTTATCGTGCAGAAACTTGAAGCGAATCCGGATGCCCTGGGTATTTTCGGTTTCAGTTTTCTTGATCAGAACAGTGACAAGGTTCAGGGCTCACTGGTTGACGGGCAGGAACCATCCTTTGAAGCCATTGCCGATGGGCTGTATCCGGTATCGCGTCCATTGTATTTTTATGTGAAAAAAGCCCATGTCGGAACAATTCCGGGAATCAACGAGTATCTTGCCGAATTTACAAGTAAAAAGGCATGGGGTGAAGAGGGCTACCTCTCAGACAAGGGCCTTATTCCCATGCCTGAGGAGGAGCGCAATAAGATCAGCTCTGACGTAAAAAATCTTACTGTTCTTGCTCTGTAATGCACAGGTAAAGGATATGTTGTATAGTAACAGTTCACCAGTGATGCAAAACGTAGTCTCTACCTTAAACTTGTAAGAGTTTAACAGCGCCCCAGATGTGCACGATCAGGACGGGTAGGCTATAGCCCCTCTATACCGCACGTTCTGAGCGTGTGCAGATGGGGTACTGCTGAACTCTTATGTTGTATATTCATGCAGGGGCGGTAGATTACGCCCCTGCATACTGTGTTGCCAAGCTTTGGGGCATGGTCTCAGTGTTCTTTATAAATTTCTGTTTCAGCTGCCTGGATGATTGATAAAAAAACGAAAGTAGAGGGAAAACGGATATCGAGGGAGGATCGGCAGACTGTCGGCCACCCTTTTTCTGATTCACCCCGCATGACCTGCCGCGAAGTCAATGTTTACTATGGTGATAAGCAGGCTATCCAAAATACGTCCGTTGATATTGGTGTAAATGAGGTACTGGCCATGATAGGGCCTTCCGGTTGCGGCAAATCGACGTTTCTTCGGTGCCTGAACAGGATGAACGATACCATTGAAGATTGTCGGGTGACCGGAGAGATAAAACTGGACGATGTGGATATTTATGGCAGAAAGGTTGATGTCGTTCCGCTTAGGGCCCAGGTGGGTATGGTATTTCAGAAGCCCAATCCCTTTCCCAAGTCCATATACGATAATGTTGCCTACGGACCCAAGATCCATGGCCTGGTTTCTTCCCGATATGAACTGGATGAGGTTGTGGAAACGTCTTTGAAAAAAGCCGGATTATGGGACGAGGTCAAGGACAGGCTGAATCAGCCCGGAACCGGCCTGTCGGGAGGGCAGCAGCAGCGGTTGTGCATAGCCCGGGCCATTGCCGTCAGTCCCGAGGTTATTCTCATGGATGAGCCCTGCTCCGCACTTGATCCCATTGCAACGGCAACCATTGAGGAATTGATAACCGAGTTGAAGGAACAGTACACCATTGTCATCGTTACCCACAATATGCAGCAGGCATCGCGTGTTTCACAGCGCACGGCCTATTTTCATCTTGGCGACCTGATCGAGGTCGGTCCGACGAAACAGGTTTTCACCAATCCCATCCATCCCCTGACCGAAGACTACATTACCGGGCGTTTCGGCTGACATCCATTTTGTTCAGACAGCGAAAAAAAAAGGCTGCTCAAGAGAGCAGCCTTTTGTACCGACTTTTACCAAGTCGTAATTAAATTACTTCTTGGGATGGCAGGTTCCACATTTGGTTGATGCGCCTTCTGCCTTGTGGCAGTCTTTGCACAGAGCGTGGCCGGAATCCTTGGTCCATGCACCTGCAGTGTAGTTGGCATCTTCGTGGCACTTGGCACACTCGACTTTCTCCTGGTGGGCGGCATGCGGAAATACGGCTGGCTTTTTGGCTTCTTCGGTCTGCAGGGTGATCTCTGCTGGTCCCTTGTCCTCTTCTGCCATGCTTATTCCGGCGAAACCGGCTACACAAAGAAATGCAATCGCTACGCTGTAAACAACTACCTTTTTCATTGTTCCTCCTTTCTCAATGAGAATTTTGTATTATCCCTCTACTGATACTGAATACCAATTCAATTTATAGATGATATAATGGGTTTTGCAAATCTTGTCAAGACGTGATTACGCTCTGTAACAAGTGCAAAAACATCAAGGTGTTGCTTAGTTTGACCCATAACTGTGCAGTCCGGACAGGACAAAATTAACGCCGAAGTAGGTGAAGATAACCGAGGCAAAGCCGATAATCGCCAGCCAGGCAATGCGGGTTCCGCCCCATCCTCGGGTGAAACGGGCATGCAGGGTCAACGCGTAGATAAACCAGGTGATGATGGACCAGGTTTCTTTGGGGTCCCAGCTCCAGTATGTTCCCCATGCCTCATTGGCCCAGATGGCGCCGGTGATGATGCCGGCGGACAGCCAGAGGAAACCGAAGACAATGGTTTTGTAGGTCATGTCATCGATGAAGCGCAGATCCGGGAGCGAGCCAAGAAGGGTATTGGCGGGCAATTTTTTATCCACCGCGGATTTTTTCAGCAGGTACATGATTCCCAGTCCGGCGGCCATGGCAAATGCGCCGTATCCGATAAAGCAGGTAACGACATGGGCAATGAGCCAGTTGGACTGCAGGGCCGGAACAAGCGGGCTGATCTCCTGGTTTATCCCCTTGGCAAACGAGGCATATGCCATTGCGGCAAAGGCAAAAGGCAGGACAAAGGCGCCGATAACCTTGTTTTTGTATTTATATTCCATGAAGAGATAGAACAGGCCTATGCACCAGGCAAAAAAGACCAATGATTCGTACATGTTGGTCAATGGCGCATGGCCGATGCCGATCTGGTACGATTCGTACCAGCGAAATCCGATGGCAATGGTCAGGGTCAGGGTGCCCAGGATCGTCAGGGCGGTGCCTACCGGTCCGATCTTCCTGTTCTTGAATACGAACAGGGCAATGTAGAAAACCGAGGCAAAAAGATAGGCAAGTGTTGTAATGCCGAAGAAAAGCGAACTGTTCATAATAAAACCGTATAAATATGAATTTTAACTCTATTGAGACGCGGAAAAAGAGAAAATTGCAATGTGCTTATTCCATGCCTTCAACCAGGTCAGTAAAGGTTTTTTCAAAACCTAACTTATTCTTATTGGCGCTGCCAGCAAAAAGGACTGTTACTTTGCCGTCCTCTTCCCTGATCAGGGCCCATATTTTTCGGTGCGACATGAAGAAGGCTATAACAAGTCCCACCAGCATGAGGCCGCATCCGATGTAGACCCACCATACGCCGGGATCCTTGGCGACCTGCAGGCCGGTGGCATACAGCTGCTTGGCCGACAGGGTATAGGTGCCGGACGGGCGTTCAATTACCGCTTTACGGCCTGGCTGGAGCCAGAACTTTGCCGGTTCGCCCTGATCATCGGTAAACCATATTTTGAAGCGTGAAACCGCCTCTCCCCGTCTTTCCATATTGATTATGCCGAACCTGGCTCCGCCTTCCTTCCAGGTGACCTGTTTGGCATAAGGAACGAGATCAGTGGTCGTAAGGCCGGTTTCCTCGCTCTTGACCGTCAGGATAAAATCCTGGTACGGCTGATAGCTCGACTGGTAAAAGGTAATCCCATTGTAGATGAGCGGTTCGTTGACCACTACTTTTTTGGTCAACACTTCCTGGCCGTTTTCCAGGACGGTGAGGATGGATACATAGTCCTTGACCATACCGTTGGGATAGTAGTGGATATCAAAGGAATCACACCGAACGGTAAAGCCCAGGGGCAGGGGTTTCTGGGTTAAAAAGGAATATATGACATCTGTCTGCTGGGTTTCAGGTATGTTGACTCCGCCTTTAAAGGCAAAAAGGGGGTTGCCGAGCAGGGAGTTGGCAAGGCGGGGGGATCCGATTATCGCCCCAAGAAGAATAATCAGGATGCTGGAGTGGACAACATATACGCCAAACCTAGTCCAGCCGCCTTTCTGGGAGAACAACAGCGTACCGTTTTCCAGATCGCGCCGGTCGGTTTTCCATCCCTTGTCTGCCAGAAAAGAAGCAGTTTTTTCGACGGATTCCGATACTGTTCCCTGCACGGGAACTGCCTTCCTCATGCCCATTTTTTGCAACCGCTCAGGAGCTGTTGCCAGGTTGTCCATGGTGACCAGGCGCCAGGCATTGGGAATCCGTTCCAGGCTGCATACGATCAGGTTCAGGGAGAACAGGGCCAGCAGGATCATGAACCACCAGGAGTTGTACATGTCCGGAATGCTCAGGGTCTGCATGAGCCGGGCAAGATTTGGTCCATAAACTTCAACGTAAAATTGGGGTGGTTTATTCTGCTGGACGACGGTGCCGATGATTGATGTAGCTGCAAGTATGAACAGGAGGAACAGGGCGAGTTTAACGGATGAAAACAGGGCCCAGAATGGGTTTTTCTTTTGTGTTGTCATGGGGATTTATGGCTTAAATAAAGGATTTCAGGTGATATGTAACTTTTTCTTCTTGAGGCGTTTTGCTACCATGCAGGTGCCGGACTGTCAATAATAATCGCTGGTTCCTGTACATTTATAAACATTAACTCCGGCAAAACAAGTAATTTTTCGCCCTGGGGATCCCTGGAGGAGTTTTTGACATTAATTATCAATGCCGCCTGGTATCATAGCAGCTATTGCCGATAATTGCAGTATCGAATTTTTGCAGAATACGGGACGGATGGGATAATGAATACGGCAGCTGTGAAAAAAAATAAAAAGATGTTGTCTTTTCTTTTGCTGCGGGGTATTTTGTTAGATTAAACTGATAAATAAACCTTGTTGAACATAAGGAGAAAATATAATGGCACGTATTTGCGATATTTGTGGAAAAGGTCCTATCACCGGCAACAATGTCAGCCATGCGCATAATAAAAATCGTCGCCGCTGGCTGCCCAACCTGCAGAAGGTACGGACCGTGACCGAAAACGGCAGTACTGTCCGGATTTCAGCCTGTACCAGGTGTATCCGTTCCGGCGCGGTTGTCAAGCCGTCCTGAATTCTGTCTGATAGATGATCAATGGGCGAGTGGGATGGATCTGCTCGCCTTTTTTTGTGATCACTGTTCTTGCTGAGAGAAAATCCCATGAGCCAGAATGAAGAAGTACGTTTTTTGCCCTATGAACAGGCTGTCAAGCTGGTAGCCGCCATCCAGGAGGAAGAGGACGTTGATCGTCCCGATCATCGCGTGCTCACCGTCTATAATCATGATGACCGGGAAATCTGCTGGTTTGACTTTGACGAGGTAATGCAGGCTGTTGCCCCGGTTGAAAAGTCCCGGGAAAAGGAAGAGGTCTCGGAGTATATCCTTCACCATCTGCCTGACTGGGCCCTTGATATCTGATATCTAAAGTATCCCGTCCGGCACAGGCAGGGCCTTTTCTCCTCCGAGCACATATCCCCCGTCAAGCCGAATAGTTGTTCCCGTCATATACTCAGCTTTCTGGAGCAGGAAAAGAACCGTATCGACGACTTCCCCCGGTGATCCTGTGCGGCCGAGCAGGGTGTGATCGAGCAGCTTTTTTTTCTGCGCAGTGGAAAGGGCCTGCCATCCCCTGGTATCTCTGCCGTGGCGGGTGTCAAATATACCCAGCATGATTTCATTGACCCGCACGGACGGGGCGCTGATCCTGGCCCAGGTTTCGGTGAGCGAGGCAATTGCTCGGTTTGCGGCGGCGTAGCCGTCGCTGTAGAGCAGTCCTGCGGGGCCGCTGCGGCCGGTTATGGCTGCGATTGACGATATGTTGATGACCGACGCCTGTCCGGTTTTTTGCATGAGGGGCAGGCAGGATTCAAAGATTAATCTCTTGGCCAGCAGGGTTGTGTCCAGTTCCAGTTGCCACTGGTCGCGATTGATGCTCCGTTCATATGATCCGTGGACAATGGGCATGCCGCCCCGTTCGATGTTGTTGATGAGGATATGCAGCGCGCCGGCCTTTTTCTCAGCGGCAACGGCCACCTTGTCGACATCCTGCCGCTCCCGCAGATCAGCTCGGACAAGAATGTGATTTCCCCCTGTATCTCCAAATTCATCCTGGAGAGTTTTGGCATCGTCCGGCCAGTCATCATGCCAGGGCAGAACGAGACGGACGCCTTCAGCGGCAAGGCCCCGGGCAATGGCAAGACCTATTCCCCTTGTCGCCCCGGCAACCAGCGCGGTTTTCTTTCGTAACTTCATATTGCCACTCCGGATCGGGTTGCTTATAGTATTTAACTGACGCCATTTTTACTTACGTATTTTACTCCAGCGACAGGAACAATGAAACCTGATATTTCCTCATTTCTCAGAACGTTTGTATGGCCGATTCTGGCGATTTTCGTCCTGGCCGGCTGCGGCTATTCGGATATCACCACTGAGCTGCAGGAGGAGCGCTCCTGCATATCCCGGGGGTGGCCCCATGATGAAGGTAACCTGCGTCCTGATCCGGCGCTCCATTTCGGGACCCTGGATAACGGACTGCGCTATATCATCATGCGCAACGAGGAGCCCAAAGACCGGGTGGGGCTGTACCTGAACATTCAGGCCGGATCCCTTGCGGAGACGGACAGTCAGCTGGGGTACGCTCATTTCCTGGAGCACATGCTGTTCAACGGCACAACAAATTATCCCCCCGGCACCCTGGTGGAGTACTTTCAGTCCATCGGCATGGGATTTGGATCAGACACCAATGCCCACACCTCTTTTGATGAGACGGTATACCGGCTGCTGCTGCCCGACGGAACGGAAGAAAACCTCAGCGAAGGCCTGCTGGTCATGGCTGATTACGCGCGCGGGGCATTGCTGCTGGAAAACGAAGTAGAGCGGGAGCGGGGCATCATTTTAGCTGAAAAACGAGCCCGCGATTCCGCCGGGTACAGGCTCTATGAAAAGCGAACGCGCTTCTCTTTTGCCGGAACCCGTGTTGCCGAGCGTTTTCCCATCGGTACGGAAGAAACGCTGAAGAACGCTGATGCTCAAAGTCTGCGTTCATTTTATGATGCATGGTATCAGCCGGAAAACATGATCCTCCTCGTTGTCGGCGATGTTGATGTCGACCTTGCCGAAAAGCTGATTTTTGAACGCCTCGCTCCGCTTGCCGCTCCAGCGAAAGAGCCGGAGTGTTACGACTTCGGCAGGGTGGAAGAGGAGGGCGACCATTTTCTCTATGTCCATGAACCGGACATCGGTTCAACGGAACTGACCATCGGCGCCTCCTGGAATACCGTGCCTGAAGCTGATACCGTCAGCACGCGGGAGCTGAGAATAAAAAAACATGTCGCGGCTTCGCTTCTGCAGAACCGGTTGCAACAGCTTGTCCGGGAGCCCGGCAGTCCATTGACCAAGGCGCAAGCCTATTCCGGGAACTTTCTCGAACGGATTGAATATGCAACAGTTGCCGCCACCTTGGATGGGGAGAACTGGCAGGAAGGACTCGGACTGCTGGTCACCACCCTGCGCCAGGCCATGGAGTATGGTTTTTCTTCCCGGGAGCTGGCCAGGGTGAAAAAAGAAATCACGGCGCAACTGCAAAAGGAGGTCCAGACAGCCTCCAGCAGGGACAGCCGGAAAATCGCCAGCGCCATTATTAATGCTGTGAACAATAATGAGGTTTTGCTGTCACCGGAGCAGGAGCTGCAGCTGTATGGACCCGTTGTGGAAGCAATGACCCCTGAAGATGCCAATGACATTTTCAGCGATATGTGGGGCCGTGGCGGCAGAAAGATAATCGTCGCCGGAACGGCGTTGATCGAAGGGGAAAACCCTGAAGATGTTGTGCGCAGGGTTTATGAAGATGTGCGCGCCGGGGATATTGCTCCCTGGAAGGAGAATGACGCGGCGGCTTTTCCCTACCTGCCGGTTCCGGATGTTTCTCCCGCTGTTACAGTCATGGAGCGTTTTGATGCCATAGATACGGATCGTTACACCTTTGCCAACGGCACGGTGCTGCATGTCAAAAAAACACCGTATCAACCCAACCAGGCGCTGCTGGAAGTGCATTTCGGCTCGGGAAAACGCTCTGAAAAAGTTCCCGGACTCGGCATGCTTGCTGATTCCGTGGTCAACGCAAGCGGAGTGGGAAAGTTGACCAGAAATGAGCTTGAAGATGCCCTGGCCGGTCATAATATCAATGTTTCCTTCAAGGTCGGTGAGGAAAGTTTTATCCTGAGGGGAAGCGGTCTGAGCACTGAACTGGAATTGCTGGTGCAGCTCGTTTATTCCCACCTGCTTGATCCGGCCTTCCGCGAGGATGCGTATCGTTTGAGCATGGAGCGGACATCGCAGATGTATGAGCAGATGTCTTCCTCGGTGGAAGGGATGATGCAGTTGCGGGGGGACAGGTTTCTTGCCGGGGGGAATCCCCACTATGGAATGCCGTCGCCTGAGCAGTTCAAACAATTGACCCTTGACCAGGTCAGGGATTGGCTCATCCCGTTTTTTGCCGGTGCGCCGCTGGAAATTTCCGTTGTCGGCGATGTTGATACAGCTGAAGTGGTCGAGTCTGTAGGACAATATTTCGGGACGATGGGCAGGGAGTATGATCAGGGCACCGCCCGCTCTCCGGTTGTTTTTCCCTCCGGCGAAAGCATGCATGAGAAAGTGGAAACCCAGGTGGACAAGGCGCTGGTGGCGGTTGCCTGGCCGACGGATGATTTCTGGGACATATCCCGGACCAGGCGGCTCAATATTTTATCCGCGGTTTTCGGCGACCGGCTGCGCGTGGAGATACGGGAAAAGCTTGGCGCTGTTTACTCACCCCGGGTATATAATCAGTCAAGCAGGACTGAACCAGGCTATGGCGTGTTGAGAGCGGTGTTGACCGTTGACCCTGCCCTGGCGGAAGAAGTGGCCGCCAAGGTGCGTGAAGTCGGTTCTGCCATGGCAGATGACGGGGTAGGCGAAGCTGAACTGTCCCGGTCACTGGAGCCTGTTCTGACCTCCATCAAGGATATGATGCAGACCAACCGCTACTGGATGGAGTCGGTGCTTGCATTGTCAAGCCGTCATCCCCAGCAGTTGGAATGGCCTCTGACCATCCAACATGATTTTGCTTCGATAACCGTCCGGGAGATTTCTGATTTTGCCGCCCGATACCTTAATCCCGAAGTTACCGCGCAGATCTTGTTCACACCTGCCACGCCGTAAATTTTGATTTTCCTGCCCACTGAACTTCCCATATTTTCCATAATCCCCCAACTCCGCAATACACTGCGGGAGAAGCAGTCCGTAATACTGTCCTCTCCTCCCGGATCCGGGAAAACCACTGTTGTGCCGCTGGTCCTGCTGGAGGAAAAATGGCTCGCCGGGCGCTCTATCCTTATTCTTGAGCCCCGCCGCCTGGCGGCACGAATGGCTGCCGGACGCATGGCATCAATCCTTGATGAACCTGTCGGGCAGACCGTGGGCTACCGGGTGCGTTTTGACAGCAAGGTGTCGGCGGCAACACGTATAGAGGTTGTCACCGAAGGAATCCTGACCAGGCGGCTGCAGGGTGATCCGGAACTTGCCGATACAGGATTGGTCATTTATGATGAATTTCATGAGCGCAGCCTCCATGCTGATCTTGCCCTTGCCCTGTGTCTTGATGTCATCAAGGGTTTGCGCAGCGACCTGAAAATTCTCATTATGTCCGCCACCCTGGATGTGGAAAACATAACCGGTCTCCTGGGAGATGCCGGAGTCGTCCGCGGAGAGGGCAGGGAGTATCCTGTCGATGCCCGGTACATGGCGGAAAAAGAGCCAAGGCGCGGATTTGGCGGCCATGGGGCAAATAGTTTTTCTTTTGTTCAATGTGTCCATACCATGCAAAACGCCGTTATTGAGGCTGCCCATCACGAACAGGGCGATATCCTGGCGTTTCTGCCCGGCGCCGGGGAAATACGCCAGACCGCGCAGCAGCTTGCACAGTGGGCTGCCATGGAGGACATCATTCTTTACCCTCTGCACGGCAATCTTCCCAGAAAAATGCAGGACAAAGCAGTGCTGCCGGATCCAGCCGGCAAGCGGCGCCTGGTCCTGGCGACCTCCATTGCCGAAAGCAGCCTGACCATCGAAGGGGTCCGTATTGTCATTGATTCGGGCTGGAGCAGGATGCAGCGTTTTGATCCCAACAGCGGATTGTCACGCCTGGCCACGGAGCGCGTTTCTCTGGCTTCGGCCGGGCAGCGGTGCGGGCGGGCCGGGCGTACACAGCCCGGGGTGTGTTACCGGTTGTGGGACAAACGAATCGACCGGGAACTCAAGCCCCATTCCCGGCCGGAAATCCTCCATAGCGACCTTGCCTCGTTTGCCCTTGAACTGGCTCACTGGGGCGTTGCCGATCCCGGGGAATTGCCATGGCTGGACCAGCCGCCCCCCGGCCATTATGCCCAGGCCGTCAATCTGCTCACCGTGCTGGGGGCATTGGATGATCATGGCCGGATCACTTCGCAGGGCAAAAGGATGGCGTCGTTTCCGGTTCATCCCCGTCTTGCCCGTATGCTTGTTGCTGCTGAGCAGAAGGGCGGAGTGAACAGAGCCTGCGATATCGCCGCCCTGCTGATTGAACGTGATATTTTTCGCTCCCGGGAAGGCGCGCGCCCGGTGGATATTGCTTCACGGCTGCGGGTTCTAGCCGATTATCGCCGTATTGCCGGCGGAAAATTTTCCCCTCTGCCCGTTGATCCATCCTCCTGTGCCGTTGTTGACAAGGCTGCCCGGCAATTCATGCGCCTGGCGCAAGGCGGTAAAGGCGACAAACCCGCGCCCTCGGCCGGTGCGCTGCTTGCCCATGCCTATCCTGACCGGATCGCCCGGCTGCGGCCATCCTCCCATGACCGATATCTGTTGGCCAACGGTCGCGGCGCCATCCTTCCCCAGGGGGATCACCTGGTCAATACGCCCTATCTCGTTGCCGCCCACATGGATGCGGGACGGACGGACGGTCGGATATTTCTTGCCGCCTCCTTAACCGAAGATGAACTTTTCACCGTGTTCAAACACAAGATACACCGGGTTGAGAATGTGTGCTGGGATGGTGCTTGCGGCGAAGTAGTCATGACCTGCGAGGAACGTCTGCAGGAGCTGGTTCTGTCCACCCGGCCGCTTGCCGATGTAAATCCGGAAGCCGTACTGCGGTCCATGCTGGAAGGAATCAGGCAAATGGGACCGGATGGGCTGCCATGGACCAGGCAGGCACGAACCCTGCAAGCCAGAATTCTGTTGCTGCGTCAACACTGTCCTGAGATTCCCTGGCCCGATTGCAGCGATCAGGCTATATTTGATGATCTCGCCCAATGGCTGGCCCCATATCTTTCGGGAATCACGAACCGCCGGAAACTCGCGGGCCTGGACATGACAATGGTGCTGCACAGCAAGCTGGACTGGAACATGCTCAGGCAGCTTGATGAACTTGCCCCCACCCATATCCTGGTGCCGAGCGGTTCCAATAAAAGGATAGAGTATGCAGTCGGCTCTCCTCCGGTACTTGCTGTGCGGCTGCAGGAATTATTCGGCCTGCGGGACACTCCGAATATTTGCCGGGGCAGGGTGAACCTGGTGCTCCATCTCCTGTCACCGGCCCAGCGGCCGATCCAGGTAACCCGGGACCTCAAGGGCTTCTGGAACCATACCTATCCGGAGGTGAAAAAAGAATTGAAAGGACGCTATCCCAAACACCACTGGCCCGATGACCCGTGGTCGGCCCCTCCCACCGCACGGGCGAAATCCAGGCGGAAGAGCAAGTAACGGATTACGGTCAGAAAGCGGTTTGATCGCTTCTGACCGCAACTTCACCGGTTGGAGAGTTTTCTCAATTCATCGTCATGGTAACGACAATGATAATCGGTACAGGGTGTTACCGTGCTGCCAACCTTATGAATGCGTCTTGTCAAAGATCAAATTATCCTTGTTCTCCTTCCGGGATTTTTTCGCGGCCTTCTTTTCCTTCGGGGTCATGGTCGGTTTCTTTTTTCCTTCTCTGTTGCTTTTTCGTTCTTTGGTCATGGTTTTCGCTCCTGTTACCTGTTGAGTATAATTCCTGTTTGCAGGAATTCACGGTTCGTGCTCCCCGGGATCTGGGTCTATCCGGCCGGTGGCGAGGCAGCGCCGCCGAAAAGGGCAAGCACTACTACAATGATAACTGTCTGGAAAAGCCAGCCAATGACGCAAACGCCCACGGCCCGCCAGGTGCTTGTGTAATCAAGGGCCTGCCTGACCGCGATCACCATGGCCACCAGCATCCAGATGGAAGCTATGAAAAATACCAGTGTCCCCAGCCCCGGGATGATGCCCAATATCCTGATCATGCCGGGCGAGCTTGAGAAGCCGATGGTGCGCAGCAGTTCCCCGTAATCTGCTTTGGTTTGCGGTTCCGGGAGGAGTCTGGTGCCGATAAAGTAAGTGAGAAAAGCCCAGATGTACCACCCGGCAAGGGCGGCCACTATCCCCATCAGGATGCCGCCGGCTCCGGTCGCTCCCATCCCGGTGCTGCCAATGCCGGCGGCTACACTGGAGAGGACTACAACACCAATGGCCTGGGGCATTGCGCTTGTATCCGCTTCAACCTCTTCATAGAGGTGAATGTCTAATTTTGCAGCGCGGAGCATACGTTCCATGAAAACGTTCATAAGATAATCCTTCCTGAATAGAACAATCTGCTATTCTACCGGCAGAGCCGGCCGCAGACAAGAAGTCTGCTCCCCTCGCGGAACAGCACCTCAATCTTGTTGGGCATCACTGTTTCGGTTATAATTCCCAGCCCGAAAACAGGATGATTGAGCAGATCGTCTTCCTTGAAAATATCGGTCATGGAGTAAACAAGGGCCTTGGACGGATCCCGGCCGGTGAGCAGGTCATCATACTGGGCCTCGATTTTGGCTGACTTGGCGCTGGCGATGGTGGCGGCGCGGGTTGTTTTCCTTTTGGCGGCCGCCGCAGTCTGAGGTTTATCCGGGCGATAATTATGGCGCCCCCCGCAGACATTGCAGACCACCTTGGCGATTTTGCCGTCGGCAATGGCCACTATGGTGTGATTGGTGACATCTTTGCATTTAAGGCAGCGGGAGTTTACTTCATTTCCGGCCTCGATTTTTTTTTCGCTTTTCAAAAGATTTCCTCGCGGTATTTAATGGTCCATGCAGTAAGGTTATTGTAAGGGCGCGTTTTTGACTTCGTTGACAAAGTTTTCGGCTAAAAACTTTGGAAAGAGCTCGGCAACGGGCTTTGGCTGGTCTTACTGCATGTTGAGATAGGAGAAAGGAGACATTATCTTTATATTATAGCATGGCAGGCGGAAATAGGCTACTCATTTACTTTTTTTTACTGATTTCGCGATGATTTATCAGGGCTTCAATTTTCATGAATTTGCCTCAAATGGAACCGATCCGGTATGAATGGGAGGATTTGGATTATTGTATAAATAACCTATCAGCATTATGATGCAGCCTATCCGTCCGCTTCATTTTTTCAGGTTCCCGGATGAAACCGGAGAGGAGTGTATATGCAGATACCCGCCGCAATTTTTCGACTGGCCGTATCCTTCTGGGTTGGCGGATCAGCTCTGTTCACCTTTGTCCTGACCCCTATTCTTTTCCAGACCCAGCCCCGGGACCTGGCCGCCGGGATCGTCGGGGTCCTCTTTCCCGGCTATTTCTGGTGGGGGCTTGCTACCGGAAGCGTTGCTCTTGCCTGTCTGACCATCGTGCGCGGTCGGTTTTTCCTGCCTACCCTGGTACTCCTGGTCCTGATGCTGGGGTTGACTTCCTATCAGGCTTTTTCCCTTGAGCCCCGGGCAGCAGCGTTAAAGGAACGGATAGTATCTTTTGAAACCACAGGGAAAGACGATCCTCTACGCCGTGAGTTTTCCAGATTGCACACCATCTCCATGGCCTGCAACCTGGCAGTACTTTTGGGCGGAATAATGGTGATCATTCTACCGGGAGGATTCTGTCACGCCGGTGAACCGAAAAGGACCGGCTCCACTTGCTGACCATATCTGTCGTGAAAGGTGGGAACAGTTCCTTTATCCTTTTAAAGATGGAGCCGCAATGAGTTCTGTCGGCAGCAATTTGAACTGGCGGATCGCGTATGCGGTATTCTGCGTTATTTATGCGGCAGGCATGGTGTATCTGGGACTCGATAATTTTGACAAAGTGCACAGCGAGTACCGGTGGGCCCGTGAGCGAGTGAAACCTGCCATGGTGAGTAAAATTGCCCTTCAGGAACTTGAGAGCCAGTGCCGAAGAAAGTTGCAGCGCGGAGACGGTTATCGGACATCGGGCGATACAACATCAGAAATGTCGGAAGATGCCTGCCGGTCCTTTCCGGCCGTTGTTCGGGAGGAACGGGAGAAAGCAGTTCAATCCCGACTGCTGGCCGAAAAAGAGCGGTTTCTGCGAAAGCTGGTGGTGTTTTATGCGTCATTCGGGATATTTTTTCTCGTTATCCCCCTGGTTTTGCTCTATCTGCTGCTTTCTTTTTTTATCTGGATATTCAAAGATCTGAAAATCTCCAAATAAACCAGGAGCGCTTGGGTATACGGTTGCGACGGCGGGGAAAGCCGGTTATAAGAGTAATTATCGGCAATGTCTGGCCAGGAACCGGTCCAGCTGGTTGGCAAAGGCCTGCCGGTCTTTCTGGTTGAGGGCGGCGGGCCCGCCGGTATTGACCCCGGTATCCCGCAGTTCGTCCATGAAATTACGCATGGATAACCGTTCTTCGATATTTTCTCTGGAGTAGAATTCTCCCCGCGGGTTCAGGGCATGGCCCCCCTGGTTGATCACCGCGGAGGCCAGGGGTATGTCGGCGGTAATCACCAGGTCGCCGGCCTCCATTTTCCGGACTATGGTGTTGTCCGCCACATCAAGCCCCGCTCCCACCCGGATTGAGCTGATATGCGGGGATGGAGGCGTTCGCAGGAACGAATTGGCTACCAGGATGAGCGGGATATGCAGTCGCTCGGCAGCACGAAAGAGTATTTCCTTGATAACATTGGGACAGGCGTCGGCATCAACCCAGATCCGCATGATCATTTTTTCCCGGTCAGCCATTGACAGGTGTTGTCATTGCCCGTATCCCGCGTCTTTCGGTAATCCGTCCTGCCTGGCGCAGGCCACGGCCAGTTCATCGCAGCGCTCATTCATGGGATGGCCTGCATGGCCTTTTACCCACTTAAATGTGATGTTCAGGTCTTCAACGAGATCCAGCAACTGGGCCCACAGGTCGGGGTTGACGGCGGGTTTTTTGTCGGATTTGATCCAGCCCCTTTTTCGCCAGCTTTTTGCCCATCCCTTGACGATGCCGTTCACGACATAGCTGGAATCGGAATAGAGGGTCACCGGTTTGTCACGGTATTCCAGTTCCTGGAGGGCAACAATACAGCCCATGAGTTCCATGCGGTTGTTGGTGGTCAGTCTGTAGCCACCGGAGAGTTCCTTGCGCTGGCCGTTATAGATCTGGACTATTCCGTACCCTCCTGGGCCCGGGTTGTAGCGGGCCCCGCCATCGGTGTAGATGGTCACTTCGCCGGTTCGGGGGGAAGTGTCGGTTATGGACGGGCCGGCTGTGTGCCGGACTTTTTTAGCTGCGCGAGTGTATATGGGATCCTTGAGCCATGCTTCGGCTTCCTCCCTGGTCGGAAATCCTTTGAATTTCGCTCCCTGGTATCCGGTTACCTGCGCCTGCGCGGCAGGCCAGTTATCATAAATTCCGGGCTTGCGGCCGCACGCGATTGCATAATATTTTTTTGACGCCATAGTAGATTACCCTTGTATGTATTTCGTTGCGATGCGGAAGCCTGCCACGGATTCCGTTCCCGTGCCTCATGCCTCCTTATTGCCGGTATTTGTTCAGGTTTCCCCTTACCTGCCCCGGCCGAGCTGGTCACAACCATTTACAAAGTTTTTCATGAAAGCGCCATCCGTTTTGCCGGCAAGAGAGGTGCCAGGCCTTAATTTGTATTTGATTAGCTCATAAGCTCTGGTAAAGTCAAATCGATACTGTTGAAGCCATTGTGAAGAGAGTTGTTACTTTTCATCCTATTGGGGAAAGTTAACCTCATGTTATTCATTAGAGAATTTCCTGGATATGAAGATTGATATTAGCCGTGAACCGCCGGCTGATATATTCCGGAAGCGCAGCAGATATTTCAGGATTTTTGTTATGCTCCTGGCCCTGACTCTTTTCGGGCTGCTGGTGGTGGTGTACATTCTTGTTACCGGCATGTCCTATTATGACTTTCTTGAAACCGTGGCCCTGGCTTTTTACGTTGTGGCCGGGGTGGCCATTTTCTATGTCGGGGAGAAGCTTCAGTCCAGCGGAAGACTGACCCCGCAACAGGAAAAAGAGCTGGCTGACCTGCGCCGCAAGCATCCTGAAATCAATAACTATTGCGAGTTGGTTGCCAAAGCCGGCCGAAAGCCGATCCAGGCCGAGTATGATGCCTGTGAGGCCTGGGCGGAGGAGGCGGAACATCGCGACCAGCCGGAGTAGCAGAGAGGGGTGATCCCCTCCCGGATACCCGGACCTGTTGATCTGTTCACCGGTTTTTCAGGGAAAGCGCTATCCGTTTTCTCGGAAGATCAACCTCAAGCACCCGGACCATGACCTGTTGTCGAACCTTGACCACTTCAGCCGGGTCTTTGACAAAACGGTCTGCGAGCTGACTGATGTGGACAAGGCCGTCCTGGTGGACGCCGATATCGACAAAGGCGCCGAATTTGGTGACATTGGTGACGATACCCGGCAGCTTCATTCCCGGCTGCAGATCTTCCAGGTTATTGACGCCTTCGGCAAAAGCAAAAACGGCAAATTCCGCCCTTGGATCTCGTCCGGGCTTGGCAAGTTCCGCCATGATGTCGGTCAGGGTCGGCAGCCCCACCGTGTCCGAGACATAGCGGCGCACATCTATCTGCTTCCTGAGTTTATCCTGGTGCATCAGATCAAGAACGGTGCAGCCGCAATCCCCGGCCATCCGTTCAACTATCCCGTACTGCTCGGGATGGACGCCACTGCAGTCAAGGGGATTTTTCGCGCCCCGGATCCGGATAAAACCGGCGCATTGCTCAAAGGCTTTGGCTCCGAGACGCGGTACCTTCAGCAGCTGCCGCCGGCCGGCAAACGGGCCGTGTTCGTTTCTATAGGCAATGATATTTGCGGCCAAAACCGGGCCCAGGCCGGAAACATAGGTGAGCAGCTCCCGGCTTGCCGTGTTGGCCTCAACGCCCACGCTGTTGACACAGCTTTCGACCACATCTTCCAGGCTTTTTTTCAGGGGGGCCTGATTGACGTCATGCTGATACTGCCCGACCCCGATAACCTTGGGATCAAGTTTCACCAGTTCAGCCAGGGGATCCTGCAGCCGTCGGCCAATGGAGATAGCGCCGCGCACGGTGAGATCGTGATCCGGAAATTCCGCCCTCGCAGTTTCCGAAGCGGAATAGATTGACGCCCCGCTTTCATCGACCATGGTAATCAGGACGGTGGGCGGCAGCTGCAGGGCCCGGACAAAGGCTTCGGTTTCGCGGCCGGCCGTCCCGTTGCCGATGGCAATCGCCTCTATGTTGAATTTCTCGCACAGCTCCGTCACTGTTCTGCTTGCTTCCAGTTGCTGCTGTTCGGAAAGGGTGGGGTAGACAGTGGTGAAATGGAGCAGCTGGCCCTGTCCATCCAGGCAGACCAGTTTGGCGCCGGTGCGGAATCCGGGGTCCAGAGCCATGACCCGTTTCTGCCCCAGGGGAGGCGCCAGCAGAAGCTCGCGCAGGTTGCCGGCAAAGACCCGGATGGCTTCCTGGTCGGCACGGTCTTTGAGGGCGCTGCGCAATTCATTTTCCAGGGATGGCCCCAGCAGTCGTTTGTAGGCGTCTTCCACCGCCCGGGCGACCTGCCGGCCTGCTTCGTTGTCCGCCTTTACATGGAAGCGCAGCAGTATGGCCAGGGCCTTTTCTTCCTGCGGCCGGATTAAAAGGGTCAGCACCTTTTCATTCTCCCCGCGGAACATGGCCAGCAAGCGATGTCCCGGCGCTTTTGCCGCCGGTTCCTGCCAGGTGAAATAATCGCGGAACTTGACGCCGGACTCTTCGTTTTTCCTTACCACGGAAGAGGTGATCACCGCCTCTTCCGCGTAAAGTCTGCGCAATCGGGCACGGCTCGCAGCCTGTTCATTCACCCATTCCGCGATAATATCCCTGGCTCCGGCCAGGGCATCTTCCCGGGTATGGACCTGCTTTTTCGGGTTGAGAAATGCTTCGGGCTGGATTGGTCTGTTGTCCTGGGCAAAGATTGTTTTGGCCAGGGGCTCCAGTCCTTTTTCCCTGGCGATAAGGCCTTTGGTCCTTCGTTTGGGGCGATAGGGCAGATAGATGTCTTCCAGGACAGTGATGCTGGAGGCCTTGCGGATCGCGGCCTGCAGATCCGGGCTGAGCAGGTCGCGTTCGGCCAGGGATGCGACGATCGCCTCCCTCCGCTTGTCCAGCTCGGCCAATTGGGCGAGCCGGTCCCGCACGGCCGTAACCTGGGTTTCGTCCAGGAGGCCGGTGGCCTCTTTCCGGTACCGCGAGATAAACGGCACAGTGGCGCCGTCACCAAGGAGAGTGGCCGTGGCGGCCGCCTGCTCGATACGGATATTCAGTTCCTGCGCAATGGTTTTCAGGTGATGGTTCATGTCATTCATCATTGTTTGTTATATTGAGTTGCCTACTTTGAACAGAACGCAAAAAGGACATCGCCGATCACCTGAACACCGTGATTGCGGCGAAGCCAGAGAGAGTGGTCAATCGGCTGGTTTGAATTACTGATGGTGAAAATTTCAGCCATTATTTTCTTTTCCCTGTTCAACCTGCCCGCGCCTCTGGAGCCAGATGGCCAGCAGCAGGCACATGAACGCCCAGGCGGCGCCGATGGTCCACCCGGCTATCACATCGGTAGGCCAGTGCACGCCAAGATAAACCCGGGAAAAACCCACCAGCAGGGCCAACAGCACCGCGCACAGAAGAGAATATACCTTAACCCGGCGTTTAAGGCTGATCCGGCTGAGCAGTCCGCCCAGGGTAAGGTAGGTGACCGCCGACATCATGGAATGTCCGCTGGGGAAACTGGATGTCACCACATAGGATCCATGGGGCACCAGTTCGGGTCGCGGCCGGGAAAAGCCGTGCTTCAGCAGAGAGCCGAGCAGCATCCCCCCGGCCACCGAACCAAGGACCAGAATCGCACTCCGTTTTTTTCCTGCAATAAGCAGGTAGCCGCAGACCACGACCGTTACGAGGGTCAGCACACCGACCCCTCCCAGGGCGGTAAAATCACGCATCATCTCTTCCAGCCAATCCGGTCCCAGGGGGTCGGTAAGATCGCCTGGGTGGCGAAGGGCCAGGATAATGGCGGTATCAAAAGCGTGTGTTTCTCCTTCCAGGACCTCGTCGGCAAGTTCGGCAAAGATCCAGACGCTGCCGAAAATAAGGGCTATAAGGATCAGGATGACCCATTCATGACGGCCGATCCAGACAAGAATATCAGGGAAGCGGCGCATTTTTTCACTACTTTTCAGATTTCCGCTCATTTTCTCAGGATATGGTGAGGTATTGTTGTAAAGATTCGATCTCTGCCAGCCTCGCCCTGTCTCACGTGAGCCGGTTTTTGGCACAAAACGGCGGCCGGTTTGCGGACGGTAAATTCACGGACCGGTCTCTTTTTTCCGCGAGATTAAAAAAGAACACAGGGACAGTGGTCCAAATCCGCTTATCCTTCCAGCTGGCTGAGTAGAGTTTTGAATCTTTCGTCAACATCTTTGCGATCTTCTTTCTCGGGAATCGCTTCACCGCAGGAGCGATAGATCATTTCGCCATGCCTTTTGATGGCGGCGTATCGCTTTTTGTCCCTGGTGGTCATGGCGGCCACGTGGAGAATCTCCAGAAGACGTATATTGATGTCCACGTTGCCGCGGCCGTACTGGCGTATCTGGTTGAACGCGGCATCGAGAATTCCGTCATAATCAACCACGTTCAGGATCAGCCGCAGTTTTCCCCGGTCATCGAATTGATAGGGGGTCGGAAAACTTTTTTCATTCATGGCACAGAGTGATGCCCCGAGCCGGTCAATGCAGCTGATGGCTGTATACGGGTCATTGATGCCCGGTGAAAGGGCACGCAGGGCGACCTCGACAAACTGATGGATTGAAAATTCGATGTCATGTTCCGGTGTGCGACTGCTTCCCAGAAAAAAGGCGCTCCGCACAATGTCCTCAGTGTCCTGGTCAAAGTCTTTTCCGGGAGAAACAGAGATAAGAGGTGTTCCGGCAAAAACGAAGTTTCCCGGCCGGTAATGTACCTTAATGACGACGTCATCCTCCCGGGCCAGCGAGTGGAGACTGTCTTCATCCAGGAATCGGAGGTAGCCGCTTTTTGTTGACCGGATCCGGGAAACTCCATTGTCAAAATTGAGTCCGGTCTCCAGTCGTTCTCCCTCTTTCGTCGGCTGTTTATCAACTTCGCCGGGAAAAAATCTGTTAATCGATGTAACCAGTTGATGATAAACGGAGTCGATCACGTTGTCAGGATGGATCGAGGTGGCGACATGGTGGAAAAAATAGATCAGCAGTCCAAAGCTTGCAAGCACCAGCGCAATACTTACCGAAATGGCAACCCGCGGGATGAATATTTCCGCTCCGCTGTCCTGGATTGTCCTCAGTACGATAAGGGAATAGATGAATGTGGCGATGAAGGCGCCAAGGACAATCTGGTTGAATCTGTCGGCCATGAAATTTCTGAGAAGGCTTGGTCCGAACTGGGAAACGGTCTGCGTCAGCGCAACCATAGTGATGGAAAACGTCACCCCGGCAACGGTGATCATGGAGCCGGCGATGGAGGAAAGAATCAGGCGGGCGCCATCGGAGCCGCCCGCATAAAAAAAGGTTCTTATGCCTTCGTAATCGAGAAGAAAGGATTCATCCAGGCGGATCATTGCAACGGCAAAAATGATGGAAAGGCCGGCCATCAAAGCAGGAATGAGCCATAAACTGGTCCGCATTGATTCCCATGCATCCAGAATTGTTGTTTTCATCCGCACCTCATCAGCGCAATCTTTTTTCCACGGGTTCCCTGAACATGATTACATATACTGAGTCTTCGAACCGGCTGTCAATCAGAATGGCAGGGCAGGGAAGATTAAGGCGGGACGCTGTTCTCTCCATGGTCTTCAATGCGTATTTACGCAAAGCGTTTGCGGATTGATGAAATCAGTTATTTTTTGCTCCCTAAACATATTGCTGTACAGTAGAATATTTTTTCTGTTAACAAACGATCCGGCAGGCTGTCGGAAAGGTATTGTGATTAACCGGGTTCAGATGCGGTGTGGTCATAACGGGAATGCGAAATGATTGGGCAGGATTCTTTGGATAATAAAATTCTCCTCGGCTGGCGTGAATGGGTCAGCCTGCCGGGACTCGGGATACCGGCCATCAAGGCGAAAGTTGACACCGGCGCCCGCACCTCGTCGCTGCATGCCTTTCAGGTTGAAGCCTTTGAGGAGGATGGCCGGCGCAAAGTGCGTTTCGGCATTCACCCTTTACAGAAAAGGGAAGATGTTACACTCTGGTGTGAAGCAGAGGTGGTTGACCATCGGCGGGTGAGTGATTCCGGCGGGCACCGGGAAATGCGGTATGTGATCCATACCCCTGTCCGCCTGGGCAGCCTGCTCTGGAATGTGGAAGTCACCCTGACCGACAGGGAAACCATGCAGTTTCGTATGCTGCTCGGCCGTACCGCGATGGTCGGCAGATTTACTGTTGACCCGGAAGCGTCCTACCTGATGGGACTAAAACTCAGGCATGCGTACAGGGCCGGCAAAAAAAGGAAAGGATCATGAAGATCGGCATATTATCCCGCAACCAGCTGCTGTACTCCACCAACAGGCTCGTGGAGGCGGCCCAGGAACGAGGCCATGAAGTGCGGGTCATTGATCCGCTGCTCTGCTATATGAACATCACCTCGCATCATCCCTCCGTCAATTACAAGGGCGAACCCCTGGAAGGGTATAACGCGATTATCCCCAGGATCGGGGCATCGATAACTTTTTACGGCACCGCGGTGGTCAGGCAGTTTGAAATGATGGGCACCTACAGCGTCAATGAATCCGTTGCCATTACCCGCTCCCGTGACAAACTCCGCTCGGTTCAACTCCTGGCCCGTAAAGGCATCGGGCTGCCGGTTACCGGGTTTGCCCACTCGACAAAATATACCAATGACCTGATCAAGCTCGTGGGCGGCGCTCCCCTGGTCATCAAGATGCTGGAGGGAACCCAGGGCATCGGCGTTGTCCTGGCTGAGACCAATAATGCCGCCGAGAGTGTTATCGAGGCCTTCCGCGGCCTGAAGACCAATATCCTGGTCCAGGAATTCATCCGGGAGGCCGGAGCCAAGGATATCCGCTGTCTGGTTGTCGGCAACAAGGTCGTTGCCTCGATGATGCGCACCGGCAAAGAAGGGGAGTTCCGCTCTAATCTCCACCGCGGAGGGACTTCCCAGCCTATTCGGATCACCCCGGAAGAACGCTCCACCGCCCTGCGGTCAGCGAAAATCATGGGGCTCAATGTCGCCGGTGTGGATATTTTGCGGTCAAATCATGGACCGGTGGTCATGGAGGTCAATTCTTCGCCCGGCCTGGATGGGATAGAAAAAGCTTCCAAAAAGGATGTTGCCGGGATGATCATCGAATTTATCGAGAAAAATGCCAGGCAGGGTAAGACAAGCACCCGGGGCAGGGGCTGAAAGCATGGGGGAACCCATCGTCATAGGCGGCGTATCAATTAAAGCGGGGGAGCGGCGGACCATCGATCTGCCCATTGCCCGGCTCTATACCCATACCGCCATGACCATGCCTGTCCATGTCATCCATGGAAAAAAAGATGGTCCCCGCCTTTTTGTCAGCGCGGCCATTCACGGTGATGAAATAAATGGTGTGGAGATCGTCCGACGGCTCCTGAAGCTCAAGCTGCTGCAGAAGGTAAGGGGAACCCTTCTCGCCATCCCCATCGTCAATGTATATGGTTTCACCAATTGCACCCGCTATCTCCCCGACCGGCGCGACCTCAACCGTTCGTTTCCCGGTTCGCATAAGGGATCGCTCACGTCCCATCTGGCCAGATTGTTCATGGATGAAATTGTCGATAAATGCACCCATGGCATCGATATACACTCCGGGTCCAACCATCGCGCCAATCTGCCGCAGATCCGGGTGGTTCTCGATGATCCGGAGGTGGAAAACCTGGCCCGTGTATTCGGCGCGCCGGTAATCATCAATGCCCGTCTGCGGGACAATTCATTGCGCGAGGCGGTTATTGAAAAAGGGATTCCCATGCTCCTGTATGAAGCAGGTGAAGGCTTGCGTTTTAATGAATATGCCATCAACAGGGGGTTGAAGGGCATTGTTGCTGTTATGCGGGAAATAGGCATGCTGCCGAAATCGAGGAAGCAGAAAAAAGACAGGGCGCCGATCATCGTTGATTCAACCACCTGGCTGCGATCACCCAAAAGCGGCATCATGCATTCCGCTGTTCCCCTGGGCGCGAGAATTGCCCGGGATGATATCATCGCCCATATCACCGACCCGTTCGGGGAAAACCTGGAAAAAGTGGTGTCCCCCGTGGACGGTATAGTCATCGGCGTTCTCCAGCTGCCCCTTGTCTATAAGGGAGACGCGCTTTTCCATGTGGCGCCGCTGGAGAGCATCGCCGACCATGAGGAACTGAAAACCATAAGCTTTGAGGATGAACTGCTTATGCGCTGATTTTGCCCGGACTTTCCGGGCTGTCAGGCATGTCTGGGGCCGGAACGTTTAGCGCCCCGATGACGGCGCGATTTATTTCCTCTTGCTGTTTTGTCCTGCCCTCGGGTTTCTCTTTTTTTCAGCGCCGGCAATATATTGAGCAGTTCTTCCGGCGGCCTGACGCAGGGAAGTTTGGCGTCGATATATTCTTCAATGTCCATCAGGGAAAAGGCTTCCTGCTCGTCGGCAAAGCTCACCGATATGCCTGATGCGCCGGCCCGGGCGGTACGGCCGATCCTGTGCACGTAGTTTTCCGGTTCTTCCGGCAGGTGAAAGTTGATCACATGACTGATGCCGTCAACGTGAATCCCCCTGCCGGCCACATCCGTAGCCACCAGAATCTGGTACTTGCCGGCCCGGAAGTCTTCCAGCCGCTTCATTCGTTTGTACTGGGGAACATCCCCTGAAAGCATTGTGCTGTTGATGTTGTAGTCCTGCAGTCTTTTCTGCAGCCGCAGGGTTTCATCTTTCCGGTTGCAGAAAACAATGCCCCGTTCAAACTGCTCCTGCTGTATCAGGTTATAAAGGAGTTTGAATTTCTCTTTGACCGTCACCATGTAGACTATCTGTTCCAGACTGTCGGCGGTCATCTGCTCCGAATGGACGTTCACCCTGACCGGCGCATTGGTCCATTGTTCCGACAACCGGATCACTTCGGGAGTCATTGTTGCGCTGAAAAAGAGAGTCTGGCGGGCAGCTTTTGGCGGCGTGCTGTGGACAATGGTCCGGATATCGGGGATGAATCCCATGTCCAGCATGCGGTCGGCCTCGTCAATGACCAGTGTCTCCACTCTGTCCAGGCGGATTATCTTCTGGCGCATGAAATCAAGCAGTCTTCCCGGGGTTGCCACCAGGATATCCACCTGTTTGCCGGTGAATTGTTTGCGCTGCTCCTTGCTGGCAATTCCACCGTAGGCGGAGGCGACGGCAAGGGATGTGAACTTGGCGAGGTCAAGCGCATCTTTTTCAATCTGGCAGACCAGTTCCCTGGTCGGGGCCAGAATAAGCGCCCGGGGACTTCCGGCAGGACGTTTTCCCGGCTTGTCGTCTTTGAGGAAGCGGCTCATGATGCTGATGAGGAACGCCGCGCTCTTGCCGGTGCCGGTCTGGGACTGGCCGGCGGCATCACCGCCGTCGATAACCCGGGACAATATGGCCTCCTGGATCGGGGTGCAGTACTGGAAGCCCAGATTCTCAACCGCGGCGAGTATTTCGCCGGGGAGATCCATATCCTTGAAACAGATTTTTCCTTCATTGAGCAATGGCAGAGACTGCTCCGGGATGACCATGCTGTCGTGTTCCATATCTGCTGCCGTACAGTCCTGTCTCGATTCGTTTATACTTACTGTTGTCATGTAATTCCTTTTCGCCGTTCAGTCTTGAACGTTCAGTTGCTGTTTTCTTCCGGCCGCGCTATGCCGCCTGTTGCTCAAGGTAGTTGCTTTCGCCGGACAGGTTGTTTTCCTTCATGGCCAGGTAGTCGTCATAGTCCATCATCACGTCGATGATGCCGTCCGGAGTGATTTCAACGATCCTGTTCGCCACGGTGGATACCAGCTGATGATCATGGGAGGTAAAGAGCACGACCTCGGGAAAGGCTGTCAGGCCGTTATTCAAAGAGGTGATCGACTCCAGATCGAGATGGTTGGTGGGTTCATCGAGAATGAGGGCGTTGGCGCCCGAGAGCATCATTCTGGAGAGCATGCAGCGCACCCGTTCGCCGCCGGAGAGAACCGAGGTTTTTTTCATCGCCTCCTCCCCGCAAAAAAGCATTTTGCCAAGGAATCCCCGGACAAAACTCTCATTTTCCCTTGCCGGAGCAAACTGGCGGAGCCAGCCGATGAGGTCAACCTCTTCGTTGTCGAAATAGGCGCTGTTCTCTTTCGGGAAATAGGCGTTGTTTATGGTCACCCCCCAGCGGAAGCTGCCCGAGTCCGGCTCGATTTCTCCTGCCAGAACCTGGAACAGGGTGGTTTTTGCCAGACTGTTGGGGCCGACAAAAGCGATCTTATCGCCTTTGTTGACGGTGAGGGTGATATCCTTGAACATGGAAACTCCGTCGATCTCCTTGCCCAGACCCTCGATTTCCAGAATGACATTGCCGCAGGGGCGATCGGGCTTGAAGACAATGTAGGGATATTTCCGGGAGGAGATGGGCATATCGTCGACGGTGAGTTTTTCCAGCAGTTTCTTCCGGGAGGTCGCCTGCTTGGCCTTGGAGGCGTTGGAGCTGAAGCGCTGGATGAATTCCTTGAGCTCATCCGCCTTGGCCCTGGCCTTCTTGCTCTCGGATTCCTTCTGCCGGAAATGGAGCTGGCTGGCCTGGTGCCAGAAGTCATAGTTGCCCACATAGACCTGGATCTTGCCATAATCGATGTCTGCCATGTGGGTGCAGACCTGGTTGAGGAAATGGCGGTCATGGGAGACGATGATCACGGTGTTGTGGAAGCGGGAAAGAAAATCCTCCAGCCAGGAAATGGTTTTCATGTCCAGCTGGTTGGTCGGCTCGTCCAGAAGGAGGATGTCGGGGTTGCCGAACAGGGCCTGGGCCAGCAACACCCGCACCTTGTCGGTTCCTTCAAGTTCCTTCATCTTTTTCTGGCGCATTTCTTCCGGGATGCCGAGGCCGTTCAACAGCACTGCGGCGTCTGCCTCGGCCTCATAACCGTTCAGTTCGCCGAATCTGATTTCCAGTTCTCCGGAACGGATGCCGTCTTCATCACTGAAATCGGCTTTGGCGTAAAGGGCTTCCCGCTCGGCCATTACCTTGTAAAGCTTTTTGTGGCCCATGATCACCGTGTTGAAAACAGTATGGTCATCAAAGGCGAACTGATCCTGGTTCAGCACGGCAATGCGCTGTTTCGGCCCCTTGCTGATGGTGCCCCGGTCAGGCTCAAGCTGGCCGGAAAGGATCTTGAGAAAGGTTGACTTGCCGGCGCCGTTTGCTCCGATCAGGCCGTAGCAGTTGCCGGGGGTGAACTTGATGTTGACATCCTGGAAGATGACTCTCTTCCCGTATGAAAGAGCGATATTGGATGCGGTTATCATTTTTGTGTCCTCATGATATACGTAGAGATATACGATCAATTTATTCTGTCCGACTGCGTTATTCGCATCTTCGGGTTGTCCGCAGATCCGCCGGGATGTGGGGCGGCAGCGTCACGATCATTTTTTGTCAGACGGGCGTCTGAAAAAGCATGATAGTATGAAAAAGCCGCACGGAGACTCCATGCGGCTCTGTTCTCGGTCGGGAAAAAGGTTGCAGCTGTTATTCTTCTTGAGGAGAGAGATTTTCTGTCTCCCCGTCAGGATTTTTCTGTTTGTCCAGCTTGCGCTGCCTTTTTTCCTCTTTCTTTTTTTTCTTTGCCAATTCCTTCTGGCGCTTCTCAAATGAATAGTTTGTTCTGGCCAAGATTCTGTCCCTGTTTATGGTTCATGTTTGGCGTCTAAGCCATTTTCAATGGTACCAAACCCTGCAGTATGCGAGGTTCCTGCCCTGGTCAAAATGTGAAAACCGGGATGGTCTGCTGTCCCGGCCATGCCGGGCTGTCCCTGTTAGTTATTGCGGATGCCGGGTTAATATCTTCTCTTGCGAAAAGAACTTTTCTGGCGGCGCTGTTCTGCCTGGTTGACTTTGATTTCACGACCCTTGAGCATGCTCTTGTTCAGAGCCTTGATCGCCTGATCAGCCTCCGAATTATTGGGCATATCAATAAAGCCGAAACCTTTCGACTGGCCGGAAAACCTGTCCTTGACGAGGTTCAAGCTGGCAATTTCGCCATATTCGGAAAATATTTCCTTGAGTTCATCTTCGTTCACGTTATAGGGCAATTGTCCGATATATATATTCATATATTTTCTCCGGGGTGTTGTGCACTGATCCTTCGTAAGCCACCAATAAACCAGCACACAGTTGATCGATGACAAATGCCTTGAGAGATACCTCTTGTACTATCCAGTCGCATCTGACAGGTTTAATTATTTTGAATAGTATAACATATTTTTATTGATTGAGAAACACATTGCCGGATCCGCTGTTCAGCATGGCCGCACGGTTCCGTCTTTTTGGCCTGGCGCCTTCCTTGCGGGGGCCTCCAGCGGGCTGTTCCTTCTGCCCCGTAGCGTCTCGTTTTGCATTTCTGCCGGCCGGGCGTCCATTGGCGCGTCCCCCGGGACGGACGTTATTCTTTGCCTTGTGCCACGGTTTTTTGTCGGACCTTTCGGTGGAGTGAGCGCGGACCGGGACATCTTCGGCAAGATCGTGGTCATTGTTGCGGAGCATTTTCTTGCCAAGGGATTTCTCGATCAGGCTGATGATCCTGCGGTCTTCGCGGCCGGCAAAGGTGAAGGCTTCGCCGGTGCAGGCGGCCCGGCCGGTGCGGCCGATTCTGTGCGTAAAGGCTTCCACTGTGTCAGGCACATCGTAATTGATCACATGCGAAATGCCGGATACGTCGATGCCGCGCGCAGCAATATCCGTGGCCACCAGGACTTTGAATTCGCCCTGCTTGAACCCGTTTAAGGCTTTCTGGCGGTTATTCTGCGAAAGATTTCCCTGCAATGAGGTGGCGGCATAGCCGAACTTCTGCAGGTTGCGGGCCAGACTCTGGGCCCGGTACTTGGTCCGGGTAAATATCAGGGTTGCTCCCATATCGGTGGTGGCCATGATGTCTTTGAGCAAGGTCATCTTGCGATCCTGTTCCACTGAAAAAAGAACCTGCTCGACAGTGGCAGTGGGGCGGCTGTGGGCGATCTGAACCCTGGCCGGGTTGTTGAGGATCTCTTCAGCCAGGTGGAGGATTTCGCCGGGCATGGTGGCGGAAAAAAGCAGCGTCTGCCGATTTGCGGGCAGGGCCTTTATGATCCGTCTGATGGGCGGAAGAAAACCCATATCAAACATATGATCCGCTTCATCGAGGACCAGGTGCTCCACATTGGCCAGGGTGAAGGCCCGCTCGCTCAAGTGATCGAGCAGTCGTCCGGGGCAGGCAACAACGATCTCGGCGCCGGCCCGGACTTTTTTCAGCTGGGGCAGCTTGCTGACTCCACCGTATATCGCCACGCTGCGAATGCCTGTCTGCCGGGCCAGTTTGGTTATATCGCTGTGGATCTGTTCAGCCAGTTCGCGGGTCGGGGCAACGATGAGGGTGCGGATTTTGCCGCGCGGGCCGTCAAGCAAACGCTGCAGAATGGGCAGCACAAAGGCTGCTGTTTTACCGGTGCCGGTCTGGGCCAGGCCCAGAATGTCACGGCCTTCCAGGATAGCTGGTATTGCCTGCTCCTGGATCGGGGTAGGGGTTTCGTAATTGCAGGCCTTAATGCCTGCGGCAATTTTCGGATGAAAATCAAACTGGGTAAAGTTCATTTATTTTCTCTCAATATGAATTTGGCGGCAGAGCCGAACGCCCCCTGGAACCGGACATAGACCGGCGCCAACGGCAAAACGGCAATTAATCGTTTCTGCCACTGATTATTCAGGTTAATTGTTCAGGAATAATTAGAGAAAGCCTTCTCGCCGACACGATGGTCGGATACGGTATCTCTGCTATCCAATGGTAAGTGATAAGCAGAAACTTAAATAACGGCTTCTAATCTTTCGGGATATAATGGTCTCGGAAGGGAAGAGCGAGTATAAAGAATTCGCCAGGCACTTGATGCACCTCTCTTGTATGGAGTGCTTTTGCAATATTACATCACTTTTTGTTTATTGCAATAAAATAATCCGCTACTCTGCATATTTTTTTTGGTATAGTTATGGATGTAAATGTACTGAATGATTCCAGAGCGACTGGAAAGGAGAACCCATGGTCAGGAAAGTTGATGTTGCAATTATCGGAGCCGGGAGCGCCGGGCTGTCGGCGCTCAGTGAGGTGCAAAAGAAAACCGACGCCTATATTATAATCAATGCCGGGCATTACGGCACCAGCTGTGCCCGGGTGGCCTGCATGCCGACCAAAGCGCTGATCGAGGCCGCCAACTGCTGTCATGGCCGGGAAATGTTCGCTGATCTGGGTGTGGAAGGGGTCGACCGTCTGCGGATCAACAGAAAAAAAATCCTTGCCAGGGTCAAGGCAATGCGCGACGGGTTTGTCAAGGGCACAAAACAGGCGACCGACGAGCTGGGCGACAGGAATATTGCCGGCCGCGCCAGGTTCAGGGATCCGCGGACCATCGAGGTAAACGGCGAAGTAATAACCGCCCGCCGGGTTATTATCGCCACCGGCTCCAGCCCGGTTTATCCGCAGCCATGGAGAGCTTTTGGCGACCGGATTCTGACCACGGAGGATCTTTTTTATCAGGATGACCTTCCCGATTCCATGGGAGTCATCGGTCTTGGCCCGGCAGGGCTTGAGCTGGCCCAGGCCCTGAGTCGCATCGGTATACGGGTAACAGCATTTGATCAAATAAAGTTCATTGGCGGTCTTTCCGATCCGCAGGTCAATGACAGCGCTGTGCAGGCGATTTCCGGGGAGTTGACCCTTCACCTGGGCACTCGGGCCGAATTAAGCGATGTTGGCGGCAAGGTGAAAATAACCCATGGCAGCGGCGAAACGGTTGTGGACAAGGTTCTGCTGGCCATGGGCCGCAGGCCAAATGTCACTGATCTGGGCCTGGAAAACCTGGGGGTCGAACTGGATGAGCACGGCATGCCCCCCTTTAATCCTGACAGCCTGCAGATAGCCGACCTGCCCGTTTTTATCACCGGAGACGCCAACAATTACCGCCCCCTGCTGCACGAAGCCATCGATGAGGGGCATATTGCAGGCTATAATGCCTTCCGCGATGATGTTTCCTGCTTTAGGCGGCGTGTCCCCCTGGCGATAACTTTTTGCCAGCCCAATGTCGTCCTGGTCGGCAAAAGGTATGCCGAACTGGACCGGAAGACCACCGTGACCGGTTCCTTTGACTTCGGCAGACAGTCCAGGGCCCGGATGAGCAACACCAACCAGGGGCGTTTGAGTCTTTACGCCGATAAAGGAAGCGGCACTCTGCTGGGGGCCGAGATGGCAGCCCCTGGCGGCGAACACCTCGGCCATCTCATTTCGCTCGCCCTGCAGCAACAGGTTTCCGTCTTTGAGATGCTTACCCTGCCGTATTATCATCCAGTTATCGAGGAAGGGTTTCGTACCGCGGTACGTACAGCAGCGAAACAGGTTGATAAAAAGCTGAATGAATCAGAACTCCTGCTCTGCGAGAGTTTTCCCCCGGAATGCATATCCTGATTGTGAAATATGATGAAGATGCTGGACCCGAGAGAATTCAGCCTGTTCACCTCAATGGAGTTGATCCTGTCCTGGAGTTGAGTTTTTCATAGTAATTGGGGGAGAACAGAGCCCTGATAAACCACTCGGAAAATTTGGAACCCACCAGGCACCTCCTGCACAAAATCTTTCCGGGTAATAATTGAACGTGCTCCCAGTCCATCAATTTTCCGCACCTGTCGCATTTGACAGTGAAATTGCTGTTGATTGCATGTATATTTTTCTTTGCGCTTCCCATGGGAAAACCTCAAGCAGAATCTCATTCTGCGGATTACAGGGATGAATCTGTTGTTTTATTCTGAGATAAAGTTTCAGCATTTGTTTTTTTGCCGCTTTCTTCCAGTTCGATTATTTTATTCTCAATCCGGGTGAGCAAAAATGCAAATTCTTCCTCGCGCAAAATTTCCCTGAACTGTTCCATATAATTGCGCACCAAGCTCACTCCTTCGAGAACAATGTCATATGCCATCCATACATCCTCTTTGAGCATCAGGATGTAAAAAACGGATACAACTCCTTCCCTGTCAACAACATCGGTCATTATCTGGGCCCGGTTACCTCTGATCATCTGGTCCCTGAATACAACTTCCTGCTTCGAGTATCGTTCTATTTTTCCGATATATACGTGTTCGAGGAGTTTAATGAAAAGGGTGACGAACTGTTCCTGCTCATCGTGGTTGAGCTCCCGCCAGGTAGTCCCGAGAACCCTTTTTGACATTTCGTGAAAATCAAAATGTTCAGATGCGGCCGTCATCGCTTTTTCGCGTCGCTGCATCCTGTTCTCGTCACCCTGTTGATCCGGGTCAGTGAGGATGGATATCATTTTTTCCACAAAAGGACGGAACTGTTTCGTAGGGTCGGGCGGGTAAGCGCCATTGGCAGGTGGGATGCTTCCCGGGCAAAAAATCAGTCCCCAGGCAAACAGTGCAAGAACGGTAAAAGAAAAATGATCGCGCTTCATGCTAAATCTCTTCATTTTCTAGTTGATGGTGATACCGGATGTAATTTTTCTGATTTCAGTAAAACAGGTATTTACCACTTGTTCCTCAGGATTAAGTGTAGCGGAAGTTTTCGCCTGGATGTGACATTCCTGCTTGACAATGTGACGTATTGTTCTAAAATGTGAACCGATCGTCAGATTTCGAATAATATTTCATTTTTTTGGTGATTGCAACTTTTAACTCACAGAGACTGAACATTGCGCAAAGAAAAACTCACCCGGCGGGAAAAAGAAAAACGCAGACAACGCCAGGACATGCTCACCGCCTCCCTGGAGCTTTTTTCCGAGAAGGGGTATCACAACGTCTCCATGCAGGAGATTGCCGAACATGCCGAATTTGCCCTGGGAACACTCTACAAGTTCTTCAAAAACAAGGAGGACCTTTACACGTCCCTCATTATGGAGCATGCGAAAAAATTCCATGACAAACTCATGCAGTCCATGGATGATGGGGATGACGAGATCGAAAAACTGCGAAATTACGTCCGGACCAAAGGTGAAATTTTTGTAAACGATGTCTCGGTCATCCGCCTGTATTTTGCCGAATCCCAGGGGGCAAGCTTTAACATCAAGGCAGGCCTTGACAAAGAGATTCTGGAAGACTGTGAAAAGCACTTGCAGAAGCTCGCCCAAATATTTGCCTCGGGAATGAAAAGAAAACGGTTCCGGCAAATCGCCGACCCCTATCATCTTGCCGTTGCCCTGGACTCTCTCACCACCACCTTCCTTCTTCTCTGGCTGGAAAAGCCGGAACAGCATCCCTACCCGGAAGATCCGGATGGTATCCTCAATATTCTTTTTCAAGGATTGATTCATCCGTGATAATTCGTGGGCGCAGCCCATGTAACTCGCTCATATTTATTTTTATCAATATCTGGAGGATTTCTGATGCAATTTTACGACAAGGGACACAGGCCCATCAAATGGAGCGCGTTACTGACGGCCCTGTTGGCCGGCGCCTTTCTTGCCGCCTGCGATGGCACCCAGCAGGGACCGCCGCCGCAACCTGTTCCCCGGGTTTCCTTTGTGACGGTGCAGCCGGAAAAAATTATGCTGTCTACAGAATTGCCGGGCCGCACATCCGCCTTCCGGATCGCGGAGATTCGACCGCAGGTCAACGGCCTGATCAACAAACGGCTGTTTACGGAAGGCTCGGATGTTGAGGCCGGCCAGGTTCTCTATAAGATCGATTCCGCTCCTTTCCAAGCGGCGCTGGACAGCGCCCTTGCCGCCCTCGCTCGTGCCGAGGCCGGTCTGCCGTCGGCCAGGGCAAGAGCCGAACGCTTTGAGGAACTGGTGGCGGACAGGGCCGTGAGCCGGCAGGACTACGATGACGCGGCTGCCGCTCTGGCCCAGGTGGAAGCTGATATCAATACCTGGAAAGCCGCGGTGAAGACGGCCCGTATAAACCTGGCCTACACCAGAATCACCGCGCCCATTTCCGGACGCATCGGCAAATCAAACGTCACTGCCGGGGCCATTGTCACGGCGTATCAGCCGATTCCCCTGGCCACCATCCAGCAGCTTGACCCCATCTATGTCGATGTGCCGCAATCAACCGCTGATCTGCTGCGTTTAAAGCAGCGCATGAAAGAGGGCCTGCTCAACCGGCACGAAGAGGGCCAGAGCAAGGTTGATCTCTTCCAGGAGGATGGCACACCGTATCCGCAGGAGGGAACCCTGCAGTTCAGCGATATCACCGTGGACCCGACCACCGGCTCGGTCACCCTGCGGGCCCTGTTTCCCAACCCGGAAGGTTTTCTCATGCCGGGCATGTTCGTCCGGGCGGTGATCAGGGAAGGCGTCAGTGAACAGGCCATCCTGGTGCCCCAGCAGGGAGTCTCACGCGATCCCAAGGGAAATCCTTACGCATTGGTCGTTGATGAGGAAAGCAAGGCCGCCTTTCGTCCGCTCACCCTTGACCGGGCCATCGGCGACAAATGGCTGGTTTCGGAAGGACTTGCGCCCGGCGACCAGGTAATCGTCGAGGGGCTGGTGATGCTGCGGCCGGGTGCGAAGGTAGAGGCTGCTCCCTTTGCACCGGTGGAATCAGGGGCTGAAAAGTCCGGTGAAGGAGACAGGTAATGCTTTCAAAATTTTTCCTGGAGCGGCCGGTTTTTGCCTGGGTCATTGCTATTATCATAATGACTGGTGGCGGACTGGCCATTTACAACCTGCCCATCTCCCAGTATCCGCCCATCGCGCCGCCGGCCATTGCCATCGATGCTTTTTTTCCCGGCGCATCAGCTGAGACAGTTGAAAATACCGTGACCCAGGTCATCGAACAGAAGATGACCGGCCTGGACGACATGCTCTACCTTTCCGGCACCAGTTCGTCGTCTGGCGCCTCCCGGGTCGAATTGACCTTTGCGCCGGGCACCGATCCGGATGTGGCCTGGTCCAAGGTGCAGAACAAGCTGCAGCTGGCCATGGCCAGCCTGCCCGATGTCGTGCAGCGCTCCGGTGTCAAGGTCAGCAAGTCGACCAGGAACTACCTGATGATTGTCGGCCTGATCTCCGAAGACGGCAGCATGGACGGCAATGACCTGCGTGACTACGCCCAGTCCAACCTGGAAAAAATCCTCTCCCGGGTGCCTGGCGTCGGCGAGGTGCAGAATTTCGGCTCCCAGTATGCCATGCGGGTCTGGGTCAATCCCGACAAGCTGACCAGTTACAACCTGACCATGGAGGATGTCATCCTGGCGCTGAGAGCGTACAATGTCGAGGTGTCAGCGGGTCAGTTGGGCGGCGCTCCCGCCGTGGAGGGCCAGCGGCTGAACGCCTCGATCATTGTGCAGCATCTCCTCCGGACCCCGGAAGAGTTCGGCGCCATCCCCATCCGCACCAATCCTGACGGCTCGGTGGTCCGGGTCCGGGACATCGGCCGCACCGAGCTGGGAACCGAGCGCTCCGATGTCGTAGCCGATTACAACGGCAAGCCATCGGCCGCAATGGCCATCAGGCAGGCCGCCGGCGCCAATGCTCTGGATACGGCCGATGCGGTCAAGCAGAAGCTGGAGGAGATGAGCCGCTATTTCCCGGCCGGAATGAAGGTGATCTATCCCTACGACACCACCCCCTTTACCCGGGTGGCCATTGACGAGGTGGTCAAGACCCTGTTCGAAGCAGTCTTTCTGGTCTTTGTGGTCATGTATCTTTTCATGGGGACCTTCCGGGCCACCCTGATCCCGACCATCGCGGTGCCGGTGGTGTTGCTTGGAACCTTTGGAATTCTCGGCCTGTTCGGGTTTTCCATCAATATGCTGACCATGTTCGCCATGGTGCTTTCAATTGGTCTTCTGGTTGATGACGCCATTGTGGTGGTGGAGAATGTGGAGCGGATCATGGCCGAGGAGGGGCTTCCGCCCCGGGAGGCCACGGCCAAATCAATGGAACAGATCACCAGCGCCCTGATCGGCATCGGCCTGGTGCTGTCTGCGGTCTTCGGGCCAATGGCCTTTTTCCCCGGCTCCACCGGGGTCATCTACCGGCAGTTTTCGGTGACCGTCATTTCATCCATGCTCCTGTCGGTGGTCGTTGCCCTTGTTCTGACCCCGGTGTTGTGCGCCACCATTCTCAAACCGGTGGCCAGGGGACATGAACCCTCGGATAATGCGGTCTGGTTCCTGCGAACCTTTTTCCGCTGGTTCGACCGTATCTTTTTCCGCTCCCGGGATCTGTATGTGAGATGGGTTGGCCGGGTGCTGGCGAGAAAACTGCGCTACCTGTTTGTGTTTGTGCTGATCGTCGCCGCCATGGGCTATCTGTTCCAGCGCATGCCCACATCCTATATTCCGGATGAAGATCAGGGGCTGCTGATGGTCCAGGCCATGCTGCCTTCTGGTTCGACCCTGGAGCAGACCGAAGCGGTCATGGACAAGGTGCGGAATCATTTTCTTGAGCGTGAGAAGGAGGCAGTCGAATCCATCATTTCAGTCGCCGGTGCCAGTTTTGGCGGGCAGGGGCAGAACATGGCCTTTGGATTTGTCAAACTCAGGGACTGGGAGTTGCGCCAGCGGCCGGACCTTAAGGTCAAGGCCGTCGCCGGACGGGCCATGGGGGCTTTTTCAGGGATAAACGAGGCCATGGTCTTTGCCTTTCCGCCGCCGCCGGTTGTCGAACTGGGCATGGCCACCGGGTTTGATCTTCAGTTGCTGGACCGGGGCGGCCTGGGTCACGATCAATTGATGGCGGCCCGCAACCAGCTTCTTGGCCTGGCAGCCCAGGATCCGCGCTTGAACCGGGTCCGGCCCAACGGCATGAATGATGTTGCCGAATACCACATTGATGTGGATTGGGACCGGGCCGGAGCCCTGGGGATTCCCATCAACTCCATCCATTACACCATTGCCGCGGCCTTTGGCAGCGCTTATGTCAATGATTTTATCCAGGCCGGCCGGGTCAAAAAGGTATATGCCCAGGTAGATGCTGATTACCGCATGCTGCCGCAGGACCTGGAAAAGCTCTATCTGCGCAACAACCTCGGCAAGATGGTTCCTTTTTCTTCCGTTGCCACAGGACGCTGGGCCATGGGTTCGCCCAAGCTGGAGCGTTTCAACGCCTTCCCTTCGATCAATATCTGGGGCGAGCCTGCCCCGGGACACAGCACCGGCGAGGCCATGGCCGCCATGGAGGAGATCATCGCCAAACTGCCGCAGGGGATCGGCTATGACTGGACCGGACTGTCCTACCAGGAGCGGATGGCCGGCTCCCAGGCGCCCTTGCTCTACGCCTTTTCGATCTTTGTTATCTTTCTCTGCCTGGCGGCCCTGTATGAGAGCTGGCCCATCCCCATTGCCATCCTGCTGACCTTGCCCCTCGGGGTCATCGGCGGGGTCATCGCCTCCAGTACGCGGGGGATGTCCAATGATGTCTATTTCCAGATCGGTATGCTTGCCACCCTGGGCCTGACCACCAAAAACGCGATCCTCATCGTCCAGTTCGCCAGGGCCAGGATCGACCAGGGGGCAGGGCTGATTGAAGCCACCCTGGAGGCCTCCAGGCTGCGGCTTCGGCCGATCATCATGACTTCGCTGGCCTTCGGCTTCGGCATCCTGCCGCTCGCTCTGGCCTCCGGGGCAGGGGCAGGGGCGCAACGGGCCATCGGCACCGGTGTGCTTGGCGGCACGGTGACCTCCACCTTCCTGGTGACCCTGTTTGCGCCGCTTTTTTACGTACTGATCTATAAGGCCCTGGGCAAGCACCGGAAGGAAGTAACCATGACCCATGTTGAAGAAAGCACCACAGAGAGAGTACCACATGAATAAAAAAATAGTCTTTCTCCTGGCCGGAATCGGCCTCATTTTTGGGGGGTGTTCCCTGGCCCCCCAATACATGCAGCCCCGGGCGCCGATTCCTGATAATTGGCCGCAGGGCGAGGCCTACAATTCCACGTTGGAGCCGGGAGAGGAAATGGTCCCGGAACTGGGTTGGCAGGATTTTTTTGCCGAACCACAGCTGCGGCAAATCATCAACATCGCCCTGGACAGCAACCGGGATCTGCGGCTTGCCGCCTTGAATGTGGAACGGGCCCGCGCCCTGTACAACATTCAACGCTCGGAGCTTTTTCCATCCGTCAATGCGTCCGGCGCAGGAGGAAAACAGCGCCTTTCCGCCGATCTGGTCGGCTCCGGTGATTCACGGACCAGGGAGCAGTATAACATCGACCTGGGTATTGTTGCCTGGGAAGTTGACTTTTTCGGTCATCTGCGCGGCCTGAAAGACCAGGCCCTGGAGGCATACCTGGCCACGGAAGAGGCCAGGCGGGGCGCGGAGATCGCCCTGATAGCCGAGACAGCCAGGGTTTATCTTACCCTGGCCGCGGACAGGGAAAACCTGCAGTTGGCCCGGTCCACCCTTGAATCCCGGCAGTCCTCCTATGGGTTGGTCCGGAAACTTTTTGACGTCGGGGTGGCGACCGATCTCGATCTGCAGCGCGCCCGGATCCCGGTGGAGACTGCCCGGGGAGACGTTGCCCGGTTCACGCAGCTGGTGGCGCAGGACCGCAACGCCCTTGATCTTCTTGCCGGTTCTCCGGTGCCCGAAGAGCTGCTGCCCACAGACCTGGAGAGCATCTCCCCTCTCCGGGATGTTTCTCCGGGGCTGCCCTCCGAGGCGCTTCTGGGCCGTCCGGACATTGTGGCGGCGGAACATCGCCTCAAAGGGGCCTACGCCTTTATCGGGGCGGCACGGGCGGCCTTCTTCCCCCGCATTGCGCTGACCACCGCCATCGGCACGGCCAGCGATGAACTCTCCGGCCTTTTCGGTTCCGGAACCGGTACCTGGAGTTTTACCCCGCAGATCGTCATGCCCATATTCGACGCCCGCACCTGGGCAGCCTACCGGGTGAGCAGGGCTGACAGGGAGATCGCGCTGAACCGGTATGAGAAGACGATCCAGACCGCATTCAGGGAGGTGGCGGACGCTCTTGCCGTGCAGGGCACCATAGACCGGCAGATCACTGCGCAGCAATCACTGGTGGATGCCGTTACGGAAACCTATCGTCTTTCTGAACAACGCTATACCAAAGGGGTTGACAGCTATCTGGGCGTGCTGGACGCACAGCGGTTAGAGTTCGCCGCACGACAAGGGCTGGTTTCCCTCCGCCTGGCCAGGCTCGCCAATCAAGTGCGGATGTACGCGGTACTGGGAGGGGGGGCAGATGCACAAGCCGAATTACGGAAGCCGGAGGATAAATTATAGAGACGTGATAATTACGCATTGTTATTCGAAAAGAGAGCTCTTGGTCAGAAGTTTCTTTTGTTCATTTGTTGTAAGAATGTCTTACAGTTCCCTCATGTTCTAGGAACAAGGCATCTCACCTGGTTTCCTTTTCCGGCTCGACGGGAAAGGAAAAGGAAGCAGGTTTGTCAGTTCTGTTCCTTGACATTCGGGCATTTCCACACAATCATTTCTATATAAGATCAGTTGGCGCAATTTATCATTTTGAGGTGTCCGATGAATATTACCATTAAAGAAAAAGCGCAGGAGATGCTGGAAGCCAAGCTGAAACCGGAAGAATTCCTCCGGGTATCCATTACCGAGGGAGGATGTGCCGGGTTGACTTATGGAGCCGAGATTGACCGGGTCATGAAGGACGGCGAAAAGGTCATCCTTGAGTCAGGGAATATCCGGGTAGTCGCGGGCGTTGAAAATGTTCAATACCTCAACGGATTGACAATCGACTACTCCGACGATCTGATTGCCGGCGGTTTGCGTTTCACCAACTCAAATGCCAGGTCAACCTGCGGCTGCGGGGCGAGTTTTAATCTGGCCGGCTTTCCGGTTATAGAAGGGAAATGCGGCAGCTGAGACGGGGCAGAGTGCAGGGGAAGAATAAAGCGGGTACGCTTTTCAAGGCGAACCACAGGGCATTTGTCCATGATCTGTGGAATTGAAAATTCGGTCCAAAAAACAGGGAGGAAAAGAAATGCCGACAGATGTAGATCCGATTGCCGGTAACTGGTATTGTCATCTGGACAAGGGGCAGCGTTTCCTCGTTGTTGCAGTGGACGAGACCGGGGAATTAGTTGAGGTGCAGAATTTTGACGGTGACATCGACGAATTCGACCTGGAAGCCTGGTATCAAATGGACATAGAATTATGTGAAGCTCCGGAGAATTGGTCCGGGCCCCTGGATATTGACAATGTGGATGATCTGGGTACCCAGATTACCGATACCAGCTCTTCGGACTGGAAAGCCCCGCTTAATGAGTTTGAGTCTAAAATTGACCACTCGGAAGAAGACTGAAGCAATACATCTTCAGCGATTCAGGTTGAAGATGAACTCGTTTAGTGGGGCCTCAACTTTCTGATTTATGTTAACTTGCTGTAAAGAACAAGAATGTGTGAGGATTCAACTGGCTTATTGATCCGGCTATAAGCTGTAGGCTGAAGACTATTAGGCTACTTGCGAAAACCGCCCCTAAAAGCCTATAGCCTTAACAGCTAACAGCCTATCCCGACATAATTAATATATAAATACTTCATGATTTCAGACAAATAGAACAACTCAAAAAGTTGAGTTGGGAGGTAAGCCCGTCAAGAACTGATACTGAAAAACGAACGGTGGACTGGTGGTGCTGGCTAGCCTGTCCGCCTGTCGGAGTCCAGGACCTGGCGGATTTTATTCGCCAATGCCACCGGAAGCAGAGGCTTGTTAAGAAAGGTGATGCCGGGGTCAAGTTTGCCGTGGTGGGCAACCACGTTATCAGTGTACCCGGACATCAGGATGACTTTTAAATCATGACATTCGTTTCTGAGGATTTCGCTCAAATCGCGGCCGTTCATTCCGGGCATGATAACATCAGATAGCAGCAGATCGATCCTCTTCTTTGCAGACCTGAATATCTCCACCGCCTCTTCACCGCACGATGCCTGCAGAAAGCTGTATCCCAGGGGCTCCAGGGTATCAATTATCAACTTGCGGATGGAAGGGTCATCGTCAACAATGAGGAGAGTTTCGGTTCCCAGTGGCATGCTCCCTGCCTGCATCAGCTCTCTTTGTTCGGGAAGTTCGCCGACAAGGGGAAAGTAAATTTTGAATGTGGTTCCTTTTCCCTCTTCACTATATACAAAAATATGTCCGTGGTGTTGTTTCACTATGCCGTATACAGTGGAGAGGCCCAGTCCAGTACCTTTCGACTTATCCTTCGTGGTAAAAAAGGGTTCGAATATCTCCTCCCGGACCTCCTGGCTCATTCCAACACCGGTGTCGGTAACCGTCAGCATTGCATAGGATCCGGCCTCAACTTCCTTATGCCGTTCCGCATACATTTCATCCAGATAGATCTCTCCGGTCTCGATTGTGAGTTTGCCGCCGCCCGGCATGGCATCTCTCGCGTTGACTATCAGGTTCATGAGGATCTGTTCAATCTGCCCCACGTCTGCCTTGATATTCCCTATTTTTGCCGCCGTAGTAATTTCCAGCGCAACATCTTCCCCTATAAGCCTGGCAATCATCTTTCCCATGTCGTCGACAATCGTGTTCAGATTGGTCACGCTCATTTCCAAGACCTGCTTGCGACTGAATGCCAACAGTTGACGGGTAAGGCCTGCTGCTTTCTCGCCGGCATAAAAAATTTCCTTGACCATATCTTTGACCGGGTCGCCTTCCGGGAGTTTCAGGGCTGCTATCTCGCTGTAGCCGAGGATGGTCGTGAGAATATTGTTAAAATCATGGGCAATTCCCCCGGCCAGGATGCCAATCGCTTCCATTTTCTGATTCTGGCGGATCTGGGCCTCAAGGGTTACGTTATGCATGCGTGCAGCTATTTGCGAAGCGATTCCCATCAACAGATTGATATCCCTCTGCAGGAGCTGTCTTTTACCTGTAACCTTGTCTACTGTCAGGATCCCCAGGACCACATCCTCATAAACTATCGGGCAGCAGATCAGGCCACTGGAACCCAATTGTTTGAGAAACTCTAATCTCCTGGGGGACAGGCTGCTGTGCTGTTCTTCAGGATTATTCATCAGGAAGGGTTTTTTGCTGAAAAACACCGAGGCAAACAACTCGTCCGAATCCGTGGCATCCAGCGGGAAAGAAGCATTCCTGATAACCGCAAGCTGTTCCTCTGTAAATCCATATCCATCCTGAAACCTCAGCCCGGTTTTCTCATGATTCAGCAGCAGGATCAGGCCGTGATCATAGTTCAGTCTTTTTTGAAGGATATTAACTACTTCTGAGAACAGGCCGTCCAAATGAGATTCCTTGGCCAGGATCTGGCCAATCTCATTAACCAATAAAGAATTTTCATAGTTGATTTCTATCTGGTCAACCAGTTCGTCTGAAACACCCCGCAGATCCTCAATGGTTCGATGAAGGTCTCGCAGCTCAAGTGTTCCGGCAACCCAGTTGATAAGTAAAACAATTACTATTGAAACAGGAATGGTTATGGCCGAAACAACGGCAGGATATCTTGATAAAAGTGTTATGCACATTATGGCAAGGATAATTGCCGAAATATTTCTTATTTTCTTCAATATGAACGCTGTCGATTCTTTCCATGAAACAATATAGTGGCAAACATCATCACCCTTGAAGAGGCATTTGGGATGGATTATTACCGGCGGATCGAGACTGAAGATGGAGGAGACTGCTTCCCAGTAGCCCATTCTGTTCTCGCACTGGTAAGGCTGCTCCATGGTGCCGGGGTAGGGGGTCACGGTTATTTCTACTTTGTTGTGGGCCAGTTTGCGGGCTTCATAATGAGATGATTTTGAAATCTTGTTGGCAAAGCTGCCGATCAACTCATAATATCGCAAAGGCCCCAGCAGGCTTATAACTGAGCCTGTCAATGTCCCCATTGCTTCGGGGGAAGAGGCAAATCGACCTGCTTCACGGGCAATATTCTTGTTCCCGGTAAGCTCTACGATTTTTTCATGAAAAAGATTAATCTGCTTTTGTGAAAAACGATGCCCCTCATCCGTCACCTGGTAAGGTTCCATTTCGGCATGGCGCAGGAGTTCGGCGACATCAACATTGCTGTATTTGCTTTTCAGCAGCCTTAGATATACTTCTATCCCCCTGCTGCCATACAAAGGTTTATTTTCATCATGCTGCTCTGTCATACATTGCGCCAAATCATCAGTGCCCGATAAAAAAGCCTTTCATGAAATCGTGCGTTAATGCTGTTGACTTATTATACACTTGCGACGGCTTTCCGTAAAAGCTCCTGGAGGAATTTACGCAAAAAAGAGCTTCCGGATATGAGATATGATTAATTTCCTTAAAAAGTATAAGGAAATTAATCAAGCAGTTCAGCGTGCGAAAAATTTTTCTGATTACCAGCAATACTCAGCTTCAAAATTACCATGGTTTGTAACAGGCTGATTTAATGTATTTTTGTCATTTCGGCCGAAGGGAGAAATCTTACGTCCTCGGTGCAAGGAGATTTCTCACATTCGTTCGAAATGACAGCCTTTTTCCAGGCGCTGGCAATAAATTTGCTGAGTTTCATTGGTAATCAGGAAAATTTTTCCATATTGCAAAGAGTTTGAGAAACATCAGGACTGAAAACAGGCCCAACACTGAGAAGGCCTCTCCCACCCCCGTCAAGATCGCGATTCGGCAGATACAATGATCAACAGCCTGCGACAGGCATGCCTTTCCTCGCCTGCCGATTACCGTGGTTGGCCTCCAGCGCTTGTTCCTGGGTTATTCTGCCAGTATAATTGCCGCAACATTCGAACGAAGTTGATCCCGGTTCGCCGGCTCAATTCCCGGGCAGCCGGTTTCAATTTCATCAGCTTTTTGCCTTGCACCGGTTTTGTCATGCCGAAAACGATGGCGTTGGTGTTGGCCTCGGTCAGGAGCAGCTTTTGAGTTCCTTTTCCGAACAGCGTGGCCAGAGTGTCGTAGATGGCGGGAAAATTGTCGCCCGGACGGTTCCAGAGATTCATGGCAAAGATGCCGCCTGCTGCAAGCAACTCTCTGCAGTTGCTAAGAAACTGTTCATCAAGCAAGGCGCGGGCCGGGCCGTCATCATCAAAGGCGTCCAGGAGCAGAAGATCGTAGCGATCTTCCGCAGCCAGACGGTCGGCAACAAAGGCCTCCCCCGGGGCGGGCGTGATCAGCAGCCGCTCACTCCGCGGCAGCATAAAGTATTGCCGGGCGACCTTGACGACTTCCGGGTTGATCTCGGCAACATCGATCCTTGCCTCTGGAAAGAACGCCAACAGGAATTTCACCAATGAGCCGCCGCCAAGGCCGACCAGCAGAATCTTCCCGGGGGCCGGTTGAAACAACAGTGAACACATCATTGCCTGGCTGTACTCCAGGTCCAGCCTGTCGGGGTCGTCCAGCAGCATGCTGCTCTGCAGAGTGTCGCCATCAAGATACAGGTTGCGCCGGCAGCCTTCATCGGTGACGGTGATTCCGGAATCGCGGGATCCGCGATGGATAATCCTGCAGTAGGTATCGTCCATGGGAAAAAGTATGATTTATACCGTTGTTTGAAGGAGAAATGGGTTGATCATGCGTATGTCAAGGCCGGCCGGCACAGCGCTGTCCAAAACACTTCAACATATAGTCCAGTGCGGCAGCAACCGGCAAGAGGTTTTTATTTTTGTTCGAGATGCCGGGCGTGTTCCACGATCTGGGCAATAATTTTGCAGAGTAATTGTGGTAATCAGGATAAAATGTTGCATGCAAAACAAAATACTACAGGCCATCCTTGCCAACGGAAGAGTATGCCCTGCTTTTTTTCATAAATGCCCCGGCAATATTGACATGAAAAAATTCGCCATAGCGGTTTTGGTTGTAGTCAGCTTGATTGGTGGTTCTTTCCCGGCCCGGGCCAGGGATTCTCTCCAACGCGGGACATTGAGTTTTGTTCTGGAAAACGATCTGTTTTATGATCTTGATCGCCATTATACCAGCGGGGTGCGATTGATCTGGATTCCTCGGGAGGCTGCCACGCCCGGATGGGCTGCAAAATTAGCTCGGCTCGTGCCGTGGTTTCCGGAGCAGGGCGAAATCCACCACGGCTATGCGCTGGGCCAGAGCATGTTCACGCCGAAAGATATCACCCTGGCCGATCCTCCCTTGCAGGAACGACCTTATGCCGGATGGCTGTATGGTACGATTGGGTTGGGTGTGGAATCAGGTCGGCGACTGGATCAATTTGCGCTGAATATCGGCATGGTTGGCCCTGCTTCCCAGGCTGAGGAGAGTCAGAAGTTCATCCACGAGATAATCAATTCAGATGAACCGCAAGGCTGGGACACCCAACTGAAAAATGAGTTCGGGGCGGTTGTGACCTATCAGCGCAGCTGGCGTCAGTTCGCCACCACAACTTTGATAGGATATCAGTTGGACTTCACCCCTCACCTGGGGGGTGCGCTGGGCAATGTGTTTACCTACGCCAATGCCGGTGTGACAATGCGCTACGGCAAGCAGCTCCCAAACGATTACGGGCCGCCGCGCATCCAGCCGGGACTTCCCGGCTCGGCGGATTTTTCACCGCTTGCTAATTTCGGATGGTATATTTTCGCCGGCATTGACGGGCGTGCAGTGGCGCGCAATATTTTTCTCGACGGCAACACCTTCCGCGACAGCCGCAGCGTGGATAAAGAAACACTGGTCGGCGACCTGCAGTTCGGTGTCGTCCTGGATTGGCCCGTCATTCGCTTCAGTTACACCCATGTATTCCGTTCCGGCGAATACACGACCCAGGAAAGCAACGACAATTTCGGCGCCATCAGCATATCGGTCAAACTGTAAGACTGGAGCGGCATCGTCTGGCCAATCCTGATGTTTAATCTGGTTTTATAACGGTAAAGAATCTATAAAAGGGGAAGAAAGTGAAAATTCGGGGCGGGGTCCTGTTTTGCAGCATGTTGCAGGAAAGCGATTTCATATCACCCCGGTTAAACTACCCACCTGGCAAGTGCTTAATTCCCGTCTTTAGTCTATGAAACAACATGAACGTCAGGAACTGCTCACTCTGATCGGCGACTTCATCGAGATGGGCCACGTGGCGAACATCGCGGCCATGTTCAGGCAGGATCCTGACCTCTATGCCCTGACCGGGGACCTGATCCGTGATGAACGTTACATGGTGCGCGTGGGTATGGCCGTGCTGTTTGAGGAGTTGGCAGCAACCCGGCCCATGGAAATAGATCTGGCCACTCCGTTCCTGCTGCCTCTGCTCCAGGATAAAACCGCGTATGTCCGGGGCGAAGCCGCCTCCCTGCTCGGCATCATTGTCTCACCTGAGTCGCTCGCTGCCATTGTCCCTTTGCTGCACGACAGTGACTCGCAGGTAGCGGAAATCGCCGCCGACATCCTGGCCGAGCATGGCCAATAGGACCTGCAGAACTTTGCCCTTTTCAACTTCCATGGTTGGTGACAAAAGTCAAAAAGTGGACTTGCTACCTTTCCCTTTTTTTTTCTTCGGCTTTTTGCGAAAACCATCAACAAGATGGCGCAGGGCCATCAAAGGGTGATGCAAGATCATCTTGGGACCGATCTTGCGCATTACCGCCCGCACCTTTTTCCGCATTTTCGGCTGATAACAGTGAACGGGACAATTGCCGCAGGTGGTCTTGCCCTCCTGAAAAGGACAGGAAGCCAGCCGTTTGAGGGCATACTCCTCAAACTCCCGACACTCCCGGCACAGCTCCGGCCCTCCATGGTGCTTGCGACAGTAAAGGGCAATCATGGCCTTGATGGTGGCGGCCTCAGCCTTCATGCGCGGCGCAAATAACATAAACGCTACCTGAGCCCCGAGATAATGAGCATGATGCCCAGACCAATGAGCAGGTAATAAATAATGGTCAGATAGGTTTTGGTGGCCAACCGCTTATAGAACTGTGAGCCCAGAAAGACGCCGGCCAGCACCGGCAGGGCGGTAACGCCAAAAAGACGCAGGACATGGGGAGTGGTCAGCCCGTTTGCGGCATGGGCACCCACGGAGAGAACGGTGATAAAGAGGAAAAAGGAGGAGAGGGTGGCCTTGATCTGATCTTTGTTCCAACCGGTAAGGGTGGTGTAGATTATAACAGGCGGCCCCCCGGTGCTGAAGGCGCTGCCCAGGGTGCCGGCGGCAAAACCAGCCACATAGGCCCATGCCCGGCCAATATGCATGTTGGTCATGCGACCGGCCAGGCAATAAATTGCATAGGCCGCAATCAGCACGCCGAGGCTGCCCTTCATGATGGCCGGGTTCATTCTTGTCAACAGGGACACCCCGGCATAAATGCCGGGCAGGCAGCCGATAATAAGCGGCAGGATCTTGCGCCAGTCAAGATGATTTTTGAGCTGCACCGATAAAAAAAGATTGATGATCAGACCGTTTAACAGGCTCAGGGTGACCGCCTCCCTGACGTCCACCACCATGACAAGGAGGGGCATGGAAAGCAGAGCGGCGCCAAAGCCGGAGACTCCCTGGATAAGACCGGCGCTGAAAAAGATAAGAGAGACAGCAAGTTCAGACCTCCTGACCTCGAGAAAATTGCATTTAACTTTTCACCTCTGTCAACAT
>JAMJFO010000016.1 GCA_023544645.1 Desulfobulbaceae bacterium | reverse complement strand
CCTGAGTTGCGGGTGTAAACCCGCATTTCTCACTACTAAGAAGAAGTGCGACGGGTCTTGTTGACAAGATTATTGGAGATCACCTGCGGATGATTTTTGCCGAAAACCGCCGATGAGAGGGGAGGGCCCGCCGCATACCAGGCGGCGTATTTCATGGATCATTGGCAGCCTCTTGTCCTGGAGCGCTGTTTTTCGCGATGATTTGTGCAATAATCCCTTTTTTTTCCAGGTGGTCGACAAGGGCATCGGTCATCACCAGATTGCCCGTTTCGTTGAGGTGCCCCAGGCCGTCGCGGTAGGCCAGGTGGTGATTCGGATCATGTTGGGGAGTGTTTTGCAGGTGTTGCTCAAAAATACTTCTGAGGAACAGGTGTTCAATATGATGTCTTTCCAGGAACCCTTTCAGTTTCTTTTCCGGATGTCTGCGGTCGATCTTGCCTTCATATCCGGTGCCGGCGGCCATCCGCTGATACTCCCGCCATTGCCATGGTGTCGTTTCTATGCCATGGGGGATGGACAGCAATAGAAAATACGCATTGTCCGCGGTTACGTATTCATTGAAATCCCGGATGATTTGTTCATTGATTCTCCAGGAATAGGCCAGGGTCTCATTTTGCCGGTCATCGACAAGGATAAGAAATTCATCCCGGATCCTCTGGTTTTTGCCTGCTCCGCCCGCCGCCAGGAAATTATTGACGGCATCGCCGACAACATATTTCTGCCAGACATACAGCCGGCTGTGTTCATTGAGCCAGTTGGACAGTTTTTTCCGTGAAGGCGCGGGATAGATGGTTGTCAGCTCATCGGAATTGTCCATGAAGTCCATATAAATCCGTGGATTCCGGCTGAGTCGCGGGCTGTTGTCGGAAAAATCATTACCATTGTAGTAGGCGCAGACCACGACATCCATGTCGTAATTTCTGACCAGCTCCCGGTAAAGATTGACCTCCTGGGCGGTGTTGGCTCCACTGACGCCGAAATTGAACACTTCCCAGTGCACCCTCGGGTAAAGGCGATTAAGTTTGTTTTCCAGCCGCACCGGCATGGTATCTTGGGCACGGGTATTGATGGCGGCGATCTGGGAATCACCGATGACGGCTATGCGCGCAGTATCGGAGGGCTTGGCAAGGGGTCTGGAAGGAGTCCGGAAGCCGTTTTCATTGATCCGAAGGACCACTTTGCGGTTTGATTCCGGGCCTGTAATTTCCCGGGTCGTATTCTCCCGGTAGGTTGTGCCGAGGTTCTGGTGCCGTTTGATAAGCGGGACGGACAGGTCGGTAAAAAAGCGTACGGCCGCTTCGCCGACCAGGGCCATGCCCAGCAGGGTAGCCAGTAGAAGCAGGAGGTTCTGCGAGAAGCGTTTAAGCCGCATATGTTTATGGGTATTCTAGAAAAGATCGTTGTTGAGCACCAGTGAGGCAAGCGAAATCATGCCCACCAGTTTTCCGTTGTCCTCGACCGGAGCACGGCGAATGCCGGCGCGGTACAGCAGGCGGGCAACGTATCTGATGTCCATGTCGGCAGGCACCGCGATCACCGGTTTGGTCATTATTTCATAGATATTGACATCGCCGGCTGACTTGCCGGGAATGATAACCCCCCGGATCAGATCCTGAATGGCAATAATGCCCCAGGCATCATCAACATGCCGTTTTTCCACGATCAAGGTGCTGGTTTGTTTATGGCGCATTTTGGCGGCGGCTTCCCTGGCAGTGGCCATGCCGTCGATGGAAACCATTTCCTGCATCACATCGCTGGCCCGAATTATCCCGGTATTGTCCAAAGTCATTATTGCTCCTCCAGCGCTGTACTGACATCCATGGCAACCGCCAGGGATGTTGCAAAGCGCCTAAAAATATTGTTCGCGAACTTCTTCCTTGAACCGTTCGATCTGGCTTTCCAGGCCGATAACTTTTTCCACCGGCAGAACAAATGCTATACCGGTTCCCGGTTTGTGAAATTCGCCTGCCGTTTTGATGGCATCCAGTATACTTTGCACGATATGTTCTTCAACCAGAAACATGATGATGTCGGTCTGGGCCTCCAGGGTAAGCCCGAAAAAGGTTTTTGCCTCGCGGATGCCGGTGCCGCGGGCAGGGATAATCGTGGCGCCGGTGGCCCCGGCTTTTTTGGCCGAATCCACCACCTTGTCGGTGATATCCCCTTTGACTGATGCCAGAATGATTTTAAATCTCATTGTCCTCCTCCTTGCGGATAGCAGTCCGTCGGCCGACGAACCATTGCATGAGTTGAGCATAGCCCATGACGGTTATAATTGGAAACAAACTTGCAAAGGCGATCAGGCCGAAGCCGTCCAGGGCCGGATTGCGTCCCGGCACCGTGCTCGACAGTCCGATGCCGAGAGCAGCGACGATGGGTACGGTAACGGTCGAGGTGGTAACGCCGCCGGAGTCATAGGCCAGCGGGATGATGGATCTGGGCGCGAACATGGTCTGTACAACCACCACCAGGTATCCGGCCAGGATATACATGAACAGGGGCGTGCCGGTTACGATGCGGAAGGCGCCGAGGGTGATGCCCAGCGCCACCCCGATGGCGACCGTTATCCGCAGCCCCCATTGACTGATGGTGCCGGCGGACACTTCATTGGCCTTGTAAGCGACCGCAATAAGGGAAGGCTCGGCAATGGTAGTGGCAAATCCGGTCAACGCGGCAAAAAGGTAGATCCAGCCGTAGGCGGTCCAGTCCGCATCCGCAACCGGTTCGCTTGTGCCGTAGATAAAGACCGGGTCGGAGAGCTGCGCGGCCATGATCTTGCCCAGGGGAAAGAGCGCCTTCTCCAGCCCGGCCAGAAACAGGGCGAGCCCGATTACCACGTAGATTCCTCCGACAACAAGTCGGCGCAAATGGGGAATCGGCTGGCGCAGGACAAAGAGCTGAAAGCAGATGATCAGGGCAAGGACCGGCGCGACATCACGACAGGTGGTCAACAGGGTTTTTGAAAAATCAAGCAGAAATTCCATGGATCCTCATCATTGCCCAAAGACAATCAAACCATATCCCATGACAAAGATCATGGGGAGCAGGGAGGCAAAGGCGATCAGGCCGAAACCGTCCACCAGGGGGTTGCGTCCCCTGATACTGGATGCCAGGCCGACGCCCAGGGCGGCAACAAGGGGCACCGTAACGGTGGAGGTGGTGACTCCGCCGGCGTCATAGGCGATGCCGATTATTTCCGCCGGGGCGATAATGGTCATCAGCATCACGACAATGTAGCCGCTGATAATCAGGTAATGAATGGGCCAGCCGAGAATAATGCGCAGAACGCCGATGAGGATGGACAGGCCGACTGAAACAGCCACTGTCAGGCGCAGCCCGAGTCCATAGGATCGGAGCGACTGTTGTGATGGATCGATCAGGCCGCCCTGGGCGGCGATATCCGCTGCTTCCCGGCAGACTGCGATAAGAGCCGGTTCGGCCACCGTGGTTGAAAAACCAAGAGCAAAGGCAAAGGTCATCAGCCAGAACAGGCTGCCCTTGAGAGCCAAGGCATGGGCCATGGCCTCGCCGATGGGGAAAAGCCCCATTTCCAGACCCTGGACAAACAGGCCGAGGCCGATGATGATCAACAGAGAGCCGAACAGGACTTCTCCCAGTTGCGGCAGGGGCTGGCGCAGCACAATGAGCTGAAAAAAAGCAATGACCAGGATGATGGGCAGCAGGTCCGTAAACGAAGTTCGGAGCTTGATGAATATAACATGGAAAAGTTTGCTGTATTCAGCCATGAAAACCTTTGTCGATATGTCCGATACCCGTTGTTGCGGAAGGCCCGATGATTTTCTCCAACCTGGACACGGGCTGTTATTGCATCAGCGCTTGGCACAGGATAGTACGAAAAAACCTGTTGAGCAATTTATTCCCGGACAGGGAGCGACTTTTTCAGATGGTGCGCTAGGGGGCGCCATCTCATTTTCCTGTTGAGGGAAAGGGAAAACAGAGGTGCATGAATTATTATTTTTTAGTAAGAACTGACCTCCACGGGTATTTTTACCTGATATGGTCAATGAGATCAACCCGTTGGCGGATAGTCTCAATTATCATTAGGTAACCCTCTTTCTTATCGTATATAATATATATAAGAGACCAATGACATTTGTTGAAAACTGGAAAGTCCTTGATTTGAACAGACCTGGGTCGGTCGTCATTTATTCAATATCTTTAACGGGTTAAGGGGAGCGTTAAAGATGAATATCAAAAACAGGGCGTTTATTCTTGTCAGTGTGGTCATTCTCCTGGTAAGCGGTTTGATGCTGCAACAGGGAATATCGCATTTTAATGCTGAAATCGATAATACGATCCAGGAGCAGGAAAAGATCATTGACGGCGTTGCCCGTGAAATTCTAAGAAATTCATACGACCCCTACCTTTTCAAGATCAGGTTTTTTGTCGAAGAAAACGAGCAGATCCGCCAGGCATTCGCCGATCAGGATAGAAAACTGCTCTACAACCTTTCTGCTCCCATCTACCGAGGCCTTCATGGGGAAAACCGGTTTTTCCACGCCATGGATTTCAATCTGCCGGACGGCACTGTTTTTCTCAGGGTGCAGAATCCGGGACTTTTCGGTGATAATATCAGCGAAACACGGCCTATAGTTGCCGCGGTTCATGACAGCTGGGAGCAGCGCGCCGGGTTTGACATCGGCAAGCACGGCGCCATTTTCTGGGTTGCCCAGCCCATCATCCACAACAACGTGTACCTGGGGGCGGTTGAATTCGGTATCGAGGTCAAACAGATGGAAAAGGCCCTGGCCGCAAGCCTCAACAGCGACGTGACATCTGTCCTGAAGGGAAATGAGTGGCAGAAAGCCGAACTTGTCAAGCATGGATTCCAGGAGCACGGTGATTATATCCTTATGACCAGGGGCAACACTCTTTTTGACGAGATTGCCGGGCAGTTGGATTTTGCCAACCTGGAAGACCAGCGGGTCGACATCGGGGGAAAACAGCATATTCTCCACAGCTGCACCCTGCTGAGTGATTTCAATGCCGTGCCCATGGGCAGGCTGGTGATGTTCCAGGATATTTCGCATTGCGTGGTGAAAAAAAAGGATTTTATTACCCGTGCCCTCCTTCTGACACTGCTGCTCATCCTGGTCTCTTTTTTCATTCTGTATTTCAGTTTTGACACCTTGATCGGCCGCCTGGAAGCATATGCCAGGGAAAACAAGCAGGCCAGGGAAGATTTGCAGCTGGCCCATGACACCCTGGAAGACAGGGTCAAGGAGCGGACCGTTGAGCTGGCAAAATCCAATGCCAGGATGGAGGATGAAGTGACTATCCGGCGCCGGGCAGAAGAAAAGCTTGGCGAGCAGCGCAAGTTTTTCAAGACAATGATCGAGTCCCTGGGCCATCCCCTGTATGTCATTGACGCGCAAACCTATCAGGTGGTCATGGCCAACAGAGCCGCGTGCGAAATTACCGGCGCCAAGTCATATTACGGCATGACCTGCTACTCGCTGACGCATCATGGAACAGAACCCTGCGGAGGCAGGGAGCACCCCTGTCCGCTTGTCGCGGTGAAAACGTCCAAAGCTCCGGTGAGCGTTGAGCATATTCATTCCGAGCGGGATGGGAGTGCACGGTATTTTGAGATACATGCCTATCCGATGTTTGATGAGCAGGGAAATGTTTCCCATATTATCGAATATAATATTGATGTCACGGGCCGGAAAGTTGATGAGGAAGAAAAGGACAAGTTGCGGGCCCAGCTCTTTGCTTCCCAGAAAATGGAAGCGGTCGGCATCCTGGCCGGCGGGGTGGCGCACGATTTCAATAATATTCTTACCACCATCCTCGGCTACAGTCAGATCATGGCCTTGAAGCTTGAAGAGGAAAACCCCATGCGCGAAATGGTGGAGGAAATTTATGATGCGGCGGAAAGGGCCACCGGCCTTACCCGTCAGCTTCTGGCCTTCAGCCGCAAACAGGTCATGGAGATGAAAGTGGTCAGCCTCAATACCATTGTTGAAAACATTTCCAAGATGCTGGGCCGGCTCATCGGCGAGGACGTTGAAATGCGGCTGGTGCTGACTGAATCAATTCCCAATATCAAGGTTGATGCGGGGCAGGTCGAACAGGTGATTATGAACCTGGTGATCAATGCCAGGGAAGCAATGGTCGGCGGAGGACATTTGACCATTGAAACCGGGCGGGTGGAGCTTGATGAAAAATACACCGCTGTCCACCATGGGGTTGAACCGGGCATGTACGCGGTATTGACGGTGACCGATACCGGCAAGGGTATGAGCCCGGAAGTGCGGGAGAAAATCTTTGAACCGTTCTATACCACCAAGCAGCGCGATAAGGGTACAGGGCTGGGGCTGGCCACGGTGTATGGGATCGTGCGGCAGCATAAGGGGCATATATATGTATACAGCGAACCGGAAAAGGGGACCACGTTCAAGATCTATCTGCCGGCAGCTGAGGGCAGTGTTGAGCCATTGGAGAAGGAAGATGTCCGTGTGATGCCCCCGGGCACTGAAGCGATCATGGTTGTTGATGATGATGCCGCCATCCGTCGATTGGTCAGGGATACCCTTGAGCCCCTGGGTTATAGTGTTCTCGAGGCCGGGAGCGGCAATGATGCATTGGCCGTTCTAGGCCGAAGCGAGGAAAAGGTTGACCTTGTCCTGACCGATCTGATCATGCCGGGGATGAACGGCCGGGAACTGATCGAAACGATCATGCGGGATCAACCAGGGATCAAGGCAATCCTGATGTCGGGGTATACCGATGATATCGTTGCGCACCAGGATGATCTCAAACCAGGGGTCATTTTTATCAGCAAGCCATTGCTGCCGATATCCCTGGCAAAAAAGGTGCGCCAGATGCTGGACAACAATGTTTGATGTTGTTAGGATCTGGGCGTACGGTCACAAGTTGGAAATGCTCTGTCAGAGTTGTCGCGTGGATGGAATACCCGCCTTGCTGAAATAAAAAATACGCTCAATCCGCCATGTGCCGGTCCGAGTAAAGATATCGTTTGATCTTATGGGTTGCGGTCTTGATAAAGGGCTCCCGCCGTTCGATCACTCTGGAAAGCCTGGAGGTTGTCGGCAGTTGTTTGTTGACTTCCGAGCGCATCCTGTCCAGATGTTCCATGATATACTTGTGCCGCTGCTGACGGCTCTGTCCGGTGGTTTCCATGTCAATGAATTCGTAATCCGGATAGATCCAGGCTTCCAGCATCCCGTTATTCTCAACAACCAGTGATTCAACGACAAAGGGATAGGAGTTGAGTTTGTGTTCAATGGCTTCCGGATAGATATTTTCGCCGCTGGCCAGGACAATGATCGATTTTGATCGTCCCAGGATATGAAGGTTGCCGATCTCGTCCAGCAGGCCCATATCGCCGGTGCGGAGCCAGCCGTCTTCGATCAGGGCTTCCCGGGTCGCCTCTTCATCGTTCCAGTAGCCCTTCATTACATTGTCGCCCCGGGCCTGGATTTCACCAATACCGGTTTCAGGGTTCGGGTTGCTGATGCGGACGTCCACACCGGGAACCGGTTTCCCTGATGAGCCGATGGTGATCGTCGTGTCTCCCTGGGGGCCCCCGGAAATAAGCGGGGATGACTCAGTCTGGCCGTAGCCGACAAGATACGGGAAACCGGCGTCGCGGAGGAATATCTCGACGTCCGGGTTTATTGCGGCGCCGCCGATACCCATAACTTCAAGATTGTTGCCGAAGAATTGCAGGAGTTTTTTGCCGATTTTGCGGTAGATGAGTTTTCTGCCGAAATTGAAGCGACAGATATAGCTGAGGACCTTGCTCTTTTCGATGGCCGGCAAGACCCTTTTTTTGAAGATCTTCTCCATGATCAGCGGAACGACCAGCATGGCGCTGGGTTTTTCCGCGGAACATATCTTGTGCAATACGGTCGGGGTCGGGGATTTCCCCGCATACACTATCCGACATCCTTTGATCAGGGGAAGAAGGAAGCCGACGGTGAATTCATAGGTGTGGGAGATCGGCAGAACCGAAAGAAACGTTTTGCCCGGATTAATTGCAATCAGTTTGCTTGCTGACATCGCATTGGCGCAGAGATTGCCGTGGGTAAGCATCACTGCCTTGGAAAAGCCGGAAGTCCCTGAAGTATAAAGAATGGAGGCAAGGTCGTCTTTATTCACCTCGGGATAAGGAGTGGGTTCATTTTCTTTGCAGTGTTCCTCCGCGTCCAGGAGAAACCGTGAAAACGGTTCCGTGGCGACAACGCCGTTTTTCTCGTAATAATCGTCCAGGGTGATGATTTTTTTGATCTTCTTTTTCAGTTCGTATATTTTTTCGATCTGCTGCTGGGTGATGAAAACGTAATCACATTTCATCTCACCGATGATGTGCCGCACGTCGTTTTCCGGCAGATCCGGCAGTATGGGAACGGCGACCGCGCCGATTCTGACTGCGGCAAGATAGGCAGTGCCCCAGTTATGTGAGTTCTCGGCAAGAAGAGCCACGCGGCTGCCTTTTTTCAGGCCCTGGGCGCGCATGTGTCGGGCAAGGCAGTATATCCGGTAGCTGAACTGCCGGTAGGTGAGCGGTTCTTCGAAAGCCATGCCGATAACGGGATAGCCTCCATATTGCTGAACGCTGTGATCTATCAGTTCGTTCAGGGTCGAAAAAGAATGTTGCACGGCAGGAAGTTGCGTGGTTTCTGCATAATTGCCATTCCGGAGGAGGGAGTCGTCAATTGATGGGGAATTGTCCGGGGACAAGGGGCTTTCACTTTTCATGATATGCACCTCGTGCATTGTAAGCGGTTACGGAGCGGTTTATAGGGGGAGTTCCGCAAGCGTGCTCACCTCTTGGTCATCAGCTTTTCACCCGGCGCAGGTACAGGTCAAAGGCCTTTTTAGCTGATCTGCGGCATCCCGCAACCGCCTGCATACAGGGGGCAAGCGCGACCTGTGCTGCCGGGTCCTGGCATGTGCTGCCTGGGATCGGGCCGACGACATACATGTTGTAGCCTGTGTATTATTTACAGAATAATCGTAAACCATTCTCCCTGTCAATGGCAAAAAAACCCGAAAACACTGGGAAAAATGGTTGAAATAACTTGACAGTGAACTTTGCGGAAGATACAAAAATAATAAAAGGTGTTAAATTTGCTTCAAAGCTCCGGTGCTGCATAGTTGTGATATGAAAAAGTTTCTGGAATCCTTTCTCCTTGTTCTTTTGCCGGTTCTGCTGTTCTGTTCACCCGCCCTCCTTGTTGCCGCGCAATTGCCCGTGCTGGCCAATGTTGCCAAGCAGAAGCCGGGGATAAGCGGGGCGAATGAGAAGGCGGCACCAGGGCAAAAGCCGGTGCTGGGGCAGAGGGGCAATATCTCTCCGGTCAAAACCATCCCGGACAAAAGCGCTGTCGGAGATATCCGGCTGCCTGACGTCGGTAAAAGGATCTCTTCCAGGAGCGCCATCATCATCGATGCCGAAACCGGTGAAACCCTCTACGCATTGTCTCCCGACACTCCCCGGCAGCCGGCTTCGACGATCAAGGTGCTCACCGGCATGATCGCCCTCAAATCTCTCGATGAGGATGAATGGGTAGGAGTCAGCAGCAGGGCTTCCGGCATGCCCCGCTCCAAAGTGTATCTGGATCCAGCGAAGTCGTACCGGGCCAATGACCTGATCAATGCGGTCCTTCTTGCCTCCGCCAATGATGCCAGTGTCGCCCTAGCGGAAAAGATCGCCGGCAGCGAAGAGAAATTCGGCGAAATGATGAATCTGCGGGCCAGGCTCTGGGGGGCTGAGAACACGGTGTGCCGCACCGCCAGTGGATTGACGGCAAAGGGACAGCAGTCCACCGCCCGCGATCTTGCCAATATTTTCCGCCATGCAATGCAGGATGAAGGTTTTGCCAGGCGCATGGGCAGGGCAAAGCTCCGCACCTCATACGGCAAACTGCTGCGGAATCACAACAAGGCGTTGTGGACGGTGAAAGGGGCCGAAGGCGGGAAAACCGGGTATACCAACGCGGCCAGGCAGACTTATGTCGGCCAGTTCGCTGGAAACCAGGGAAAGATTATTGTGGCCATCATGGGCAGTGAAACCATGTGGGCGGATATCGAGAATCTGGTCGACTATGGGTTGAAAAAACAGGAAAAGCTTGCCCGGCTGCGGTCCGGGGGGCAGGGGCAGGAAGTCGCTTCTGCCCGATAAAATATTTTTCATGTAAAAAAAACGGCCGGACACTGTTTCAGGGTCCGGCCGTTTTTTATTGGGAGGAGAGTCTATGGATGGGCTAGCTGTTGATTTTTCTGCATACCCGGCCGAAACCGCCCGGATTTGTTCCGGATGCCCAGTATGACCGGCCCTGTTTGAAGTCGACGAACCAGTAGCCTCCCGGATTGCGGAAGGCTGCGACAAAAATAAACGGCTGCCTGGAAGAGAAGCAGGGGGCTATATGCTGGTCCCTCTCGTTTTTTTCCGGCTCCATGAGCGAGAGCGCTTCAGCCATGGTCGGCAGGCGCCAATCGGAGAAGCCGGCAAACTGTTCATTGTTGAGCTGGTCGATCTCACGGCACAGCATTCGATGGCTCATGATGTCAAAACCCTCGCGCTGCCACATGAGTCCGGTGACCAGGTCGGTCACGGTGAGGCCGTCGCCGTCGTCCACCAGGTAGTTTGAAAAGTTGCCGGTCGCATTGGATTCGCTGTCGAAAAAATTAAACCGCCGGGTGAGCTGAACAACCTCCTCTTCGCTTAACTCCGTCGGCTCATCGGGTAGCAGTGTCTGTTGCAATTCAGGGACAGGATCGTCCTTATGCGGCAGGTCCATGGTCATGGTCTCTTCCCCGTCATCACTTTTCAGGGGAATGATTTTTGAATCGTCGTCCGTTTCAATGACATTGGCGATGAGCCACTTCTGCAGGGCCTTGTCGATGGCAAAGCTTCTTTCGAACAAGGCGGCCTTGCCCTGGCTGTCGACGCATTTCTGCACAAGCTCTTCCGGGGCCAGGATCTCTGCGACAACTCGCGCATGTTTGATCCCCCTTTCCATGAGGCAGAGTTTGGGCGTGTCGCCCCAGTTGTCGATGAAAAAATAATATATCCGTTCGGACTTGTTCCGGACCCTTTCCTTGCCGCCCCAGCTTTCAAAGGTGCCAAAGGTGTATTCCGGCGTCATTTCCCAGTCAATGGTCGAAGCGACGGCCAGGTCCAGTTTTTTAAAAAGTCCCATGTTGTGTCCTCCCGCAAAGTTTAGTAAAAAAGAAAGGGTGTAAGCCCAGGCAGTTGTTTCGTAGCTCTGTGCTGAATTTAAATGATAATTATTATCAAGTCAATATGAAAACACGATTTCGCACCGAACCGGGGCTGCCGCAGCCAAAAGGGGCAACAATCAAGCTGAACGGGGTTAATTTTGCCCTGTTCTCCCGCCATGCCCGATCAGTATCCCTGGTTATTGCTCTCCCGGCTGAGGGGGGCGGTGATGAGCAGATAATTGAAGTGGAGCTCGACCCCCGAATTAACAAAACAGGTGACATCTGGCATGTTCTGGTTAATGACCTGCCGAAGGATTTTACTTACGGTTATCGCCTGGACGGGTCTGATGATCCGAGGGGAAAGGGGCATCAATTTGACAGCCGGTTGATCCTCATGGATCCTTACGCCAAAATCATCTCGCCGACATCCTGGGGCCAGGATCGGAGTTTTCTGGGAAAAAAGGCCTGCTGCATGGTCCCGGAAGTCTTTTATGACTGGGAAGGCGACCGGCCGCTTAACACCCCGCTGCGTGACAGTGTGATTTACGAACTGCATGTGCGGGGCTTTACCGTTCATCCTTCCTCCGGGGTGCAGTGTCCGGGAATGTTTCCGGGTCTTGTTGAAAAAATACCCTATCTCAAGGAACTCGGGATAACGGCTGTTGAACTGATGCCGATAATGGAGTTTGATGAGAATGAAACCATTTTCAGAAACCCTTTTACCCGTGAACGCTTAAAGAACTTCTGGGGCTACAGTCCTCTGTCATTTTTTGCGCCCAAGTCGGCATACTGCTGCGTGGACCACAATCAGATTAATGAGTTCCGGGATATGGTCAAGGCCCTCCACCGGGCCGGTATTGAGGTGATCCTCGATATTGTGTTCAACCATACCGCGGAAGGCGGGATGGGCGGGCCGACCACCAGCTTTCGCGGCATTGACAATACTATTTATTATATGCTGGATGCGGAAACCAGGGAATACCTCAATTATTCCGGCTGTGGCAACACCATCAACTGCAACCATCCCATAGTCCGCAGTCTGATTATGAATGTGCTGCGCTGGTGGGTTGTGGAAATGCATGTTGACGGTTTCCGCTTCGACCTGGCTTCCATCCTGGGGCGGGACCAGCAGGGCAATGTGCTGGCCAATCCCCCGGTGGTGGAGCAGATAGCCGAGGACCCGATCCTGGCCTCTTCCAAGATTATTGCCGAGGCCTGGGATGCCGCCGGCCTCTACCAGGTGGGCAGTTTTTCCACCCACCAGCGCTGGGCCGAATGGAACGGCAGGTTCCGGGATGATGTGCGGGCTTTCATGTGCGGAGATCCGGGCAAAGTCTCCGCCCTGGCCACCCGGATCGCGGGCAGCTCGGACCTCTACAGTCACAATGACCGGCGGCCCTGCAATTCGATCAATTTTATCACCAGTCATGACGGTTTTACCCTCAGAGATCTGGTCAGCTACAATGCGAAGCACAACCTCATGAACGGGGAAGACAACCGGGACGGCGATAATCACAATATCAGCTGGAACAGCGGCGCCGAGGGGGAGACGGAAGACCAGGCAATTCTTGATTTTCGATCAACAAGGATCCGGACCATGGCGGTTATCCTGTTTCTGTCCCAGGGCGTGCCGATGCTGGTCGCGGGAGACGAGTTCGGCCGCACCCAGCAGGGCAACAACAATGCCTGGTGCCAGGATAATGAGATCAGCTGGATCAACTGGCACCTGCTGGAGAAAAACCGCGAGCTGTTTGATTTTTTCAGAAAGCTTATTCGGCTGCGGCTGGACCATCAGGTTTTCCGGCGGGACGATTTTTTTATACCAGCCCATCCGGAAAATGATCCTCCTCACCTCCATGAGATCATATGGCAGGATCAGGAACCTGGTGAACGCAACTGGGATGAAGCAGGCCGCACCCTGGCATTCACCCTGAACGGCTGGCTGCTGGAAGAGGAGGATGACGACTTTTTTGTCATGCTGAACGGTCATCGCGAGGAGGAACAGACCTTTGTCATACCGGAACCGCCAAGTTCGCATAAACAGAGGAGCTGGCTGCGGATCATCGATACCGGCCAAAAGGCGCCGCATGATTTTGTTGCCGAGGAATCGGCACGACCAGTGGCGGCTGGAGACATACTGACGATGGCGCCCATGGGATGCGTTGTTCTGCAGTCAAAAAACGGCGGCGCGGTTTAACCGGGAGGTGGATATGGAAACCGTGCTTCTGCTGGGTGATTCACTCATTGAATATGGTGACTGGGAACTCCTTCTCCCCGGCTACAGGACAAGCAATCGCGGGCTTGCCGGAGAAACGGCCGGGGGGCTCGCCGCTCGTCTGATCGATGAAGTGAACAGTATGGAAGACCCGGACCAGATTGTTGTTTTATCCGGAACCAATGATCTGCTCATGGGAGATCATACTTTTCCCGAGGTTTTTACCACCATGCTTCCCCGGCTGCGGAATTTCTGCGCCGATGCAGGGATCATTGTGGTCGGTCTGGCGCCCATTCCCATGGTTTGGGATTCAGCACAACAGATAAATACCAGGCTGGAGCAGATCGCACAGGCTTCGGGATGCCGCTTCCTTGATCTCTTCGATCCGTTTGCGCTGCAGTGCCGCCCGGCGGGCAACCCCTGTTTCCTCATGGACGGGGTGCATTTCAGCCCCCATGGATACAGGGTGCTGGCAGCAGCATTGGCCGATGCGCTGCAAACAGGCGCATGAGTTTGAGTTGACAGGGGCGGGGGGACCACTTATAACTATACGGAGTATGTTTCCGTCTATTTTACAATTTTTGGATAAGGGAGAAAGACATGATAAAGTTTCGTATTCTTATTTGTGCCGCAGCCTTGCTGATGCTCGTGTATGTGCCGGGCTGCAAGGCAAACAATGACCAGGCCGCTGCGCCGGAATCAGAGCCTGCCGTTGTGGTGCCGTCCGGCGGACAGCAGGCGGCGCCTGAACAGATGAAGCAGCAGGAGCAGCCCGCGATCCAGGGCAAGGTGCTCGAAACCATGGATGCGGCGGGCTATACCTATGTGAATGTTGAAACGGACAGCGGGCCTCTCTGGGCGGCCATGCCGCAGTCTGATGTTGAAGTGGGACAGGACATTGCCCTGACCGGCGGAATGGAAATGCAGAATTTTGAAGCCAAAAGCCTGGGCAGGGTCTTTGACTCCATTATTTTTTCCGGAGGCATCGCCTCGACAGCCGGGGAAACGGCAGCCCTGCCGCCCGGTCATGAGAGTTTTGCCGATGCCATGCAGGGCGAGGCCTCCATGGAGACGGTTCAGCCCATGGTTTCTTCCGGCGGAAGCCAGGCAGCAATTGCAGCGTCTGAAGAGGTCAATGTGGAAAAGGCTGACGGTGAAAACGCCTATACCATTGGCGAGATTTTTGCGAACAAAGGTGACCTGGACAAACAGACCGTCAGGGTTCGCGGCAAGATCGTCAAGGTATCCATGGGGATTATGGGCAAGAACTGGATCCACCTGCAGGACGGAACCGGTGATGCGGCAGCCAAAACCCACGATCTGGTTGTGACCACCATGGCTGAGCCGGAAAAGGGCTCCGTGGTGGTTGTGGAAGGAACCCTGAGCGCTGACCGTGACTTTGGTTCGGGTTACCGCTATGACGCGATCATCGAGGAAGCCGTGGTCCAGTGATCCGGTAGTGATTCATGCGCATTGTCATTGTCGGCCCGGGAGCACTCGGTTCCCTGCTGACGGCACGCATAGCTCTTTTCATCGAAAAGAAGAAAGCGGCCGGGGCTGACAATGATCTGCCTGATTTGTGCCTGCTCGACCATCGACCGGAACGGGCAGCGCAGATCCGGCAAACAGGCTTGTTTTTCGAAGAAAAAGGACAGAGTGCCCATTGCACCGTTCAGGTTGAAACAGATCCTGCCCGGTGCGTTGGTTGCGATGTCCTTTTTTTGTGCGTTAAAGCAACATCCGTGACCGGAACCCTTGCGGGGATAGCTCCTTTCCTCTCCCCACAGACCATGCTTGTTGCCATGCAGAACGGCATCGGGCATCTTGAAGCGGTATCATCTCTTCCCTGCATCAGCGGCGTGGGCATTACCTCGGAAGGAGCCACCCTGATCGGCCCTGGTCATGTCCGGCATGGCGGAGCGGGAATGACCCGCATCGGCGTGCTTGATGCGGAAACGGATATCAGCGGCAAACGGCTGGCGGAAACCGCCGGTCTACTCAACGCGTCTGGTCTGAAGGCCGTGGTCACGCGGAATCCTTTGCCGCATATATGGGCCAAGCTGTTTATCAATTTAGCCATTAACGCCCTTACCGCTATCCATCGCTGTCCCAACGGCGAGCTGCTCAATTCCCCGGCGCTAAAGGATATGATGGAAAAGGCGGTGAAAGAAGCAGTTGCTGTTGCCGATGCTCTGGATATCCCCGTCCAGGGTGATCCGGTCTTATCCGCGTTCGGGGTCTGCGAGTCAACAGCGGAAAATATATCCTCCATGCATCAGGATGTGAAAAATCGACGACAGACAGAAATTGATGCCATCAACGGCGCGGTGGTCGCCCAGGGGGTGCGGCTGGGTATTCCCACCCCGGTTAACGCGGAATTGGTGCGGCAGGTGAAGCGCATAGAAGCCTCCTACCTGCCATGAACTGAATATAGGCAAATATATGTTATCGGATAAAATACACCCCTCGCGACTGGGATTTGATTTTGACGGTGTTGTTGCCGATACCGCCGAGGCTTTTATCCGGCTGTGTTGCGAGGAATACGGATATTGTTCATTCAGGCTTGAAGATATCACTGACTTTGAGGTGGAGCGATGCCTGGACGTGGATCTGCGCGTTGTGGAGGCGGTGTTCACCATAATATTGCGCAATTCGGTGGGCGTCGGGTTGAAGCCCATGCCCGGCGCAATCCAGGTGCTTGCGGAACTGGCCGCCCGGGCCACGGTGAACCTGATCACGGCCAGGCCCGATCCGGGACCGGTGGCCGAGTGGCTTTCTTCAGTCATGCCCTCCGGCGTGTGCGACAACATTCGGATTGTGGCCATGGGCGCGCATGATGACAAACCCCGCCATATCATGCAGCAGGGGCTGGAATGCTTTATCGATGATCGGGCCGAAACCTGCCATCAGCTCAATAAAGCAGGAATTCGGCCCATTGTTTTCTCCCAGCCCTGGAACCGCGGCCGGCATGCCTTCAGCACGGTGACCTGCTGGCAGGAGATAAGGGAGTTGTGTCTGTAAGATGAAGTGTTCCCGGTGCGGAGCGGACCTCCCGTATTTTAGAAATCCTGTGCCCACGGTGGATGTGATCATCGAGGTTGCGGACGGGATTGTCCTGATCGAGCGGAAGAATCCTCCCCTGGGCTGGGCCCTGCCCGGCGGATTTGTTGACTATGGCGAATCATTTGAACAGGCCGCGGTACGCGAGGCCCGGGAGGAAACCGGCCTTGAGGTTGCCCTGGTCGAACAGTTCCATACCTATTCGGAGCCGGATCGTGATCCGCGGCAGCATACGGCATCAACGGTATTCATCGGCAGTGCTTCCGGCAGGCCGCAAGGGGGCGATGATGCTGCGCGGGCTGAAGTTTTCACCCGGGACAATCTTCCCGACCTGGTTTTTGATCATGCCAGGATCCTGGCAGACTACTTCAGTAAAAAAGACAAAGAAGGTTAGCCTGTATGTCTCACCAATCTCCAGGCTTTCGTAAGGAAAACTGGTGAGAAATGCGGGTTAGAAAAAGTAGTTGAGCACGGCATAGACGACGATCCCCACCCCGAGGGATCCATAGATGAGCAGTCAGGGAATGCAATCTTCGCCGCTTTTCCTCGAAAGAAGAAAAAAAGCCCCTATTGCCGCCAGAAAGGCAATGGCGATCAAGGCAAATTCCTTCATTATTCACCTCCTCCCGGTTTTTGGCTGAGCGGAAATTCTGTCCGTTGCCGCAGGGTTACCCCCGGATTTTCGCGTCTTTTTTCTTGCGCAGTCGGATGGCGGCGGGGGTGATTTCGACAAGTTCGTCATCATTTATATATGCTATGCAATCTTCCAGGCTCATGTCAAGGGGCGGGGTTAAAATAACCGCCTCGTCGGAGCCGGAAGCGCGCATGTTGGTCAGTTTTTTCCCCTTGGCCGGATTGACGACCAGATCAGCGGTCCGGCAGTGTTCGCCGATGATCTGCCCCTGATACACTTTGATTCCCGGCCCCAGGAGCAGCTGGCCCCGGTCCTGAAGGTTGAACAGGGCGTAAGCAACGGTGGTGCAGGGCTCCTTGACCACCATGACTCCGTTCTGCCTGTTTTGTATCTCTCCGGCATGGGGCCCCCATTCGGCAAAAACATAGTTCATGACCCCCATGCCCCGGGTGTCGGTCATGAATTGGGACCGGTAGCCCAGCAGGCCGCGGGTGGGCACCTTGAATTTCATTTTGGCCATCTGGTTCTCAATCTGCAGGTCCAGGAGAATTCCTTTGAGCTTGCCCAGTTTTTCAATGACCACGCCCTGGTACTGTTCATCAACGTCGACGGTCAGCTCTTCATAGGGCTCCAGGGTTTTGCCGTCTTCTTCTCTCATTATGACCGTGGGCCGGGTAACCTGAAACTCATAGCCTTCGCGGCGCATTTTTTCGATGAGGATGGAGAGATGCAGCTCCCCGCGGCCGGATACCCGGAAACCGATGCTGTCGGTTAACTGCTCCACCTGCAGGGCGACATCGGCCAGGGTTTCCCGGTTGAGCCGGTCCTCAAGGTGGCGGGAGGTGACAAATTTGCCGTCCTGCCCGGCAAATGGCGAGTCATTGGGGATAAAGTTCATCGAAATGGTCGGCGGATCGATCTGGATGAGCGGCAGCGGTCTGGGATCATCCGGGTCGGTAAAGGTGACGCCGACGGTGACGTCGTCCATGCCAGCCACCGCGACAATCTGACCGGTGGTTGCCGATTCAATGGGTATCTGCTGGTCGGCCTGGAACCCGAAGATTTTGGTGATGCGGATGGGTTTGATGGAGCCGTCCCGCCGGGCCACCGCAACATTGGTGTTGATGCTGATCCTGCCGTTGACCAGTTTGCCGATGCCCAGCCGTCCCAGGTAGGGCGAGTAGTCGATGGTATTGATCTGCAGCTGCAGAGGCAGGTCGGGTGAACCTGAAGGCGGCCGCACATGGTTGACGATCATGTCTGAAATCACGGTCATGCCGGGTTGGGCGGTTATCGGATCTTTCGGGTCGCTGATGGCATAACCTTCCTTGGCCGAGGCATAGACAACCGGGAAGTCCAGGGTTTCTTCCGGAGCATTGAGGCGGACAAGCAGGTCAAAGACCTGGTCAACCACCCACTCGCACCGTGCGCCCGGTTTGTCGATCTTATTGATGACCACCAGGATAGGCAGGTTGGCAGCCAGGGCTTTTTTAACCACAAAAAAGGTCTGGGGCATGGGGCCTTCCTGGGCATCGACAAGCAGGACGGCGCCGTCAGCCATGCGCAGGACCCGTTCCACCTGGCCGCCGAAATCGGCATGGCCCGGGGTGTCAATGATATTGATATGATAATCTTTGTAGGTATACGAGCCGTTTTTGGAGGAAATGGTGATGCCGCGTTCCCGCTCCAGATCCATTGAATCCATCAGCCGTTCGGCAACCTGCTGGTTGTCGCGAAACATGCCGCTATGCCTGAATAATTGATCGACAAGGGTGGTTTTTCCGTGGTCAACGTGGGCGATAATGGCTACGTTGCGTATTTTCTGCTGGTCCATGATTCTCTCGAAAAGGAGAAATAAAAAAAGTGCGGCAAGCCGCACATATGAGTAAACTTGTGAAACCCATAGATCCTACAATAAAAAGCGAAAAAATACAAGCGCCATTCCCTGCCTCGTGGTAAGGGGCTGGCAAATGACCGTGAATAATAGATAAAGAGGACTGGAGAGGCTGTAGTTCGTCCTGTTTTACGGCCTCAGCATAAACAGGCATGGACCAAGGCAACTACGCCCTGCACTTCTCCAAACATTCGTAACCGCGTACGTTTCAAAATCTTTGTTCAAAATAGGGCTGCAGGACTTCCGGAATGCGTACTGTTCCATCTTCCTGCTGGTAGTTCTCCAGGATGGCCAGCAGGGTTCGTCCTACGGCCAGGCCGCTGCCGTTCAGTGTGTGGACGAGGCGGCTTTTCTTTTCGCCTTTCGGGCGGTAGCGGACTCCCATGCGGCGGGCCTGGAAATCCAGAAAGTTGGAGCAGGAGGAGATTTCCCGGTAGGTATTCTGGCCGGGGAGCCACACCTCGATATCATAGGTTTTGGTTGCCGAGAACCCAAGGTCGCCGGTGCAGAGGGTGACCACCCGGTACGGAAGTTTCAGCAGCTGCAGCACCTCTTCGGCATCATGGAGCAGGGATTCCAGTTCTTCGCCGGATGTTTCCGGGGTGACGAATTTGACCAGCTCCACCTTTTCAAACTGATGCTGGCGGATAAGCCCCCTGGTATCCTTGCCGTACGAACCCGCCTCGGAGCGGAAACAGGGGGTGTAGGCGGTGTAATAGAGCGGGAGCTGCTCTTCATCCAGTGTTTCCTCACTGTGGATATTGGTTACCGGCACTTCCGCGGTGGGTATCAGCCATAGATCCCAGTTCTCGATCTTGAAAAGATCCTCGCTGAACTTCGGCAGCTGGCCGGTGCCGGTCATGGTCCTGGAGTTGACCATGAATGGCGGCAGCACTTCCGTATAACCGTGCTTCTGGGTATGGAGGTCGAGAAAAAAGTTCACCAGCGCCCTGGACAGCCGGGAGGCAAAACCTTTGAGCAGGGCAAAGCGCGAGCCGGCCAGCTTGGCCGCAGTGGCAAAATCAATGATGTCCTGCTGTTCGCCGATCTCCCAGTGGGGAAGGGGAGTAAAGGAAAATTCCGGAATCTTGCCCCATTTTCTGACCTCGATGTTGTCGCTGTCATCATTGCCCGGGGGGGCGGAGTCATCGCAGATATTGGGTATGGACATGACAATATCGTTCAGCTGCTCCTGGATGATGTTAAGCTCGCTGTCCATTTCTTTGATTTTTGAAGAGACATCGCGCATTTCCGCAATGAGCGGTTCGGCCTGGGCATTGCCGCCGCTTTTTTTCAGTTCCGCTATTTCGCGGGAAACCGTGTTGCGCCTGTTTTTGAGGTTCTCAACTTCGGCCAGCAGTTCAAGGCGTTTTGCATCTTTCCCGGTAAAGCGGTCGATAAGCGCGGGGTCAATACCCCGGAGAGTCGTTTTTTCTCGTACCAGTTCTATATTTTCACGGATAAAGCGAAGCTCAAGCATGGTTTTCGGCTCATTGGATTGGTGTTTGGGTTCATTGAGTATGATGATTTACTATCACGAAAGACCGGTGGAACGCAACTTCTAATCAATTGCTTTTCAACAGCCTGTCTGCTACTCTCACTGTCTATAGACAGATCAATAACTGCTACTCGTTACGCAGGGGCTGCCGGGTCATTGGAACCGTATAAACATTTTGCCATATTTATAGCCGAATTACGGCATTCGATCCGTTCGCTGGGCGTTTCGATTATTGCCCTGACCATCGGCCTCTTTTTTCTCTCCGGGAATCTTTTGCTTTTTTTACAGGAGCATCTGGACGAAAAACTCTATTTTTTTTCTGTTGCCGGTCCGTTTCTGGCCCATGCCAAAGTCGCTTTTTTCGGGGCTCTCTATGTGCTGATGCCCTGGATCATGTATGTGGTCTGGAAGGGGATCGGCCGCCCCTTCGGGGTGACCGGCAGAAAATTGTTCTGGTACGTTTTTGCCACCTGTTTTCTTTTTTATTCCGGCACGTTATTTTGTTTCATGATCACCCTGCCGTACGGAGTGGATTTTCTCCTCGGTTTCCAGTCCGAGGAGCTGAAGGCAGTCATTTCAGTGGGCAAGTTCGTCAATTTCGTGACCATTTTTATCCTTGCTTTCGGGATAATTTTTGAACTGCCGGTTTTTATGATTTTCAGCGCCGGGGTCGGGGTGCCGAGAAAGGTTTTTGAGCAGAACAGAAGATACGCATTACTGGTCATTGCCATCCTGGCCGCTCTGCTGACGCCCACGCCGGACGTTGTCAACATGGCCCTGATGGGGGGGCCGCTGTATTTCCTGTATGAGGCGGGCATCCTGGTAATACGGATCTTCCGGCTGGACCGGAAGCGGAGCATAGATCCGCCGGGCGACCGGGACGGGTCGTCCGCAACCTGACAACCTGTCAGAATTCGATGATCCTGATCCCGTTTGCAGCCAGCAGGGCCGCCGTTACTCCTGTTTTACCGTTCAGCCCGCAAGATGGGCTCCGGGCCTTGAGCAGCGCGGTCGAAATTTGCTGGACCCGGGCGAGGGCCAGGCACTGGCGTGCTCCATGGATGAATTGCCGGGATACATCCTGTCCCTGCCGGTCGATGACCGCGGCCCGGCCGGCCAGAACATCATTACCGTCCCCTCCGACCAGGTCTGCTGCCGTCCTGGGGGTGGCCAGGCCGCCCAGCTGTTCCGGGCAAACCGGTATCCAACGCTGCCCCCGCAGCCGTTGCATACAGGCGGATGACGGTTTGGAAACGCCGTCGTAACGGGTGCAGAGGCCGGTCAGGCAGGCGCTGACGAGAAATATCTGATCATGTGAATCTGGCATAATGCAACAGTATAAACGAGATATGACAAAAGCGGAACGCCGTCTTGTCAAACGGATTATTGTTGTCGTGGCGGCGGTCTCGGTGCTGTGGCTCCTGTTCGCACCCAACTGGGGTCTTTTTCACTACCGGCAGCTGCAGAACCGGATTGATTCTCTGGCCCGGGAGAACGAGAACCTGGAGCAGCGCAACGCCGAATTGCAACAGGAGATAGACCGGCTGCAGAATGACGATGCCTACCTGGAAGAGCTGGCGCGAAAGGAATACGGCCTGCTCAAGGAAAACGAAACCATTTACGAGGTCAAGTAGTCCTCAGGAAATTGCCTTTTGTCGGAAAACCGCACGGGTTTTCTCGGTGATCAGGCTCAGGAAAATCCTGATTTTGAAGAACAGCCCGACAGCGCTCCGGAAGGTATGGAGGAGCCGCTGCCGGCCATGCGGAAGCTGGATGCGGAAACGGTTTTTTTGACATCCAGGCTGCTGCATTTTTCGCACTTTATCGTTTTTCCGGAAGTGAGGGATACAAGCACCTCAAAGTGCGCCTTGCAGTCTTTGCAGACGTATTCGTAAATTGGCATGTTCTGTCTCCGTAAATAGGGTAATATGTAAAAAATTTTTTAATTAACTCGATAATTTTTCGTGATTCAAATGGATAAAATAAACATTACTATCCCGGTTGTCAGTAAAAATGACTGAGAAAAAAACAGATGCGCTCCATGTCCTGCGCGATGTCCTGCGTTTTCATCAGGCAATGGGTATCGAGATGTACCCGGCCAGCAATGATGTGCGGCGATTCCTGAATAGAGTCGATGGGCCGGGGGCAAAGCGGCATGAGCTGCCTGGCCCCGCCGCCACGGCAACAGCGTCTCCGTCGGCAGGCCTGGACAGCCTGGAGAAGGAGATCAGCGCTTGCGCCCTGTGCCGGCTGTCCCATGATTCTCCCGGCAGGGTGCCGGGCCGGGGGCGTAGCGGTTGCCGGCTGATGATTGTGGGTGACTGGTCATCCCAGTCCGGCATATTTTCTCCTGATATCCTGTTTGGCAAGGATGAAGATGCCATGCTCAGGAAGATGATTACCGCTATTGAACTGCAGGCTGACCAGGTTTATGTAACCAACAGCCTCAAATGCTGTCCGGCGGATGCCGGGATCATTGACAGCAGGTGCGAGGAAAGCTGTTTTTCCTTCCTGGCCAGGGAGATCGCAACCGTCAATCCACGGGTTGTCTGCGCCATGGGCGAGATTCCGGTTCGGGCGCTCATGGGGCGAAAGGAACCCCTGGCCCGGCTGCGCGGCCGTTTCGGCAGTTACCGCAGTCAGTCCGGGCGGTCAGTTCCGGTCATGCCGACTTTTCATCCCCGTTTTCTCCTGCAGCACCAGGAGATGAAAAAGGCGACCTGGAACGACCTCCTGGCGATCAAACGCTGCCTTGCCGAAGCCCTGTAACTCTGGTAAGCGGTCACAGGGCACCGCATCTCCTTTGTCATCGGCCTGCCCGCATACCTGATGTATAGCGGGCAGGCCTCTTTCGCGGATCTGCGGCACCCTGTAACCGCTACACATGTTGGTAAAAGCGCAGGGTGCGGTTGCTCTAGCTCGTGAGTATTAATTCCGGTCTTCCCGCATAGCGATCAGGCCCCGTTTGCCCAGCTCCTTTAAAAAGGTTGTCACCGAGATTTCCGCTTCCCGCCGGTTGAGCCGGTGCATGGACTGGAAATCATCGATAATCTCTCTGGTCCTCCGCTGTCCATTAATCATCCCCCAGACAGTTGTTCCAAGCACGTCCAGCTGCAGTCTGCGTTCAATGATATCATCCTCCCTGCCGCTTATTTTCCGGACAATATTCTGGAACCAGGGCCTGATGCGGACCTGGTAGGTGAGGCAAAGTTCGCCGTCGCCGTTATCCTGCGCGGTGATCTGCGGGTTTCTCACCGGGACGCATTCCAGGGCATGATCCCTGGTGAGGATATTGCCGGCGCGGGGATGGTTTTTGCGGCGTGATCGGGAAAACATTGCGGTGATCTGTTAATGCGGTTCCAGGGAGGTATAGTTTGCACATAGCCGGTCCAGGATTCCGCTTTTCATGCGGCGCTTTCCCTCTGCCCTGATGCCGAGGATAACGTTATGGCGCGGCTCATGCCAGAGCCGCATCCATTGGAACACGGGGTTGCGCCGCGCTTTGGCCAAAAGCAGTTCCATGCCTTCAGCCTTGAACTGCCAGAATGCCCGGTCTTTATCCTCTTCCAGGGGCTGCCTGTCCATCAGTGACCTGCCGAATTCCCCGATATTTTTACGGTTCAGCAGGACCGCGGCCGGTTTGAAACGGTAGAGGGTTATGGCAGTATCCTTGAGGTCGAAACAAAGGGTATATCTGCCGGGCAGGAACTCATGGGACTGCAGTTCCGCCTCCCCGGGCAAGTGGGCCCTGATGTCGTAGATAGTCCATAACCGGTCGGAGCCCTCACTGTGGTCCCGGAAGGAGCCGAGAATACGTGCAAGCTGATGATGTTCGCGAATCGTGTCAATATACCATTGCAGGAGGGTGACACGGTTGCAGGCGGGGCAGAAAATGACCAGGCCGTGGCTGTGGCTGTGTTCCTGCCGCAGCTGAAATCCGGTTACAGTGTACGAGGCAAGATGGGAGTGCAGGTCTTCCGGGAGATCCCAATGTTCCGGTTCAACTCCCGGTTCGAGGGATTTCCCGAGCTGGGCCAATATTTTTGCCGCTGAAAACCGGCCGTGGATTTTCTGCCACTTGACTTCGAGAACCGGTTGCCCGTCCTGTTCAAAATAAAGATAGGCCGGATAAATGACGGCCGGCTGCCAGGATGGGGGAAGCTGCAGAAAGAGGCTGTTCCATCCTATATCCTGCCAGTATGCTGCCGGAGAATCCTGGGTCATTTGGGGATAAGGTTGTCCCAGTCGTCGCTCATCATGCCGGCCGGGCATGCCATTTTTTCCTGTTCGCACTTTCTGATGAAGCATATGCGCTCCGCTTGGATCCGGTCAGGCATGGAAAGTTTGACCATATTGCCCATGGTTTCATCCAGATTCTTTTTGTTGTGCTGCAGGGTCAGGGAAATGTAGTTGTTGTCCTTGTCTGTGAAGCGCCATTTCCAGGAAAGAACGATGCCAAAAGCGTCGCCGGTGAATTCTTCGGGCTTGCCGAACTTTTTTTTGTAACGTTTAAGCAGCTGCTGGTAAAATTTGTAACTGTGGTCCTTGTATTTCAACTTGATATGGACAATTTCCCCCGGACGCTCGCAAGTGCCGTAGGAGAGGGTTCCTCGGCGATAGGCGCCGATATCGTTGATAACGACCTCTTTCAGGTAGTTGTGGAAAATGATGAAATCGTATTCATCAATAGATGCGCCAAGCCTGAAGCCGTTTATTTCAAGGGGAGCGGTGACTTCATCGGCAAAAATGGTTCCTGCCGGCAAAATCAGAAGCAAAGTGATAAAGATAATGAGCCTGGGTGTTTTCATGACAGTTGTTTCATTATGCATTGGATGGTTGATTATTATTTTCGTTCGGGACATGCACGCCACGCATCCTCTTTGAGATTATCCAGCAGATAATCCGTCTGGTCAACGAAGCGTTCTATCCGTCGTTTTACTATATAGGAAACAGTCCGGGCAAAGTGTTCCGGGAACTTTTCCATAATTTTTTTAAAGGCTTCACGGCTGATTGAAAGCATGGTGACATCGGTCAGGGCCCGGACCGAGAAAAACCAGTCAAATTCAGCCAGCAGGGTCAGTTCGCCAAAATAGTTGAATCCTTCCGGGGAGATGATCTGCAGGAGGAAGTCACGTCCCTTGTGCTCTTCACAGATGGCAACCCGGCCGGAAATAACCAGACACAACCTGTCTGCCGGCTCTCCCTGTAAAACGATGGGCTCATCAGCGTAATAGTGTTCCTTTTTACTAAGATAGGCATAAAGCCGGATAGTTTCAAGCGGAGTGTCCTTGAACAGAGGCAACTGCCGGAGGAAGGCCAGCTTCCCTTCCATGGTGTCAAGGTCTTGTTGGTTGTCAGTGTTTTTGGACAAGTTCATAAAAAGCTCCCTTACTGGCGATCAGTTCATCATATGTTCCCTGCTCGACGATCGAACCTGCCTTCAAAACGAAGATCCGGTCATAGGACGACGCCATGTCCAGACGATGGATGACGGCGATGATGGTTTTGACGCCTTTGTATTTTTTTTCCAGCAGTTCGTGTATTCCGGCCTGGGAATTGTTGTCCAGGCTGGCGGTTGCTTCATCCATGATCAGGATCGGGGTGTCCTTTAAAAGGGACCTGGCAATGGCAACTTTCTGTTTCTGGCCGCCCGACAACCGGTCTCCTTTGGATCCCACTTCAAAGTCCAGTCCGATGTCCAGGATCTCATCCAGCAGACCAGCCCGCTTGAACGCCTCCATGGCGATTCCCTGCAGCCTTTCCGCCTCCTGCCCCTCCTTGATTGTCGCCCCGAACAGGATGTTGTCCTTGAGGGTGTGTTTGAAAAGATATTCTGTCGGGCAGAAGGGGATAAAGGTTTTTTCTTCCTTGTAGGAGGGCAGGGAAAGCAGGACGCCGTTGTTCTTCAGATGTGATACAGACTCGAAGCAGGCAACGATGTCCGCGCCGATGATTTTTTCCAGGAAGTAGTGACGGGCATCCACGATTTTTTTCACCATGGCTTGCGGCATATCGCTAATTGAGTGAAAAGCCGGGACAAAACGCAGGGCCAGCAGGAGAAGCTTGTTTCGCTTTTCCGCGTCCTGGGGCAGTCTGCCCGCAAGTTTGTCAACGAGCCGGGTGTAGTCCTCAAGTTCATCGGGTTCCATGGGGCTGCCGCGGAAGAAGAATTCATCGTCGCCGATATCCTTGAGCAGGGAGACGGTCTGTTCAGCTATTGTAAGCCCGAGCTTCAGCAGGTCATCCTCCAGTTCGTGCTGCTGGATAAATTTTCTGAACACAGGATTTTTCGGCAGGTTTGCAGTGTCATATTCACCGGTCATGCTCTCGCCGAAAATGATATTGTCGCGCAGGGAGCAATGACGGATAAAATAATGGGGATCATAAAACTCAACAATTTTGGCGAACTGATCCCCCAACTCGCCATGGACGATCTGGCGCATCTCGAGGAATTTCTGCTTCAAGGAAACTGCCCTCTCGTGGGGCAGGACCATGTTGAAGCCGAACCGGAGTATATCCTCCTCGAGTCCGACGTCCCGGATTATCTGGAAAAGGGTTTTCTGGTCCGGGATTTCCTCCTGGCCGCCTCCTGAAGACTGTACCGCATAGAGCAGGTTTTCACGGATCGTGCCGGTAAAGATAAAGGGATGCTGGGCGATCATGGTAATATTCCTGCTGATATCGGCCTTGCTGAGAGTGCTGATTTCTTTGCCGTCCAGCAGGACCGACCCCCAAGTGGCGTCGTACAGCTGGGCAATGAGCAGGGCCAGGGTCGACTTGCCGGAACCGGAGAATCCCACCAGGGCCACCTGTTCGTGGGGCTTGATGCGGAAAGTGATGTCGTCCAGCAGCTTCACGCCGGAGGCCACGGCAAAACCGGCCTCCTTGAGTTCGATGCCGCCCTTGAGGATGTAGGGTTCTCTCCCTTCGGGAAACTGGACATGTTCAGGGTCGAGGTCGAAGATTTTCATGATCTGCTTGTAGCGAACCGAGGCGTCCTGGTAGCTCTGGTAGTATTCAAGCATTTCTTTCCACGGGTCATATACCTTTTCATAGGCGGAAAGAAAGGCCACCAGGGCGCCCAGGGTGAATTGTCCGTTTATCGCCAGGTAGCCGCCGACAATAAAGAGGATGAACGGTCCGAAGGACTGGAACATGTTGTTGGCGAACTTCATGCCGTATTTGACAATGAACAGCTTTTTCAGGATCCGGTAGAGGGCGTCAACGTATGAAGACATTCGTTTTTCCTCCAGCGGGTAGCTGCTGTTGGAGTGGACTTCATGGATGCCGGAGATGGCTTCGTTGACGATATTGCCCATGGCCCGGGTGTTCCTGATCCTTTTTTTGTTGAGCCGGTTGTAGCGGCGCTGCAGGAGAGGGATAACGATGAGCTCAAAGGGATAGATGGACATGCTGAGCATGGCCAGGAGCGGACTCAGGCTGAACATATACCCGAGAAAGACCAGGAAGGTCAGGACGCTGGTAATGGGAATGGCCAGGGCTCCGCCGAGGAAAAAGCCGATGGCATTGAGCTCTCCGGTCATGGCCGAAATAACCGTGCCGGGCTGCATCTTCCGGTAGAACTGCAGCGGCAGCTGGAGAACATGGTGATACAGCTCGTTGCGCATCTCCACCAGGATCCTCTGGCCGATCACCGTCTGGATAATGTTGATAATATATTTGAGGAGGCTGGCAATGGTAACGGCGCCGACATACAGGCCGCAGTAGAGGAACAAAAGCTGCTCGTCACGCAGGTGGATGGCCTCGTTGACGATGCGCTTCTGCATCTCCAGGGGAAAGACCCGGAAAAAGAGGCTGGCGATGATGATCAGCAACAGCAGGAATTGCAGCAGTCGTTGGCGCCGGGTGATCCAGTAAAATAAAGAGCGCCTGGTTATTCGCACACAATCCTCCATGGGTGGTAATGCATGGTTGTTTTACAGTGTATACGGCATGTGTCCGCAGGGCAAGAGTATAGTGGAGCCGGGAAATGTATTCAATAGGCTATATGGGACAGTGATTTCAGAATAAGAGCAAAGCCCATGGCAAACATGCCGGTCAGGCCCATGCCGCAGGAAAAGCCGGCCAGAAGGACCGGCGCGTATTGCCGCCACATCGAACCGAATCGTTTATGAAAGTAATAGCGGCCCAGCAGGGCGCCGGCAACTTCGAGAATGATGCCGTGCGGGGTTGACTGGCCAAGTCCGCGGACAACACCGTAAATAAGCAGCACCGGCAGGCCCAGCACACTGAGGATCATGTACAGCACCAATCCCAACCCCAGGCCGGAAAAAACATAATTCGCCTTGAGCGCCTGGAAGAACAGGGAGTTTCCTTCCAGGGTCGAGGTCTGCATGAGCAGGGTGTTGAGGGCCTGCAAATGCCAGAGTTCCTGGGCGTAAGGATAGGAGGAGGACGGGATGGGCGCCAGCCGCCAGATGAACTGGGAGAAAAGGAGGCTTGAGATCATCACCACCGGAAAGACAATCAGCTCCGCCTTGATGATGCCGCGGAAGGAGGTCCCGGTCAACTCCACCTCCCGGAATCCCACCGTTGCTTCACCATAGTTGTGGATGGGGATGGGCGCATACCATATTTCGATGCCCTGGTAGCCGAAATACTTGGCGCCGGCGATGAAACTGGCCTCCCGCACCAGGGGGAGGCTGACGAACTGTCCGGCAATACCCTCCATTCTGGCCGTGATATAGGAAATAATCGGGGTGTAGATGAACCCGTAGCCGAGGAAGAAAATCCAGGGGAAGTTGGGGACCAGCCAGACACAGAGCCCCACATAGGACATGGTGGAAAAGAAATAGATGCCTATGGACAGCCAGAAGTTGATGTCGCCCCTGCCGGCGGGAGGGGAGAACAGGTCTTTCAGGGTGCCGCGGCCTGTGTCGCTTTTTTTGAACGATCTGATCACGGTCCAGATGCCGATGACGCCGATGGCCAGGCCCAGGCCGATGCCGAAGCTCATGTAAAAATCAAAATTGTTGGCAAAGACCGTGTCAACCGTTCCCATACCCTGGTGCCAGCGGTGGAGGATGCCCTGCTTCCAGAGGATCGGGTTGAGAATGACGGTGATGATCAGGCCGACAAGTCCGCCGATGACGGCCCAGAAGGGCAGGACCATGCCGATGAATACCAGGCCCAGGTCAAGCTGGAGGCCGGTTGCCACGGCCGGCAGGGCCTCCTCGGTATGCCTGGTCAGCTCGATCCAGGGGATGGGGATGAGCCGGATCGGTTCGGTGAAGATGAGTCCGGAGACCACCGGCAGCAGCACATATATGGCCCCGAAGGCCAGCCCGATCACCCCGCCGATTGAGAAAACGCGCCACTTCCATCCTTTTTCCTTCTCGTCTGCTGATTCGGCCAGAGCCATGGTGCCCAGGGCACCGACCGGGGCCATGGGAAAAGGCAGCCGCTCAACGTCCGAGGTGATGCGGTAGAGTGCGTATCCCAGGCCGAACCGGTCAATGCGCTGGATGATCTGGGAGCCGACAAGGAGCAGGATCGGGATCAGCCAGTCGCGATGCAGAAAGCTCCGCTCAATCATTGAAGAGGAATCGGCGCTCGGCGCCACCCATGAAGGGATGAACTCGGCAACCCCGAGCATTTTGGCCGCGTCCGACTGCACCAGGTACTGGTTCCACAACAGGCCCTGGAAAGGTGAAGCCAGCGCGGCGCCGGCCATGTAGTAGAGGATGAAAATTTCCTGCTGCTTGAGGTTGGTATGGGCCCGTTTGGCAATTTCGGCAAAAAGGATGATCGTTACCCAGCGGGCTGCCGGGCCGATGCCGGAGCCGATGACCAGTTGCAGGTACATGGAGCCGGGCATCATCAGGAAGCCGATGAACACGGCGCCGATGATGGTTTTCCAGTCAAACCCTTCCTCGAAGTGTTCCGGCGGTTTCAGCAGATCCCGGTATTCCTTGAGTTCCTTGTCGTCGTACATAAACAATTAATTCGGTAGAACCTGGTAGCTGCCGTCGGTGAACATGCCGATCAGGGCCCAGGTTCCTCCCATGAAAAGATCTCCGATGATAAGCCCGACAAAAAACAGCCGCAGCTTTTTAAACAGGACGACGCCCCCGTAGCGCATGCAGATGGTATTGCACAGCCAGCCGATGAAAAAACTGAACCAGAGGATGCGCATGGCTGAACTGTATGCCGTCAGGTAGCCGATGGGATGGATCGGCCACCAGTAAAACCGGTGGTAACAGACCACCAGCACCAGCATGACCAGGGCGCCGGCCAGGGAAAAGATTTTAACCCAGTGACTGGCCTCGATCCCGGTGTCATTGAGCCGCACCACATTTTCGTACACATTGAGGGTGGTGCTGGTTGCCCATTCCAGCTGCAGTTCGCGGATGCCGTATTTGTAGCACAGGGCGAGCATGGCGGCAAAGGAGACGGTCACCGCAATCACCAGGGTAAAGCCCAGGCCGAAAAGCAGCAGCCGGCGGGAGCTCATGGTATGGTGCACCTGCCGCGCATGCAGCAGGGAGGGCATCAGTGATTCGCGCAGGTCGACAAAAAGCACTTTCTGCGCCACTGCGGCGATGACCAGCCCGACGTGGGTAAACAGGCCCGGCCCGAAGAGGATCAGCAGGCCGTCAATGGGAGCGGCGGTCAGGGTGAAGTAGCCCAGACCTCCCTGGCAGATGACCCTGGAAGCCACCAGGGTTATCATGAAAAAGGCGCAGACCAGCAGAATGGCGCTCTGGAGTCTCATGCCGAAAAAAACCGCCCACAGGACAATGCCGGCCATCCCCGCCACCGCGATCCAGAACGAAAGGCGGATGCTGAACCATTCGGTCTGCACGGCCACCGGCCCGGGGCGGAAGGCCTGGGCGACAATATCTTTGAGGTGCTGCCGGGAAAGCCAGACCAGGAAGAGAAAAAAGACGCCATAGGCTCCGATCATCTGGGTTTCTTCCGGGTGGGCCAGGGTCGGGCCGAAGGTTATGCCCAGGGCTGCCGCCGGAATGTTGTAGCCCAGGATGGCGAGCAGGCCGAAAAGCAGGCTGCCGGCGAGAAAAAAGAACCAGAAGGACAGGGATATCTGGCGGCCGGCAAGAAAGGCGAAGCCGATAAACACCGGATAAATGTAAATTTTCAGCTTGATAAAGCCGGAAAGGATCCCATACCGGGGAAAATACGGTCCGGCCAGAACCAGGGTCGGAATGTTCGGCACCGTGGGATAGTAATAATTCAAGCCGTTGAGCAGGTGGAGAAAGATCGGGATCGAGAGGCCCCAGAGCAGATAGGGGTTCAACAAAAAGCTGCCAAATGTTTTGTTTACATAATGATCTTCCATGATCCGGGGAACGGAAAGCAGGGGGAAGTTTATCCGTTCATTGTGGATCCACTGCCGGCTCAGCAGGTTGATGAGCGCTATCATGACCGTGTAACAGAGAAAGATGAACAGGCCCCAGGTCAACAGCGGCAAGACCCAGTAATGCCAGGGGATGTTGGCGATCACCTCCAGCCACCCCATCTGGCGACCGTTGATCAGCCCGTTATAGAGTCCTTCAACGGCTCTTTGGTCGGGATAGAGCCACTGCGGCAACAGGGGGTGCAGCGCCTGCTGCCAGTTGTTTTCGGCAGTGGCGAACTGAAAGGGAGCGGTCAGGTTGATGAAGAACGTGCGGCTCAGCCCGGTGTAGGCGATTCCCGAGCCAATGACCATCTGGATCCAGATCACCAGGAGTTCCGGGCCGGTAATAAGCCCGGCGTTGGGCAGGATTCGGCGAACCAGTCCGGCCATGAGGGTGGTCAGCAGGAGGATGTAGAAAGGAGCCAGGGGAAAATGCCCGCCTCCCAGAGGAGTTGACTGGTGGTAGATGTTGTTGAGCGGAGTCAGGGCGCAGATGAGTCCTGCCAGACCCGCGCCGATGAGCACGGCCCTGGCCCGTATCGGATTATGCGTTTCCCGTACGCTGTTCATGACGCTGCATCCGGTGGAGTTGAGGAGGGATAAGGCAGTAGCTCGGCATACACCCGATGCCCTTCAGCGTCAAGGGAACGCCATATCAGCAGCTGTTTGCGCAGGGCGTTGATGAACGACTTGTTGACCCGCTGCCACAGGGTGATTTCGCCGGCTTTGCGATGCATGGTTACGCATATTTCGAGGAAGTCCGCCCCTTCCCGGGCCGGACAGAAACTGATATCAACCCACTGCATGATGCCGAAGTCGAAAGGCGCGAGCCATACCTTGGCCCGCAGGTGAACGCACTGCGCGGCCATGGGCAGCCTGCTCCGGTTACGCTCATCCACGCGGATCACTTCCACCGGGCCGGTTGAAAAAAGACCGTGTGAAACATCCTGGTGCCCTTTGAAATAACTGTAGAGGAAACCGGCAATGGAGGTATTTTCATGATAATGCATGAGGAAGGGCAGGGTAATGTCCATGGTGTCTTCCCTGGCTTCCGGCATGGACCAGGAACGGTTGACATCGGGGATGGCGATGTTTGACGCGAGTTTTGACGGGTATATGACCGATAAAAGCACAACTCCCATGACCAGGATCATGGCCGCAACGCCGGCAGTGGAGGAGTAGTTGACGGTGATGCCTTCCCACAGGCTGGTTTCCGCCAGCAGTCCGGCGCTGGTCTGGGCCAGCACATAACCGAGAACGACGGAAAGCACGGCAAAGGCAAGGGCCTCGGCAATAAAAAGAAAACTGACGTGGGAAGGAGCGAGACCCACCGAGGTGTATACGGCGATCTCCCTCTTTCGTTCATAAACCGAACTGATCATGGTATTGAGGACAATGAGCACCGAGATCAGGAGGGGAATGATGATGTTGGGCATCCCGGAATAGCTCAGGGTTTCACTGGCGGTATAGAGGAAAACTCCCTTCGGCTCTCCGCTGAAGATGGTCAGGGCGAACCGGTCGGTCAGGTCTTCCACCTGGGTTTCATGGAATTTTTCGCTGCCGGTGGTCATGGCCACAGCCTTGAGCCTGCCGCCCAGTTCCAGCAGGGTTTCGGCAGGGAGGATGAGGATCTGTTCCGGCTGGATATGCCGGTAATTGCCCTGGAAACTTCTCACATCCTCGCCTGATTCAAGGGCTTCCTTTTCCACCTCGCTTATTTCCATGACCGTTTCACTGGGAAAGGTTGCCGGAGTCAGTATTTCACCGTCAAGGTCCGGGGATTGCCGCAGTTTTTCCTCTGAGAATACCCCGACGATATCCAGCCGCATCCCCCAGAGGAGTAGTTGGTTCCGGTCCTGCGCGGCCGGATTATAGCCGATCAGTTCGGCGATTCCCGACGGGATAAGGACGGATCGATCGTCACCCGGCTTGAACCAGCGACCGCTCTGCAGGATGCGGTCCAGGCCGGTGACATGAGGTTCATCGGATGAGAGGCCGGTCAGTCCCTGGATCGTGAATGGCTCGTCGCGAATCATACATGCTTCCACGCACATGGGTCTGGTGCGTTCATCCGCTTCCAGCCATACCCTGGGGGCAACCACTGCCTGTCCCTGGAAAAGCCCCCGGAAAACGGGTAGAGAGTCCGGAGGCAGGTCGTTCCAGCTGATATTTTTCAGCAGCACTCCCTGGTAAGGACTGGCAGGGGCAAACTGGATACGATTCTGACGGCTCATGGACTTGACCGTGGTAAAGCTCATAATGGTGAAGGTGAGGATGATGAGCGTCAGGCAGGTAAGCACGGTGCGCAGTTTTCGCCGGCGGAGGTTGGAGACGCCGAGAAAGAATGCCGCGGTAAAGGCTTTCCAGCTGCTGATTTCTGCCGGTCGTTTGTGCGCGGTCCGCCGCTGCAGGAGAACCATTTCGTCTTCAAAGCGCATGATGATGATCATGGTCACCAGGAAGGAAAGACCGATGATGAAAAAAGCAAGAATGACCACGGTCGGGCTGTAGGCCAGTTTAAAGGCAGGATGAACCTGGGCGATGATCAGGATAAGCAGCAGCAGGATGGTGGTGAATCCCGCTATACGCTTGTAGATGGATACAAAACCGAAAAACAGGCGTTCCAGGCAGAAGGCAAAGGGAACGAACAGGGCGATGTAGAACAGTACCCCGAACAGGACGTCTTTCTGTGTCTTCTCAACGTGATCGTAGACCCGGCTGGCAAGAGCCCACGACTTGTTCGATTCCTCGAAAAAAAGGGAATAATTTCTGTCCTGCAGGGCGTTCCCGGCGAGCAGCAGGGCCTGTTCGCCCTGCTGCTGCAAGGTCTGAATCCTGCTGTTCTGTATGCCGTGCTCTTCCAGGTTGCTGATACGGGGTTGCAGGAGGGACCACATATCCCGCGCAGTAAGGTAGGTGGTGTGGTACAGCGAGGGATGGCGGGAAATGTTGTACCCCTTGCCCCTGGGGTTGTCGCTGTCGCTGTTGGTCATGATCATTTTTTTGTGCAGGATCGAGTCGGACAGGGTCAGCTTGAGCGGTGTATCTGGTTCAAGAAAAATCGAGGCCAGGGTGGACTTCCTGGTATCGATGCGGCTGTACCAGTAACGGACAGGTGGAGCCTCCCTCCGGCCGTCGATGAGGTCCAGTTTGGTCATGTACCTGAAGCTGCGCGGTTCCAGGAGGTTGAAAATGGTTGTCTGCCGGCACTTGAACATGATCAGGTCGGTATTCATCTCATTGCGCTGCATCTTGACCCGGTAGGAGTTTTTGCCGGTAAGTCTTTTGTCAATGGCCCAGATGACGCCGCCATCCTGTTCGGAAAAAAGGTAGCCTTCCAGGATGACCTTGTCGAGGACATGTTTTTTGTCCGCAACCCCCTTGAGCAGAAACCGTCCCTGGCGGTCCGTTAGGACGTGATAGCGGGAAAGGCCCTGGAAGGCAAGTATGACGGTGTTCGGGGCAGGGTGCTCAGGAAACAGCTCCCCGTGAAGCAGGAGTCTTGAGTTGCCTTCCACGGAGGAGAAGCCGTTGCGGATGTAGCCTTTTTCAAGGGTTGCTGCCTGGTCCAGGCCGGAAAGCAGCCGGCCGACCAGCCGCCATTGCCGGCCGGCATAGTCCCAGTCGATCCGGTCCGGCGTATCAAAAGGGGTGGACCAGTGCTGGCGGATGTCGCTGGTCGTTGCCAGGGTCAGGCCCGGAAGGCCGGCGAGGCTGCTTACTTCGCCGCCCAGGGCCGGGCGGTCGGGCAGGAGATCCTCCCAGGGCTGCAGGCGGTTGGGGCGCAGTGTCGAGACAAAGGCCGGGGCAGCAGCGGGCAGAGCGGCGGCGGTTTCCTGCAGGGCCTGTTCGATATCCCGAAAAGCGGCGGTGCGGTTGATGGTAGGGCGCAGGGGGTAGAGAAAACCCTGGTGAAAGGCGCCAAGCCCGGTGCCGTGACTGGAAAGGTGAAGGGAGACAACAGCCCGGGGCTCATATTCAACTATCAGTGAACGGAGCTTTTTGATACTTTTGAGAATGATCTGCTGGCTTTTGACCTCCTTCACCACTGCCTGGTGTTCGGTGATGGACCGGGATACCAGGGGGTCCAGCAGTTGTTTTTCCTCCTCGGTCAGGTCCGCGAAACTGGTTCTCCAGCCCAGTCGGCGGAGGATGAAACGCTGCTCCGCCAGTTTTTTTATTGTTGTCGAGGAGGAATCCTTTTCCTGGTACATCCGCAGACGCATCAATTCGGTGGAAAGGTCGTCCACCTTGAGTTTGAGGGCATGATCAATGGCTTTCTGCAGCCTCAGGCCGTTGACATCATCAACAGCGCCCTGCCGGTAGAGTTGGAGCAGTTCAAGAAATTCCTCCCGCTCGGCAGCATCGGCCGTGAGCTGTTTTTCCATTGCCCGCAGGTCCTTGGAGCGGGCATTGGCCGCCCAGATGGTCTCCCGCATGCCGGCAAGGCTCTGGCCATGGCCGCTGGTGGCGATGAGGAGAAAAGGTCTTTGCGGTGGATTGACGGCAAGATCGTCGGCAAGTTTCAGAAGTCCGGCTATGGACAGCGCTTCATCCGCACCTGGTGCGCGCCCGGGAATAAATGAGCTGGAATCGTAAAAGGCCTCAACAATAATGAGTTCATCGCTCAGGTCGGGGCTGGTTCCGGGAAAAAGGGCAAAGATGTTTTCCGTTGTGGCCTTTTGCCAGCGCATGGAGCTTTCAAGACGGATGGGGATGGTGTTGAGCGCTGCCGGATCGGCGGCTGCAAAATCTCCCAGAAGCGGCAGTGACTCCTCTTCCATCCAGAAGCAGGGGAACTGCACGGGGGAGAGCTCTTCCTTGTCGACAAACCGGGTCCTGGGAGAGGGGCCGCGGTTGATATAGATAAGAGCGGATGCTCCGAGAGATGCGGCATTGAGCCAGTTGCGGCCGGAATCGAATTCCATGAGAACAATGGCGCCTTCAATTCTGTGCCCGTTAAAATCACCAAGCCGCCCTTTGCCGACATAGACCAGCGGGCCCTGCAGTCCTTCGGCCGGCAGGTTTTCCGGGGTGATGGCATTGTAGAGGATCGGCTGCAGGGGTATTTCCCTGCCGTTGGCAATGAGCCGGCTGCCCAGGTGGTGGAGAACCGGGAGCGCAAACTGCATACTGTCCAGCTCTTCAGGGTGGGCCGCGGCCAATCGCTGGCGGATATAGGCCGCCGCTTCACTGGAGCCCGGGGTGCCGGTGCGGCGGTCGCCAAGGCTGCTCAGGGTTTCAACAGTCCGGCGCAGGGTTTCATCACCTTGGGCCCGGCTGCTGTCCGGAATAAACAACAGCAGGGAAAAAAACAGGACCAGCAACGGGATGATCCCTGGCCGGCAATATTTTTTTCCGCAGGTACGGGGCAGCATGATTATTCGATGGTACCGATGGATATATTCAGTTCTTCGCGCTGTTCTATCTTGTCCACCATGCCGTCGCGGATCCAGATGACTTCATCCGAAACATTGAGCATTTTGAAATCATGGGTGGCTGAGATGATGGTGACCCCGCGCTCTGTACTCATCTGTTTGAGAAGGTTGATTATTTCCTCCCCGGTGGTCAGATCAAGGTTGCCGGTGGGCTCGTCGGCAAGGATGATGGCCGGGCTGTTGGCCAGGGCCCGGGCCACTGCCACCCGCTGTTGCTGGCCGCCGGAAAGCTCCGAAGGCTTGTGGCTGTGGCGGTCGGCCAGGCCTACGGTCCTCAGCAGTTCCATGCCTCGTTCAACAGCTTCATCATTGCCGGTGCCGGCAAAAATCATGGGCAGGGTAACGTTTTCCAGGGCGGTCATCACCGGGATCAGGTTGAAGGTCTGGAAGATGTAGCCGATTTTCCGGCAGCGCAGCCATGCAAGTTCATAGGCGTCCAGTTGGGCAATGTCGACTTCGTCAATGAAAACCTTGCCCGAAGTCGGCTTGTCAAGTCCGCCGATCATGTTGAACAGCGTGCTTTTGCCCGAGCCCGAGGGGCCCATGATCGATATGTAGCGACCAGCGGCAATGGTCAAACTTATTCCCTTGAGCACTTCCAGCTGATGACGGCCGAGCTGGAATGTTTTTACCACGTTGGTGGTTCTGATAATGGCGTGCTGTTCAGTCATCGGTTTCCTGTATCCTGTCTGTTCTGTTTACTTATTCCTCGACCCGCATGGCCTCTACCGGTTCCATTGTCGCGGCCTTGATGGCCGGGTAGGTTACACCGGCCAGGCTGAGGAAACAGCCAACAGCAGTGGCGGCGCCGATGGTTGCGGCTACCTGGGTATAGGGCAGAGACGCAAGAACTGTGGAGCCGAACTGAAAAGTTGATGAAATGAGGGCAAACACCGCTCCGATCATCGCCCCGGCAAAGGCTCCGGCAAGGCCTTGGATAGAGGCCTCCAGCACAAACAGCCGGAGGATGAAACGGTTGAGCGCGCCAAGGCATTTCATGGTGCCGATTTCCCGAAAACGTTCGGTGACTGCCATGAGTTGGGCGTTGACAATGCCCACGACGCAGACCAGCAGCGAGAGGATAATAATCCAGCGCTGCTTGGCGCTGTCCCCGATGGAGGTCGCGCCCGGCTCGATATCATAGCCGGCCCGTTCCAGGATCCTGTACGCTTCTTCACCGTTGTGCTGCAGGACTGCTTCGGCTATGAGGTTGCCGGTCTGGACATAGCATAAAAAGGCGATGGCAAGCACAAGACTGAGGGTGGTGATCAGGGAGCGGAAGAATCTGGCCCGGATAGACTTGTAGGCAATTTCTACGGATTTACCAAAAGGGAGTTCAACCAGCCGGTCCATGAATTTCCTTCTGTGTTGAGAAGATGAATTATTATTTTTAAAAGTATAACCGATACCGGGGGGAGGAAAAAAGAAAAACTTGAGATAATGTGTTAAAAACATAAATAAATTTGTCGACGCATTTTGTCTGTCTTCCGGTTTATCAAGGCTTGATGCCGTACCGGCGGGCCTGAATCGTTTGTTGTCTTTTTTCAGTTGGTATTTTATTACATATCCTGGCAGGGAAGGGAAAGGTTTATTATGAAACAAGGTATTGGCAAGGGAAAAACAGGCATGGAAGTAATTCTGGCAAAACCGCGGGGGTTCTGCGCCGGGGTCAAGCGGGCCATCACCATTGTCCGCGAAGCCCTGGACCAGCATGGCCCGCCGGTCTACGTGCTGCATGAGATTGTGCACAACAGGCACGTCATACAGGAGCTGGCGGAGAAAGGAGCTGTTTTTGTCGAATCCCTGGAAGATATTCCCTCCGGGTCGGTCACCATATTCAGCGCCCATGGCGTTTCTCTGGCCATTGAAAAAATGGCGGATAAACTCGGCCTGCAGACCATCGACGCCACCTGTCCGCTGGTTTCACGGGTGCACCGCAGGGTGGTGCGGCTGAACAAGATCGGCTACGATGTCCTGGTGCTCGGACATAAGGGCCACCCCGAAGTTGAGGGAACCTGCGGCCATGCTGCCGGCGCCGCGCATGTGGTATCCGATCCCGCAGAGGTGTCAAATCTGCAGGTGGCCGATCCGCACCGGGTTGGCTACGTTACCCAGACCACCCTGAGCCTTGACGATACCAGGGAACTGCTCCAGGCGATCCGTCATCGTTTTCCGGACATCAGTGAGCCCGAACGGACCGATATATGCTATGCGACAACCAACCGGCAGAACGCTGTGCGGGAGCTTTCAACCCAGGTTGACCTGGTCCTGGTTGTGGGATCAAGGAACAGCTCCAATTCCAACCGGCTGCGTGAAGCGGCTGAACACCGAGGGGTAAAGGCCTATCTGATAGATCAGGCGGACGAGATCGATCCCAATTGGCTGGACGGGGTCCGGACCATTGGACTTACCGCCGGGGCGTCCGCCCCCGAGGTCCTGGTAAAGGATGTGATTGCGCGCCTGCAAAGTTGCGGCGCTGATGTGATAAGGGAAATGGCCGGCGAGGATGAGAATGTGGTATTCGCCGTCAATCCCGGCGACTAATTTTTTTTCCCTGTTTCAGGAGTTGCCGGAACGTGCAGCAGTCTATGTGCGGCAAAGATCGGAGTTCGGAGAGCAGTGCCGCGAGAAAGGTAAATGCCGCGTCATTCATCCGCTCGTGGTGCAGCATGATTCCCATTCGTCCACTGGCGGCAGCTCGGGTGAATTCAAGCGCAAGGTTTTGCCAGCCTGTGTTGAAATTTTGCTCCTTGCGCGTGTGCAGGTCGACGTTGACAGCAAGATCAGGTAGAATGTTTTGCGCTGAAGGCGTGGCGCCTTCTGATCTGGAAACGGCCCTGAAGTCAAGCTTTGGCAAAAGGTTCAGGGTTTTGGCGCCGCACCGGTTCCAGGGCGGCGTAAAAACCGGGTAAAAAAGACCGCCCATGGTTTGGACAAGATGATCCCTGCCGCCGGCCAGGTCATTGCTGATTTCCTCCGGTGACCTGGAATCACCGAATTCGCTTTTTTTCCCCCGCAGCTCATGGTTGCCGTGATTTCGCCCATGCTGGTGCCAGCACCAGAGAGGATTGGCCGGGTCGAATTGCTGCAGGGCCTGCCAACGGTCATGGTCGAGCCAGTCCGGGACAACGGCAAGGCACAGGGGCATGCCATGATCCAGGAACAGCTGCATGAGCTTGCGGAATGGTTCGTCGGTCCGGGCGATGTCATCGGCCCGGAAGAATACCTGCAGCGCCTGGTCGGCGGGAGGAGTCGACTGGAGAATCTCCCGCAGTTGTTGTATTGTCCCCTCCGGAATATCCTGCTGCCAGATTATTGCTACGTGATCACTCATGCCAGTGTCCCGCTGGTGAGCCAGCCGGTCAACAGCCGGTTGGTTTTTGCTGCCCCGTCAAGCCGTATGGCGGGGATTGTTTTTTGCCGGCCGATCATCGATGAAATGTTTTCCGCCAGGACAGCCGGCGAGAGATCGGTTTCGCGCAGTAACCGGATGGCCGCCATTGTCGCAAGCCGCTCGGTCCGCATCCGCTGCTCCCGGTTCTGGCCGAAGGGATGAATAAGGGCCGGTGTTCCGGAAGCAAGGACGGACATGGAGGTATTGTAGCCGCCCATGGATATTGAAAGGTCCGCGGCGGCAAGCCAGGCCGGAAAACGGTCGGTAAAGCGCTCGACCCTGACACCGGGTGCGGTTTTCTCCTTGAGCTCGCCAAAATGATCCGGTTCCAGATAGGGACCGGTAAAGATCTGCATGCGCACAGGGAACTGTAGCAGGTCACAGGCCCTGCGCGCGGTATCCAGCAGATGATACCCCACATTGCCGCCGCCGGCGCTGACCACGATAAGTTTTTCGCCGGGCAGCAGGCGGATCTGCTTTTTGAGCAAGGCTCCTTCCCGGGGGGCGCTTTTTTCGCAGATATAACCGGTATAGACCATTGGAACGGCAATGTCGTTGACCCGGGAGAACGTTGCATCCAGGGCTATTACCTCAGGGTCTCCGTGGATCAGCAGGAGATCAAAAAAAGCATTGAGCCGGTCGATGACCCGTTGCTCGAACCGGGCCTGGTCTTTTTTCTCCACCAGGATGTCCCGCAGGCTGCAGACTACTTTGGCGGGGGGCAGGAGGCCGTTGCGGACATCTTTCAGCAGGGGCAGCAGTTCAAAGGAAAAACCGTTGCGGCCGAAAGGAAAGAGTTCGATCATAATGATATCCGGCCGCAGATCCCCGGCCAGGCTGTGCAGCATGGCTGCCCGTTCAGTTTTGACCTCCTCAAGGGATCGGTCCCGGTCAACCGGTAAAACTTCGTCAAAATCAGCGTCCATCCGGAGGCCGGGCAGCTGGACGATCCGGATATGTTCGGGCAGGGCAAGGGCTGCGGGCGGGCCCCCGAGAACCAGGGTCACCTGGTGGTCCTCCATGGACCGGGCTATTTCCAGGGTCCGGAACAGGTGGCCGATGCCGAGAACATGCTGACAGTAAATGAGTATCTTCATGTCATTGACCATTTCCGGGCGGAGTCGTGGCCAGCGGCAGCCGGTTCAAGCGGGCCAGGGAAAGGTTGTTGCCCTGCATTGCCAGCAGGTGCAGGTGAAAAGGAGCAATGACCCCGGGTTCTTCCGGCAGAAATTGACGATCCAGCAGGTGGTACAGCAAACATTTCACTATTCCCTCATGACAGACGATCAGGATGTTCTCCCCGGGGGCGGTGGCATGGGCAGCAGCCAGTGCAGCCAGGCTCCGTGCCAGGACCTTGCGGCGGGATTCACCGCCGGGCGGCTGAAAATCCCACCCCTGCCGCTCCTGTTTCCGCAGCAGGTCATGATGGCCGGCCTTTATCTCGCCCAGGGTCATGGTGGTCCAGTCCCCCCAGTCCTGTTCCCGCAGCCGGGACTCCGTTGTCCACGGCAGACGCAGCGTTATGTTGACCAGTTCGGCGGTTTGCCGCGCCCGTTCCAGGTCGCTGCAGACAAGACGGTGCCAGGTTAATTGCGCAAGCTGCTTTCCCCATTCCCTGGCCATTGATCGACCCCTGGCGGAAAGAGGGGCGTCATGCTGTCCCTGGATCCGCTTTTCTTCGTTCCACAGGGTGGGAGCGTGGCGGATGATGCCGAAATGGGTTGCTGCCTGGCTCTTCATGCGTTGCTCTTGTCCCGGTGCGATGCTTTGACTTCTCGCAGCAGTTGTTCCAGCCGGCGGTAATTTTTTTCAAGGTCGTGATTTTCGCGGATGTACGCGGCGGCGGCCGCGCCCATTCGCTGCCGCTGCCGGGGGTCCGTGATCAGCGCCGCCACAGCCCCATCAAAACGGTTTTGGTCGAAAAGGGGCGTCAGCAGGCCGGTTTGGCCGTTTTTGACCACCTCGGGAACGCCGCCGGTTTCAAAGGCAACCACCGGCAGTCCGCATGACTGGGCTTCGAGATAGACCATGCCCAGCGATTCGTTGATGCCGGGGAAAACGAACAGGTCACCGCCGTTGTAGAATTCAGCCATCTGCTGCCGGGGAACCAGGCCGACAAACAACGCTTTATCACCGAGCAGTTTGCGGGCAAGATCGACCAGCCGGGCTTTTTCCCGGCCGTCCCCGGCAATGACCAGCCGCAGGTCATGACCCTGCCCGAGCAGTCGCGCGCAGCTTTCAATCACCCAGATCAGGCCCTGGGTTTTGACGTCGGCCCGGAACATGGCAGCGGTAAGGATGACCGGTACAGTGTTGACCCGCCATCCGGCGCGGACGGTTCTGCGCACAGTCGGGTCGGCAGTAAACCGGGCGGGATGAATGCCGGGGGCCAGATAATGCAGGCGGTCATCGGGAAGGAGACGCCGCAGGTTTTTCAGATCAGCCTGCCTGTTGGTCAGGACCAGGTCTGCGGCGAGCAGGGCCCTGGTGTTCAACGTGTAACCGGGGCGGGTCTGCCATTTCCTGCGGACCCTGGTCGAGTAAATCCCCTGGAAAATGACATAAGGGATGTTCAGCTTTGCTGCCACGAACGGACCTATCAGGTCAGGAGCCTTGTAATAGGTGTGATAGGTCAGCCATAAATCAACATTCTGCCGGGCAAGTTCCCTGGTGATCCGCCGCCGTTGGATTAAAGCCCGGAGCAGAAGCCAGGGCTTCCAGTATATCCAGCGTGAGCGCAGCCTACTCATTACCCGGATGTCGTTGCCGCCGGCAATAAGATGGTCAACCAGTCCGCCGGCAATGACCAGGTCTCCGGAGGGGTTGGGGTGGTCCAGGGGCTTGAATGGGGCGTAAAAAGCGATACGCATGAGCTTACAGACAGTTCAGGCCGGGGATGTTGCGACAGTAGATCGCGGCAAGATCGTTGATAAGCTGCCGGTTGTTAAACCCGGCGCGCACATGCTGCAAACCGGCGCTGATAACTTTTTGCCGCAGCGGTTCGTCGGTCAGCAGCCTGTGCATATTGTCGGCCATGGCCCGCGGGTCACCCGGTTTGGAAAGCAGGCCGGTCTCATTGTTGATGATAATTTCCGGAAGGGCGGAAACCCAGGTGCCGACCGCCGGCAGTCCCATGGCCAGGCTTTCCACCAGCACGTTGGGAATGCCGTCCCGGTCGCCGTCCGGACCGATCTCGCAGCCAAGGGCAAAGAGGTCGGCCCTGGCAAATTCGTTGACGACCTGTTCATGGGGCAGGGTGCCGGTCCAGCGGCAGGAGTCCTGCAGGCCAAGATCAAAGATCAGCCCGAGGATTCGGTCCCGCTCATCACCGTCACCGATCAGGATATACTGGAATTGCACGCCCTGATCGCGAAGCATGGCCAATGCCTCCAGGATGGTTGGTATCCCTTTCTTGGCGGTGAGCCGGGCGACGCTGAGGATGCGATAAGGCGGCCGGGGGCGGCGGCGTTGATCATGGCCGGTGAACAGCTTGAGGTCAATACCGTGGTAAACCCGGTAAACGGAAGTGGCAACCGCGCCGGCAAGATTTGCCAGAAACTGCCTGTTGTACTCGGTGCAGGTGACGACAAAGGATGCCCGGCTGATTTTTTCCCTGATCTGGTCCGGGTTCGAGGTATAGATATCCTTGGCATGGGCGGTAAAGCTGAAGTCGAGGGAGCCGAGGCGGCTGGCGAACAGGGCCACTGATGCCGGCGAGTGGGCAAAATGGGCATGCAGGTGCGCCACCTCCGGAGAGCTGCGGAGAAAGCGGTTGACCAGAAAGGCCCCCTGCATGAGATGTTTGATGGTCCCGAGGCTTCGGGTTCGGGCAAACCGTTCGCCGGCCATGCGCAGGACGTCAAGGAATCGGCTCGGCTGCCTGACAGCCTCGAGGGCGGTGGGCAGGAGCAGTCGGGGAAATTCGAGAAAAAGCTCGGTGGGCAGGTAGTCAACCCGGGCCTGGATCTTCTTGACGCTGTCGTGGCTGAAGGGTTCCCGCGGGTGGCGCATGGAAAAGATCCGTATACGCATGCCCAGCTGTTCAAGCAGCAGGATTTCGTTGGAAATGAAGGTTTCGGAGATGCGGGGGTAGCCCTTGAGGACCATCCCCAGGACCGGCATGGTCATGGGCGGATATCCTTGAACAGGCGCAGCCGCTCCTTGATAAAGCTGATGCCGTCAAGCTCAAAAAGAGCAATGGCCCGGCGGTAGGAACCAAGGGAGCCAAGCATTGTTGTCAGTTTTTCATGCAGGTTTTCCGGTTTCAGCCGCGGCCAGGGAATAAAGTCGATAAGCTGGTGTTTTTTAAAGGCTTGTGCCCTGATCAGCTGTTCCTTGCGCGGCGTTTCCCGGGGGATGATCAGCGAAGGAGTTTCCTGGCTCAATATCTCGCAGATTGTATTGTAGCCGCCCATGGAAACGACCAGGTCCGCCGCCCCGAACATCTCTTCCATCCTGGGGTAGAAGGGAATGACTTTTATCTTGAAGGGTTTGGCTCGTTTGGCCAGGTGCCGGCGCTGCACTTTGGGCATGAAAGGGCCGGTGATCAGAACTGACTTGATTTCCGGCATGGCGCAGGATTCATACATGGCGATATAGGTGTCCATCATCTTGAACCCGTCTCCTCCTCCTCCCGCGGTGACAACAATCATCCGTTCCTCGTTGCGGACGCAGAATTTTTTCCGTGTTTTCTGCTTCACCTTAGCGGAAGCAACATTCCGGGGCAGGTATCCGGTAAAGAACATTTTTTCCTGCACCTTTTCCGGTATGTCGTATTCCACAGCGGAATCGTAGATATCCTGTCTGCCGTAGACCCATATCTCCGAATAGAGCTCGTCGAGGTAGCGGTAGACTTTTTTATGCTGCCAGTCGCTTCGTACGATCTCTCGGTCGTCCATGATGTCCCGCAGGCCGAGAATAGTCCTGGTTTGGGGATGATTTTTTTTAAACCAGCGCAAAATCGGCAGGACCTCTTTTTTGAGGCCGAGCGGCTCCTTGTCGACGATGAACAGATCCGGCTGAAAGCTTTTGGCCGTGGCGGAGATAATGGATTTGCGGATGTTCAGGGCGTGTTCGGCATTGATCCTGATGGATAAAGAGTGGTATTCGTCGTTGGTCTTTTTGATCATCCCGGGGATGCGGACAAAATCGACATTTTCCGGCAGGCTGTAACGGCCGGCGATGGGCGAGCCGGTCAGGATGAGAATGTTGGTCGACAGGTCGCGCAGATGGGCTGCAATGGCCATTGTTCGACGGATGTGTCCCAGCCCGTAGGTGTCATGGGAGTACATCAGAATGTTGTATAATCGGTGCTCGCCCATGATTCCTTGAGGTGGTCCTTGAGGGAAAATTTTTTACGTCCTGTCAGTTCGCGGATCTGGTGCGGGCTCAAGTCCCTGCGGTCGGCGATCTTGCGCGCCGGAACCCCGGCCCATATTTCATAGGGCCCGGGACTTCTGGTGAGAACCGCGCCGGCGCCAATGACTGCGCCGTCGGGAATAACGGTCACCTGGTACAGCACAATGACGTTTTCATGTATCCACACATCCCGGCCGATATATTTGTCCTGCCACACCACGCCGTGTCGTTCCTGCTGACAGAGAAGGGGCCGCCGTCCGTCATGGATATGGTCATGGGTGTATATCCGGCTACGCGCCCCGATCATGCACCATGGGCCGATATGCATGTTGCCGGTGCAGTCAAGGATGGAAAAGGGGCTGATGCACAGGTTTGTTTCAGTACCCGGCGTGCTGAAGGCCTCCGGCGAGACGTAGAGTTTGCCATGATGAACGTTGCCGTGCGGACGGCGCACGGTTTTCTTTAAGGCGGATCGCAGTTCCTCTTTCGATTGGGTTGCGGCTTCAAATTCCATACTGCGTCAGGTCTTGTTTGGTTTCAATTCATTGGATTGGAACAATGAATCAATTTTTCATTTTCGACTCTGCACACTGTTTTCATACCGAAATACTTGCGGTTATGCCAGAGAAATAATTGAATCAATGGGAATCTTTGCAAAGGTGAATTGCTCCCTTTGGATTGCAACTTATTTGTCATTCCGAAGGTATATGAGGAATTTTTTTATAATGCGGCTCTTCGTGAAACTCAGCTGAAACTTTTTCCAAACATGTCGTACCTGCTGTCATATTTTGTATTCCGAAAATTCCCTGAGTTCCTTTACTATTACATAAAAAAACCCCTGCCGGGGGACCGGCAGGGGTATGAATCACTGTTCTTCTCTCAAGAGAGATTAGAACTTCATGGTCAGGTGATGGCTGAGCAGCATAACGTCGTCAGACTTAGCAGCTCCACCCAAGTCAGCAAAGTCACCGACAAACCAGTAACCGAAGTGCAGGTCGTAGGTCAGGTTCTGGTACAGTTTGTAGGACATGCCGAGATCAGCTTCCCAGCCGTAGGCATCATCCCAGCCTGCGGGCTCGTCATCTGCCATGCCCCAGCCGAGGCCGCCGTGCAGGGTCATGTCTTCCGACACCTTGTAGTCTGCGGTGGCAACCAGAGCATGGACACCAGCCTGGCGAACAGCGTCGCCGACAGGATTTGCGCCGGCGTCACCGTTGAGGACGTTGGTCCTGTTGCCTGTCAGGATGTACAGAGGCTCAAAGTCGTCACCAGTACCATGGCTAACATCATAGGCATTGGTTTCTGTAGCATCGTTGTCATTGTCACCGGAAATCGTTGCGTAACCAGCCAGGAAGCTGATGTTCCCAACCGTGCCTGTATAGGCTAGCATAGCAGCATAAGCGTCTATTTCTACTGTTGAACTTGAGTCACCGATCTTGTAATCACCCTCGAACACTACGTTTCCGGGTCCAGCTGCAATTATACCGTATGTTTTAAAGCGCCAGAAATCCTGACCGGTAGCGTCTTTCTGATAAGTTCCGATACCGCCATAGATGGTCATGGCATCGGTCTTGTAACCAACAGCGCCTTCGTAGTAATCTCTATCTTCTCCATTGAAACCGGATACCAGAGGTCCGTCAGAGTCAACACCGGACAGCTTGTCGTTTTCTTCAAGTTTCTGCAGGAAAACATATGCCTTTAACGGTCCGCTGGTCGGCAGATGCCAGAAAATCCTGTCGGCATTGGTGCTGGAGCTGACAAAGTCGGTTCCCCAAGCTCCGCCGGGACGACGGCCGATTTCCCATTTACCGATGGGAGAATCGTAAACCAGCCACAGCTTGTCAACATTGAAGTTGTTGCCATCAGCGGTGTTGGTATCATCACCTGCGGCGCCGCCACCCCAAACAGTGTTGGAGGAAATCATGCGGATGTCGGAGTTTACTCTGACCTTGTCATTGACGATCAGGGTCGGCTGGATCCGGAACCGGTGCTGGTACCAGTCTGCATCATTGCTGTTCTCGAAAGGACTGACACCATTGTCTGTGGCACCGTCAATCCAGTAACCGGCTCCATCGTAGCTGCCTTTTACTTCCAGATCCAGGGCGGATGCGGTTGCTGCTACTCCGGCGACCATGCCGAAGGCTACAGCTGCGGAAAGTAATTTCTTCATCTCTTCACTCCTCTTACATGTAAGTATTTTGGGGAACGGCACCGTGCCGCCCCGCATCGTCCTGTACAAAATATCATACAGGTACAAAAAATTTTACTATGTCTTTTATAACACCTTGCTTCCGCATGTCAAGCATATAACAGTTCTTTTTTTTAATCGGGCGATTTTTTTACATGAGCAGTGTACAATAATGTGAATTTGGATCTCTTTGAAGAGGATGCTGCCGAGAAAATGTCAGAATCTAGGGGTATAGATCGCGTCTCCAGCCGCCTGGTCTTTGTGACCGTTTCCGCCGGAGTGTTCATGTCGACCATGGACAGCTCCATGGTCAACGTGGCCCTGCCGGTTCTCATGAAGACCTTTCACAGCTCGCTGGCCCTGACCGAATGGGTGGTGCTGGTTTATCTTCTGACCATTACCATGCTCCTGGTCCTCTGGGGCAAACTGTGCAGCCGCTGGGGCTGCGGCAAGGTCTATTCGCGGGGCATGCTTCTCTTTGCCACCGGTTCGCTGCTGTGCGGCATGGCCCACAATATCTGGCTGCTTATTTTGTACAGGTTTGTGCAGGCTCTGGGGGCGTCGATGATGATGGCCACCGGCCCGGCCCTGATCCGGCTGGTTTTTCCGCCTCAACGACTGGGACGGGGGCTGGGAATGGTCGGTGTTGCCACCTCGCTGGGACTGATGGCCGGGCCGGCTGTGAGCGGCCTTATTCTGCGCTGGCTTCACTGGCGGGTCATTTTCTGGGTGACCGTGCCGGTGGGATTTCTTTTTTTTCTCATGTCGCGCAAAATGCTCGCCGGCTGCTCGACGCCGCAGACCGGCCGTGCGGAAAAGCCCAGGGATGAGCAGCTGCCTGATTTTGCCGGCGCCTTGCTGTGGGCGGCCATGGTGAGCCTGACCCTGCTGGCTGCCACCCATGCCACAACGCTCTGCTGCGGCGGGGGGACTGCTTCCTCTCTTGTATTTATTACCGGCAGCTGCGGGATCCTGGCCGGCTGGATCTTTTTTGTCTGGTACGAGATCCGCACCCCCGCTCCTTTCTTTCCGGTGCGGTTGTTCCGGCGCCGTTTTTTTGTCATGGCTATGCTCAGCAGCGCCTTATCGTTCGCGGCGCTGTTTTTTGTGCTGATTCTGATGCCGTTTTATCTGGATCGTGTTCTCCGCCTGCCTCCCGACCGCATCGGCTACGTGATGATGGCCCTGCCGCTTTGTGTTTTTATCGTGTCCCCGGCTGCCGGCCGGCTGTATGACCGGTTCGGGGCCAGGATCGTGGCCACTGCCGGCCTCCTTTGCTGCCTGGGCAGCCTGATCCTGCTTACCCGCATAACAGCCGATACTTCTGCTCTTGCCATTGCCTTCCGCCTGGCCCTGCTCGGCTTCGGCCAGGCCATGTTCCTGTCGCCCAACAGCGCATCCGCCCTGGGAGGGGTGGCTGACGACCACGCCGGCGTCACCGCCAGCCTCCTGGCAACGGCACGCAACTTCGGCATGCTGGCCGGAACCGCCCTGGCCGGTCTGAGCTTTACCCTGCACTTCGCTCTTGCCACCGGCGGACTGGACATGAAGGAGTTTGTGTCCTCCGAGACCCCTGCCTTTGTCTACACTTTAAAAGTCTCCTTCGGCTATGCGGCGATCATCGCCTTCTGCGCTGTTGCGGCATCGTTGCTGCGCGGTGCTCCGGGACGAGGAGGGCGGAAAAAGCAATCGCAGCCCTGATCTGGAAATGGACCGGCCCGGCAGCCTTTCCTTCTTGTCTCAATTTTCTGACTTATGTTAACTTACTGTAAAGATAAAGAATGTGTGAGGATTCAACTGGCTTATTGATCAGGCTGTAGGCTGTAGGCTGAAGACTATTAGGCTACTTGCGAAAACCGCCCCTAAAAGCCTATAGCCTTAACAGCTAACAGCCTATTCCAACATAATTAATATATAAATGCTTCATGATTCCAGACAAATAGATCAACTCAGAAAGTTGAGTTCTTGTTTTCTCCAGGTCTGGAGGCATGATTCCGGGAGTCCCGGCCTTTTGAAAAAAACAGCGGCATGGATCGGGTAAGAAGTCGTCAGGTTCGGGGGGGAACCGATCAGGGGTAAGGCAGCCGGCAAGAACGTTTACGCCTGAGCAGCCTTTTCGTTCCGGGGAAAGCTGAGGATGGCATCGGTGCCGCCTTCGGGCCGGTTGGCCAGCCTTAATGTGCCGCCATGATCGTTGGCAATACGTTTGACCAGGGTCAGTCCCATGCCGGTGCCGAAAATCTTGGTGGTAAAAAAAGGCTCGGACGCCCTGTCCAGGAGCACATCCGAAATACCAGGCCCGGTATCACGGATGGTGATGGTGATCTGCTGATCATCATAGACGGCTTCAATGGTCAGCGAACCTCCCTCCGGCATGGCATCGATGCTGTTTCGTATCAGATGAACGAGCATCTGCTTGAAGAGATGGGCATCGGCCATGATGGTGGGATCAGGTTCCTGCAGGTTCAGCTGATGAGTGATATGCTGCTTCTCCATGATGCTGTGAAAAAGGATCATGCAGTTGTTCAGCAGCGGATAGAGGGGGGTCTGTTGGCGGGTATGGATATCCTTGTCGACAAAGGTGAATAGATCCTGCAGGATCTCTTCAATCTTGGTTGCTTCGGAAGTCATCATGTTGAGGAACTTCAGCCATTCGGGATCATGGGTCTTTTTGGCCAGCAGGCGTGCCGTTCCCCCGATGGTGGTGACTGGGTTGCGGATGTTGTGAACCAGCTGGGCCGCCATGTGGCCAAGGGCGGCATACCGTTCCGCCTCCACCAGCAGATCCTTGTTTTTTTCCAGTTCCGTGGTCAGGTTCTCCAGCTCTTCGATCTTTTTCTCCATGTCCATGTACATATGGCAATGCTCGATGGCCAGGCTGGCCTGGCTGGCAAAACTTTCCAGGGCGCTTATGAGATCGGGAGTGATGGGCTGGCGGGTGACGAAATGATCGGCAATAATGACGCCGAGTGAACCACCGGGAGAAAACAGCGGCACCACGACAAAGGTATCTTCGCGTAAAAGTTCGATAAGCTCCCGGGGGACCGGGTATTCACACCGGCCATCGACAACTTGGATGGATTTCCGTTCGGCGGCGGCCCGGATCAGGAGGTGTCCTTCGTCTTCGGCATTGACCTTGAGCGAGCGGGCAATAACATTGACTTCGGTGTCCCGGGCAAAGCAGTTTTCCTTGATATTGTCGATAATCTGGCTGATGCGCAGCTCTTTCTGCTCCATTTCACCCCATATTCTGCCGGCATCGTCGCGGCAGCCCGGGCCGATGGCCATTCTGCCCTCAAGGTTCTCGCTTTTTTCGTCGTACAGGGCAAGAAAGGCGCGGTTGAAGCGTAATCCCTCATCAGCGGTTATCCCCACGAGGATGGCCTGGAGGATTTCGTCCAGTTCGACCATGGTGAGGAAGGCGGAGTTCATTTTCAGGGTCAGTTCATGCAGCAGGTTGATGCGGAAATTGGCCTGCTCGATCTGGCGTTGATACCGGCGGTTGTTGATGGCCAGGCGCCTTTTTTCCAGGACTTTGCGTACGGTCGAGTAGAATTCGGTGAACTGCACCGGCTTGGTCAGGAAGTCATCGGCTCCCTGGCGCATGCAGTCAAGGGCGGTATGCAGGTCGGTTACCGCGGTGAGCATGATGACCGCCATGTCGGGAAATTTGCTTTTCAGAACCGGAAGCAGATCCATGCCGCTGCCGTCCGGCAGGCCGATGTCAAGAATGGTCAGGGCAATGGTGTTGTGCTGTAGCGCCTGGTGCAGTTCGGCGACGGAGCCGGCGGTGATGGTCGGCAATCCCTGGTCCTGGAGGAATTCCTGCAGCAGGAGGACAATGTCGGGATAATCATCAACAATGAGGAGTTTCTCCTCTTCTTCAAGGAGTTCGTCCGGAAAAGAGGATAAAGCTGAAGTTGATCTGTCAAGTACGAGCATTTTTATCTCATGTTAATGGTCCATCTGGGTAATAATTTACTTGCCGGTAGGGATTGTGTCAACAAGCAGGAGTAATTCCCGGATTGCCAGCTTGCGCAGGGCATGGTATGGACAGGTAATTGTTCAACATATTCAGCATTATTTTTCTTGCTGTTTTTCTGCATGCATCAGAGTATTTCAATGGAAAAAATTTTCGGTCCCGGAGGTGTTCTGGCCAGCCACCTTCCCGGATATGAGCCCCGGCCGGGACAGCGGCAGATGGCCGAAGCGGTGGCCGCTGCCCTCGAAGATCCCGACCGGGGCAGCCTGGTGGTGGAGGCGGAAACCGGCCTCGGCAAGACCCTGGCCTATCTGGTCCCGGCGGTTCTCAGCGGCCGAAAGGTGGTGGTGTCCACCAACACCAGGAATCTGCAGGATCAGATCCTCAAAGGGGAGATTCCGTTTATCCGGGAGTATATTTATCCCGGCTTGAAGGCGCTCTGTGTCAAGGGCAGGCAGAACTATCTCTGCCTTTACCGCTGGCACCAGTACCGGGCGGCCGGACAGAATGAACTCTTTGATGACCGCGAGGGTGGACGGATTGCCGGTTGGCTCATGGAGACGGAGTTCGGGGACAGGTCGGAGCTCCAGTGGCTCGCCGCTGGCTCCCCGGTGTGGCAGAAAATATGCTGCCAGCAGCATTTTTGCCTGGGGAATGACTGTCCTGACGGCTCCGCCTGTTTTCTTAACCGGCTCCGGCGCGAGGCGGCGAAAAGCGATCTGCTCATAGTGAATCATCATCTGTTTTTTTCCGATCTGGCCGTGCGCCGCTCCGGATATGGCGAGGTTTTGCCCCGCTATGAAGCGGTGATTTTTGACGAGGCGCATCATATTGAAGAAGTGGCGACCACTTTCTTCGGGTTTTCATTCACCCGCTATCAGGTGCTGGATCTTGCCGCGGATGTGGAGAGAAGCGCTTTGTCCGAGCTCGCCGGGAGCAAGCAGAAGCAACAGGCGGCGCTGAAGGCAGCCCGGGCCGTGAGCGGTCAGCTGGAGCAATTTTTTTCCCTGTTTCCCCCGGAAAAAGGCCGTTTCCCCCTCGACGACATACTGGCTGCAAGACCGGACATCGGTTCGGGGCGTGATCATCTGATCAGCGGATTGAACCGTCTGGCGGATGCCATGGAAGGATTGGCCGGCCGGGATGAACCCTGGGGGCAGTATGAGGCAAGAGCCCTGGATCTGGCCGCGCGCCTGGAAGCCATTACTGCGGAACGTTTTTCCGACTCGGCCGGTGAGGAGATCAGCTCCGTCCACTGGTACGAGCGGCGGGAAAAGAATTTTGTCCTTTCCTCAACGCCCATAGATGTTGCCGATGACCTCAGGGATACCCTGTACGCAATGGTGCAGAGCACGGTCTTCACTTCGGCCACCCTTTCCACCCAGGGGGATTTCAGCTACTTCATGCAGCGCCTCGGTCTTCCGGAACATACCGGCACCATGAGCTTTCCCTCGCCGTTTGATTATGCCGGCCGCAGCCTGCTGTATGTCCCCGACAAGAGCTTTCCCGAACCCAATGCCCCCGGCTACGCCACCTGTCTGCATGAGCGGATCGGGGAACTGGTGCGGCTTTCCCGGGGACGGGCCCTGGTGCTGTTCACATCCAATCAGGCCATGGATCGCGCCTACGCAGCTTTGCGCGACAGCCTCGACTATCCGCTGTTCGTCCAGGGGGAAGCATCACGGCATCAGTTGTTGTCGCGTTTTGCCCGGCAGCGCGAGTCGGTTCTGTTCGCGGTGTCAAGTTTCTGGGAGGGCGTGGATATCCGGGGCGATTCGCTCAGCATGGTCATAATTGATAAATTACCGTTTGAAGTCCCCACTGACCCTGTTATTATGGCACGGATAAACAGGATCCGGGCGCTTGGCTCCAATCCGTTTTTTGATTTTCAGGTGCCGCGGGCTATACTTTCGCTGCGTCAGGGAGTCGGCCGACTCATGCGCTCCACCGGTGACCGGGGCGTGATGGCGGTTCTGGATGTGCGGTTGTTCACCAAGGGCTATGGCCGACGTTTTCTCCAGAGCCTGCCGCCAAGTCCTTTATGCAGGGAGCTTGAGCGGGTAGAGACATTTTTTGCCGAAGAAGGAAAGCAGCATGAACCAGGCTGAGCTGTCAGCATTCAAGCAGTTTGTAGACCGGGAAGGCGTTCTGCTGGAAGGCGCGGCCCGGGAGGATCTCGCCGGAGTCCTGCAGGGGTGTGATCCCGTGCTGGGTGAGGTGCTGGAGTATGCTCTGTTCGGCGGCGGCAAGCGGATCCGCCCCTTGCTGGCCATCCTGGCGGCGAGGATCTGCGGCCGCAACGACCGGGAGCTCTACAGGCTGGCCGTAGCCTTCGAATACCTTCATGTCGCAACCCTGGTTCACGACGATGTGATCGATAACGCCAGGCAGCGGCGCGGGCGGGACGCCGTGGGCCACAGGTTCGGGATGGCCGCGGCTATTCTCGCCGGCGATTGGCTGCACGCCCGGTCCATGCACCTGGTGGGCAGGTATGCCGGCCCCCGGGGGCTGGATATATTCTGCCATTCCACCGCCGGCATGGTGGACGGAGAGTTTCTGCAGCTGCGTTATGTCGCCGATCCGGAAGTCACCGAAGAACAGTATTTTTCGGTCATTCACCGCAAAACCGCCCTGCTGATCGCCTCGACCTGCGAGATCGGCGCCCTGTTCGGCGGCGCCGGCAAAAAACAGCAATTGTCCCTGGCGCTGTATGGGGACAGGCTGGGCACGGCTTTCCAGGTGATTGATGATCTGCTGGATTACCAGGGAGATTCTGCCGCAACCGGCAAGGCCATCGGTAATGATTTTGTCGAAGGCAAGATGACCCTGCCGCTCATCCGTGCCTTTGCCGCAGCAGGGAGGGAGGACAGGGATGTATTGGCCTCTCTCCTGCGGCAGGACCGCACGGACCCGGCCGTGCAGGCACGATTTTCCGGATTGGTCGATGCGCTGGGGGGCTTTAGCTCCGCCCGGCAGTCCGCCGAACAAATGGTCGGCGAAGCCGTCTCTGCCCTGGATGTTTTTGCCCGGGGCGGGAACCCTGAAAGCCTGGCCATGCTCAAGGCCCTGGCCGGATATGTCCTGGCCCGCGACAAGTGAGAAGCTGGTGAAGATCCGACAAAATGCCCTGTTGCGCAAAGCTGCTGTTCCCTTCGTTCTTTCATTGGCAACCATAATATTTCTGCTGTTGTCCCCTTTTCCGGTTTTATCAGAAGCAATTCTGGAAACAGATGCTAATGTTGCAGGCTCTACCGAATGGAGCGATGAAATCGGAAACCGGGTTTCACCGGTTACCGGTTTTGTATTCGAGGAGCCTCCAGCCGACACCAATGGCAAAATTCCCCTGGCTTCCCTGCCTGGACCGGACGACTGCCTTGATCCTCCGCAAGAGGAGGAGTTGCCCCGCGTCGCAATTATCATCGATGACATGGGGCATCACCAGCAAATAGGGGCGGAGCTCCTTGATCTTGATTTGAATCTGACCTTTTCCTTTCTTCCCTACGCCCCGTTTACCAGCGGGCAGGAAGAACATGCCCGGCAGCTGGGCCGCGATATCCTGGTGCACATGCCCATGGAGCCCAGGGATTCACGATGGGACCCGGGTCCGGGAACCCTGTATCTCGATGCGCCTGCCGGGAGTATGGTTCGAACAGTGGAAGAAAACCTTGCCCGGGTGCCCCATGCCATCGGCGTGAATAACCACATGGGTTCGAGGTTCACCGCCGACAGGCAGGCAATGCATAAGATGCTGGCGGTGCTGAAGCGGAAAGATCTTTTTTTCGTGGACTCGGTGACCGTGCCCGGCAGTGTGGGGGCGGATGAAGCCCGTAAAATGGGAATCAGGACCGCCAGCCGTCATGTGTTTCTTGATAACAGTCAGACCCCCGAGGATATCTGCCGCCAGCTGCGGCGGCTTGTTGCCTATGCCAGGAAGCACGGGGCGGGCATTGCCATCGGCCATCCCAACAGGGCGACTATTGATGCCCTGATGCTGTGCCGGGAGGTGCTGCAGCAGCAGGTGCGGATTGTCGGTATCCATGAACTGGTGAATTAAGTGGGTGGAGAGCAATCATGCGGGTGGGAATAATCGGAACCGGAAAGCATGGCAGCCGCTATGCCGGCCATATTGTCAATGATGTGGCGGGGCTGGAATTGTCGGCGGTCTGCCGCCGTTCCGGGGAGGGAAGGATTCAGGCAGAGAGATGGCGCTGCAGCTGGCACCGGGACTGGCGGGAACTTGTCCATGACCGCCAGGTCGAGGCGGTGATCGCTGTTGTGCCGCCGGCGCTGAATCCTGATATTGCCCGGGCCTGTGCTGAAAATGGAAAACCCCTGCTCCTGGAAAAACCGCTGGCGGTCAGCAGCGCCGCCGCATCAGAGATTGTCGACCTCTTCGCCGGCAAAAATCTTCAGCTGACCGTGGGCCAGACCCTCAGGTATAACCCGGTGGTGAGGAAACTGCGGCAGGAGCTGCCGGCAATCGGCGCTCTATACAGCTTTTCCGCCAACCAGCGGCTTGAACCCTCTTCCCTTGCCTGGCACGAGGATCCCTCCCAGGCCGGCGCCGGAGTCAGTTTTCACACCGCGGTCCATGTCTTTGATGCTATCCGGTTTATAACCGGACTGGAAGTGCGGCGCCTCATGGCAGTGGTCCGACGCCGGCACAATGGTGTGCTTGAGGACCTGCTGGCTGTTCTGGTTGAAATGGAGCAGGGCGTGGTGGGCACCATTGACTGTTCAAAAATCAGCCATGCCCGGTCCGGGCGCTATGAATTCGTCGGATATGCAGGGCAGCTGCACGGGGACCAGGTGCACAATACCGTGGAGCTTGTCCGCGGGACCGAAGTGCAGAATCTGGATGGTGATGCGCCGGAAAACACCATTGTTCCCCTGCTGCGGGACTGGGAAAAATTTCTTGCCGGGGCAGGCCCAAATCCCATTGCCGGTGAAGACGGCCTGGCGTCGGTCCGGTTGTGCGAGGCCTGTCTGGAGTCATCGCGCAGCGACAACTGGGTGGTGTGCAGTGAGGAAGGCTATGAATGAACCAAGAAAAAACGACCTGGTCCCGGTTGGGAGCAGGTCGTTGGTGAATCCGCATAACCGTCGTTGCAAACGGTTATGTCAGGCAGGCGAATGAATTAAACCTCGGTAACCGTAATCGCCCCTTCCGGACAGACTTCGATACAGGTTTCGCAGCCAAGGCACTCGTCCATGTTCACTGGATCCGATTTGCCGTCAACCATTTCAAATACCTGTGCCGGGCAGGCGTTTACGCATTCTTCGTCGCCGTTACATTTGTCTTTGTCAACTTCAACTTCAAACATGGGAATTCCTCCGTTAGTAATTTATACAGCTGATCTGTATGTTTGTTTACTTTTTTTGCAAAGTAAAATATTTGCTTCGACTTGCAAGCAAAATTATCACAAAGGTGCTTTTTGTCAAGCGGCAACTGTAGGCCGGCAAAATGAGTTTGATCAACCGGCCAGCTCAAGCACTGCCCTGACCAGGTTTTCCGCGCCCTCAGCTACCTGGTCGACGCGGGCCTCAAGCATGTAGCAGGGGGTTGAAACTATGTTGTCGCGCCGGTCCACGACAATTTCACCATGGTCGGTCGGTGTATGTTTTGCCCCCATGGCTTCAAGATTGGCTGCGGTGGCTCCATCCTGTCCGGCAGTGAGCTCTCCCCGTCCAAGCACTTTTGCCAGGATAACCGGGGCGATGCACAGGGCGCCGATGGGTTTGCCCGCCGCGTGCATGGATCTGACCGCGCGTTCCACGTCCTGATTGACCGTGCAGTCGGGTCCGTCAAAGGCGTAGCTGCTCAGATTCTTGGCCGCCCCCGCCCCTCCGGGAAGGATCAGTGCATCATAGTCGGCCGGGTCGAACCGGCGCAGGTCCTTGATATTGCCGCGCGCTATCCTCGCGGCCTCGACAAGCACGTTGCGCTGTTCGTTCATTTCCTCGCCGGTGAGATGGTTGAGCACGTGGTGCTGGGGAATGTCAGGCGCAAAACACTGATAATCAGCCCCCTGTTTGTGGATTGCCAGCAGGGTCAGGGTTGACTCGTGAATTTCCGCCCCATCCCGGTTTCCGCAGCCGGAAAGAATAACGGCGATTTTTTTGGGGTTCATACGGCCCTCCACTGTTACGGCAGCAGGGTATATATCTCCGGCAGGTACCGGTACTGTTCAGCGTAATCAAGACCGTACCCGACGAGAAATCCGTTTTCAAGGGAAAAACCGATGTAATCAACCTCGACATCGGACTGCCGTCGTTCCTTTTTGTCAATGAGTGTGCAGATTCGAAGTGACGCGGCTTTTTTATCTTTAAGTTTTTCCGTCAACCAGGCAAGAGTGCTGCCGGTATCAATGATGTCTTCAACCAGCAGGACATGTTTGTCCCTGATGTCCAGTTCAATGTCCTTGGTCAAACTGATGGTCCCTGACGGCATATCCCTGCTGCCATAGCTGGCGACCCGGATGAAATCTATCTGTACGGGGATGGTGACAGACCGGACCAGGTCGGCAAGAAAAATAAAGGCGCCGTTGAGGATGCCGACCATGACCAGGTCTTTACCGGTATAGTCGGCGCTGATCCGGGAGGCCAGTTCACCGACCCTTGCCCGGATCTGTTCTCTGCTGATGACGAGTTTTCGGTCCGACACAGGTTGTATTGCTCCAGGCGGCAAGTCAGATGCAGGGGCAGGGAATTGCCGGTGAATGTCAAGATGTCCCGATCAGACCGTCAGGTCGTCACGGGTCTGTTTGCGTGGTCCTCCATGGCCAGCAACCGACCAGTCGCGGATGGGGGCCGAAACCTTCATTTCGTCCTGACGGTCGAGACGGCCCATGCGGTCGTAGATCATCTGCCAGATGCAGTCGACATTCTTGTTGATTTCGCAGCGACCCTCCACCGAACCGCCGCAGGGGCCGTTCATGAGGCTTTTCGCGCAGCGGGCGACCGGGCACAGTCCGCCGGTAAGGTGGAGGACACAGTTGCCGCAGCCGGCGCACTGTTCGCTCCAGGTGCCCTGTTCGGCGGAACCGCCGAAAAAGGTGGTGTTCAGTCCCGGATAGACATTGTCCCCCGGGCGGAGGTTGGCAATGAAGTTGACGCCGACGCCGCAGGCTATGGAAACGATAGCATCATATTTGCCCTGCCACTGGTCAATGGCGTCAATGTATTCTTTATCGCACTGGCGCACAAGCGAGCCTTCGGTCACCGTGGCTTTTTTGCCCATTTTCTTCATGCCCAGGCGGATGAGCGAGGCAAGAATCTCTGCTTCGCGTTCACCGCCTGCTGAACAGACGGTAACGCACCCGCGGCAGGCAAGGATGAGGATTTTCTTGTGGTCTTTGACCATTTCCAGTATTTCGTCCAGGGGCTTGCGTTCGGCAACAATCATCTTCGACTCCGGTAATAAAAAGGAGAAAAAATCCTTGGTTGAGGTAATTCTTCAGGGTATCAGAAGGGGCTCGGACCCATCTTGGTGATCCGTTCATTCATCTCCCTGGCAACCTGTACAAATTCAGGATGCAGGCCGCGTTCCAGGTGATACATTGCCACCCGCTCGGTCTCGATGCCAAGTTCGATCATGGCGCTTTTCACCGCTTCAACGCGTTTGGCGGCCCGCTGGCTCCCTTTAACGTTGTGGCAGGTGTCAACGGGGCATCCGACAACATACACGGCGTCGGCGCCATCCTCAAAGGCTTTGAGCAGGGTGACAACCTGAAGTTTGCCGGTGCAGGGCACCCGGTTCAGCCGGACGTTCTCCGGAAAGTTCAGCTTCTGCAGTTCGGTCCCCCCCTCGGCGCAGCTCTGCTGGGAAGTGTAATGGCAGCTGAATACCCGTATATCTGGAGTAAAGCTCATTTTTGTCTCCACCTATTATTTCGTGTCCGTCCAGAAACGGTCTTTTTGCCCGATCTCCCGGAGTCTCGCGAGCTCGC